>CADEDO010000014.1 GCA_902826115.1 uncultured Nitrosomonas sp.
TGGTGTTTGGTAAGGCGTCCGGTTTCAGTGCGACGATGGATTTGTCCAGTCTCGACGGCAGCAATGGTTTTCGTTTGGAACATCAAAATCAGCACTTTAACTTTGACTCTGTGAGTAGCGCAGGAGATATGAATGGCGATGGTTTTAGTGATGTAATTATCGGAGATCAAGAAGCTAATTCCAGCTATGTGGTGTTTGGTAAGGCATCCGGTTTCAGTGCGACGATGGATTTGTCCAGTCTCGATGGCAATAGTGGTTTTCGTGTGGATGGAGAGTTGAGCGGTGATCATTCAGGAAGACTAGTAAAAAGTGCAGGGGATTTCAACGGCGACGGATTTGATGATGTGATTATTGATGGAGACGGTCTCCACTACGTGGTGTATGGGAAAGCAACGGGGTTCGATGCTGTGATAAATCTTTTGGATTTAAATGGGGACAACGGCTTTCGTCTGGATGGCATGAATGGAGTAGCAGGTGAATATTCTAGTTCATTGAATGGTGTTGGTGATATCAATAATGATGGTTTTGATGATTTATTTTTTGTTGAGCTTTCCTCTCCTCGTTACGATAGCAGTTCCAGCTACGTAATATTTGGCAAAAGTGACTTTGCTGATGAAGTGGATTTCCCAGGTACGCCTGGAAATGACATTTTAACCGGCACTTCCGCCGCAGAAAGCTTTGAAGGCGGTGATGGCAACGACCGGATGATCGGTCGGGGTGGTTCGGATGAGTTGCATGGTGAAGCGGGCGATGATTATATCCGGGTGTCCGATCTCAATTTCCAGTTAGTGGATGGCGGCGATGGCAGAGATACGCTGGGATTGGGCGGCAATGGCCTAAATCTGGATCTAACCGGGGTAAATGGCAGGATCAGCGACATTGAAACCATCTATCTGTATGGCACGGGCGACAATACGCTGACTTTGACCGCGCTGGATGTGGTCAATTTGTCGAGTACCAGCAATGTCCTGAGAGTCAATGGCAATGAGGGCGATCGCATTGTTGGACTCGGCAGCGGATGGGACGATGGCGGGGTTCACGGGAAGTTTCACACCTATACTCAGGGCGAGGCAGTGCTGCTGGTGGGCGTAAATGTGGCGACGGATTTTGTTTAGCATTGGTTTATGCCCATGATTGAATAAATCGGGATGCAGCTTAAACCGGTAACAGCATAATATTTAAATCAAGCCGACAGCCAGAAGCATCGCAATGCTCTGAGCTAGTACATATCAACTGTATTTGATTACATTCTATTTTTTTTATAAAACCTAGGAGAATAATCTTCGGATATGATGATTTCTTCTTTTACATATTCTTCATCAACTTGCTGAATATTCGCACTTAAAACCATTCGATTTCGAGAATGCTCTGCGGCGGCAATTTCTGCTCGTATCCTTGCAGCGGCTGCAGCGGTTGCTTCTTTGTCAGCTTGAGAGCGCGCAACCAGGGCTTCCTTAGCCATGACTTCAACGGCTTCTCTTTCCGTTGCATCTTCCAGCGCCTTGGATTCCAAAGCAATACGTTCTTGCATAGCAACCAGAGCATCTGATTCCGCTCTAGCTTTCTCTAGCGCAATTCTAGTGGCTGCCTTTTCTGCTTCCAGTTGCGCTTTGGCTTTGTTGGTGGCGATAATTTTCGCTTGCGCTCTGGTAATCGCCAGTCCTGTGATTTTCTGCTCAATCTCCAGACGCTCTGCTGCCGCTTGTTTTGCATCGATCATGGCCTTGGCACGAATTTCAGCGTCTTCCAATAGACGTTGCTCCAAATCCGCTTTCGTGTTCGCTTCTTGTACTGCCAATGCATCCATCTGTGCTTTGGCCTCTGCTGTAGCTTTCAATCGCATGTCTGCTTCTGCTCGATTAGTCGCAGCATGCTTGGCGGCGACCTCAGCCTCTGCTCGTGCTTCGGCTTCCTCAATGGCCACCGCATCTTCCTTGAGACGGTTTTGATATTCCTGGATCGCGTTGTTTTCCGCTTTTTTCCTTTCCTCGGCGACGGCAGCCGCTGCTCTCTCAGCCTGCACAGCGGCCTCTGCTGCAGCCAAGGCTTCTGTTTCCAATTGCATCCGTTTATTGACTTCGTTGAGTAACTCAGATTCTGCAATCAGTCGAGCTTTGATAGCCTCAGCCGCTGCATTTTCTTTTTCAAGAATGGATTCCGCCAACTCTGCCGCAACTTTCTCTGCATCCGCTTTATTTCGCGCTGCAGTAGCCGCACAGGCATCTGATTCCGTTCTTTTTCTGGCCTGCTCAGCTGCCAAAGCCTCGGTCTTAATTTTTTCCTCTGCCGCTTGAACAGCCGCAATCTCAGCTTGCATTCTATCTTCTTGCGCTTCCCTGGCTTGCCTCTCAATCTCCAATCGTCGGGTTGCCTCTGCCAGCGTTTGCGCTTCAATTCGCGTACGGGCTTGCACTTCTTCGATAGCCTGTTTTTCGGCTTCCTCACGCGCCTTGGCCAGAGCAATCGCTCTTTGCTCTTCGTGAATCTTGGCATTAGCCAACATTGTTGCACTGGTTTCTGCCTCGATAGCAGCCATTGCAATCATGCGAGCCTCTTCGGCTACTTTTGCTCTATGAAAGGCGGCTTCAGCCACTTCATTTTCTTTCAGCGCAGCCGCATGAGCCAGATCTAAAGCCGCCGCTTCTTGCTCAACACGCTTCTGCATTTTTTCAACGATAGAAGCTTCTGCTTTAATCTTGGCTTCCAGTAAAGCACTCAAAGCTTTCTCAGACTTAAACTTCTCTTCAGCAAGATGCCTGGCCTTAACTTCAAGCTCGCGACGGGCATCCGCTTCTTTGATAGCAAGTGCCTCGGCTCTCGCTTTGTTTCGGGCTTGTTCGGTTGCCAGAGCTTCCGTTTGAATTCTAGTTTCTGCCGCCATTCTGGCATTGGCTTCAGCGCGTGCCCTTGCCTCTGCAGTAACTCTCGCTATATTCTCTGCCTCAATCCGCTTATGAGCTTCTTTAATCGCCTGATCTTCAGCGATAAGTCGTTCATGATAGGCTGTTTCAAGTTGTTGTTTGATCCCGTTCTCCAATAAAGACTGCTGATCGGAATCAGGCATATCATCTGCCGGTAACTCATCATCCAGAAAGCCAATTGCTTCATCATGAGAAGACTCTGGCGACGAAGAATTTTTGCGTAATGAACTAAATAAACGTGACTTGAATGTCATAATTTTTAACCAAACTAGCGATTATTCGAGTTGCTAATTTTAATAAATAGTTTCAGATATCAATGAAAATAACTTTAACAGCTTTACGTAAAAAGCTTATATCGGAAAAGAAGGGGAATATCGCCTGTTTATGCAAGAATAACCAAGTTACTTCTATAAAACATGGACATGACTCTTTTACCAAATTAAAGCCTATGGAACTTATCTGAATCAATTTGCACTCCATATTAAAAAAACCGTTATGGCATATTGATTTTGCTGATATTAAGAATTCCCATCATTAAATTCAGACCGTCATATACCATGCGCTCCAGGATAGGCACATAAAAAGGCATACTGAGTGCCATAACGAAGAGACCGATGGATAACGTAAGCGGAAAACCAACTGCAAAAATATTCAATTGCGGCGCAGCTCGCGTCAAAATGCCTAAAGCAAGATTGGTAATCAGTAAAGCCGTTAAAACGGGCAGCGACAATTGCAAGCCAGATTTGAAGATCTCTCCACCCCAATTAGCTAGCGTAGTAAATGTCACATTAGTAATCCCGTCAGGACCAACGGGCAGGGTAGTAAAACTTTGAGATATCAAAGCAATCATAATCAGGTGACCGTCCATAGCGAGAAATGCCAGGCTAGCAATCACACCCAAGAAACGTCCGATGATATCGATCTGACCAGAATTTTGTGGATCAAAGAAAATTGCAAAACCTAGACCCATTTGCAAACCAATCAATTCCCCCGCCATTTCCACCGCCACAAAAACGATACGCATAACCAATCCCATGGCGATACCGATGATTAGCTGTTGCAATAGAATCACTAGCCCGATACCGGTCGAAGGATCGATTTGTGGTAATGTTTTTTCTACCGTGGGGGCCACCAGGATTGTGATCATAACTGCCAATCCCAGTTTGGCTCTAACCGGAATACTTGGGTTTCCAAGAATGGGCGCTGTTGCCACCAACGCAAGAATCCTGCTGAGTGGCCAAATGAATGTAGCCAGTAATGTATTTAACTCGGCGGTGGTTATACTGATCATTATGCTTGTTTACTCAGTTGATCAGCGGTTTCTTATAGCTGGTCACATCAATGAAATAGTGCGCTCGGGACAAACAGCCGTTCTAGGACACTAACCAATTGCCAACCACGGAATACTGGAAAAGAGTCGCTGCATATAATCGGTCATGAGATTAATCATCCAGGGCCCAGCCAGCACCATGACCAAAAACATGACTAATAATTTAGGTATAAAGGACAACGTCATTTCATTAATTTGTGTCGCCGCCTGAAAAATACTGACCAACAAACCAGTCGCCAAGGCTGAAAGCAGTAAAGGCGCAGAAACCATGAATGTGATTTCAAGGGCTTGTCGACCAATAGTCATTGCGCTTTCTGGAGTCATGATTGAATTCCTTTCAGGTATAGAAGCTTTGAGTCAATGAACCGATGATTAAATGCCAGCCGTCAACCAGCACAAAAAGCATTAATTTAAATGGCAGAGAAATAATCATAGGAGATAACATCATCATACCCATGGCCATCAATACACTGGAAACAACCAAGTCAATGATTAGAAACGGAATGAATATCACAAAACCAATCTGGAATGCGGTCTTCAGCTCACTGGTGATATAAGCTGGAACCAGTATCTTGAGCGGCACTTTATCTCGACTCTCAATTTCTTCGCTGCCCGAGATTTGCACAAATAACGCCAGATCAGTTTCTCTAGTCTGCTGCAGCATGAATGCTTTCACAGGCACGCTCGCTTTATCGGCAGCTTCCATAATGCTGATTTTATCTTCGGAAAAAGGCACATACGCTTCCGTGTAAACCCGATCAATCACCGGTGACATGATAAAAAAGGTCAGAAATAGCGCCAACCCGAGCAACACCTGATTAGGCGGCGAGGATTGCGTGCCCAGTGCCAATCTTAACAGTGATAAGACAATGATAATGCGAGTAAAACTTGACATCATCAATACCACCGCAGGCAAAAAAGTGAGCGAAGTCAGCAATAACAGTGTCTGCAAACTCAGCGCATAAGATGTGCTGCCATTGGCATTGGGTGAACTGGTAAAGGCCGGGAAACCGGATTTCTGTGCAAACACCGGCAATGCAATGAATCCTATCAAGAGAAGTATCGCTTGGAGTAAATGGCGCCTTTTGCAATAAGCCAAACAGCGGAAAATATTTACCCTGAGCCAACTCATCATTGTAGACCGAAAGCTTTTTTGGACTCTCAATGCCGATTGATTAAGCATTATTTTTATGGATACTCTCATTAAGTTGCGTGGCAAATGTTTCAACCGGAGGAGGATTCTGTGTTTTGTCGCCAATATCGGCTGCAGGCTTATCCAAAGTATGTAATGTATTAACCCGGCCTGGCGCCACCCCCAGAACTAACCAAGTATTGTCAATCTCAACGATAACAACCCGTTCTCTCTGACCGACCCCGGTAGCGGCAACCACCTTAAGCTTGCCTGTAGCTGTCGTTGGTATCAGGGAAAAGCGTTTCAGCAACCATGAAATACCCCCTATGACCACCAACACCAGCAACAACCCTCCCATCATCTGCAGCGTGCTCTCGGTCGATATCGCTGGAGCAGGAGGCACATAACCTGGCTTTCCCGTTTCAGAAAAAACAGAAAGCGGGAACATCAATATCAAAATTATCCAATAGCGTTTGATCATGAATGCACGCTAGCGATTAAGCTTACGAATACGCTCACTCGGCGTAATAATGTCAGTTAATCTGATACCAAACTTATCATTCACCACGACCACCTCACCCTGTGCAATCAAGCAACCATTCACCAGCACATCCATGGGCTCACCCGCCATACCCTCCAACTCGACCACCGAACCTTGGGCTAATTGCAGTAAGCTTTTGATAGCAATCTTGGTACGCCCCAACTCAACCGTCAGTTGAACGGGAATATCCAGAATCATATCGATGTCATGGCGTGTATTTTGTAGCGCACCATCTTTTGAAAATTCCTCGAATACTGGTGCTGTCTTCGCATTCGACATGACATTGCTATTTTTTCCTGGTTCAGTCGCAGTCAATGTGTTTGCTTTGGCTCCATCCGAGCTATTTTGTGTCGATGTTGTTTGCTCTGCCATAGCCGCAGCCCAGTCATCGGCTCCCGATTCCTCTTGTATGGCGTCATTCTGAGTAGCAGCCGTTTGCTCCGCCATGGCGGCGGCCCAATCGTCTGTCTCAGTTTGATTGTTTTCTGTAGGCTCTGACATAGTAATCTCCAATAAATTAATCAGCTTCCGACGGAGAGATCATTGCATCGACTCTAAGGGCATAACGCCCATTAATGATGCCATAGCGACAATCCATCACTGGCACGCCGTCCACATGCGCTTTAATGGTTTTAGGAATTTCCAAGGGGATGATATCTCCCGCTTGCATACTAAGAATTTGATCAAATGTCACTTTGGTGTGTCCAAGATTTGCGATCAATTCCACTTCAGCACCCTGCACTTGTTGCTGCAATAGTGAAACCCAGCGTTTATCAACTTCCATATGATCGCCTTGCAATGCACTGGACAAAACATCCCTGATAGGCTCAATCATCGAGTAGGGAATGCAAACATGCAGCGCCCCTCCTTTGTTACCCAAATCAATATCGTAAGTAACGATTACAACCACTTCATTGGGAGTGGCAATCGTGGCAAATTGAGGATTCATCTCAGATCGAATATATTCAAATTTGAGGGGATAAACCGATTGCCATGTTTTCTCATAATTCTCAAATACGACACTAATCAAGCGCTGGATAATACGCTGCTCAGTTTGTGTAAAATCTCTTCCCTCAACGCGGGTATGGTATCTACCATCACCGCCAAATAAAGTATCGACAATCAAGAAAATCAGATTGGGATCAAACACGAATAATGCCGTACCTCGTAGCGGCTTCATCTGAACCATATTAAGATTGGTGGGCACCACCAAATTACGCACAAATTCACTAAACTTGATGATCTTAACGGGGCCGACCGAGATATCTACCGTACGGCGCATGAAATTGAACAATCCCATACGCAATAGGCGCGCAAATCGCTCATTGAGGATTTCGTAAGTCGGCATACGTCCACGAACAATGCGCTCTTGCGTTGCAAGATCGTAGGACCGCACGCCATCCTTAACTTCTTCTTTTGGCGCTTCATCAACCTCACCGATGGCGCCTTTGAGAAGTGCATCAACTTCGTCCTGTGAGAGAAAGTCTTCAGCCATGTTTTTTTACTGGATCACAAATGATGTGAATAATACTTCCAGTACATCCTCTTTCAGTTCATCCGAACCCATTGATTGTTTGATTTCTTCAGTAATTTGCTGACTCAATTGTTGCTTTCCTACAATGCCGGCAACATCCGCTGCCTTCTTGCTGGAAAGCAACATTAAAATTCGATTGCGGATTTCCGGCATTTGTTTGGCAATTGCCGCTCCCACTGGAGATTCTCTGGTTTTTACGGTTAATCCAACTTGTAAGAATTGACCGCTATCTTCAGGTTGAAGATTAACGGTAAACATCTCAAGATTCACAAATGCGGTTGGTTTTTCTTTTGGTTTTGGAGGTTCTGCACCTTCATCACCCGACATCTTCATTGCATACCAGGTACCGCCTGCACCCGCACCAATGGCGAGCACTGCGATGAGGATAATGATTAATAATCTTTTCTTACTTTTCTTGCCATCTGCTGGAGATGGTTCTTCAGTGGGTTTTGACATTCTGCTCAGCTCCTTAATCGATGAGATCAATTATCTTGGATGAAGCCGCAAACTGATATGTCAAATAACAGTGAAATAATGTCCCTATTTTCAGATACAAAAACTAAACAGGAATTTAGTCAGGATTCATGCAGTGTATCTACTGCTTAATACATCGCATCGGCAAACTGAGATCCATTCATTATGCTTCGTGAGCAACACGATGGAGAAAGAGAGTATATGGGATCATCACGCTACCGAATCTGATAACGTGACTGTTAACTAAGACAAACTCAACAATAATCAAGCATAAGTATTCACAATCCCATTGTGCCTATTGAGTGAAATAGTCGTTTCAATTTTACTCACTCCCCCGTTACCAGCATCCAGTGAGTGTGTTGAGCCTGCACCTGCTTCAGATTGAAATGCCTGTTGCTGTTTATTTTGTTGCTGAAATGAATCAGCACCCACCATGACATTGCCCAATTGAATACCGCTCTCCGCCATCATTTCCCTCAACCTGGGCAAAGCGGCTTCAATGGCCTCACGCACGGCTAAATGCGGTGATGAGAATTGAGCAGTAGCCTGATCTTGTGTAATGCTTAGCATAACTTCGACGGGACCCAAATGAGCTGGATTCAAACGAATTTCAGCGACTTGATTCTGTTGATTGGTCAGCCAAATCACTTTCTGTGCAAAATCACCTTCCCACTTTGGTTGACCCACCGGAGTATTCACATGAATACTCTGCGAACCTGCTGAGCTCAGATTAGTGGTTGAAGCAGCACTGCTTAAGCCATAGGTTTGTGTTGCCGCAGACTCATCTGGAATAGAAAATACCGAATCAACTGCATTCATTGGAATTGCTTCGCTCATTTCTGAAGCAAACGGCAAGAACTCGCCATATGCGGCAGAATTTGCCACACTCAGTGATTGCCAGAAATCACTCGCTGTATGATCAATATTGCCTGCTACTGAAGTGGCCTGCACGAATCTTTGCTGCAACATTTCATTGACCGACAAAAGCGTTGAGCTTGTTATTGATTTACCATCCTGAGGCATCAATACATTCTGAGACAATGCCTGAGATGCGGCCGGTAAATTCGCGATTGCCATCAACATGCTTGGATTAGATATTGAATCAACTGAAGTGTTGATTGCCTGCCCGCCGCCATCTTGAAGCAGCATCGCGTTCTGAAGCACTACCGGCGATGCTGGTATCACCGGCAAAGCAGATGGAGTCATCGACGGCGACACCAAGTCAGACAAAGAGTCGTCAGTTTGCTGCATGTCTCGAGGAATCAGCGTGCTCTGCAGCAGCTCCGGCGATGTTCCGGATAGGGCCGATGTTGCAACCGTAGTGCTTGGATTTGATGTTGGGTCATGTGAGGCTAATGAGTGAGCGATCTGGTGTGCATTGCCTACATCATTCAACAAGCGACTGGCTAAGTTACTGTCGCCCTTGTTGTCGCCCGATGCATCCACATTGCCGGATGCCACCTTCTTATCACTGTTTGCTTTTAGTGATGCCTGCTCAGAAGATTCGGACGTCGACGCAGCATGACTGGTTTCATGTTTATGTAATGCTTTCTTATTCGTTTCTTCCTTGCTGATTGCTTCTTTACCCACGGTATCTTTATTCGTTATTTTCTCACTTGTCGATTCTTTGTTAGCCGCTTCCTTACGCGCTATCCCAGAAACTTCACTCGCTAGGACTTTACCAAACTCCTTGGTGGCAGGATTCTTGGTTTCGACAGAACCTAAGCTGGGTATGGCTGCTACATTACCCGCTGGTGATTTGATTTTTGATGCCATAGAAATATCTAACATACGCTTTTAGCCTCACACAATGGTTATCGCACTACTGATAGATAAGCAATCTTCATGCCATTCAAGCTTCCACTGACGTATTACTCATCGTTTTTGGATGAAAATGAGTCGTGGCGTGAAGCATTTGCAGAAAATTCATCCTGCAACTTTTGCTCTTGTTTTATTTGATGCTTGTTTTCTGCATCTTGATGGCGTTGCGACAGTGTTTCGTAGGATTTGAGCTTACGCTGATAAGACATGAATTCATTACTGCCTACAATCTTTTTATTATGAGCATGCAAAACGACTTGCCGCTGTTCATTGACAGCAGCATCGAGTTTAGCCATAAAAGCCATAAAGTTATGCCATTCGATATGATCGATTCCTTTTGCTTTAGAATCCTGAAAATGGGATTGATAGCTCTGGCGGTATTGCATGAGCAAATTTAGTTTTTTCTCTGCTTCCTGATGTTGAAAGTTTAATTTTCCCAATCTCTTGGCAGAAGCGTCCGTTTGCTGTTGAACCAAATCCAACAACAATTTTAAAGATGGCTTTTTGGGCATAACCATTCCATCCTTGCAAACTAAATTACTTCGTTGCCCAACAGTCTTGTGAGCTTCTCAAGACTGTTATCAAAGTTCTCCTGTTGAGACATATTCTGATTCAAAAATCTTTCCAACTCAGGATAAAGCCTGATCGCCCGATCCAGCTCCGGATCTGTGCCAGCAACATAAGCACCCACGCTGATCAAATCATGGCTGCGCTGATAACGTGAATATAAGCTTTTAAATTTTCTCGACATATCCACTTGTTTTTGCGAAACCACACTGGTCATAATGCGACTGATTGAGGCTTCGATGTCAATGGCAGGATAATGCCCGGATTCAGCCAATCTGCGCGACAGAACGATATGACCATCGAGAATCGCTCGGGCACTGTCTGCGATAGGATCATTTTGATCGTCCCCTTCCGTCAGAACCGTATAAAAAGCTGTAATTGAGCCATTCACTTGGTTACCATTACCTGCACGTTCTACCAACTGCGGTAATTTGGCAAATACAGAAGGCGGATAGCCTTTGGTCGCAGGAGGCTCACCGATCGCCAAAGCAATTTCCCTTTGTGCCATCGCGTAGCGTGTGAGCGAGTCCATGATGAGCAATACATGCTTGCCAGTGTCGCGAAAATATTCGGCAATTGCCGTTGCATAAGCCGCACCTTGCAAACGTAACAATGGGGAGGTGTCAGCCGGTGCTGCAACCACTACCGAGCGTGCAAGCCCCTCTTCGCCAAGGATATGCTCAATAAATTCTTTGACCTCACGACCACGTTCCCCGATGAGACCGACAACAATTACATCAGCGGTGGTATAGCGTGCCATCATGCCGAGTAACACGCTTTTGCCGACGCCACTGCCGGCAAACAATCCCATCCGCTGCCCTCGCCCAACCGTCAACAACGTGTTAATTGCTCGCACCCCAACATCCAATGGGACTGTGACTGGAATTCGCTCCAATGGATTATAAGGTCGACTGTACAACGGTACGTTATGTTCTGTACGAGTAGGCCCGAGTCGATCAAGAGGCTCACCAACACCATTCAGAACACGTCCCAGCAGCTCTGGCCCAACGGCAATATGCTTGGCTCGATCGGCCGCACGTCTTCTTGGGTGCTGTACACTGCCCACTTTAGGATGATCGCAAACAAGCTCAGTGGGCACGACTTTTGCCCCTGGTGCCAATCCATAGACATCCGTCGTTGGCATTAAAAACAGACGCTCTCCGGAAAACCCTACTACTTCAGCGGAAACACTGTGTCCATTGGATAGAAAAATGGTGCAACTGCTGCCAACAGCCATTTTGAGCCCTACCGCCTCCATCACCAGCCCCGCCACCCGTGTAACCGTGCCGCTTAATGAGAAAGGATTAGTGGGAGCAATCAGTTGGGTACAATTGTGTAGAAAACTATCCCATTGTTGATAGCGAGTCATTTCAGTCTTTTTTCTCTAGCCAACTATCATCCCGACCAATCGTTGCCAGAATCTTGTGCCAGCGTACTTCTATGCTGCCATCGATTTCACTGCCGCTGGCCTCGATGCGACACCCTCCCCGGGACAATCGCTCATCTTCACGAATGGACCAACTATCCTGCGCCAACGGCTTCTCCAAGTGTAAATGAACCAGCTTCGCATCCTCTGGATGCAAATAAAGACGAGGATGTTGCTTGGTATTCGGCAAATTCCGGATCGCCTCCTGCACAATGGGTATGATCAACTCAGGTTTGATGATCAACGCCTGGGTAATCATCTTTTGGGCCAATGCAATCGCCAGATCCAGCAGACCACCAGCAACCTGCTGATCCATCTGATGTAAATCCTCATCCAGACTGGATAATAGCGCATGCATACGATTCACTTCAGTTTGTACCTCAACTTCAGCTGCTTGCCTGCCTTCTGCATACCCCGCAGTATTGCCTGCTTGATAGCCTGCGGCATATCCTGTTTCCTTAGCATCCTGAAAAACCGCGGCAATTTCCTCTTCTGTCGGCCATTTAATCTGATCGCGTCCATCTTCTTGACCGTTATTTTCAGGCACCAAGTCCACTTTGGGCTCTTGCCTGATCGAATCCAGCGTTTCCAGCGAATCCATTTCCCAGCGCTGATAGGCACTGAACTTTTCTTTGGGGATAATTTCGCTTGTCATCATAAGTAAGCCTTTGTTTCAACCATAAATAACCAAACAGCCGTTACCACAGGCGATTAAGCCAACTTCATCAGCCCCTATTCGCTAAATGAAATTGTCTTCACCTTTTCCACCCAGCACGATTTGTCCGTCATCCGCAAGCTGGCGCACCACCTTCAGAATTTCTTTTTGTTCCGCTTCTACTTCCGATACACGCACTGGCCCCTTGCTTTCAAGATCTTCTCTCAATGCTTCAGCCGCACGTTGCGACATATTTTTGAAAATTTTCTTACGCAATTCTTCCTGAGCCCCTTTCAAAGCAATAATCAGCGACTCTGACTGCACTTCTCTGAGGAGCAATTGAATACCATGATCATCAATATCCAACAGGTTATCGAACACAAACATCTCGTCCATAATCTTTTGCGCCAATTCTTCATCAAACTGCTTAATGTTATCAATGACACTGGTTTCCTGAGCCGTCGGTACATAATTTAAAATTTCAGCAGCCGTGCGTACCCCACCCAAAGCTGCTTTACGGATGTTATCGCTACCCGATAATAATTTTGTCAGCACATCATTCAGTTCACGCAAAGCAATCGGTTGGATACTATCCAGCGTAGCAATACGCAACAAGGTATCGTTACGCAATCGCTCAGTAAATAAACTCAGTATTTCACTTGCCTGATCACGCTCAAGATGGACCAAAATCGTAGCAATGATTTGAGGATGCTCATTCTTAATAAGCTCAGCCGCTGCCGGCGCATCCATCCACTTCAATCCCTCAATCCCACTGGTGTCATCACCATGTAAAATTCGGTCGATGATGTTGGAGGCTTTCTCATCACCCAACGCATTGGTCATCACTTTGCGAATATATTCAGCTGAGCCATGGCCCAACGTCGTTCTTCCTTGCGCATCATTGCAGAAATCTTTCAGTACGCCTTCGACCTCTTCACAAGTGATGTTCGACAAGGCAGACATGGCTTCGCCCAATTTCTGCACTTCTTTGGGACCGAGCAACTTGATGACTGATGCAGCCTCTTGCTCACCAAGTGTCATCAGCAGAATTGCACTTTTTTTAATTCCATCATCATCCATTTCCAGACACCCATTCTTTAACAACACTGGCGACAATCGCAGGCTGATCTACAGCCAGCTGCTTAGCTTTCTTAAGATTTTCCTCATACTCTTGTTTTTGCATAGTCTCCTCAAGTGCCCTTTGCTCCATTGCTCTTTTTTCTTCGATGCTTTCTGCTAATTGACCTACGACGACTTCACCAACTGCCGGCCCAGGCAATGCTGGAACTGGTGGTGGCATTAAACTTTTTAAGAACGGCCGCAGGATCTTAAGCAAGAAAAACAAAACCAGAGCACCAATTAATAGTTGTTTGACGATTTCTTTCGCCAACATAATATTTTCTGGATCTTTCCAAAATTCTGTATCCAATACGCTCACATTCTCCGCAGTAAACAAACTGTTGGTTACTGTCAGCGAATCACCTCTTTTCTCGTTGTAACCCATGGCTTCTTTCACAAGGCTATTGATTTCCTTGATCTCTTCGGCAGTTAACGGTTCGTTCGTCACTTCACCGTTCTCATTTATTTTCTTGCGATAGTTCACGACCACTGCCGCAGTGATCCGTTTGATATTGCCCGTGGCTTGTTGGGTATGCTGTACCGTTTTATCGACTTCATAGTTTGTCGTCGATTCTTTCTTCTGATCAGTCGGTATAACCGGCTTTTTATCACCCTCTTCCTTGTTAGCCTCGATTGGTGCCGCAGCAGGATCGGGTGGACGGTTTGATAATGCTCCCGGAATACCGCCATCCATTTTTGAACCGACAGAAGTCGCTTCAGAAGTTTGCTGACTTCGAATAGCCGCTGCATCCGTTTCGGTATTATTGGGGCGGTAAATTTCTTCTGCACGCTCGATGCGGGAGAAATCCAAATCTGCAGTCACCTGAGCACGTACATTGGCGGCACCGGTGATTGGAGTCAGAATAGCTTCGATACGACGAATATAGCTATCTTCAAGCTCTTGCAGATATTGCAATTGCTTAACATCAAGTCCTTTGTCCTGCTTATTGTCATTCTGCGTGCTGAGTAAGTTGCCATTTTGATCAACAACAGTCACATTTTTGGTGGGTAGATTAGGCACGCTGCTAGACATCAAATGTACGATCGCGCTCACCTGATCAACACTGAGCACCCTACCTGGATGTAAATTCAGTAACACAGACACACTGGGTTGCTGTTTCTCCCTCGAGAAAACCGAAGGCTTAGCAATGGCCAAATGTACACGCGCACTCTGAACTGCCGACAGTGATTGCACTGAACGCGCTAACTCACCCTCCAGCGCACGCTGATAATTGACTTGCTCAAGGAATTGACTGGAGCCAAATTTCTGATTCTCCATGAGTTCAAAGCCGGGTAATCCACCTTTAGGCAATCCTTGACCAGCCAGTTTGAGACGTACTTCGTGCACTTGTTTGTCAGGAATCAGAATGGAACCACCATTGTCAGAAAACTTATAGGGCACATTCATTTGTTGCAGAGAACTGATGATGGCAGCACCATCCTGATCGGATACGTTATTGTAGAGAACACGATAGTCAGGTGTCTGGCTCCACAACATAGCACCGACTAATAAAGCAATGACGGCCGCCGCTGCCAGGATCAGTCCCAGTTTTTTCTGATTAGAAAGCTGACTAAGGTGCTCTAATCGAAATGCTGTTGTAGGTGCTGTCGTATTGGATCCGCTAGGTACTGTTGCCACGAACTCTCTCCTGCTAAAATTCCTGAACACTCATCAATCAATATTAGTAATCCGCCAGAATTTGCACGACACAGTAAGCAATATTTTTGCCCGGATTAAAAATACCCATTCCTTCTTAATACCCAATTAACTATCGTTAATCACAGTAAGTGAATCTCTCAAAGCGATATGTACTATTTGTTCGCCCATTCAATTTATAAGCATTCCTGCCGTAAACACACTTACTCACTTCGATAGGGAACAGAATCTTTTTTGATGTGATGATTATCGATAAATTTATAAAATACGAATGCTCAAATAGAAGAGATTTGCCCGCCTTATTCAGACCATTAAGCAGACAGATACAAATGTATGCTACCCATCATTCATAACCACTGTCACTCAATCCAGTGCAAACAAACAAACTCATTGAAGTTAAATCGGTTCCGGCAGATCAGGCGCAGCTTCAGCTTGCATTTGCGGCCTTTAATCAGGCTTCGGAGCAACTTTCAGGTGTGTATCAAGAATTACAACATCAAGTTGCCCAATTAACTCGTGAACTTGCATTAGCCAATGGTGAGTTACACCGACAATTAATTGCCAAGGAGGATTTGTCCCGGCAGTTGAGTTTCTTGTTGAATGCACTGCCCGGCGGGGTTGTAGCGCTCAATGCTCAGGAATGTATCGAGCAAGTGAATCCAGCCGCTATTGCAATACTCGGCCAGCCATTACTTGGATTAACCTGGCACCAACTTATTCAGGAACGGTTATCGCCCGCCGCACTCACAAATGAATGGCATGTGAAACCACAGAATGCAGGCGAGCAACGCCGTATCCGTGTTGAAAGCAGCACAACGGATTCAGCAGGCAGGCGTATTCTGCTGGTGAATGATATTACTGAAGCCTATGCAATCCAGGAGCAGATAAGACGCAATCAACGCCTGACTTCAATGGGTGAAATGGCCGCCAATCTCGCTCATCAATTGCGTACCCCGCTTTCCACGGCATTACTGTATGCCAACCATCTCGGCAGTGACACATTGACTCCCGATGAGCGTCGTAAATTTGCAACAAAAACCATTGAGCGCTTGCACCACTTAGAACACTTAACAAAAGATATGTTGCGCTTCGTAAAAGGCGAAACGACGCAACTTGAAAAAGTCGTCATCAGTGATTTGTTAGCAGAGCTACAACAAGTGATTGAACCCCAGATGGCTCCGCTTAATTTGCAATTCATCATACGTGATCATAGTTACGCAGAAAGCTTGATGACTAATCATCAGGCATTATGCGGCGCCATGATTAATCTGCTTGAGAATGCGATTCAAGCATCCTCTCCGGGAGATCAAATCGTTTTATCCAGTAATCTGGAAGCAGAAAATATTGTGCTGAGTGTGCATGATGATGGACCTGGTATCGATAGCGCATTACAAGAAAGATTATTCGAGCCTTTTTTTACCACACGCTCAGAAGGTACGGGCCTGGGCTTAGCCATTGTGCGAGGAGTCATTCAATCAATGGGAGGTAGCGTGCACATTCATTCACTCCCCAATGCGGGCAGTGAATTTGTTGTCCGACTGCCAAGAAACAAAGGAGGTTGAAGCAATGAAACCATTACCTATTCTGGTGGTTGAAGATGATCTGGATCTGCTGGAAGCAATTTGTGCCACCATGCAATTGGCTGGTTATCAAACACTGGCTGCCTCCAATGGAGATGATGCCATGACTTTCTTGCAGGGCTGCCCGATTGGAATGGTTGTCAGCGATGTGCAAATGAAGCCCATCGATGGATTGACGCTTTTGAAAAAAATCAAAGCATTCAATCCAGAACTTCCCGTTTTATTGATGACTGCCTATCGAGAAGTCGATAAGGCGGTGATTGCCATGCGCTCAGGCGCCTGTGACTATTTGTTGAAGCCATTTGATCCCGATAGCTTGTTGGCGTATATCAAACAATATGCGCTGTCTGAATCTGAGCAAGATGGTCAGATTATTGCCAAGGATCCACGGACACGAGCGCTATTATCCCTAGCCAAGCGTGTTGCAAAATCTCCAGCAACCGTCATGCTGACTGGTGAGAGCGGATGTGGCAAGGAGGTATTCTCGCGCTATATTCATCAACACTCATTGCGCGCGAATAAACCATTTGTAGCCATCAATTGCGCGGCTATTCCAGAAAACCTGCTAGAAGCGACTTTATTTGGTTACGAAAAAGGAGCTTTCACCGGTGCAGCTCATGCCCAAGCTGGAAAATTTGAGCAAGCGGAGGGCGGCACATTACTATTGGATGAAATTTCCGAGATGCCACTCGAGTTACAAGCGAAGCTATTGAGGGTATTGCAAGAAAGGGAAGTGGAAAGAGTGGGAGGGCATAAAACGATCAAATTGGATATTCGGGTGCTAGCCACTTCTAACCGCGATATGTTAGCGCTGGTTAAAAGTGGTCGATTCCGTGAAGATTTGTACTATCGACTGAACGTATTTCCGATAGAAATCCCCCCTCTGCGTGAACGCCCACAGGATATTGAGCCTCTCGCGCACAAAATTATAGAAACCGCCATGGCCGAATCAGGACTGTTACCTCGAAAATTGACACCGATGGCCATTTCTAAACTGACTCAATACGCTTGGCCAGGAAATATCAGAGAACTGGAGAACGTCATGCAGCGTGCCATGATTCTGGCAACAGATACGATTGATGCAGAGCATATCAGTTTACCGGTAGCTATTCCCAGTCCAGAGACTGATCAGCAAGGCCCGGAATCGTCGACACAAGATATGAAAACATTGGAACGCAACCATATTTTGGAAACGCTTGCAGCGGTTAATGGTTCACGTAAATTAGCCGTTAAAAGATTAGGCATTTCTGAACGAACCTTGCGCTATAAGCTACAGCAATATCGAACGATGAATTCATAGAAAATATTTGAATATTTTGACTTTTAATAGATACTTGATATCAAACTATGTTGGAGTAGGTCATGGATACACCTGGAATAGATAACATTCTGCAGCAACTGCAGGCAGCCTCAGCCTTAGCATCTGGCGCAAAAAAACCATCGGCACCTGATGAAATAGTCGGTGTTGATTTTAGCGAGAAGCTAAAAGCTGCCGTCGATCAGGTCAATAATGCGCATCAGGTAGCTGACAAGCTAAGCGCACAATTTGTCAGTGGTGAGTCCAATGTTGATCTGCATGAAGTGATGATTTCACTTCAAAAAGCAAATGTATCCTTTCAATCCATGATACAGGTACGAAACAAACTGGTAACCGCTTATCAAGAAATCATGAACATGCAGGTTTAAAAAATGCTCAATTGTGATAATTCCATCTTCATCCCCCATTTCGTTCTCATTTTATGAAACTTCGAATCCATGGGAATTAGCATACCTCAATATTTTCTATGCCAGGAATCTAAAAAGTATTTACATTATTTATCAGCGAGTTATATATTTATTGCCTAATGCACAAATATCTAACCGATCATCTGGTTTTCATGCTAATTGAAAAGGAATGCAATCACCTTTAGATGCTTCCTGTGTTTGACACTCAATCCGGCATACAGTACATTCAATTTCAAGAGAGAAACAGCTTTTCCCCTTTATATCTTGCCTTTTATCAAAAGCTTGTAGTCCTATGCATGTATAAAATTCCAATTGTAATAGTAGGTATCAATCCTCGTAGTGGTACCAATTATCTGTATCAATTACTGGCATTACATCCCAATTGCGTTGGCTCCAAACATCATGGGGAGGATTATTTGCTATATGGATCAGATAAATATTTGGATTTTTACCGTACTGTCACTATGCATTGGTATCCCCACTGGAAAAATAGCCATCTTGATTTCAAGCGGGCTTTGGAAGTTGGATTACTCAATTATTTGGATCCTGGCACCGGTGAGGCCAAGTATATGATTACAAAAACTCCATCGGCAATTAATTCTAGAAATTTTCTGGATGTATTCTCTGAAGGTTACATGATCATTATCACTAGGCGCGGACAAGATCTAGTAGAGTCGTTTACGAAATCCTTTCATGCAAGGTTTGAAGATGCAGTCAGAGGATGGAAAAAGGGAGCGGCTGCAGTTCATGAGGTTATTAACAATCCTGAGATTATGAATTCAGGCAGGGTTATTGTTATTAAGTATGAAGATCTCTATCAGAAGAATGGCGAAGTTATGACTCAAATATTAGATTTCCTGAAGCTGGACAAGACCCAGTTTGATTTTGATAAAAGTGAGAAACTCGATGTTATGGGCTCTTCCATCTTTAAAGGAGATTCTGGAAAGGTTACTTGGAACCCTATACCAAAAGATGAAACATTTAATCCATTAATCAGGTCTAGTCACTGGGGACGTTTTAAGCATTACAGATACAACTGGATAGCTGGAAAATATTCGCAAGAATTAGGATATGAGTTGTATTACAACTCAAAAAATCCAATATATTGCATTTACAATATATTGTTGACTATGTATGACTTTCTTTTTCGATTGGCAAAACGGATTTTTAGCCCGCTTAAAACGCGCGAAAAAACTCAAACTAAAATATGAGAAACTCGGAATCTAAGAATAGATTAATTATTTCAAACTTTGCATCTTTCCCGAAGATGCATGTAGCGTTGGTGTTGTAGTAATCAAAAAGTGAATGAGTGTGAAAGAGATGGCAATAAATGCTGACCAGAATTTAACCTGCAAAAACTCCCTCAAATCTTTGATGCTATTGCTGGTTTGCATGATTCCTAACTTACTGTTCTAAGTCAAACATAAATCAACAATCAAAATGCACTTAAAGATCGAATCTCTAAGTGCATTTTTTGTATCGCAAGAGTGACATCATTAAACTGTGCTTTATTGATTAGCATGAATTGTATACATACAATCAATATAAAATTCTGCTCAAAGAACGGTGCTTACCTACGGTTTGACCCAGTAGGAATGTTTGAATTCCTTGGCGAAGGGTCATAGGGATTAACTCCGGAAGGGAGTTGCAACTCTTCTTGTGCAGTTTTTACTTTTGCAGCCTTATCTTTATCAATAACCAAATCGGTCTTGAAATTCGGCCCAATACTTTCTCTGTCAACAAATTGATGATTGGGATGAAAAGACTTGTCAAAAGCAAGTGCACTGCCTGAGAAAGCAGCTGCGCATAGAGTGATTACTAATGTTAAAGTTTTTCCTTGATTCATGACGATCCTCCTTTTATTTCATTTAGGAACATTAATGATACCTCTACATCCTTATGCAGGTCCATATGCTTGTACTTATAATTAAGCATGCTACATTTGATTGGTTTTGTCTTGGTACATTCAGAATCTATGTTCCCGACAAATATAAGACATAAAGAACATTTTTACTTATTTCCAATAACTTGCCATTTACATTGCTTTAGTTACGCTGAATTGATCTGTGCATCAACCCAACCGGGTAATCAATATCTGGATATTTGTCATCTACAGTTGATCGGACGACAATAAATGCTTGGCAATATGAGTTTAGGAGTAATCGCAATCTTTCTTTGCCGCTTCTGGAATTCAGGTGAAAACCAAGATTTTTCAAAAAATCCGCGATAAAAACACATAGTTGGTTATTGAAATGAATGTAAAAGCGGTTAGTTCTTGAGCAAAGAAATCAATTCTTGTGCGATCGCCTCATTTAAAATACGGCATGTTTCTTTGATAACGCACGATTGCTATCAAGGACTCTGCGGGAAAACTTTCCTAATGATGATGAACTGTTATTGTAGCAAGGCTAATCTAATACTTCGCCTCAAGCTTATTCAGTTCTACGCGATTGCAGGCTTTTAACTGTATATTATAAATTTATTAAGGTGTTATGCTAAATATTCGTGGCTTGACCTATCTGCAAGGTGGAATCCCGTTACTGGAAAACAGTAACTTGCAGATTTTTGCTAATCAGCGCATCGGGTTGGTGGGTAAGAATGGTTGTGGTAAATCTACTTTGTTTCGTTTGATTCGTGGCGTAATCAAACCGGATAGCGGAGAGGTCAGCTTACAGCCCGGAAAAACTATCGCTTTTGTTGAACAAGAAATTGTCAATTCAAATCAACCAGCCAGTGAGTTTGTACTAGATGGTGATGTTGAGTTGCGTCGACTAGAGAAAATTTTGGCGCAAGCCGAACACGATGCAGCCTGGTTCGAAGCACAGCAGCATTATGAGGCAATCGATGGTTATACCGCCCGGGCAAGGGCAGCACAGCTATTAAAAGGATTGGGGTTTGCCAATTCTTCACTGGACTTGCCAGTCAACCATTTTTCAGGAGGCTGGCGCATGCGCTTAAATCTAGCCCGAGCTTTGATGCATCGGGCAGATTTATTATTGCTGGATGAACCCACCAATCACTTGGATCTTGAAGCGATTCTCTGGCTGGAGCAGTATTTGGCGCGCTATCCAGGTAGTTTGATTGTGGTGTCACATGATCGTGAGTTTCTGAATGTGTGTGTCAATCGCATTGCTCATATAAATAATCACCACATTGATGAGTATAGCGGCAACTATGATGATTTCGAGCGTGCGCGTGCTGAACGCCTGATGCAACATGAGCAGGCTTTTCAGCAACAGCAGAAAAAGATTGCTCATATGGAGGATTTCGTGCGACGTTTCCGTGCGAAAGCAACCAAAGCAAAGCAAGCGCAGAGCCGCATCAAGGCGCTGGAACGTTTGGCACGTATTGCGCCGGTTCATGTTGAGGATGGGCATTTTGAGTTGCAGATTGAAGCGCCCGAGCGCAGCCCGGATGTTTTGTTGCGTGTAAAGGACATGAGCTTTGGCTATGATCAGCATTTGTTGTTTGAACATGTCCACCTGATTCTGCAGGCTGGTGCCAGAATTGCTTTACTGGGTCCTAACGGCGCGGGTAAATCTACTCTGATCAAACTCCTCATCGGAGAAATTCAACCCACCTCGGGTATCTTGGAGCGTACACCCAATATACGCATTGGTTACTTTGCACAACATCAGCTGGAAAACCTGGATGGTGCAGCAACTCCCTTGCAGCATATGAGACGGTTGGCACCTACACAAACAGACCTGGATCTGCGAAAGTTCTTGGGACGATTTGGTCTGGGGGGAGATGGCGAAGACCGTCCGATCGCGAGTTTCTCAGGAGGTGAAAAGAGTCGCTTGGCATTGGCACTATTGGCATGGCAAAAACCTCATTTGTTGTTGCTGGATGAACCAACCAATCATCTTGATTTGGATATGCGTGATGCATTGACGCTTGCACTGGAAGCCTATGAGGGGGCAGTGGTGCTGGTTTCGCATGATCGGAGCTTGGTACGGACAGTGGCGGATGAATTATGGCTGGTGGCTGACGGCAAGGCGCAATTGCTTGAGGGTGATTTGGAGGATTATAAGAATTGGATAGAAGCCCGGCGTTCCAGTGAAGCTGCTGAAACACGCTCCTCTACACAAAAAACGCAACTCAAAGCAGCGGCCAAACCAAACAAAAAGGCATTGCTTTCCAAGCAATCGAAGCTTGAAGCGGCCTTGGCAATTGCACAAAAAGAATTGAATGAAGCCAGCCGCCAGTTGGCTGATCCAGCGACTTATGCGAATCGCTCGAGGGATGACATTGATCGACTGAGCGCTATTCACGCAACACTACAAGAAAAAGTAGCTGAGCTGGAGGAAAGTTGGTTGGAGCTGGAAATGGCGATAGAAGAGTAAATCAAACAGGTTATGTAGGTTTCAGCTGTACTACAACTAAATTGAGTTGGCAATAAAAAGGAACTTCACTACATTAGCTTTTTAGGTTTCAACACCCACATCAAACTCGGTAACGCTCTCGATTTCAAGCGCTCCAAACGACAGATCCTCCTAATCGGAGGATCTGTCGTTTGAAAAAACTTATAAACTTTCTAGACTGAGATTTTTCCTACTACTATGCAGATTAAAATTCTTCCCAATCATCTCCGCCACCTGCTGCCACTTTACGTGACTGAGGCGGTGTAATGGTGACACTTGGATTGGCTACTGCTTTTTTAGCAGCCGGAGCACGATTTGGCAGCTTAGCAACAGTGTCTGCACGATTATTTCTTTTTGCAGGTGCTGAAGCCACATGACTGCCACCGGACAGTTTGAATCGAGTAACCGCTTGCGTTAGCGCCTGAGCCTGCTCTTGCATCGATTCTGCCGCAGCTGCCGCTTCTTCCACCAACGCTGCGTTTTGTTGCGTGACTTCGTCCATCTGAGTTACCGCTTGATTGATTTGTTCAATACCCGAGCTTTGTTCTTGTGAAGCCGCAGAAATCTCACTCATGATGTCTGTAACCCGCTTAACGGCAATCACAATCTCATTCATCGTCGAACCGGCCTCATCCACCAAGCGGGTACCATCTTCCACTTTGCTCACAGAATCATTGATCAATTCCTTGATCTCTTTGGCAGCTGCGGCGGAACGTTGTGCCAGTGTACGCACTTCGGTGGCTACGACTGCAAATCCACGACCTTGCTCACCAGCACGGGCAGCCTCGACTGCTGCATTCAGCGCCAGAATATTGGTCTGGAATGCAATGCCATCAATGACACTGATAATGTCGACTATCTTCTTGGAGCTTTCATTGATTGAACTCATGGTTTCCACCACTTGACCAACCACAGTACCACCTTTGGCTGCAATTTCAGAAGCGCCCGATGCCAATTGATTGGCTTGACGTGCGTTATCCGCATTTTGTTTCACAGTAGATGTTAATTCTTCCATCGAAGATGCAGTTTCTTCCAGACTGGAAGCTTGTTCTTCTGTGCGTTGGCTGAGATCAGAATTGCCGGTAGCAATTTCACCCGATGCGGTTGAAATTTGGTCTGTACTCAGGCGCACTTTACCCACCAAATCCTGCAGATTTTCGTTCATCGTTTTCAGGGCTTGTAACAAGCGGCCGGTTTCATTGGTTGAATTCACTTCAATCCGGCTGGTAAGGTCACCCGATGCCACCGCATTAGCCACTGTAATTGCTTCATCCAGGGGATTAACAATCGCACGCATCAACAAGAACCCGGCGATTGCCGCCAGCAATACTCCCAGTGCAATCATGATCATGCTAGTCATACGAATGCTCTCATATGCCACATGGGAAGCTTGGTACTCAGCCGCTCCCAATACACGTTGCAAATCCAGTAATTTGAACATGGTGGCATGTGCCGCATCAAATTTAGCAAACAGATCAGCATGCAGATTCAATTGCGCTGCTTTGAAATCCTTGGCAATTGCCAAACCCATGGAACGATCGACCGATTCCAATAAAGCCTTCCATTGCTGGGCAAAATCTTCAGCCAACTTTGCTTCTTCAGATGTCAGCTTTGTAGCCATATATTTAGGCCACAGCATGGCAATCTCAGAAGATCTATGATCATTTAAAGACTTGCGCTCAACTGCCATAGCAGGATCCTCAGAATAACTGGCTATTACCGTATTGAAACGTATGCGCTGCACTCGATCAAGCACAACACCCAGATCACCAAGCGGGAGAACGCGGTCATCATAAACACCTTTGAAAGCACCGCTCATCTGATTCATCCCGTAGATACCTACACTACCTACACCTATCAATAGTATTGACAATAAACCAATCACAGATATCAATCGAGATTTGATGGTCATATCTTTTAACATTTGAGTCTCCTTAAAATTGGAATTTCTAAAAAATCATCATTAATTAGTTAATGCTTTGATCAATCAGGCCCATATCGCTGCTTCCCATGAGTTTCTCGATATCCACCAATATCAGCATCCGTTCATCTACCGTTCCCAACCCCATGATATATTCGGTATCAATCACTGAACCAAATTCTGGTGTCGGGCGCATTTGATCTGTTTCGAGACTGATGACATCGGATACGCCATCCACCACAATCCCCATAACTCGATCAGCGACATTCAAAATAATCACCACCGTAAATTGATCATAATCTGCGCTACTCAATCGGAATTTGATCCTCATATCGATAATTGGAACGATAATTCCACGCAGATTGACCACCCCTTTGATAAACTCCGGCGCATTCGCAATTTGCGTGATCGAATCGTAACCACGGATCTCTTGTACTTTGAGTATTTCAATCCCGTATTCTTCCTCTCCCAAGCGGAAAGTCAGAAATTCATTGCTATTTTGGCTGAGTGATAATCCATGCGATTCACTGGCTTTATCTGCTGTCTGGTCTCGTAACATATTGATAGCCTCCTGTGTTTACAATTAAAACTGATTCATTGATAACTAATGAGTGTCTGGCTAGGTATACCGCTGGATCAGCGCAGCCTCTATACACTCCATGCTTTAGCTGGGATGTTGTTTCTAGTTTTGTTCAGATACCGCGCATCTTCGGTTCTGGATAACAAGCTCATATAAAGCCATTTGTGACTATCTTCATCGTCAGTGCTTATGCCTGAATCTGGATGGTTCTCAGCGTAATCAAGTTTGATATGGGGAAAATCGGACAGTAAAAGCTCGCGAACTTTGCTACTTAAAATGAAGCTATAACTGTAGACGACCTCTTTGCCGATTTCATCGTCTTGGCTATCTACCGGCGACACCAGCATATTGATACCATTTCTCAGGCAGCGAATCGAATTTGCTCCCAGACGCATATCATTGGATACCGCACTAATTCTCAATGTGTTGAGAATGCTTTCATCCAGGACTTCAAAGTACAAACCATACAAATTGCTCATGATGCCGCCCATTTGTTTGACTTTGAAAAACAGAGAACCACCATCCATTTCCTCAATGGTGACCCAAGCCATTGGTTTGGTTTGATCAACTATTACACCGTTAACCATAAATGAAATTGTCGCCATATTTGCACCTCCTGAATTAAGCCAATAGTTGCTATTTTGGTAGAGCAGAAATTGCCTCTGTCTCAGGGTGAACTATAGGGCGCAAACGCAGCTGAATTGTGGCGTAAATGTAAACTCTTTGTTAAATGTTAGATACATTTGCATATGCATCTGTTTAAGAACGATATTTTCCCATTATATTCATACCCGATGAAGGATAATTGATGATAAATCTTAAGAATGAAATGACTGTTTCTGATGCAATCCAGCACATATTTTGATGTTCATGCTTACAGCATGCCCTCATTCTTCTGTTAGAATCAAAACATGGGATACACACCAAAATTATGAACCGGTCCTACAGTTCTTTTTGTCAATTCATTAAGCAATAAATCTCCTTTGGTATAAAACCATTCGTAATGACTACGCCTTGTCCGCTCGATAATGTTCGTATCGTTCTCAGTCACACCAGTCACCCTGGCAATATCGGTGCGACCGCACGTGCCATGAAAACAATGGGACTAAGTTCACTGTATTTGATTAATCCGAGACTTTTTCCCGATAGGGAAGCGGATGCGCGCGCCGTCAGTGCGCGTGATATCCTGGATAAGATAAAAATTTGCACTGAGCTCGATGAGGCGCTGGAAAACACTGTACTAGCTGCTGCGATTACAGCTCGAACACGTATGCTCTCGCATGATGTTTTCGATGCTCGACAAGGAGCACATGAATTATTGCGTTACGCACAACAAAAACCGGTTGCGTTGCTATTTGGTGCTGAAACTTCCGGCTTAACTACGGCAGAAGTTAATAAGTGTCAGATCATCATTCATATTCCCACCAATCCAGAATTCGCTTCGCTAAACTTGGCCAGTGCAGTACAAGTGATGGCTTATGAATTACGTATGGCGCTAACGGAAACGAGCCATCAGGAAACACAATCCATGATTGGATCGCCCGCTAATTTTAATGATCTTGAATTATTTTATGCCCATCTTGAGCAAATGATGATTGCGAGTGATTTTCTTGATCCGGAAAAACCCAAGCTATTAATGCAACGTCTACGTCGTTTGTTTGCACGTGCGCGACTGGAAAAGGAAGAAGTTCAAATTTTGCGGGGCATTTTGACAGCACTCGGGAAACGTTGGTAGATATGAAGCGCTCATTTGAGTGTTCGATATCTACCTTATCAATATTTTTCTAATTTTCTTTGATCAAAGTACCAACCCCCTGATCTGTTAAAATCTCAAGCAACAATGCATGTTCCACTCGTCCATCAATGATGTGACAAGATTTAACACCTTTTTTGACAGCATCTAATGCAGATCCAATCTTGGGCAACATGCCACCGGAAATGGTGCCATCGGCAAATAGTTCATCGACTCTTTGTGCAGTTAGACCGGTTAGAAGATTGCCTGCTTTATCCAATACACCGGGGATATTAGATAAAAGAATCAGTTTTTCTGCTTTGAGAATTTCAGCTAATTTTCCTGCTACCAGATCGGCATTGATGTTATAAGACTCACCCTCAATGCCAACACCAATCGGTGCGATCACTGGAATGAAGTCTTGCGTATCCAATAAGGCAATTAAGGCAGGATCAATCGATTCGATTTCCCCCACCTGTCCGATATTGATCCACTTCCCAGCTGCCTGGCGATCTTCCATCAATAGCTTCTTGGCGCGAATAAAAGCACCGTCTTTACCGGTTAAGCCAACAGCTTTTCCGCCATGGCGATTGATCAAATTAACAATGTCCTTATTAACCAATCCTCCCAATACCATCTCAACCACATCCATCGTTTCAGCGTCAGTCACACGCATGCCTTGAATAAACTCACCTTGTTTCCCTACTCGTTTTAGCATGTCATCGATCTGTGGACCGCCTCCGTGTACGATCACGGGATTCATGCCAACCAGTTTTAGCAACACAACATCTCGTGCAAATCCTTGCTTAAGATGTTCCTCAACCATGGCATTGCCACCATACTTAATGACAATCGTTTTACCGTGGAAACGTTGAATATATGGCAGTGCTTCAGCCAGAATTTTTGCTTTGTCTTTTGCTATCGTTTGGGCATTCACTCAGATTCTCTCAATCACTTTAATTGCAAATTATCTTCAAAAACCATGCGTTATCACACATCATTCACGAGCTATTTGCAAAAACTTTTCTTCACTCATCAATTGCAATAAACTTAATTCTCGCCATAGTCGATCCTCAGAATCTTTATACTGTCTGTTGCTCATCACTTTAACTTGTTTCTTCTTAGCCGATTGAACAGGAACGAATTCGGATAGATTTCTGATTCCCAGCATGCTGTGTACGATGAAACCGCCATAAATTTTGTTACCGGCAGAAACCAACAATATTCGTGACTTCAAAGTAAAGGGCATCTGATGACTACCAAGATATACAGCCAAATCAGTAACTCCATAGAGATTACCACGCACATTTGCCAAACCAAGAAACCAAGGTTGTGTAAGTGGGACTCGCGCTAATTTAGGTATTTGTATTACTTCACTGACTTCATTCATCGGTATCAGATACCTCTCTTCACCTACTGCTACACCCAGCACGGTTGGCGAAGTTTCAGTATCTGCTGCATTCTTGATTTGCTCGGTCAGCGTATGTTGATACGCTTCTATGCTGATACTGCCAGTCGAATTAGACGTCATGATAGATAACCATATTGGATGATGATTATTATATTAATTCACATATAGTTTTCATCAATATATACTCTTGAATTACTTTAGAACATTGTATTTTTTACTAAACGCTAACTGATTCTCAAAAAGTCATTCAAAAGGCCACACTTCCAGTTGATGCTTAACGTACTTTAAGCAATTGTTTATTCGTTACCAACTTATTTTACTGTATTATCAGCCATAAAATTTTGAATTTTGTGGAGCAATCACATGAAATATTACACTCCCTTTTGGTTGTCAATTATTATTGCCACTCCTTTCCTGGTTGGCTGTGTTCCTATGTTTGCAGTTGGCACAGCAGCTGGAACTGGAGCATATATCTCAGAAGATCGTAGAACCAGTGGCATGTTTATTGAAGATGAAGGAATTGAGCTCAAAGGCGCACGTCGTATTCATCAGCAATATGGTGATCATGTACACATCAATGTGACCAGTTACAACCGCATTGTGCTTTTATCCGGTGAAGTACCGACCGCAGCTATCAGAGCTGATGTAGAAAAGTTAATGATGGGTGTTGAAAATGTACGAAAAATTTACAACGAGCTTGTCATTGCGGCAAATACTACGCTAGCCTCACGTAGTAATGACACTTTAATTACATCCAAAGTCAAAGCGCGCTTTCTTGCTGAACGTAAATTTCAAATCAATCACATAAAAATTGTTACTGAAAACGAGGTGGTATTCCTGCTTGGTGTCGTCACTCGCCAAGAAGCCGATAACGCTGCTCAAATTGCAAGCTCTACAGCTGGTGTAAAAAAGGTAGTAAAAGCTTTTGAATATCTGAATTAAATTCTTTTAGTTAATTCCAGATGATGCCAGTTGACTTAATCGCTGATTTGCGGAAAAGATTTCCTCCAGACAGCTTTTATACTGATGCGACTGATTGTTATGCATATGCTTATGACAACAGTCGCAAAATTTTCCCTCCTGATGCTGTTCTATTTCCTATAACTACTGATGATGTCAAATACATTGTCACGTTGTGCAATCATTACAAGGTTCCACTGATTCCTAGGGGGCGGGGGACTGGTACAGCTGGAGGAAGTTTGCCAGAACTTGGTGGCATTGCTCTATCCATGGAGCGAATGCTAAGAATCATCACGGTTGATCCTGCGAATCGAGTGATAGTGGCAGAACCAGGTGTACTGAATCAATCTGTACAAGATGCTGCCAAGCCACACGGTTTTTTTTGGCCTCCAGATCCTTCTAGCGCCATGTTCTCCAGCATTGGCGGGAACATTGCAACCAGCGCAGGCGGGCCTCACGCTGTAAAGTACGGCACGACTCGTGATCATGTTTTAGGACTAAAAGCCATAACTGGCAAGGGTGATCTCATAACAACCGGCTGTTACACCACCAAAGGTGTTGTCGGTTATGACCTTACTCGCCTCTTAATTGGCTCAGAAGGCACACTGGCTGTAATCACTGAAGCAACTCTAAAACTTACAGCACTACCGAGTGCAGTTACTGGAATGACCGCTCATTTTAGCGACCTAGTGAGTTGTACCTCAGCTATTGTTAATATTATGGCCTTGCCGCACTTACCAAGCGCCTTAGAATTTCTTGATACCGGATCCTTAGATTTGATACGCAATCGATTTCCAAGCATGCTACCGTCACATTCTAGTGCTATGCTTATGATTGAAATCGATGGATCACAGAGTGAAATTCAAGATTCTATAAATGACATACTGTCTGCTTGCAAAACTGCTGGATTAATTTGTGCAAATCAAGTCGATAATTCAGCTGCATTATGGAAAGCGCGAAAGGCTCTATCTCCATTATTGCGTGAGATTGCGCCTAAGAAAATTAACGAGGATATTGTAGTTCCCGTAACTTCTCTACCTGAGTTTCTCGACAGCCTTACACGCTTGTGTGCTCATTATCACATTGCCAATGTTAATTTTGGTCATGCAGGCAACGGTAATATCCATGTAAATTTACTGATTGATCCTGATGATACTAGTCAGGCTATTCGAGCTGAACAGTGCTTGGACGAAATTTTTAATCTGGTGATCAAACTCAGAGGCACTTTATCTGGTGAACATGGAATCGGTTGCGAAAAACGCGCTTTCCTCACAAAAGAAATAGACGATAACACATTGAATTTAATGAAAAATGTTAAACACCTTTTTGACCCCAATAATATACTCAATCCGGGAAAGATATTTCCATAAACTTGCGATTCCCCGTGATCTTGCCACGGGGTCGTTTATTAACTGAAATTCTTAAGCTAATTTTTAACTATGCGCTTGTAATATTTTTAATAAGTTATTAGAAATATATTACAAGCGACTTTATATTGCTTCTCGGATCGCATTTAAAAGAAGAAATAATGATCAATTAATAATGCAACAAACAACAATGCAAGATATAAGATTGAGTATCGGAATGCTTCTCGCGCCAATTGATCACTATAATTCCGATATATTTCAATGGCATAGTACATAAAAATACTATTCAACAGTATTGCACTGACTAAATAAATTAATCCACTCATCTGTGTAATGTAAGGCAGGATTGTTACAATACACAGGATCACTGTATACAGCAAAACATGTAAGCGCGTAAATTGATCTCCATGCGTCACAGGAAGCATAGGCATACCAATTGATGCATATTCATTTTTCCTATAGAGTGCAAGAGCCCAGAAATGAGGTGGTGTCCAAGCAAAAATGATCAAAAATAACAGTAGCGAGTCTGCAGCAATATCACCTGTAACTGCTGTCCAGCCTAGAACTGGAGGCATTGCGCCAGAAGCTCCGCCAATTACAATATTTTGAGGCGTGAGTGGTTTCAAGATTACCGTGTATATAATGGCGTAACCAACAAATGTAGCCAGAGTCAACCACATAGTCAGCTCATTAACCCATTCATATAAAATAAACAAACCTAAACCACCAACAATCAACAGAAAAAAAGTGGTTTCTGGCACGCTCACTTTCCCTTGTGGCAGCGGTCGCCCCTTCGTGCGGGCCATAACAGCGTCCATCTTTTGTTCGACAAGACAATTCAGAGCTGCAGCTGCTCCGGCTACAAGAGCAATGCCCACAGTACCTAAAATTAGAATATCCATGGGAACTGCACCCGGTACTGCCATGAACATCCCTATCACTGCAGTAAAAACAATTAGTGATACAACTCGAGGCTTAGTTAGGCGATAAAACTGATTAATTCTCGATGCTGTTTCATGCCAAACCACACTAGTAGTCATGCCATTGCTCTCCTCTATTCATTTCAATCAATTGTTTTTATTGAAGCATACTCTGTTGCTTCAATAAAAGTATGTAATTAATGTTCTAATTGCGAAACATGTAGCAATCTTTTAATATCTTGCCCCATCTTGGTTCCATCAATTTTTTCTGGGAATTTCATCATCAGATTGCCTATCGGATCTATTAAATAGATATGCTTTGATTGAATATCATCGTTCTCAATGTAACTGAGAATCTCGCTATCTTTTGCATTGATGAAGAATGTTCCCTCATATTGCTTAACTAATTCTGGATCTGGAGCAACACCATCATTAATTAACCACAACCTCTCAATACGATGCTTTTCTTTATTTTGCACTAGACGTACTTGACGCATAAAATACAATTTATTTTTACATGCATCGTCACAGCGCCCTGAATCTACTGTTAGTAAAACCCACTTACCGTGCAGATCTTTCAGTCTCAGTATCGTATTATCACTAAAATTTGTACCAGATCCTGCCACTTTTACAATTGGTAACAATTCACCATAATGTGTACTTGCTGGTCTATATTCAAAAAAATAGAGCGCATATGAAACCAATACTGGCGCGCACATCAGTGCTAAAAGAAGTAAAAATTTTCTTCTATTTGATTTTTGAATTTTTTCGTTTGACATTCAATGCTAAGAAAATGATTATTGTTGTGACCGCCAATGAAAACCATTGAACAGCATACCCTATATTTTTGCTTGCGCCTGATTCTGGTCTACTCCATTCACGAATTAGCCCATCTTCTACTTTATTTTTCTGCAGTACCAATAATGGCTGCATTTCTAAACCCGTTACTTTCTGATATTGTTGTAAACTGAAATTATTCCATACAACACTAGTTGGACTGTCATCCGAGAGCTTAAAAGTTTTTATTTCTGGCGATATTACAGTGCCAGTGATTCTAATTTTTTCCTTTATCTCTGGTATCGCAGGTAATATAGTTCTGTCATACCCTGTCGCAATCCACCCTCTATTAATAACAACGCTCATCTGACTGTTGACAATTTTCAGTGGTGTAATTATGTGATATCCGGCACGACCTAAGTGGATTTTATTGTCCAGAAAGATAGTATGTTCATTTTGAAACTCACCTTCAACTTCTATCTCGCGGTACTGAAACTCTTCAAACTTTACTAAAGCATCTGGTAGTTTTATGGCGGGCTGATTCGAATACTGTTCTAGTAGCTCGTGTCGTATGTTTTTTTCATCAGCACGCGACAATTGCCATTTACCCAATTCTACAAAAATGAGAAAAGATATCATTGTAACGATAGTCGTCCACATTTTTGGTTCGAAGCGATATCCAAATGCAACCATTTAGCTTTTTATTTCCGATTTGAATTGGGACTTGCTTATTTTAGGAAAGTTCTCCTAAGATGAAAGTCTAATTTCTAGGTAGAAAGGTGTAATCATCGATTTCTTATATTTCTTAGGACTCTAGATTTCCTGTCACTTGATAAATATTTTACATTCCATCAAGTGGCAAAAATTCTAGAGTCCACTTTCGCTATTTTTACATCAAATACACAAATATAAACAATCCTAACCAAACCACATCAACAAAGTGCCAATACCATGCCACGCCTTCAAATCCAAAATGATGCTCTGGTGTGAAATGACCAGCAGCACTACGGAAATAGATAACTAACAACATGATTGTACCTATTGTCACATGGAAGCCATGGAAACCCGTCAACATAAAAAATGTTGAACCATATGCCCCTGATGTCAATTTCAAATTGAGATCATTGTAAGCGTGTACATACTCATATGCCTGGCATGCAATAAATAGAGCTCCTAAAAATACAGTTGCAAGTAGCCATTTCTTGAGGCCATCGCGTCTATTTTCTTTCAACGCCCAGTGAGCTAAAGTACAAGTCACGCCTGATGTCAATAGTAGCATTGTATTAAATGCGGGCAATCCCCATGCTCCCATCGGGGTAAATTCCTCATGCACACCTGGTCCAGCTGTTGGCCATGCACCAGCATAGGATGACCAAAAATTCGCACCTAGCACTGTACTTTCTTCAGCCAACCACGGTATTGACAAGTTGCGCATATAGAACAATGCACCAAAAAATGCACAGAAAAACATTACCTCAGAGAAAATAAACCAACTCATTCCCCAACGAAATGAGACATCGACTTGTGCATTATATTTACCACTTTCGCTTTCTCTTGCTACCGTTCCAAACCACCCAAACATCATGTAAATAAGAATAGCAAATCCTATTCCTAATAGACCATAACCTAATTCAATTTTATTCATAGTCAAAGCCGCGCCTGAACCCATGAATAATAATGCTGTTGATCCAATGATTGGATATGTCGATGGAGCTGGGACGTAATAATGTCCGGATTCTTGACTCATTCTTATCTCCTCCTACTTATGATTTATTCAATTTCTAACTAACAACCAATTTAACTAATAACAGAACACAGATTACAAAAAGCATGCCGCCTACCAATCCGCCAATAATTACTTGTACCGGCTTAAGATTTTCTGCGTCATATTCAAGATCGCTTTTTTTTCTTATCCCCATAAAAGCTGATAATACTGCCTTAGCAATTTGCCATACGCTCGCATTTGCTTTTTTCTCTGTTATCTTCTCCAATTTTCCAATCCTTTATTTTTTGACCGCACTCGTATTACCTGGCAATTCAAAAAAAGTATATGAAATAGTTACCGTATGTATATCTGCAGGCAATTCTGGTTCGATAACAAATTGCACTGGCATCTGCCTAGTTTCATTTGGCTTAAGCACCTGTTTTGTAAAACAAAAACATTCAAATTTCTTCAAATGTTTATCTAGAAACCGTGGACTATAACTCGGTATTGCTTGTCCGTTTATTTCACGATCTGATGTATTTACTACTTCGTATGTCACACTAACTGGCTCACCAGGGTGTATACGAACACTAGTTTGTAGTGGCTTGAATTTCCAAGGCAATCCTCTTGTATTGGCATCAAATTCTACAGTTATCCAGCGTTCTGTATCCACTCTGTTTTCCTCAGCCAAAACATCTGGTTGTAGCAAATTATTGATTCCAGTTACTTCACAAAATTTTTCATAAAATGGAACCAGAGCGTAACCAAAAGCAAACATTATCAACGTGAAAACCAACAGCTTTTTCATCATTAATAGATTTGCTTTTGAATTATTTTTTACCATTCTTTTATGATTACTACTAAATAGAGTGAAACAATCGTAATCAATAGAAACATCGCAGTTCTAAACTTCTTTCGCTTTAAATCAGTTTCATGTGACATACATTTCTCCTATTGTTTTTTTAATTAACAATAGGTGGTTTCTCAAAACTGTGGTATGGAGCTGGAGTGGGCAAATGAGTCCATTCCAGAGTTGTTGCGCCATCCCATGGTTTCTGCGGTGCTTTTTCTCCACTACGAATACAACTAATCATAATATAGAGGAAAAGAAGTTGCGTTGTACCAAATCCGAATGCACCAATACTAGAAATCATATTGAAATCTGCGAATTGTAGCGCATAGTCAGGAATTCTACGTGGCATCCCTGCGAGACCCAAGAAATGCTGCACGAAGAAAGTTAAATTAAAGAAGAACATTGACAACCAAAAATGCCATTTACCTAGTGTTTCGTTGTACATACGTCCAGTCCATTTAGGTATCCAGTAGTATGCACCTGCAAATAAAGCAAACAGTGATCCAGATACAAGAACATAGTGAAAATGTGCAATCACATAATAAGTATCTTGAACTTGTATATCAATTGGTACAATTGCACAGATCACGCCACTAAATCCGCCGATGACAAACAGGAAAATAAATCCTATCGAAAACAACATCGGTGTCTCAAATGTCATTGATCCACGCCACATCGTGGCTGTCCAGTTGAATACCTTAACTCCTGTTGGAACAGCAATCAACATTGTGGCATACATAAAAAACAATTGACCTACTGTTGGCATACCAGCCGTGAACATATGATGTGCCCATACGAAACAAGACAGTATAGCAATTGAAGCAGTTGCATAAACCATGGATGAATACCCGAACAATGGTTTACGTGAAAATGTAGGTATTACTTCTGAAACAATACCAAATGATGGCAAAATCATGATGTAAACTTCTGGATGACCAAAGAACCAGAAAATATGTTGAAACATCACTGGATCACCACCACCCGCCGCATTAAAGAAGCTTGTACCAAAGTGCCGATCTGTCAACAACATTGTTACTGTGCCAGCTAGAACAGGCATAACTAAAACCAGCAAATATGCAGTAATCAACCATGTCCATACAAACATTGGCATTTTCATTAATGTCATGCCAGGCGCACGCATATTTAAAATTGTTGTGATGATGTTGATTGAGCCCATAATTGAGGACGCACCCAAAATATGAACTGCAAAAATCATCAAATCCACACCAAGACCTCCTTGGGTAGAAAGGGGTGGATAAAATGTCCAACCACCCGCCGCCGCTCCGCCAGGAACAAAGAATGAACCAACTAATAGAGTTGCTGCAACTGGTAGCAACCAAAAGCTCCAGTTATTCATTCTAGCAAATGCCATATCGGGAGCACCAATCATCATGGGGACTTGCCAGTTAGCAAAACCCACAAAGGCCGGCATAATTGCACCAAAAACCATTATCAGTCCGTGCAATGTTGTAAATTGATTAAACAATTCTGGTTCTAATATTTGAATACCAGGTTGATATAATTCTGCTCGAATTCCCATTGCCAATGTTCCACCAACCAGGAACATAGCAAAGCTAAACCACAGATACATCGTACCAATATCTTTATGATTTGTCGTTGTAACCCAACGCATTATCCCGCTGGGATGATGATCATCATGTCCATGACCGTGCGCATCACCATGTACTGCTGCCATAGTTATCTCCTTTTACTTATCTGTATGCATTGATGTTTTAACTGCAGATGCACTTAACTGAGCAGCCACCCATTTGGCATAATCATCTGCCGCCATCACTTCCACCACAATCGGCATAAACCCGTGATCTTTACCACATAATTCTGCACACTGCCCACGATATATACCTGGAGCATCTGCCTGGAACCATGTGTCGCGAATAAAACCAGGAATAGCATCCTGCTTAATACCCAGTGCTGGTACCCACCAAGCATGCAGCACATCGTTTGCTGTCAAAATAACACGTACTTTCTTGCCTACGGGCACAACCACACGATTATCCACCTCTAGCAAATAATTCTCACCTTTAGGTGCTTTATTCTCAATCTGAGCTCTTGGTGTCGATAATTTACTATAAAAACTAATCCCTTCACCTTCGCCTTGAAGATATTCATAGCCCCACATCCATTGATAACCAGTAGCTTTGATCGTCATATCAGGACTTGAAGTATCTTTCATTGCTATAACGGTTTTCGTTGCCGGCCATGCCATAACAATAAGAATGAGACATGGTATTACTGTCCAGATTATCTCAACAGATGTACTATGATGAAAATTAGCCGCCTTATAACCTAAAGATTTACGGTGCTTGAGTACGGAATAAAACATTACCCCAAATACACCAATAAAAATAACCAAGCAAATCCACATAAGCCAAATATGCTGATCGTAGATATCTTTTGCTATGATACTCTGCGGCTCGGGTAAATTATATTTAGACCCTACCGCCATGCTTGAGTACAAAGCGAGAGCGGACACCCCCGCCAGGGTTACTACTGATTTACTTCTCATATTTTCCCCCCACATGATTACTAATTTTACAGATTCCAAGTACAACTAAGAACGCGTTACACACCTGAATTTTTCGACTCAGTCAGCTTACGGAGATCATACATCAGAATCTTGTTTTTTAAGAACAACTCCATGATTGACGATAAATACGTTTCCTAGGTTGAATTCCCTTTTTATCCGCAACTTAGATTTTATTAGTTATAGATACCTTCTACATGCTAATCAATCGAATGGAAATTCTAGCATGCCGCTCTTGCCCTAACAAGGAAAAATCATGATTTTTATAGCAATATTCCCCTATTTATGAAATGGTATTCATGCCTTATGCTTTTCAAAATCACTTTTTTTTATTTAAAATTCTTTCCGATCTATTTAAGTAATTGCGTTTTTATTCAGGATTCTCAAATTTTATCGACCTCACTCTCACAGTCATCTAACTTAATTTAATGGGCTGTAGTAGATCAGATTAAATTTGAGTCCAATTTTTCAGTATTTTTAGTTGATGCTTAGGTGTTCCATAATTAAACCTGAATTCACTCTCTTTAAGAAATAATGGAAATGATTCTTTGGGAATTCCATTATATTTTCTTAAAACACGTTTGGCCTGATTCCAAAAATTCTCAATCCCGTTAATGTGATTCTTGCCTTGCGCAAATAGCGTGGAGTGATTAATCCGTTCATGGTAGAAGTGGCTCACATCAAGTGTATTGTAACTGCGATAACAATCTGTATAAACTACGCTGTCAGGTGATATTTTTCTTGTTATCAGCGGCATGAGTGTTTCTGATTTAGTGTCACCTACAACCTTTGTGTATACCTTACCACCGCGCTTCAATATGCCGAACACAGCAACCTTACCAGCAGCACCACGGCCACGTTTACCTTTACGTACACCACCAAAATAGCTCTCATCCAACTCCACTATACCATCAAAGATTTTGTGAGATTCCTGCTCCAAATGATAAGCAATAACTTCACGTATTTTGCGATAAAACAGCGCTGCGCTATTGGGCTGAATTCCGAGTATATTGGCCGCTGATCTTGCTGTAACTTCCAGCACAAAAAATTCCAGTAACTTTAACTGTACTTTCCTCAATAATCTACAATGGCTTATCTTCATTTGATTAGCTTAACAACTACGCTAATCTACTGCAGCCCCAAAAAATCAGTTCATCACTAAAGAATCTAAGTTAGCTATATAAAAATGATCATTAAATCATATGATCAAATTACATTTACGTTTAATCTGACAAGCCTACCCCCATTAGCTAATCTTAATTGTTTCAACAATTATTCTGCACACACTTAATCTGAATTATATAGTTGACTAAATCAATCGGGTATTGTATAGTTGACTAAATCAATCGGGTATTATTAATCCATGCGCTTAATTCTTACCATCAACCAGCCCGATCTTAAAAAGGAGCCAACTATGAGATTGACAACAAAAGGTAGATTTGCAGTGACAGCGCTGCTTGATCTTGCTCTTCAACAAAGCAATCACCCAGTAACCCTAGCTGATATCAGTCAGCGACAAAAAATCTCACTGTCATATCTGGAACAACTGTTTGCAAAGCTTCGTCAGTCTGAGCTTGTAGGCAGCGTGCGCGGCCCTGGAGGCGGCTATTGCCTTGCAAAAGATCTAGATCAAGTATCTATCGCTGATATCATTCTTGCAGTTGATGAACCCATCGATGCCACTCAGTGTGGCGGCAAGGAAAACTGTCACAATGATGGAAAGTGTATGACACACGATTTATGGGCAAAACTAAACGAACTCATTTTTGAATATCTTGGCGCAGTAACACTCAAAGAACTTGTTGATAACCAGAGAAATCAGCAGCATAGTGAAATTATGCCACTAATTGATATGCGGGAAACTACCGCTGCATAAGTATCAATATGCAGCATCAATTGGTAATAAGAGTGCTAAGGAGCTTTCAGCAATTTCACAAATAACGATCATAGAACAATTTTATTAGGCTTGTGTCTAATTAAATTGAAAATACTATCTATCAGTCAGTGTTTTTGATTAAAAAGTGCAGGAATGATAATTCTATTAATTGAGATATCGGGAGTTGAGTGAACGTTATGCCAATTACTTTAACTGAAAACGCCGCAAAACACATCCAGCAACAACTCGAAAAACGCGGAAGAGGACTTGCATTCCGAGTTGGGATTAAGAAAACCGGCTGTTCAGGATTCTCTTATACTTTCGATTACGCAGATGAAATAAAGTCTGACGATCGGTTATTTGAGTCTTATAAAACCAAGATTGTTGTTGATACCGATAGTTTGCCCTACCTGGATGGCTCTCGTATTGATTTTGCCAAGGAAGGGCTTAACAGCTCTTTTAAGTTCATCAACCCTAACATTGATAACACATGCGGCTGTGGCGATAGTTTCAGTGTAAAAGAATCAACCAAGATCTAGTGTAAGAAATGCTTTAATATCAATTTGTCTGCTTTTAACGTATTACCGACTACCAGACAAATTCAAATATCTGTTGCGAACAGAAGATACTTAAAAATAAAGGAATAAACCAAATGAGTGCAGTATTGCAAAGTCTGGTTAATCAGCCGTATAAACATGGCTTCGTCACCGAAATTGAGTCCGATATTGCACCCAAAGGACTGAATGAAGATACTATTCGATTAATCTCTGCCAAAAAGAATGAGCCGGAATGGCTTTTGTCATTCCGCTTAAAAGCCTATCAAAAATGGCTGACAATGACCGAACCTGATTGGCAAAACGTCCAATACCCAAAAATTGATTTTCAAGCAATCAGTTATTACTCGGCACCCAAGCCAAAGAAAAAATTAGCCAGCATGGATGAGGTGGATCCCGAACTATTACGCACATTTGAAAAGCTCGGGGTGCCTATGCACGAACGAGCAGCTCTGGCAGGCGTAGCTGTCGATGTCATCTTTGACAGTGTCTCAGTGGCGACTACATATAAGCAAAAACTGGCAGAAGTGGGAATTATTTTCTGTTCGATTTCTGAAGCGGTGCATAATCACCCTGAACTTATTCAGAAATATCTTGGATCTGTCGTTCCCGTCGGCGATAACTACTTCGCTGCGCTCAATTCCGCAGTATTTACTGATGGTTCGTTCTGCTTTATCCCTAAAGGAGTGAAGTGCCCGATGGATCTATCAACTTACTTTCGGATCAATACTGAATCATCCGGCCAGTTTGAACGAACCTTGATCGTCGCAGAGGAAGGCGCGTCAGTCTCTTATCTTGAGGGTTGCACAGCTCCAAAATTCGATACTAATCAACTCCATGCAGCAGTCGTTGAGCTGATTGCATTGGATGATGCTGATATTAAATATTCAACAGTACAAAACTGGTATGCAGGTGATGAAAATGGTGTCGGCGGCATCTACAATTTTGTTACTAAACGTGGCCTCGCAAAGGGTAGAAACTCACGTATTTCCTGGACACAAGTAGAAACTGGCTCCGCAATCACTTGGAAATATCCATCCTGTATTTTGCGCGGCGACAACTCTGTCGGTGAATTTTATTCGGTAGCCGTCACTAACAATTATCAACAGGCTGATACCGGAACCAAAATGATCCATCTCGGCAAAAACACACGTAGCACAATCGTCAGCAAAGGCATTTCAGCTGGTCACTCGAACAGCAGTTACCGCGGTCTTGTACGTATTGCGCCAACAGCGGATGGTGCGCGCAACTACTCGCAATGTGACTCTATGCTGATCGGTGATCAGTGTGGCGCGCATACTTTTCCTTACATTCAAGTACGCAATAACAGCGCAAAAGTTGAACATGAAGCTTCGACCTCTAAAATTGGCGAAGATCAACTTTTTTATTTTTCTCAACGTGGTATTGATGCAGAAGAAGCCGTTTCAATGATTATCAATGGTTTTTGCAAAGATGTATTTCAACAATTGCCGATGGAATTTGCTGTTGAAGCCACCAAACTTTTGAGCTTCAAACTAGAGGGAAGCGTCGGATGATTTACGAAAACAGTACAACTATTCTTTCAGTACAAGGATTACATGCCAGTATTAATGGCACTGAGATACTTAAAGGCATGGATCTCACCGTCAAGAGTGGAGAAATTCATGCAATTATGGGTTTAAACGGTTCGGGTAAAAGTACCTTCGCGAAAGTTTTGGCAGGTCATTCAGCTTATGAGGTCACCGCTGGATCTGTTCAATTTGAAGGCAAGAACTTACTAGAACTGCCACCTGAGGAACGTGCTCGTGCCGGAGTCTTTTTGGCTTTCCAATATCCTATTGAAATTCCAGGCGTAGCCAATACACAATTCCTGCGTCTTGCTTACAACACGGTACAAACACAACGTGGAAGAGAAGAACTGGATCCGCTCGAATTTGATGATTTCGTTCGTGAAAAAATGAAATTACTGGATATGAAACCTGATTTCCTGGATCGCAGTGTCAATGAAGGTTTCTCCGGTGGAGAAAAAAAGCGTAATGAAATTTTACAAATGGCATTACTGGAACCTAAATTAAGTATTTTGGATGAAACAGATTCAGGGCTTGATATTGACGCACTTAAAATCGTAGCCAATGGTGTTAATCAACTCACCAATAAAAATAATGCAACGATTTTAGTCACCCATTACCAACGCCTGCTTGATTATATCGTGCCAGATTATGTTCATGTCATGCAGGCAGGCCGCATCGTAATGACCGGTGGTAAAGAATTGGCATTGGAATTGGAAACACGCGGATACGATTGGATAAGTACCAACAAGCACTCAATTGCGGGAGAAGTCGCATGAGTGAAATAGCCAGCAATGATTATCTTGAGTGCTTACTCAAATCATGGTCTATTAAACCTACTGAATCACAATCCTGGCTCAATCAATTGCGATCGCAAGCAATTGATCGCGTCAGCGCTCAGAAATTGCCAACCAAGCGCGATGAAGAGTGGCGCTTCACTGATATTTCGTCTTTAACTCACCTGCCCTACCGGCCATCGCAATCTGAATGTGCTTTACAGGCGAGCGATATTGAGCATCTGTACTTAAATGAAGCAGAAAATAGCCTGGTATTTGTAGATGGCCACTATTCTCCAGAATTATCAAAAATAGTTGACCAAGCGGCACTCGTGATTGGAAATTTACCAGAATTCTTATCCACGCACTCGGCCACTCTGGAGTGCCACTTGGGGCAATACGCCACATTTGAGAATAACGTATTTTCAGCATTAAACACTGCTTTCCTGCGCGATGCTGCACTGATATTGGTTCCGAAAAATGTGTCGGTCACCAGACCCATCCACCTATTATTTATTGCCACTCAGCAGGAAGTCACCAGTTATCCGCGTTGTCTATTGATCGGTGAAACAGGTAGCAATGTAACGATCATCGAAGATTACGTCGCTCTTCAGGACGCAACTTATATCACCAATTCGGTCACAGAAATCAGTTTGGCTGCCAATGCACACGCCCGACACATTCGAGTTCAGCGTGAAAATACTCACGCCTTTCATTTTGCAAACTGCGCAGTTTCATTGGCGCACGCCAGTCATTATCAATCCGCCAGTATTTCTCTGGGTTCTCATATTTCGCGTTATAACCTGGACGTCCGGTTATTGGATGAAGCAGCAGAATGTATCATCGACGGTTTGACTTTGATCTCTGACCGCCAACTGGCGGATACGCATACCTGCATCGATCATGTTAAGCCCAGTGGGACTAGTCATCAGCAACATAAATGTATCGTTGATGACTCAGCTCATGCCGTGTTTAACGGAAAAATCATAGTACGCCCGCACGCGCAACGCACCAATTCATCACAATCGAGCCGGAACTTACTACTCAGTAGTGCTGCACAAATCGACACTAAACCACAACTCGAAATTTTTGCTGATGACGTTAAATGCGCACACGGCGCAACAGTTGGCCAACTTGAACAAGAAGAAATTTTCTATTTGGAAAGTCGTGGTTTATCGGAACTGGCTGCTCGTAATTTACTAACCTACGCATTTGGAGCAGAAATTATCAGTCGCATTCCAGTCACTTCGCTCAGGCAACAATTAGAGCAGGCGGTGCTTAACCAAACGCAGGGTAAATGATTATGAATTTGACCAATGCTTCTTTAAAAGCTGAAGCTGCCTCTGCTTTCGATCTGGAAAAAATCCGCACTGATTTTCCGATTCTAAAACTTAAAATTGATGGCAAGCCGCTTATTTATCTTGATAACGCAGCTTCCAGCCAAATGCCGCAACAAGTCATTGACCGTTTGGTACGGTACCAGACAACTCAGCATGCCAATATCAACCGTGCCGTCCACTATCTATCTGAAGTGGCCACCATGGAATATCACAATGCACGTTGCAAATTGCAACAATTCGTCAATGCGCGTGAGGATAGAGAAATTATTTTTACCAGCGGCACGACCGATTCCATTAATTTGGTCATGCATGGTTATGGGCGTAAATTTATCAAAGCAGGCGATGAAATTATCCTCACCACATTAGAGCATCATTCCAATATCGTTCCCTGGCAAATGCTAGCCAATGAGAAAGGCGCAAAAATCCGCGTCGTTCCCATTAATAACAACGGTGAGTTAGAGGTAGACGAATATGAAAAATTGTTCAATGAACGTACCAAGTTTGTTGGCTTGATTCATGTATCGAATGCTCTCGGCACAATCAATCCCATTAAGAGAATGATTGATTTCGCTCATCAACATGGTGTGCCCGTACTGATTGACGGAGCACAAGCAGCACCGCATATCACCGTCGACGTACAAGCGCTCGATTGCGATTTCTACGCTTTTTCAGCGCATAAACTCTGCGGTCCAACGGGTGTAGGCATATTGTATGGCAAAGCTGCCTTACTAGAAGCCATGCAACCCTTTAAGGGAGGCGGCGATATGATTGCTTCCGTCACTTTTGAAGAAACTATTTACAATACCATTCCGCATAAATTTGAAGCCGGCACTCCTCCGATTGCCGCGGCAATCGGTTTTGGCGCTGCCATTGATTATTTGACGACAATTGGCATTGAGTCTATTGCGGCCTACGAATTATCCTTATTGAATTATGCGACTGAATGTTTAAATAATATTCCAGGTGTCAAGATTATTGGCACAGCAGCTGAAAAAACGGCTGTTCTATCGTTCACGATCGACGGTATTCATCCCCATGATATCGGCACTATCCTGAATCAGGATGGCATTGCTGTTCGTACTGGGCACCATTGTGCACAACCCGTCATGCAGCGATTTAATGTACCGGCCACTTCGCGCGCCTCATTTGCTTTCTATAATAAAAAAACAGATGTAGACGCTTTGGCAGCTGGTATCAAAACTGTACAAAAGGTTTTTTTATAATGCACACAAATTCACTTTACCAAGAAGTCATACTCGACCATAACCGGAAGCCTCGCAATTATGGCAAGCTCGATCACGCCAGTCATCATGCAGTGGGACATAACCCTTTATGCGGAGATCGCCTTAATATTGCGCTGCAACTTGACAATGATCAAATCAATGACATTGCATTTGAAGGCGAGTCCTGCGCAATTTGCAAGGCTTCTGCATCCATGATGACAGCTGCCGTCAAAGGTAAATCCCGCTCGGATGCTGAAACACTCATCCATGAATTTAGAGAATTAGCCACCGGTAAGCTGGATGCCAATCACCCCAATCACCTTGGACGACTGACAGTTTTTTCGGGTATCCGTGATTTACCGACTCGCGTTAAATGTGCAATTTTGCCTTGGCACACACTGCATGCCGCGCTCAACTCACTGGATAACGCATCAACTGAATCAAATAATGACTCGGCGCAAACTACTGCATCTGATTAGTCTTATTCGATCAACGACATTCAATGTGATATCTGCTACAGATACATTCATTCAAAAGAGAACTGCAGCAGCCTTTTGTGATAGATCGCAACAATTGTGCACAATAATAATTAAAAACTCAGTATAGATAAAAACTAACATGCCAAAAATTGCTGATATTGAAGGAACCCCAAACAAAAATGCGTTGAAATTTATCCTCAAAGAACCTTTAACTTGGGGAGTAGCGCGATCCTATGATAACGCCGAAGCTGCGAAGGATGATCCATTGGCTTCTGCATTATTTGACATTGATCATGTCACCAACGTTTTCTACATTGATCAATGGATCACCGTTACCCAAGACGGTGAAGCCAATTGGCAAGATCTGGCGCGTGAAATTGCCGACCCGATTCGGGCGGCGCCTGCCGCTTCTGCTCAATCCGCTGAAGCAGTGGCTGCAGCCAGCAGTGTACTATCTGAGTTAAGCCCGGAAGATCAATTACGATTGGAAAGAATCAATGTTCTACTGGATGAAGAAATTCGCCCCTATCTACAACACGACGGAGGTGATTTGCATGTATTGGGACTAGAGGGCAATATTTTGCGCATCCACTACCAGGGAGCTTGTGGTACCTGCCCCAGCTCGATCTCCGGCACGCTTAGAGGAATTGAAAATATGCTTAAAACTATTGAGCCTGATATACAAGTCATTGCTAGCTAGTTTTCTCGCGTTCTATTTCTAGCATTTTGATCAAACAATAAAAAAGGTGGCTTCGCGCCACCTTTTTCAATTTAATTTACTGATCTACTATCAAACACGTTTTCTGAATTCATTGTTATGCGGATCAATTTCAATCTTGTCGCCTATTTCCACAAAAGCAGCCACGGGGATTTCATAACCAGTTCCTACAAGACGCGCAGGTTTCATAATTTTACCCGTTGTATCGCCTCTTACCGCTGGTTCAGTATATTCAACTTCACGGACAATCGTGTTGGGTAATTCAACAGAAATCGCTTTGCCTTCATAAAAAGTTACCTGACAAATATCTTGCATACCGTCTATAAGGTAATTGAGTACGTCTGACATATTGTCAGCTTCGACCTCTATCTGGTTGTAGTCAGCATCCATAAATACATAGAGCGGATCTGCAAAATAACTGTAAGTACATTCCTTTTTATCCAGAACAACCAGATCAAATTTCTCATCCGCTTTATAAACGGTTTCCATCGTAGTACTGGAAAATAAATTTTTCAGTTTCATCTTAACCACAGATGCATTACGACCCGATTTAGTAAATTCAGCACGCTGCACAACCATAGGGTCAGTACCAACCATTACGACATTACCCGAGCGTAGTTCCATTGCGGTTTTCATATTTCAATTCCAAAATTTAAGTGATTAGCAGATTAATACTGTTTATCCAGAAAAACAGTTCGTTCTTGAACCGTAAATTATAGCCGATTTCCGACAAACTGCACCAGACTGGTTGCCAAATCATCTTGTTTGAATAACTGACTGACCCAGTTTTTATTATGTCGCTGCATTGACTGGTGAAAGCGCAAGAAGTTCATCCAAATGTGTTGATTCATTTCATACTTGCCATTCCAGCTGTGCCACATGTCACGGACTGCAACAGCCATTTCCAAGGGCATATTGATCGTATATAAATCAAGAAATGCATCCAGTTTTTTCCAATGAGCATCGTCTGTTTGCGGGTAAATATTCCAAACAAACGGATTGATTGCCCACTGAGCGCGCACAAAAGAATCCTCACCTCTTACAAAATTAACATCACAACTCCAAAGTAATTGATCATAATCAGTTTGTTCCATAAACGGGATAATCTGAACAGTAAGTGCGCCCTGACTGAACTGGCTCTCAGATTGCGATATTTCATTTTTGAGAAATGCCGCAATACTTTCGGTTGCCTCACCCTGGGGAACGATTAGCAGAATCGGTATTGAAGATAGTGTTAATACCTGGATGAGCTTTTCTACAGGCGCATCGGCATAGCAAAATAATGAAATGCGTATTTCACCCGATTTGCGCGCAGGTAACTTCTTACGCTGCAAAAATGCCTGTTCGGCTGCTGCGTCGAAAGCATTTCTTTGCACCACCAAACCTTTCTCGCGCAGCAATCCACCAGTACCTGGCGCAAATCCGGGGAAAAAACATGTTTTGGTCAAGGAAAAGCGAGGATGAGGTGAAGGCAAGCCATGAAATTGCATCACCCACGGTTCTGCACTGAGATATTCCAGATTAATCCAAACAGGAGGTTTCGTTTGCTGCGACATCGCCGTCACATACGCTTCAGGCAAATCACAAGCGAATGCTTCAATGACCACATCAGCAGGTGCCACTTCTGCAAATGCCGGATGCCATTGATAAATATCGACACCCTGCACGACCTGACGTTGATGATGAGGATCAAGATCCGGTGCTATACGGGCAAAACTGATCAGATCATCGACCCATAGTCTTACGACCTGCCGATGCTCCTGCGTCAATTGGCGTGCTAACCGCCAGCAGACCCCGATATCGCCAAAGTTATCGATAACCTTGCAAAAAATATCCCATCTGTGCTGCATATTGCATAGTTGGGGAGGGATGTGAGACTTAAAGGTAAACGATTTATTCGTCAATTCTTACGGCAAATAAATCATGCGCATCTGCATCGGTGATCTCAACCTCAATGAAATCCCCAGGTTGCCCATGGGTAGTGCTTTCCACGTAGACCAATCCGTCAATTTCCGGTGCATCCGCGCTACTTCTGGCAACCATGCCTTCTTCAGTCAACTCGTCAATCATCACCGTCATCTTCTGCCCCACTTTGGTTGCCAGGCGTTGGCGGCTGATTTCTTCCTGTAATTGCATAAAGCGCGCACGCCGCTCTTCCTTGACTGCTTCCGGTACATGGTCCGGCAACTGATTGGCAGTTGCACCTTCCACCGGTGAATAAGCGAAGCACCCCACACGATCCAATTGAGCTTCCTGCAAGAAAGCCAGCAGTTCTTCAAATTCTGCGTCCGTTTCACCCGGAAAACCGACAATGAAGGTACTGCGCAATGTTATATCGGGACAAACCTTTCGCCATTGCTGGATGCGCGCCAAATTATTCTCGGCACTGGCTGGCCGTTTCATGGCTTTCAGAATACGAGAATTCGCATGTTGAAACGGCACATCCAGATAAGGCAGTATTTTGCCCTCCGCCATCAAAGGAATCACTTCATCCACATGGGGATAGGGATACACATAATGCAGGCGTACCCACACGCCCAAGGAACCCAGTGCCTGCGCAAGCTCGGTGAGACGGGTTTTAACCGGCCTGCCTTGCCAGAAGCCCGTGCGGTATTTCACATCGACTCCGTAAGCGCTGGTGTCCTGTGAAATGATCAAAAGCTCTTTGACACCGGCATCAACCAGGTGCTCCGCTTCCTGCATCACTTGGTGAATCGGCCGACTCACCAAATCACCACGCATGGAGGGAATAATGCAAAAAGTGCAGCGATGGTTGCAGCCCTCAGAAATTTTGACATACGCGTAATGTCTGGGCGTTAACCGAATTCCCTGTGGCGGTATCAGGCTGGTATAAGGATCATGCGGTTGGGGCAAATGCGCATGGATGGCAGACATGACTTCCGGCAGTGCATGCGGCCCCGTAACCGCCAAGACTTGAGGATGTGCTTTCTTAACCACATCCCCTCCCTCTTTGGCGCCCAAACAGCCCGTGACAATGACTTTACCATTCTCGGCCAAGGCTTCTCCGATGGCATCCAGAGATTCCTCGACGGCGCTATCAATAAACCCACAGGTGTTCACCACCACCAGATCGGCATCTTCATACGAAGGCGATATTTCATAACCTTCCGCGCGCAATTGCGTCAAAATCTGCTCAGAATCAACCAATGCTTTTGGGCAGCCTAATGAAATAAAGCCAACTTTTTGTGAGTTTTGTTTAGATGATGACATGAAATAAAATTAAGTAGGAGTAGAGGCGACAAGTAGTCAGTAAACATCGAATTTTATCTGATTACAGTCGATTGCGACTTTTTATCTTCGCATGGCTGCGAGCGCATACAAACCTGTAAGGTTGAAAAATTTAAATGACTAACTTCAATTGCAGTATTTTATTGATAACAGATACACATCGACTACCTTGCGCAGTTGCAATAATCTACGCGGGTCCGACAAACCGTGCAGCGTCAATAATCGACCATAAATGAATCAGGCCGCCGATCACCGCAGGAATAATGAGCACGGCAAAAAAATACCCGATACCGACAACAACGAAAAATAAAAATGCGGGTAACAATCGTCCTTGCACCAATTGCCCCAAACCTGGAATAAAGAAACTACAAACCGCAGCTAGCACATTCCCGCCTGATCCCTGCCCTGACATCATGTTTCCTCTTTCCTCACTGATTATTACCTTAAAATTAATTACTTTTGCTGATAGTACTTTCATTCTTGATCGTATGCTCATAGTCAATGCCGATCATATTGCCTGCCATTTTTTTCTCACGAATTTCTTCCAAATTACCGAGCTTGTTTATGCGCAACGAGGTATCCTGAATCAATTCATCCAGCTTTTTAATGGATTCGGGTGACAATGTTTGGGTTTTATCAATTTCAAGACGAATAAACTGTAAATTGTTCAAAAAATTACCGGTGATATCCTGCACTGTCCGCATGGTAGCTTTTAATACTTTTAATTTTTCTTCGCGTATCTCAATTTCACGGATAGAGTGCATACTCTGTAAGCGCGCTTGATGTAACGCTTCGGTTTGGCCTTGTTGAATCAACGCCAGTATTGCCGCGGTCCAGATCGAAGCGACTGCCAAAAGTCGATTTGCAACCGTCTGATAGATGGGTATGTCACTCGGTGGCGATCCCATATATCCAATCCCCACTAATAGCGTGCATACCGCGGCAACCACGATGGTAAAACGCTTTACAGGAGATCTTAACGAAAGCAGCACGACCACGATATAAAGAATTCCACTGGCAACCCCCAACAGAGTGATCATATCCAGCAACAAAATTAATATTGCGACCAGACCACAAGTGAAATAGACACTTAACTGCGTGGAATTGCCTTGATCGGATGAGTTTGCATTGAGATAATTCGAATCGCTCATTTTCAGCCTTATCAGACAATTTTCTTAAGACCAGTTCGGCATAACTATATCAAATTACTTTATCTAAAATGACATTTATTTTTTTGATTCGAGCATCAGTTTCGCAGCTTCCTTTAATAGAAATTCCCTAAAGGTTTTTGCAACTCCCGATAAGCGTTTGTTCTTTCTATTCACCACATGCCAGAAGCGAATAATTGGAAATCCTTGCACATCCAACACCTTGAGACGCTTGGTTTCAAGTTCCAGCTCTGCCGTATGCTGCGACATGATGCCTAATCCCATGCCCGCTTGCACTGCCTGCTTGATCGCCTCGGTAGTATCCGTCTCCATGCCTTTATTGATTTTGATTTGATGTTCTGCGAAGAAGCGCTCCATGGCACTGCGTGTGCCAGAACCTGATTCCCTTACAAGAAAAATCTCTTTGGCTAATCGCTGCACTGGAATGTTATGTTCCTGACATAACGGATGATCAGGCGGCGCGATCACCACCAAAGGATTCGCCATAAATGATTCACTATCAATATCCAGATTTTCAGGCGGCTGCCCCATGATCGCCAGATCAATCAGATTATCCGAAAGCTGCTTCAATACCGTTTCGCGATTGGAAACAGTCAAGCTGACCGTAACACCGCTATAACGTTGACAAAACTTTGCCAACAAATGCGGCGCAAAGTAATTCGCGGTGGTCACCACCGAGATATTAAGTTTCCCGCGTTCCATACCTTTCAACTCATCCAATGCAACTTCCATATCAGTCAATTGCTGGGAAATTAAACGGCTATATTGATACAACTCGCGTCCTGCCTCAGTCAGATAAATTCGTTTACCTAATTGTTCAAAAAGCGGTAAACTAATATTGTCTTCAAGTTGCTTAATCTGCATGGAAACAGCAGGTTGAGTCAAGTGAAGTTCATCGGCGGCACGCGAATAGCTCAAGTGTCTGGCAACCGATTCAAACACTTTTAGTTGTCGCAAAGTAAGATGTAGCATGCATCGACTCAATAAGTTTCAATATAAGTACAACCTTATCATAAATATTAGAATTATTGATTTGTTCTTATAGTTATTTAACGCTATAGTTCATTTCATTGATTTGAGTAGTCATGTTCGTAACGCAATATCCTCTCTTTTCTGCCTGCGCTTTTTGGCTGAAGCTGAGTGGAACTTAACTGGAGAAGAAACTATGGCAGTAAAAATATATAACGCTGGTGTCAAAGAATATCGACAAACCTACTGGACCCCTGATTACACTCCACTGGATACCGACCTTCTGGCATGTTTCAAGATTACGCCGCAACCCGGTGTACCGCGCGAAGAAGTAGCCGCTGCCGTGGCTGCAGAGTCTTCCACGGGTACTTGGACTACAGTATGGACTGATCTTTTAACCGATTTGGATTACTACAAAGGACGTGCGTACAAGATTGAAGACGTACCTGGAGATGATACCTGCTTCTACGCTTTCGTAGCTTATCCTATTGATCTGTTTGAAGAAGGTTCCGTAGTTAACGTACTGACTTCGCTGGTAGGTAACGTATTTGGATTTAAGGCACTACGTGCACTGCGTCTGGAAGATGTCCGTTTCCCGATTGCCTACGTCAAAACCTGCGGTGGACCTCCTGCAGGTATTCAAGTAGAACGCGATCGTCTGAACAAATATGGCCGCGCACTGTTAGGTTGCACCATTAAGCCTAAGCTGGGTCTGTCCGCCAAAAATTATGGTCGTGCCGTATACGAATGTCTACGCGGCGGTCTGGATCTGACCAAGGACGATGAGAACGTTAACAGTCAACCGTTCATGCGCTGGCGTGATCGCTTCGAATTCGTGGTGGAAGCTTGCCAAAAAGCTGAGCGCGAAACCGGAGAACGTAAAGGTCACTACTTGAACGTCACCGCGCCAACCCCGGAAGAAATGTACAAACGTGCGGAGTTTGCTAAAGAATTAGGCGCACCGATCATTATGCATGACTACTTGACCGGCGGTTTAACAGCCAACACAGGATTGGCTAACTGGTGCCGCAACAATGGAATGCTGCTGCATATCCATCGTGCTATGCACGCTGTGCTTGACCGCAACCCACACCATGGTATTCATTTTCGCGTTTTAACCAAAGTGCTGCGTTTGTCCGGTGGCGATCATCTGCATTCCGGTACCGTGGTCGGCAAGCTAGAAGGCGACCGTGCAGCAACTCTTGGCTGGATCGATACCATGCGCGATAAGTTCATCAAAGAAGACCGCAGCCGCGGCCTGTTCTTCGATCAAGACTGGGGTTCCATGCCAGGCGTATTCCCGGTTGCTTCGGGTGGTATTCACGTTTGGCATATGCCAGCACTAGTCGCTATTTTCGGTGATGATGCCTGCTTGCAATTTGGTGGTGGTACCTTAGGTCACCCATGGGGTAATGCTGCAGGTGCCGCTGCAAACCGTGTGGCATTGGAAGCTTGCGTGGAAGCGCGTAACCAAGGTGTTGAAATCGAGAAGGAAGGCAAAGCGATTCTAACCAAAGCTGCTAAGAGCAGTCCCGAACTAAAAATCGCCATGGAAACATGGAAAGAAATCAAGTTCGAGTTTGATACGGTTGATAAGCTCGACGTAGCCCACAAGTAAGCAATATATGACTAAAGAAGAAGAGTCGATGGTTAACACCGCTTTTCTTCTTCATCTCTCTAAAAATGAGGAATAAACAATGAGTGAAGTAATAGACTACAAATCACGTGTCAGTGATCCAGCAAGCCGTAAGTTTGAGACATTCTCCTACCTGCCTGCGATGGCTGACAAAGATATCAAGAAGCAAGTAGAGTATTTAATTAGTAAAGGCTGGAATCCAGCCATCGAGCATACAGAACCAGAGTATGTAATGGACTCCTACTGGTATATGTGGAAACTACCTATGTTTGGTGAAACTGATGTAGAACGCGTGCTGGCAGAAGCTGCCGCATGTCATAAAGCCAATCCGAATAATCATGTTCGTTTAATTGGTTACAACAATTTCAACCAATCACAAGGCACTGCCATGGTGATATACCGCGGCAAGACTGTGTAAGATACAACGGGTTTCGTACCCTGGAACCCCCTTCCCTGTAAAAGGATCGGGGGTTTTTTTTGCCCCAAATAAAGTACTTTTCAGATAGCTATAACAGGAGTTCATCATGAGCGAAATCATTGATCAATACCGTGTAACCACCCAGCCCTATTACCATCCCGTAGCTGATGAGGTGGAATTATATGAAGCCGCCTATTCGGTACGCATGCCGATGATGCTGAAAGGTCCTACCGGCTGCGGTAAAACTCGTTTTGTTGAATACATGGCCTGGAAATTAAAAAAACCGCTGATTACCGTGGCTTGTAACGAAGATATGACCGCATCTGACCTAGTGGGCCGTTTTTTGTTGGATGCCAACGGCACACGCTGGCAAGATGGTCCGTTAGCTGTTGCGGCTCGCTATGGCGCCATCTGCTATCTGGACGAAGTCGTTGAAGCACGCCAGGATACCACTGTGGTGATTCACCCGCTAACCGACAATCGCCGTGTTCTACCCTTGGAGAAAAAAGGCGAACTCGTTCATGCGCATGCTGACTTCCAGATTGTCATTTCCTACAACCCCGGTTATCAAAGTTTGATGAAAGACCTCAAACAATCCACCAAACAGCGTTTTGGCGCACTGGATTTTAATTATCCTAACCATGACGTTGAAAGTGAAATTGTGTCGCACGAAACGGGTGTATCCACTGAAATTGCTGAAAAACTGGTATCGATTGCGGAACGTGCACGTAACCTCAAAGGCCATGGATTGGATGAAGGCATCTCAACGCGTATGCTGATTTATGCAGGTAGTCTCATCGCCAAAAAAGTGGACGCGCATGCTGCTTGCCGTGTTGCTTTGGTTCGCCCAATCACTGATGATCCGGATATGCGCGATGCACTGGATGCCGCAGTCAGCACTTTCTTTAATTAACAGTTTTTATACTTCAGAAAATTTTTGATTGTTTTGTGAATATAAACAGGTGCTCCCATGAGTATTAATCTGGATGACTACAAAGAATTACTGGAAGATTTAGAACCGGAATCGATTGAATTACTCAAGCATGCATGGCCAGAAGCTGTCAAAATTTTCTCGGCGCGTGGATTGGATAACTACCTGAAAGGCGCTTCGGCAATCCGGGGATTAGGGCGCGGACGTAGTCTGGTCGATTGTTGGATTGATGAAATCCCATTGGTTGCCAAAGAAATTGGTGAGGACGTTATTAGCGATCTGGCAACTTCTGCACTTTCACTCGCCTCCAGAACTTCAGGCGCAGTGATTGAATTAATGTTGGCGACTTCCCCCACTGCGGCAAAACGTCTCGGTGATGCGCAGCTATTCCAGAATTACCTGCAATTCCTGAATACATTGATTGCACAAGCACCGCGCGGCATGCGTCCGATGCTCAACAAATTGGATATTCTGTTTGGGCAACTGACTCTGGGCGGATTGCGCCGCTGGGCTATGTGGGGAGCGCATGCTCATCGCACGAATTATGAAGAGCAAATCAAATATTTTGGATTGGAATCCAAGGAATCACTCGCAGTACTGCAAAAAGAACGCAAGGGCACCCTGTTTGTGGATGTGCAGCGCCGCATCAATATGTATCTGCGCGCACTATGGGCACGTGATTTTTTCATGAAACCCACCTCCGGCGACTTTGAAACGCGCGAAGGTTACAAACCCTATATTGAAAATTACTTTATTTACCTGCCTGATGCTTATGACAGCCATGCAGGTGTAACCGCCACCGAGGTGTATCGTGCCGCCGCCGCTCATGCCGCCGCACATCTGGTGGAAACCAAACAACCGATCTCTGCGGAAGGATTGAATCCGATGCAAATGGCGTGCATCTCCGTGATCGAAGATGCACGCGTCGAAGCACTTGCCATTCGCCGCTTTCCGGGATTACGCAAAACTTGGGCGGCCTTGCATACGGCCACGCCGGATATGGCTGTCACCATGGGCGATTATCTCAATCGCCTGGCACGCG
>CADEDO010000015.1 GCA_902826115.1 uncultured Nitrosomonas sp.
ACCTTCAGCGTCGGCCGCCGCTCGAGCGCGGTGATCAGCCGGCGCAGCTTGTCGCGCTGCGGGTCGTCGAGTGTCGCTGTCCCGGGCGGGAACTCGACCGCACCGAGGTCGGTGTCGTCGCCGCCCGCGATCCGCCCCAGCAGCCGGAACGGCGACTTCAGGGTGCGCTCGACGACGCTGCCGATCACGTTGCCGACCAGCGCCCGGATGTTGAAGTCGGGATCGTCGAGCGACCCGGTCACCGGCAGGTCGAGATCGATCACGCCGCGCTCATCCTTCAGCAGACCGACCGCCAACTGCACCGGCAGCGATGTCGCCTCGTCGTTCTTCACCCGGTCGCCGAGTTCGAGGCGCACGAGCGTGACATGGTTGTCGGCACTCAGTTCGCCCTCCTGGAGGCGGTACCGGACCTGCGCCGACAACTCGCCGTTGCGGATGCGGTAGCCGAGATAACGCACCGCGTACGGGCTCAGCTGCGGCAGCGAGATGCCCTGGGCACTGCCCTCGAGGTCGAGTCCCACCTGGGCCGCCATCGGTTGCAGCCGGCCGCGCATCCGAAACGGCGCCTGCCCGTTCACCCGCCCGCTCACCTGCACGTTGCCCGGACGGGTGGAGGACAGCGATGACACGGAACCCGACAGGTGATCGAGGCGGGCGGTGTAGTTCGGGGCGAAGAACAGGTCGGTGAAGACAAGCGTGCCGTCGTCGACGCGGATGCGGCCGACCTTCAGCCAATCGATCGCCTGGCGCGGCTCGCCGCGATCGCGGTCGACCGGCCCGGACTCGGGCTGCGGCGCGGCCAGCCGCCGCAGCAGGTTGAGCGAACCGTCGCGTTCCAGCACCAGGTTGCCTTGTGGCGCCTCCAGCGTCGCCTCGTCGATGGTCACCGCCAACGGCGACGTGTGAATGTCCAGCGCGGGCACATCCAGCGCCCGCCAGGCGAAAAGCGGCGCGTCCTCGTCGTCGCCCGCCCAGCGGAAATCGTGCACCGACACGCCGCCCCGGTGGGCCGCACGCAAGGGGGCGAGGCTGTCGATCCGAAGCTCGCCGCGGACGTCCGCACGTGCGCGCTGGAATTCGGCCGCGGTCCACGGACGCAGGTAGCCGCCGAAGGGCGCGAGGTCGACGTCCCGGGCGAGCACCCGAAAACGGGCACTCGGTGCGAAGTCGACTTCGCCCTCGACCGAGATCGTGCCCCCGCCGGCGACTCGCGTATGCACCGACACGGTCATCGGCGTGCCGGCGCTGGTGAGGCCATGGGCATCGACGGCGATCGACTCGAGGGTCGACACCTTGCCGACGATCCGGTCGTCGATCCGGAACTCGCCGTCGGCCAATGCCACGTGGTCGACGGACCAGGACCAGGGGGCCGGGGAGCCCTCGGCACCCTCGTCGGGCCGGAGACGGTCGATCACGTCCTGCAGGTCGAGCCGTCCGGACACATCACGGACGACCGACACGGTCACCCCGCGCAAGGCGACCGCCTCGACGATCAGTGTCCGCCGCCACAGGCTCGACCAGGCGAGCCGCAGGTCGACGCGATCGGCATGTGCCTGCGTCGCCTCGCCGCCTGCGTGGTGCACCTGCAGATCACCGAGCGAGGCATCGAGTGTGAACGGATTGAACGACGCCTCGGCGACGTCGATCGGGCGACCGAGCAGGTCGGAGCCGGTGGTCCGCACCTGCCAGCGCATCAGCGCCGGTACCGCCAGGAAACCGAACGCCGTATAGCCGATCAGCGCGATCGCAACAGCGACCGCGACGCGGCGGGCGCGGCGGCCGGCCTCGACGACACCGTCGGTCGGCCCGTCCGGCGACGTCTCGCGATCGTTCGGCACGTTTGCCCGGTCTCCTGCGGTCGTCCCACCGCAGTCCTGTGGCGCAAGCACGGTGCCCGGCGCCTTCCTGGTTTGACAGGGCAGGGTTGCAGGCTATAATTTCCGGCTGTCGTCGATGCGGGAATAGCTCAGTTGGTAGAGCGCAACCTTGCCAAGGTTGAGGTCGCGAGTTCGAGACTCGTTTCCCGCTCCAGATTCCACGAGGGAAGCCCGGCTTCCCTTTTTTGCAGGGCCGCCGGTTCGTCGATGTGTCGCGTGACACATCGGGCCGGCTGATCGGCGGGCGCGCGATCCGCGCGACGCGCCATCCGGCGGGGTGGCAGAGTGGTCATGCAGCGGCCTGCAAAGCCGTCTACGCCGGTTCGATTCCGACCCCCGCCTCCACTGATTGATTTCTCTTCAATCTACACTCCCTTCCCTCAGGAAGCACATTTTTGCAGCCTTGCGACACATAAATGCTTTAATACTTTACCCTCACAAGATAAGTCAATTTGGCCTCACTCTCCGCTGAAACAGGCACTTTCCATTCCAACCAACTTGCGCCCAGTTTGGTGTGCGACAAAGATTCCGATATGACTTCCCAGTCGCCAGGTATGGGTTCTCGAACTTTTACAGTAATCGCTTCCTTCTTGGCATTTTTCAAAGTAATCTGATAAGCAGTCTCAAAGATACTAGCATGGCGCATGGTGCCAGCAATCTGCTTGAAATCGGTTTGCACTTTGTCAGCAGTAATATCAAAAGCACTCCCCATCTTCAGGCGTATCAGTTCATTATTGGGTACGTGATCAATATGATCTTCACCAACAAACTGACTGTTTCCATTCAAATCTTTTTTATAAACACGAATAATCCCCTTGGGTAGCGGAATGCCTAAGCCATCGCCTTTATTATGAACATTGATAAATACGCTGATTTTCTGTTTCTGGCTAATCGTATCGTGCCTACCGGAATAATAGTAATCAGCACCCTGCAGCAAATATTCTTTAGTAAGTGGAATGTTCGTTGCGGACAAAAGCGCAATTTGTTTAGTCTGTTTATTTAATAGCGTAGTCGGATGTTGCAATGTATACAGATGATATTCAAACAGCGCTTCTTCCCTCATCTGCGATACATCAGCCATTTCAGACGCAACCGCTATCATTTTTCTTGCGCTGCGCTGCTCGGGCTGAGCTCGATTAACATCTCCGGCGACCAACTGCAATCCTGCATTATAGTAAGCGATCCCACTTTGATTGCTGAGTGTTACAAACCCATTGAGATCCAACAAACTGTCAGTCTCATTCAATGCAGCAACATAATCTGCGTGCCAAGACAATCCATGCGTTAAGTAGGAGAGCTCTAGATCTTGCTGACCTTCGGATGGATTAAGCAGTGAAACCAGCAGAGTGGGTTTATCGCGCAGATTTTCCGGAACACCCGGAAACACCAACCTTCCTGGCACGCCAGCCTCAATGCGATCACTGAATTTCAGAACCACGCCTTCATTGGTTGAGAGAACCGTAGCCGTCTCACTTGATTCAACACCGGTCGCAGCATTGGTGCGAATCACAGTAATTTCCTTACCAGCATATTTTTCTAACAATTTTGTCGGCGTGAGAAGATCAAAGTCAAAATTCTGTTCAAGCAAGCGAAATTGAGAAGGATTGGTAAGATTACGCAATAGCGCTGTCTCCGGTCGAATTTGAGCTGACACATCGCGCCAAGCCAATCTATTCACATTCCGATCAAATAGAATCTTGCGTGCATCCTTCACTAATGCAAGATTATCATTATAAATCGTGATCTTGATACTTTCCTGATCTTGAGCGGTTGAAACTTTTTCATCGCTTGCGATCACAGGACTACTGAATGTTGCCCCAAGGAAAGTAGCTACGCAGATTATGATGATCAATTTCTTAAAATCATATTTTTTCCTGAGTTCTTTCATTATCATTACCGATCCATATTCAATATGCCTGATCATAACTAATCATCCTAGTAGTAAGTAACCATTAAAATATCTTTTCGATCGCTATTTTCTACAATAGCGAATATCAAGCAGTGCTTCGAAATTTCATCTTTATCAAATTCATGAACACAAAAAGAATCAATCGATCTGTTTATTCTGTCTTGTGGTCAAAACATCGCTCCTAATTTTTATTTTCCGGCAATGCATACGACTTTTACAATAATTCATATAAAAATGTCATTTTCAGGTTATAATATCGCCTGAAAATGACAGCCCATCTGACATTTTCAGTCTATAAAGATATTAGTTTATATTGCCCGGGTGGTGAAATAGGTAGACACAAGGGACTTAAAATCCCTCGGGCTTAAACCGCCCATGCCGGTTCGATTCCGGCCCCGGGCACCACTGGCAAACCTCTTCACCGCAGAATATCTAATCAAATAGCTTTTTATTTTAGCAGCCTTAAAATATTTTTTAATCCCATCCAGGTCCAGGGTTTGCACACTGATAATACTTTTTATTTACAGTTCTTTGAACAAGTGTCACAAAGCTTGTCAAACTTAATTCACATTAAAATACGAGTTTAAGTTTATTGAATATAATTTCTTGAAGGTTTTTAAGACAAGCCATGCAAATCAATAGGCTACTCATTATCCAGATCAAATAGCTATCTAAGATTGCCATTATTCTCTATACCATTACGTACCAACCACAACATTAATTACATTGACTAAATCTTTTTCTTGTTCTTGAAAATTGAATATTACAATTTCATTTAAATTGATACCTGCCGCTATACTGCATTGCTTATTCTATATTTGGAGATAAAATGAACCTTGATCGAGTTGGCTCGGGATCTGATATTCCCAATGACTTTAATGTCATCATTGAGATTCCAATGAATGCTGATCCTATTAAATATGAAGTGGATAAAGAAACCGGCGCCATGTTTGTTGATCGGTTTATGTCGACTTGCATGCATTACCCCTGCAACTATGGCTACATTCCGCACACCCTGTCCGATGATGGCGACCCTGTCGATGTGTTAGTAATATCACCCGTACCGTTGATTACCGGTGTTGTCGTGCGCTGCAGACCGCTCGGAATGCTTAGAATGTCTGATGAGGCTGGGGAAGATGCCAAATTATTAGCCGTGCCCATCAACAAATTATGCAATCTTTATCAAGACATCAATTCCTGCGAAGATTTACCCCAACTGGTTCGGTCTCAAATCGCACACTTCTTTGCACACTATAAAGACCTGGAAGAAGGAAAATGGGTAAAAATTCAAGGCTGGGATGGCGTTGAATCTGCAAAATTCGAGATTCTTGCAGGAATACAGCGTTTTAATGCAACGACCAACAAACCAATGTTCTAGTTCATTTTCCATGAACTCATCGATTGTATCCTGTGATTATATTACTTAGAAAGATTGACTAATAGAATAGTCGTCACGAACATGATGACTCCCAACATTAGCCAATTTCTTCCAACCTTCTTGGCATTCGGATGATCTTTTCTCATATAGGTATAACCATGGCTATGCCTATGATAGGGAAAATGATCGTCCCGAAGATAATCGCAATATTCAGTCCCGTTGAAACCGCAGGCTTTTCATGGATACGAGAATGGCGAGATGTTTCCTCAGTTAATCGTTCAATATTGGGTATCGGCGTTTCACTTAGATCAATTCTTTTACTATTCTGTAGATCCTTATCACTGGTGGTTTCTGACATGCTGACAAAATGCTCATGACAATTGATGCAAAATGCAGCATGAATAGTATTTTCTGTTGCACATTTTGGACAAAGCATAATAAATCCTAACTAATATAACTGTCTGAAAAAATCATTTTCACAAATACAGGTTTTAATTTCACATTAATACTAAATTGTTTACAACCATAGACTTTACACACTCAAACCACCTGCCCTGCAGCAAAACCTGATGACCAAGCCCACTGAAAATTAAATCCCCCCAGCTGACCAGTGACGTCAACCACTTCACCGATAAAATACAAACCTGGTATACGCTTGGATTCCATTGTTTTGGATGAAAGTTCATGCGTATCGACCCCACCCAGAGTGACCTCTGCTTTTTTATAACCTACTGTACCACTTGGAGTAATCTTCCAATTATGCAGTTCATATGCAATTTGCCGTAACTCACTGTCACGATATTGATTCATGGGTTTTTCAGGGATAGATAACTGGCCAAGCATTTTCGAGCACCAAACTTGTACAAAGCGTTTCGGCAAATAATGAGTCAGCAGATTGGGTAACAACATAGCGTTACGTTTATGCGCCAATAAAATCTGCTGCATATCCTCCTGAGGTAGCAAATTGACATGAATGGACTCTCCCGGTTGCCAATGGGATGAAATCTGTAGGATGGCAGGACCGCTCAATCCACGATGTGTAAATAAGATACTTTCGCGGAAAGATGCCCCTCTGCAACTGACTTCGGCATCAATTGCTACGCCGGAGATATCTTTAAAGCCTGCAAAATCCTCAGTTGGAAAAGTCAAACCAACCAGAGCTGGACGCAAGGGTGTCACGCGAATATTAAACTGATTGGCTACTTGATAGCCAAATGCACTGGCACCGATTTGTGGAATGGATAACCCTCCAGTGGCGATGACTAATGAGGTCGTTTCCAGAATATTTCTCTCGGTAGTTAATAGAAACTTGTGACCAGCTTTTTGCACACCTGCATTTCCCGGAAGATATTCAATCTGCCCGATCTGCGAGGATATCTGCCATTCCACGTTCACAGCTTGGCACTCATCTTGCAACATGTCTATGATTTGCTGTGAACTATCGTCACAAAACAATTGCCCTAATTTTTTTTCATGATAACGAATACCATGCTTTTCAACGAGCGCAATAAAATCAAGCGGTGTAAAACGAGCCAATGCAGATCGACAAAAATGGGGATTACTGGAAAGAAAGTTTTCAGCTCTGGCATAACGATTAGTGAAGTTGCAGCGACCACCACCGGAGATACGGATTTTTTCTGCCAGTTTGTGCGCAGCATCCACCAATATGACTTTGCGTCCCCGTTTACCTGCTTCAATCGCACACATTAGGCCAGCGGCACCTGCACCAATAATCACCACATCTTTAAACACTTTTTTCAAGATGATTAATCGTTGCAAAGTTGAGCAAGAAATTCTAGAAAAATGCTTATTTAGCTGGACGGCATATTCAACCGGTAAGTTATCATCATGACAATAAACAGAAACAGTGACAAACCAACACGTATACTGAGTGACTTGACCATGCGCGTCGATTGACCTTTATCTTTGTACATATAATACAGAGCTGATCCAAGGCTATATAATATGACAAAGAATATTGTGGCTGCGAAGATTTTCAATGGCTTGATCCTACTAAAAATTGACTTTGGCAAAGTTTAGCCGAGTTTTAGTGATTGTCCAATGACTATTTAATGATTACTTTTAAGCGATTTCCCATTGGCTGCTGAGTTTTTTTGCAAGTCAGATATTTGCCGTCTTCCATCATTTCAATCACCATCTGATCCAAATTGCAAAAATCACTTCATTTACCCCCTGCTATTTTTTTGATGGGCCCAACTGCAAGCGGCAAGAGTCAAGTTGCTCTGGATATTGCAGCCTATCTTCCGGTTGAAATCATCAGTGTGGATTCTGCCCAGGTTTATCGGCATATGGATATCGGCACGGCTAAACCTGACCAGCTTGCATTAGCACACACACCTCACCATTTGATCAACCTAATCAATCCTGATCAGCACTACTCAGCAGCACAATTTCGTAATGATGCACTGCATATCATGCATGAAGTTACTCAACGCAATAAAATTCCACTACTTGTAGGTGGCACTATGCTGTACTTCAGGGCGTTACAGGACGGTCTTTCAATGTTGCCGCCAGCTGACATGAACCTTCGCTTAGCGCTGGAAAATAGCGCGAAAGAGTTGGGTTGGCCAGCAATGCATCAAAAACTTGCAGAATTGGATCCGGAAAGTGCGGCGAGGATTAAATCCACTGACAGTCAGCGCATTCAGCGAGCTCTGGAAGTTTGCTATTTGACTCAACAGCCAATGTCAGAAATTCTAAAAATTCCCAAACAAACGCACTTTCCCTACGACAAAATCAGCATCACACTGATTCCAAGTGAACGCAGCCAATTACATCAGCGCATTGCAAAGCGTTTTGAAAGCATGCTCAAATGCGGGTTAGTTGATGAAGTTCATTCTATACGCAAGCAGTTTTCACTCAGCATTGTATCGCCTTCAATGCGCTGCGTCGGATATCGTCAGGCTTGCCTATATCTGGATGATAGAATAAGTATTTCAGAACTACAGGATAGCGGAATTGCCGCCACCCGCCAACTGGCCAAACGACAACTCACTTGGTTGCGCGGCATGAAATCAGATAACGTGAATGAATTCGATTGTCTAGCAAGTAAACTCAGTGAACAAATTAAATTTCTGCTAAAAAAAACAATCAAATAAAACCCAGTGAGGATGGGTATCAACAGGACAAAAGCGCATGATTGACTTGTCTATTTCTACCTGCGGGGGTTATGATTCAAAACAAAATTAAGCAAATTAATTGCATCCTTTAAACAGTATCAGAGTACTTAAATCGTGCTATTTATTGCACTCAATTTAAAAACATTAATAGGAAAAACATATGAAAACTCGCAATCAATTATGTACTATCACAACGCTACTCATGAGTGTAATGTGGTTGAATGGATGCGAAAACTATGCCGAAAAAACTCATGAATCTTGGGTTGCTCCACCAGAAGCACCTGCTTATGATGACTCGACCATTTTTGCACGCATAACCAGCGCTGTTCAATCAGATCCAGTTCTTCAAGGCAGCAGCATCGAAATTAAAGTGATCGATGGCAATGTGACTTTAAGTGGCACAGCCAATAATGATGATCAAATTACTCGTGTCAATATGCACAGTTGGATCGTAGACGGAGTAAAAAAAGTGGATAATCAAATCGCTTTGAAATAATTAAAAACAATAAATTACATCATCAATCCTTAATTAAAGAAGCTTTCATTCGAGAATTAGACATCTATTAACTTAACATTACCATTCCCAATACTGCTTAAGCCACTAATTATTTTTAGTATTCTTTATTTATTATTGCAACAACATAGAAAATTACTTTCTTCCAAAACTTAAGTAAATTGATACTAATAAAATAATCTTTAACGCTAAAGTTATGGATAAAGACGTCGATAAAAAACATAACAAAATCTATTATAAGGAATAGCAATGAAAATTGATAAATCATTACCGTCAGTGACAACTGTCTCGGTTAGTGACGGCAAAAGGCGTACTGATATCACACCAAGCCCTAGTACAGCTCAAGAAAATAGTGTGCATTTAAGTCCAAATGCTGCAAAACTACAAAATATTGACAGTAGCTCTGCTAGCAATTCAGTCGCAAATACAGCCAGGGTTCAAGAAATCAAACAAGCAATTAGCGAAGGTAATTTTAAAATTAACCCAGAAGTTGTTGCGGATCGGCTACTTGAAACAGTAAAAGAATTAATTCAATCTAAAAAAGGCGCTGCTTAATGATTGCATCAAAGTGTTTAGCAAGTTTTACTTCAGATTTAGAAATCGAGAGAAATACTTTACAAGCATTTATAGAAATTCTTAAAAAAGAAGAACAAGCTTTGATTCACGGTAGAATAGAAGCACTTGATGACTTTGCTTCTGATAAATCGCGCCTAATCGAGAAATTGATACAACATGATGATCAGCGCAAAGAATACACTCAAAATCAGGAATCTACAGTAGCAAAAGATAACATGAATACATGGCTGATAGAACAACATACTGATCAACTGAAAGCTCAAGTTCTATGGAATGAGCTATTGGAGCTCGCCAGAGCTGCTCAACAACTTAATCACTCGAATGGTTTAATTATTTCATCCCAGCTTAAATATAATCAACGTGCTTTTACAACATTACAATGCGCTGCAGGAAATGTTTCTTTGTATGGCCCAAAAGGCCAAGCTTATATTTAAATCTATTTCTAATATTTACTCTTCAAATTCAGTAGTTTCAGCAATTGGTATTTCTACTACCTTATCAGGATCATTTGATAAAATCATTATAGTAACTCGACGGTTTCTTTTTCTGCCTTCTGGCGTTTCATTTGCTTCTATGGGTCTGTTGTCAGCATAACCTATCGCCGTAAACCGATGCGCTTCCACTCCGTTGTCCACAAACAGTCGAATGACACTGCTGGCGCGCGCGGTTGACAATTCCCAATTTGACAAAAAACTATCCGTATGAATTGGTAAATTATCTGTATGTCCTTCAACATGAATCTCGTGCTCATGCCCTTTTATGACACGAGCCACTGCTTGCAATGTCAGACTCGAGCTCTCCGCCAGCTTAGCTTGTCCAGGTGAGAAAAGAACACTCGCATTAATTTCAACAGATATGCCTAAAGAAGTTTGGGTCACTCTCACATGACCATCTTTAACCAGAGGTTCCAATGCAATCAGAATATCTTTGGCCATGCTTTTCATTTTTTCTTGTTTCTTTACTTTTTGAAAGTCTAATTCATTAATAGGTTTGATTAATGAGTCTGTTCGAGATAGATCAGTTTGTTGTGATTGCAGAACTATCAGATTCGGTGAATTATTACTAAATGCATTAATCAGTGAATGGCTTAAAATTTCATACTTGCCTTCATTAACTGAAGACACTGCATACATAACAACAAAAAAAGCAAATAACAGTGTTATAAAATCAGCATATGAGACGAGCCAGCGTTCATGATTATCAACATCCTCCTCATTTCTCTGTTTTTTCTTTTTCAACATAGGATTTGTTGGATCTTCAGATAATCAGCACAATATGTCTTAATGGGGACTAAATATAATAGCCATTGAGGCGATTTTCGATGAACCGGGGATTCTCTCCATTTGCAATCGCCACAAATCCATCAACCAGAATTTCTTGTATCACCACATTTTCATTGATAATGCTTTTTAATTTATTGGCGATCGGTAAAAAAACCAGATTTGCTAACCCTACACCATAGATTGTGGCAACGAAAGCTACCGCTATGCCGCTTCCTAAGCGGCTGGGATCAGACAGATTTTCCATGACATGAATTAAGCCCAACACAGCCCCTAAAATACCAATAGTCGGCGCATAACCACCAGCGGCCTCCCAAATTCGAGCTGATTGACGTTGATAGGCTTCAATAGCCAGCATATCAATCTCTAAAGCTTCACGTAACTTCTCAGCAGTACTCCCATCAGCGAGTAGCTGCAATCCTTTTTGTATAAATGGATCATTGATATTTTGCGCCTGTAATTCCAGTGCCAGCAAACCATCTTTGCGCGAAATATGAGCCCAACTGATGATTTCTTTAATTAAATTCTGTGGTGAGTTTTCGGGTGGAAATAACACCCATTTGCTCATTCTAATTCCATTCAGAAAAACTTTGACCGGGCTTTGCAACAAAACTGCACCAACCGTGCCGCCCATCACAATTAAAAATGCAGCCGCCTGAATAAGAGAACTGATATGACCGCCCTCAAGCATTTGTCCGCCAATGATGGCGACAAAAGCCAGCAAAATGCCGATAACACTATTGAAATCCAACTTGAGTCTTTTATTCATCGCAAGAATCACTTATTTACATAGGGTAATCTACAGGACATTTAAAGATTTCTTAAACGACTACGTAAACGCGCCATTGCTTGAGTATGTAGCTGGCAAACACGAGATTCACTGACACCAAGCACTTCACCAATTTCCCTTAAATTCATTTCCTGCTCGTAATGCATGCCCATCACCATCTTTTCACGTGGAGGCAGATTATCAATCGCAGCAATCAACGAACTTCTGAAATTTTCATCAAGTAATGCATTGAGCGGATCGCTGTCGGAATCCACCAATAAACGGTCTAAAAAAGGCTCTTCATCATCATGCTGAAAATCCTCGTAATATATTAATTGAGCACCTCGCGCACTTTGCAGCGTCTCATGATATTCATCCAGAGACATATCGAGCTCTTGTGCCAAATCTGCTTCGCTGGGTGCGCACCCATGGCGTTGTTCCAAGGAGTTAACTGCGGCTTCAATACGGCGCATTTTTTTTCGAATGCTGCGTGGCAACCAATCTGCTTCACGCAATTCATCCAAAATTGAACCGCGTATACGTTGAGCTGCATAGCTCTCAAATTGGCGGCCATAGGACCCTTCATATCGATTGATTGCATCCAGCAAACCTATCATACCCACCTGAATCAAATCATCGACTTGCACACTGGCTGGCAACCGAGCCATCATATGGTAAGCAATGCGTTTAACTAATGGAGTAAATTCAGCAATAAACTGTTCTTTATCAATCGTTCCCGTTCCAGTAGCCGTATACATAATTATTACACCGTAAAATTTGCCATGCTAAGGTGACTGGTACGAATCAACCGTTGCATGAAATTATCGATACCCCCGTCATACTTATCCGGGCATGAAGATCGCAAAATGTCTTGAGCCAATTGCCGGAAACATGATGCGGCCTGAGAAGCGGGGAATGCCTCAATCACCGACTTGCACAACTGAGTAGCGCTACGCAGCTTCTCGTCACTCTCTATAGAACCGATGAATTCAAGGGTGACAGAAAGATATTGACGAGCTACTTGGTATAGATTCTGATAAACAGCAAGCGATTCAGCTTCTGAATTCACGTTATTGACTAGAATCAGAAAATGCTTTTTTGCATATTCTTGACTCAGAATTTTAATCAGCGAATACGCTCCCGTCAGCGACGCAGCCGATCCTGAGATCACGATCATGACCTGTTCTGCAGCCAAACTTAAAGGGAGCACATACGTGGTACCGGTCATCGTGGTATCAATGAGAACGATGTCAACAAAGCCGGATAATTCTGAAAAACTCTTAACCAACCAATCTTGCTCTTGAGGAGTCAGTTTATTCAATGCACGAATGCCCCTCATAGCCGACAATACGGTTACATTGTCAGGGCCCTGCAAAAGAATCTGATTGAGCTTTTTATCTCCATTAATCACATGCAGTAAATCAAAGCGGGCTTTCAAGCCCAGATGAGTGCAAATATTGTTATGACTTGGATTTTCATCAATCAGTAACACTCGCTGGCCATTTTTCGCCAACGCCGTCGCCAGATTGACCGCAATGCTGGTTTTACCTATTTGGGTTTTGCCACTGGCAATCGTAAAAATGCGCACGGCCCCAGGCGTCTGATATGAAACCAAATTACGCAAGCCGGCGGCCTGATCCTGAAGTATCATCCTAGTCATAATTGAATCCGGCAAATGACTTCTCATCAGCAGTTGATGTCTCAGCATTACTCTTACTCGCCATGATCAATGCAAATTCAGCATCTTGCAAAGTAAATGCAGAATCACCCGCAGAGGAATTGAAAATGCGATGCAACAAATAGCGCGGGTTAGCAGCATGAATATCTTCCGGAACCTTTTGTCCGTTCGCTACATAATGCAGCGTCAGCTTTCTGCGAATGACGGCATCCAGCGCGACGCCGAGACTCGCAGCCTCGTCGACTTTTGTAATGATGCAACCATAAATATTATTCTTTTGATAAGCAGAGATCACTTCATCCAGCGTTTTGCCATTCGAAGCCGCGCTCAGTATGAGAATGCGCTTCACATCGGTGCCACAGTTGCTCAACATCGCGCTCTGTTGCGCAACCATTTGATCGCGTTGACTCATGCCGACTGTATCAATCAGCACCATATGCTTGTTTCTCAATTCTGATAACGTTAACTGCAAATCTTCCGTATCTTTGATGGTACGAATCGGAATGCCTAACAATTGCCCATAAATTCTTAATTGCTCATGCCCGCCGATCCGGTAGCTATCCGTCGTCAGTAATGCAACTTTGTCTGCACCATGGCGAATGACGCATCGGGCAGCCAATTTTGCCGTTGTCGTTGTTTTTCCGACGCCCGTTGGACCAACCAATGCATACACCCCGCCTTTCTCTATCATTTCATCACTGGAGGCAGTGTTCAGATTAAAAGCCAAAGCCGACATAGCCTGCTTAAGGCTTTGCTCATAATCTAAATTAGCTGATAACTTATCCACCAACCGACGCGACAGCAGCGGACTAAAGCCTGTATCCAACATAGCACGTAATACCTTGACTTTCTCTGGCCTGCGCTGGGTAAAGTTTCCCCATGCAACCGTCGCCAATTGATCTTCCAGCGTACTTTTCATGGCTTGTATCTCAGCAATAATGTCATGCGCCAATGCAACCGACATGGCCTCATTCGCTGTTTTCTTGGCTTCGGTCGGCTCATTCGCTACTGGTAATGCTTTTGCGTAGGAATCTGCCACTTTCGGTGCATGACTGGTTTCACTCCTAGCCTTAGTCGCGGGTGATGACGATTGCGCCAAACCTGACATCTCAGCATCAGCCAATGCCATGATCTCAACGCCGTCCCTGGTTTTTTTGTTGGACAATATGACTGCATCAGCACCCAGCTCTTCTTTGACCTGGCGTAATGCATCTCTTGAAGTGGAAGCGATATATCTTTTTACTTTCATTTGTTACCCCCAATCATGGAAGTGATTTTAATTTTTCTTGAATCTGGAATTTCGGAATGGGAAAGCACTCTTAACTGCGGTAATGCACGGCGCAAAAATTTTGCTAATAAAAAGCGAATTGCGCCGGGGACTAACAATACAACGGGTAAACCTAACTTCTCTTGCTGCTGCGCTGCGCTGCGCGCCTCTTTTAATAATGTATCTGCCAGCCCGGGTTCTATTCCGGTACCCTGCGCGCCACCGGTTTGCATGACCTGGATCAGGATATTTTCCAATTCATGATGCAGACTCATCACTTGTAGTTCTGAATCTGCCGGATAGTATTGTTCGACGATGGCACGACCCAGCGCGCTTCTCACAATCGCGGTCAATTCGGTAGCATCTTGTGTCTGTGGCGCATGCTCAGTTAACACCTCGATGATGGTGCGCATGTCTCGTATGTGCACATTCTCTTCCAACAAGTTGTGCAATACTTTCTGTACTGTCGATAAAGGCAATAATTTAGGCACCAGATCTTCAATCAGTTTGGGTGTTTGCGTACCCAGATGATCCAAGAGTTTTTGTAATTCTTGCCGGCCCAATAACTCAGCCGCATGAGAGTGAATCAGATGATTAATATGCGTTGTTACCACGGTACTCGCATCGACGACGGTATAGCCAGTCGTTTGCGCTTGCTCACGCAAAACGGTTTCTATCCAGATGGCCGGTAAACCAAAGGCAGGGTCACTGGTCACCGTTCCGGGCAACTGCATAGTGACTCGTCCCGGGTTGATCGCCAGATACATTCCGGAATAGGATTCTCCTTGTCCGATGACGGAGCCTTTCAGCGTAATGCGATACGCATTGGGGCGTAATTCCAAATTATCCCGAATGTGCACCACAGGAGGCAGGAAACCAATCTCCTGCGCAAATTTTCTACGTATGCCATTAATCCTTTTTAACAAATCACCCTGCTGGGCTTTATCGACCAATGGAATCAGTCGGTAGCCCACTTCCAAACCTAACGTATCGATGGGCAGCACATCATCCCAACTGGCATCTATCTTCTCTATGGAAGGCACTTCTGGCGCAACCGAGACAGGCAATTGAGTCGTCGTATGTTTAATTTTGTAATAAGCAATCGCTCCCAAAATAGAAGCAATCAACAAGAAGACAAAATTCGGCATGCCGGGAATCAATCCCATAATGCCCAGAATGCCCGCTGTAATCACCAATATTTGAGGCTGGTTAAACAACTGACTTAATACTTGTTCACCCAAGTCTTCATCGGTAGTTACCCGGCTGACCACCAAGCCCGCTGCCGTTGAAATAATCAATGCAGGAATTTGCCCGACCAAGCCATCTCCAATGGTCAACATGGTGTAATTCTTGGCTGCCGCGCCTAATTCCAGGTCGTGCTGCATTACGCCGACAATTAATCCACCGATAATGGTGATAAGCATGATCAAAATGCCGGCAATCGCGTCACCGCGCACAAACTTACTGGCACCATCCATTGATCCAAAGAAATCAGCTTCCTGAGAAATGACCGCTCTGCGTTTGCGAGCCTCATCCTCGCCAATCAAACCCGCATTCAAATCCGCATCTATCGCCATTTGCTTGCCGGGCATGGCATCCAAGGTAAAGCGTGCGCTCACCTCCGCAATACGCCCGGCGCCCTTGGTAATCACCACAAAATTGATAATCACCAGGATAATAAAAACGATCAACCCAACCGCATAATTGCCCCCCACCAGGAAGTGACCAAAAGCCTCGATAACCTTACCGGCAGCATCAGGACCGGTATGTCCTTCCAGCAAAACCACCCGGGTAGAAGCAATATTGAGTGACAATCTTAATAAGGTAGTAATCAGCAGAACCGTAGGGAACACTGCAAATTCAAGGGGATTCTTGGTGTAGAGGCTCACCATTAATACGATAATGGATACCGCGATATTGAAGGTAAACAAAAAATCCAATATGAAGGGCGGTAATGGCAACACCATCATGGACAGAATCATGATGATCAGTATCGGACCGGCAAGCGCCCTGAGATGATTCGTGCCTGCTAAAGGCATTGATGTCAATGCGTTACTCATAATATTTGTACTTAAAAAGTGTTGCAGACAAAATTAATCAACCAGTCATTGTGTGAACTTGTCACTGTTTAAACCGCATGTTTTGCTTGATCGAGTCCATCGGGAACCGAAACATCAACAGGTGGTTTCGGAGCTTCCCCTCCATACTCCTTATAGCGCTTCAGTTGGAAGACATAGGCCAGCACTTCAGCAACAGCCGCGTAGAGTTTTTCAGGGATCTCGCTCTCCAACTCGACGTGGTAATACAATGCCCGCGCTAATGGAGGCGCTTCAAGAATGGGGATTCGATGTTCCTCAGCCACTTCCCGAATACGGGCAGCCAGAAGATGCACGCCTTTTGCAACCACCGTAGGTGCGCGCATGGATTCACTTTTGTAGCGTAATGCCACTGCGTAATGCGTCGGATTGGTCACAATCACATCCGCTTTCGGAATTTCAGACATCATGCGGCGCCGTGCAGCCTCACGTTGCAATGCACGAATACGGGCTTTAACCATCGGATCGCCTTCGTTTTCTTTACTCTCTTTACGAATTTCTTCTTTCGTCATGCGCAATTGTTTCGCATGTTCCCAAATCTGGAATGGCACATCGATTGCCACGATTAATATCATCGCAGCAACAATCAAAAGGAAGCTCATCGACAAAAGATCGGCGGTGTGATTGATGCCAGTATCAATTGAAAGAATTAATAATCCCATCACTGCATCTTTATTCTGCCAAATCACTAATGTGGCTACGCCGCCTATTACGACAGCCTTGGCGATGGCTTTGGCCAGCTCGACCAGGCTGCGCATAGAAAAAATCCTACCTATGCCTTTAATCGGATCGATACGATTGAAATCCGGCATCAATGCTTTTGAACTGACCAACCAGCCACTGAGCAGCATAGGCGCACAGAAGGCAACAATAATCAGCAACAATAGCATTGGCCCCATGGCAATTAAGCCCTCAAACGAGAGTTCGTATAATCGATTCAGCATTAAATCCGGTTGAAACGCCAAATCCCGGTCCAATTGCATGCCAGCTTTCATGATTTTCAGGAGTTGTTCCATCAGACCAGGACCCATGAATAATAGACCGGCACCGGCTGCCATCAATAACACAAAGGTAGTCAGCTCTTGAGAACGCACCACCTGCCCCTCTTCCCGCGCTTTCTGCAGACGATGGGGCGTGGCCTCTTCCGTACGTTCTAAATCACTTTCTTCAGACATGACACACTCCAAATATTTACAATTGAATTATCATGGGTAATCACTGGGTTCAATGGTGCGAACAATGAAGGAATCATCCCCTTTATTTAAGCAATGCGGGCTAGAAACCTTGACTGTGCTTTCTCTCCAAGGGGAACTGTAGAATAATCGGACGCATCGAATGCTCAGAAAGACACCTGCAAAACCGTCGTTTTTGTCAAACGCCCAGCAACCGCTCAAATAGTGAAGATATGCATATTACTGTACGTTTTACTGGCTACTTCTTGATAACAAGCCTATTAATCGCTGTTTTATTCATCATTTCCGCAGGATTCTTGCTGCACGGCAGTCTGCCGCAATATGATGGAGAAAAACGCTTGACTGCATTATCCACACCCGTTTCGGTTGAAAGGGATGCGCTTGGCAGCGTCACCTTTAAAGGGCAAAACCGGCTGGATTTGGCCATGGCGATGGGCTATGTCCATGCACAAGAGCGTTTTTTTGAAATGGATCTGATGCGCAGACAAGCGGCGGGTGAACTGGCTGAATTATTCGGCGTCGGCGCTGTAGCCCATGACCGCAAAACACGCCCATTGCGCATGCGGGCGCGCGCCTCAGAAGTCTTAAAGCAACTTCCCAGCGAACAACGCCAATTACTCGATGCTTACCAATTGGGCGTCAATCAAGGTATTCAGGCTTTAACTGTGCGCCCTTTTCCTTATTTACTGACCCAAACCCAGCCGGTTGCATGGCGCAATGAAGACAGCATTTTGGTGATCTATGCGATGTTTCTGACGTTGAATGAATCGAGCATCCAGCGCGAACTTGGATTATCCAGCATGCGGGCCGCATTACCCGATTCAGCTTTTCAGTTCCTGACAGCCCATGCGGGTCGCTGGGATGCGCCTCTGCTGGATGAATTCTCCGAATTTCCACACATACCCTCTGCCGCCGACATTAATCTACAGGCATTGGACGAGCACCTATTCAACGACGATCCTGCAAAAACAGAGCGCATGCCGGGCAGCAACAGTTTTGCGGTTTCTGGCGCGCTGGCCGGCGGATCTGCTCTGGTGGCCAATGACATGCATTTAACGTTGCGCGTGCCAAATTTATGGTTCCGCTCGCGCCTCATTTATCCCTCTGACACGGCTGCCGAACCTCACGACATTACCGGCATCAGCTTACCCGGCGTACCTTCCATCATCATCGGCTCAAACCGCCATATCGCCTGGAGCTTTACCAATAGTTTTGGCGATTTTGCTGATTGGATACGAATCAACCTGAACAAACCAGACAATACGCGCTATCTCAGTCCCATGGGATGGAAATCGCTGGATATCTTTCAAGAAACCATTCATGTGCGTAACGCCCCGGCTGTCACGCTCACCATTTCAGAAACCGAATGGGGTCCCATCATCGCTGACGATCATGATAAAACCCCATTGGCTTTAGCCTGGACGGCCCTTCGACCGGATGCAATCAATCTCAAACTGATTGAACTGGAATCCGTCCAAACTGCAGAGCAAGCGGCAAAAATAGCTCAACAAACAGGCATGCCGGTACAAAATTTTATCGTCGGCGACCGCCAGGGCAATATCAGTTGGACGCTGGCGGGACGCATTCCTGCCCGCTCCGGCAATTATGATCCGCAACTGCCCGCCGACTGGACACCGGCAGATACCGGCTGGAAAGGCTGGTTGGATCCGGCTCAATATCCGCTCATCCACAATCCTGCTTCACAACGGCTGTGGTCTGCCAATTCACGCACTGTCTCCGGCAATCAGCTTGAGCTTCTGGGCAATGGCGGTTACGACCTGGGTGCCAGAGCCACACAGATTCGCGATCGCTTGTTCGCACTCGATCAGTTCACCGTCGCAGACATGCAGGCCATTCAATTGGATCACCGCGCGCTGTTATTAACCGATTGGCATCAATTGCTGCAAGCAACGCTTGACTCAGCCGCAGCCAATCCATCCTGGGCTTCAGCGCTGAATAACGCACTCAAGGACTGGGATGGACAGGCATCGACCGACTCCATTGCTTATCGCATCGTGCGAACATATCGCTATGAAGTGATGAAGACCGCCTTAAATGGCTTTGCGGCTCAGGTCAGACAAACCGATGCCAGTTTTAAATTGCCGCGCTTAAACCAAGCGGAATTACTGGTATGGCAATTACTTGAACACAAGCCACAGCATCTGCTGCCAGCGACCTATGCACATTGGGATGATCTGCTAGTGCGTTGCGCTCAGCGCATTGCAGAACAACTGCAGCAGAAAGGTGACAACACTGAACAAAGCTGGGGAGCAATCAACACCGCGCAAATCCGGCATCCGCTCAGCCAGAAATTGCCCACATGGATTGCGCGCTGGTTGGATATGCCCAGTGATCCCCTGCCCGGAGACCATAATATGCCGCGCGTTCAATCTCCCGATTTTGGCGCATCACAACGCTCAGCGGTGTCTCCCGGCCAGGAAGAACATGGCTATCTGGACATGCCGGGCGGACAAAGCGGACATCCGCTCTCGCCTTATTACGGCAGCGGTCACGCCAATTGGGTCAACGAGAAACCAACCCCTTTTCTTCCAGGAGCGCCAGAAAGACTGATGACACTCATGCCACTGGATTCATAGTTGGTTTCGTACCCAAACATTTCAATTCAAAGCATATCATTCAGGCATCCCCCAACTGATATATCGCCAGCATAAAGCAGCATACAACGCTCCATGCGGCAATTTGTCACATTGTCTTACTTTCACGCCATATATATTATTTCCTCCGCTTCTAATCAAACGTAAATTTTAAAACCCAAAAAGAAGCCATGAGGGTTGATTGATTCAACTTTCAATCCCTCAGTTTTTCTGATCAATCATTATCGTCGGAGCAATTGTCATGAAGTTTCAATTAAAAAAATTAATTATGAGTGGAATTCTGCTGGCCTCGGTCGGCACATCAACAGCGGTATTGGCTGGTAATGTTACCTTTGCTGATCCTCAACCATCCACCCCGGGAGTTTGCGATGGTGGAATCAGCTACGAATGGTCAGTCAACATGAGTGGCGATGATCGCGTCGGATTAGTAGGCCATGTCGGCGCCAAAAGCTGGAATGAACCACCTCCAGCCTACGAGCCTCCCTACACCGGCTGGACCCACACTTCCAACTGGATTGCCCTGGAATTGACAGAACCCACCAAACTGGAAATCAAAGTGGAGCGTCAGGAAGGTGTGGCTTTTCAAACCACCAGTGGCATGGTTACTGCCAGAAATATGCTGGTGCCCGCACTCTCCATCTACAGAAACTGGGACAATACCAGCTGTGAAGATCATCGCTACAACAATGCTGGCAATATTGATTGGTCAACAGTGCAATACATTGGAAATCAGAAAAATCGCCATGCAAAATCGGGCATTTCTTACGAAGTAAGACTACCTGCAGGTCAATACAGCATTGCCATTGGCGGCAGCCCCAAAGTATTGGAAACCTATCCTGCCAATGATTGTGATGTCGCTGATCCGGTTTGTTATGCCTATACCGGACGCCACGGCTATGAGGTTTACCTGAGAACCAGTCCTGTCAAACCGAAAGCAAGTGAGTAAATTCCATAATCGTTGTTAAAGCGTTGCGCATAACAACAATCCGTCAGATCTCCTGCTGCAATGGCAGGAGATCTAATCAACAGATTCAATCCCTTTAAGTCAGTAATACTTCATGAGCATGAACATTCCAACTTTTGGCATTCGTACATTCACCGTTTTCATTTGCATCATCCTGCTATCGCCGGTCTCAATAAGTGCTCAGGCGGATGAAGATCCTGCTCGCCCGCCTTCTCTGAAAACGATTCCAGTCCCTGAGCCATCCAATCTCGAACGATTTGTCAAAAACAAGCAGATGGCGATTGTTCTCGGCAAAGCGCTTTTCTGGGATATGCAGATAGGCAGCGATGGCGTCACTGCTTGCGCCAGCTGCCATTTTAATGCCGGTGCAGACAACCGGTCGAAGAATCAGGTCAATCCTGGATTTAATCGCGTGCATACCGATGGCTCACCCGCGCCGGATCATCATTTCGATTTTGGCCCCAATCGACAGCTCGCCATGTCAGATTTCCCCTTGCGGGAGTTATCCAATCCTTTGGACAGAGCATCTACGCCAATACGCGACAGTAATGATGTGGTTTCTTCGCAGGGTGTTTTTTCCATGCTGTTTAAATCAGTCAAACCGCGATCCCCGGTCGATCATGTTGAATTCATTACGAGCAACGATGGCTTTCAGGTCGATCAAATCAATGTCAGGCGAGTGGAGCCACGCAACACCCCATCGGTGATCAATGCGGTTTTCAATTTTCGTAATTTTCTGGATGGCCGGGCACAAAATGAATTTAATGGCATCAATAACTGGGGAGCACGCGATCCGAACGCACATGTCTATCGCGCATTATCAGCGACCCGACTGCAACGTGAGCAGATACTGATCGACAATGCCAGCTTGGCATCGACGGCAGTGGCCCCGCCTCTCAATCCCCTGGAAATGTCAGCAGCCAATCGTTCATTCCCTGCCATTGGCAGAAAATTACTCACGGCCAGGGCGCTTGCCCGGCAAAAAATCCACCCCCGGGATAGCGTATTGAGTGAGTACAGTCGCTGGCCGCAACATGGATTGTCTGAATCATATGCAGAACTGGTGCGCGCTGCCTTCCAACCTGAATGGTGGCAGGCTTCCAAGCGTATTCGAGTGTTAGATGACGGCAATACTCAAATAATTGATGAGAAACGTCATGGCAATCACGCCAATCGTGAATTCAGTCAGATGGAATACAATTTCTCGTTGTTTTTCGGACTCGCAACCCAGTTATATATGGCCACACTGGTGGCCGACGACACGCCGTATGATCGATTCATGGAAGGCGACAACACAGCCATCAGTGCCGCCGCCATTCGCGGCGTAGATCTGTTCCGCAGTCAGACGCGGGGGCGTTGCATCAATTGCCATGAAGGTGCGGAATTGACCGGCGCGTCAGTCACCCGAGTCAAAGCCAGCCCTACCCGCATCCGTGATGGCCAGGCATTTGACCGCGGATATAACAATATCGGTATCCGGCCCAGTGCGGAAGATATTGCGCTAGGCGGCAATGATCCTTTCGGTCAGCCATTGTCATACACGCGCGCAATGGCGGCTCCCAATTGCCCGAATAACGAACCCTGCCCCATCGTAGCCGATGGATTCTTCAAGGTACCGGGATTGCGCAATGTGGCACTGACCGCTCCTTATTTTCACAATGGCGGGGTAGCCAAACTGCGAGATGTATTGGATTTATACAGCCGCGGTGGAAATTTTGCTGAGCTGACTCAACTCGACGGCTCAGTCATCATGCCGCTCAACGTGCTGCTCAATAGCGAGTCGGAAAAAGACGATCTGGAAGCCTGGCTGCATACATTAACCGACGAACGCGTACACAAACGTCAGGCACCTTTTGATCATCCGCAAATTTTCATACCCAACGGCCATCCTGGCGATGAAACACAAACAAGCGTTGGATTATTCGGCAATGCCGCCGATCGTTTTATCGAAATCCCCGCCGTAGGTCGCGAAGGTGGAAAACCGCTCAAGCGGTTTTTGGAAGATTGAGCGGAATGAACATTTCTGAATCTGTTTTTTTAACACCGGTGACAACACCGATAGTTTTTATGCGGCCTATTAGAACCGATCAAGTCAATGAAATCAGTACCTTGATCGGTTTGTTTTAGCAACAATGCAGACTTTTCTTAGCCACACTAAAATCTCATCACGGCAATCCTCTGCATTCGCCAGATCGTTATGCGATAACCTGAAAATCTGCGGCAGATAATACTGGATGTGTAGTTGTTCCAATCAGCGCAATCTGCACATTTTGCCCACTGACCGAACCATTGGCATCGTAAAAAAGTGCCCCTGTCGCTGGATTGTAGATAATCCTGTCAAGCGTATCCAGCGCGGATGCCCCGGCATGAAACTTGCCCGCTGTTAGCGCTGCACCAGCGGCGGTTCCTGTAATGCCCAATGCAGTGAAGATGTCATCATCAAGGAGAATCTTATCGGTACCGGAAAGGAAATCGCTAATGGTATCGATGTTATTTGTACCTGTTACCGTATCAAAAAAAATTTGTCTGCGCCTGCACCACCGGTCAATGTATCCTTGCCACCTTTTCCAAGCAGTCGGTCATTGCCGCCCGCGCCATTCAATTGGTTATTTACATTGTTTCCGGTGATATTGTTTGCTTGGCCATTACCTGTGCCATTGACCACCGAGGTACCCGTCAACGTAAGATTCTCGACATTAGCCGGTAAGGTGTAAGCCACGTTGCTTCTAATGACGTCAGCACCCTCATTCAGATTCTCAATGACGATATCACCCACATTGCCAACTATATAAGTATCATTATTTAATCCACCTATTAAGGTATCTGCGCCGCCAGCTCCATTAAGCGTATCGTTACCAGCTAAACCATAAATGTGATCAATACCGATCGTACCAATCAAATTGTCATTGCTTACTTTTCCAGTAATAACATTAACTGTACTGATAGGTGTTCCAGTAATATAGTCATTTTCCTTAATCGTGCTCAGATTCTGTTCATCAATGGATAACATTGAAAGAAGGGAAGCATTTTCGTTTCCTGCGGAAGCGATGGCAATAGCGTTAGGAAAGGAATAGTTCCCATAGGTTGTCGCAAAACTCAAATGCAGATGAACGGGATAAGGAGTTTCAGCATCTCCTGCTACTTCGCCGATTTTCTCTTTATTAGATATGCTTACTGATCCACCTGCTGCAACGATGGCATCAACCCAGAAATCAGCAGTTGATTGCGTCAAATGCGCATAGGTAACGTATATTGGATGTCCAATTTCACTGAAAAAATATTCTGCAGTTACGTAATTTCCAAAAGTTTTTGGCCCCGTGGTAGGAAGACCCGGAGAAAGCGTGTCGTTGTATCCAGAAAAAGCACCAACAACCTTGCCGGAGGAGAAAGAATATACACTAGTTCCAGCGGTTAAACCAAGGTCTATTGCCGAAGCGTCAAGACCGCTACCATGCAAATCACTTCCATTTATTACTAGAAAACTTCCTTGAGTAACACGTATTTCGCTATTTGGGTCATTTGTATTAATAAAAAAATCAAGATCAACTGCTGTTGAGACAATTGAATCAATAAACTGTATGTTCTCAACATTCGTTAGTTGCGTCGTATAACCCGTGTAAGAAGGTGGCGCCGTATTGAGTCCGGTGACATGTACCACACCATTTAAATTGGTTACACTGAAGTCACTGCTATTACCAAAGAAAACGGCTGTGTCCGAACCTGCACCACCATCAATGAAGTCATATCCTCCATTGCCATCAATTATGTCGTTACCAGCCGTACCTGGAATGTTTTCGGAATAAGAATTGGTTCCAAAAATAATGTGGTTAGTCGTATTCGCGAGCGTTGTAGGTAACAAATCTGCAAACTCTACTTTCTCCGTATTAACTAATTTTACCGTAAACCCACGATATTCCACTGGTGCAGTGCTCAGTCCGGTAACACGTATCGCACCACTTAAATTGGTAATATTGAAATCACTGCGGTTACCGAAGAAAACTGCTGTGTCCGTTCCTGCACCGCCATCAATGAAGTCATACCCTCCATTGCCATCAATTATGTCGTCACCAGCCGTACCTGGAATGTTTTCGGAATAAGAATTGGTTCCAAAAATAATGTGGTTAGTCGTGAAAGATAACGTGGAAGTTGAATCTGAAAATTGTACTTTTTCTACATTCAGCAACCGAACTGTGGTGTATTTATAAGGGAAAGCAGCCAATCCATTCTCGGTGACACGTACCGCGCCACTCAAATTAGTAATGGTAAAAAAGACCCTGCCACTTGAAATCACGGCCGTATCCGTACCGGCAAGACCATCGATAGTATCACTTCCGCCAGCACCATAAATGGTGTCGTTGTTAATCGTACCTAGGAGTGGTTCGGAAGAAGCGCTTCCTTGTATTGTATTATGGCCATATAATCTCTCGTCTATAAAAAGTATGTTATTAATTGCTTATGCTTATTGAAAGCGGTTTTTTTCTGGGTTGCACAGAACTTTGATCTGTTTACTATCAAGCCGCCATCAGGCTTTGATAATCCGCAACGCGTGAATCGATGATAAAAATGTTTTTTGTGGTCATGATTTTTTCTCTAATTATTGATATGCCTTAGCTTTCTTGATGAATATGCGTTTGCGTTATGCAATGTTTCGATTCCATATGTTTAAAAGTAAATTGTCTCAATGATTGACACATTGACCGCCTCACTCATCTGCACTGCCAACATAACGTGCGTTCCGGTTTGGATTCAAGACAATATACCAAAGGATCTGCAAGCAAGATAGAAGCCATTTGCCCCGAAAATTCATAAAATTAAACGATTTATCTGGGACAATCATCCCGATTCCGAACGTGAATTAGCTATTCACCGGAAAATCTGGTTCAGTTGATTCCTTAGTTTTGAGTGTATTGAGAGAATGGCAAAACCACCTCGATAAATTTTCAAAAAGCATGCACATTCCTTTATGATAGGGGCATTGTCATGAGCGCAAAATTACCGCGATTCCTCTTTTCTTGAATACACTCATCCATGCCCTTTAGCCCCATTATTCTGTGGACAGATGCCCTGATTTATTTGTTTGTAGTATTCATTTTGTTTTTTATTGGGTATGTGCGCAAAAACCCGCATTTATTGGCTTCATGGAAAAGAGTCGGGCATAGTGCGAGCGGCATGTCGGCTTTCACGGTACTGATCTTTTTTTTGGGCATCGGCTTTCTGGATACCATTCATTTCCGCCCGGCACTTGAGAATACAACCCAGCAAGGCGAAAAGATTTATAGCGTTGATGTGCTGAGCCTGCTCGATCTGTTGGTCACGCCGCTACGCACGCAAGTGGAGAAAACTTATTCCGCACCGCTGGCGGCTCATCTCTATGCCAAAGAAACGGTTGAGCTTGCGGATGGCAGGAAGGTGCGAGCCTTCGCACGGCTTGAATATGGGGGAGCGCACTTACAAAACCCTGAAACGGAGCGGATGAACGACATTGGCTGGCGTGCAGCAAGCGGCCTAGCTTATGGCCTGCTGGCCTGGAGCCTATTCACTGTCTGCCTGGGTTTCATGCTGGCCCAGCAACATCAGCAGAATCTCGCTCAAAGCCTGACAGCCATTTGGCGCCGAACCACTGAAATACCTTGGCATGCGATTTTGATCACCCTACTGATCCTGTTCTTGATTTTTGGCTGCGTGTGCATGCTGGCAACGCACTATCATGTGTTTGGCACAGATAAAGTGGGTAATGATGTGCTCTATCAATCCCTGAAAAGTATTCGCGTTGCTCTGGTGATCGGCACATTGACGACTCTGGTCATGCTGCCATTCGCACTGTTGCTGGGCATCATGGCGGGCTATTTCAGAGGTTGGGTCGACGATGTCATTCAATATATCTATACCACGTTGAACTCCATTCCCAGCGTGTTACTGATAGCCGCTGCCGTGCTGATGATGCAGGTTTACATCGAAACCCACCCGGAATTGTTTGAAACCACTGCATCGCGCGCTGATCTGCGTTTGCTGTTTCTTTGCATCATCCTCGGCATCACCAGTTGGACTGGCCTATGCCGCCTGCTGCGTGGCGAAACGCTGAAATTGCGCGAACTGGAATATATTCAGGCAGCGCATGCGTTTGGTGTTTCGCATTGGCGCATTATCAGCCGGCATATCCTGCCGAACGTGATGCACATTGTGCTGATTGCCACGGTGATGGATTTTAGCGGCTTGGTGCTGGCGGAAGCGGTTTTATCTTATGTTGGCGTTGGCGTTGATCCATCCATGATCAGTTTTGGCACCATGATTAACGCCGCACGAATGGAAATGGCGCGCGAACCGATGGTCTGGTGGGCATTGCTGGCAGCCTTCAGCTTTATGTTTGCATTGGTACTCAGCGCCAATCTGTTCGCGGACGCGGTACAGAATGCGCTGGATCCGCGCACCCGTACACTAAGAAAAAGCCATTTCTTTCAACGCATGGAAAAAAAAGAAATCGGCGCACTAAACAAACCAGCGCAAACCACCACGCCATCAGAACCTTTTCACCGCCCATGAAAACCTTATTGGCCATAGAAAATCTGCAAACCCTGCTGCATACCGGCAACAGGCCGGTGCGAGCAGTGGATGGTTTATCGCTCGCCATTTCAGCCGGTGAAACATTCGCCTTATTGGGCGAATCCGGTTGCGGCAAATCGATGACTGCGTTGTCGATCATGCGCTTGCTGCCCGATGTCGGAGAGATCGTCGCAGGTCAGATCAAAATCAACGACATCGACGTACTGCAATTGCCTGAAAAGGAGATGCGCAAAATTCGCGGCAAGCACATCAGCATGATTTTTCAGGAACCCATGCTGAGCCTCAACCCGGTAATGACCATCGCGGAGCAAACTTACGAGGTTTTGCAGCAGCATTTAAATTTATCCCGCCCTGCTGCCCAGGCGAGAATTCTGGAATTGCTTGAGCAAGTGGGCATTCCCGATGCGCCTCGGCGCATGCATGAGTACCCGTTCCAGTTTTCCGGCGGCATGAAACAGCGTGTCATGATTGCCATGGCGCTTGCCGGGGAACCTGAATTGCTGATTGCGGATGAACCGACCACAGCACTGGACGTCACCATCCAGGCGCAAGTGTTGGATTTGATGCGTCAGATTCAGCAACGCAATCGCATGGCCATTTTACTGATCACCCATGATTTGGGAGTCGTTGCCGAGATGGCGCAACGCGTCGCTGTCATGTATGCCGGCGAAATTGTCGAACAGGCAACCCGGGATGATTTCTTCGATCACCCTGCGCACCCTTATTCAAGGCAGTTATTTGCCTCCCTGCCCGAGAAACACAAGCGCGACCAGGCATTGGCCGTGATTCAAGGCAATGTGCCATCGCTGGCGCAACAATTTAGCGGTTGCCGCTTTGCCGAGCGCTGCAATCAGGCTTTGGATGTATGCCGTCAATCGATTCCTCAGTGGCACACACTGAGTGACGACCATCAAGTCAGATGTCATCTTTTCGATCAAAACCACATACACGCCACCCGTCATCTAAAGGTGGATAGCGCTATTCAACCCGCCACTCAGGCGGCTGCAGGTTCATTCGCTGCCCATGACACTTTGTTACAGGTCACCGACCTGAAAGTGCATTTTCCCATTCGCAAAGGCATATTCAAACGAGTCGCCGGTCATGTAAAAGCCGTGGATGGCGTTTCCTTTTCCATTTCGGCGGGCAAAACCCTGGCGCTGGTCGGCGAGTCCGGCTGCGGCAAAACCACCATCGGCAAAAGCCTGCTGCAATTAATTCAACCGACAGCTGGCAGCGTGCGTTTCAAAGATCAGGAGTTAGTGGCGCTGAGGCGCAGCCAATTGCTGCCAATTCGCGCGCAATTTCAGATCATTTTCCAGGACCCCTATGCTTCCTTGAATCCGCGCATGCGGATCATGGAAATTCTGCAAGAAGGCATGGATGCATTGAATATTGGCGCACCTGATCACTCAGATAGCAAACCATTGGCATCAGCCCATACCAGGGAACAAGAGATTGACGCATTATTGCAGCGTGTTGGCCTACCCACTGATGTAAAATGGCGTTTTCCGCATGAATTTTCCGGCGGTCAGCGGCAACGCATCGCAATTGCCCGTGCTTTGGCTGTTAATCCCAAGCTGTTGATTTGCGATGAACCTACCAGCGCCTTGGATGTGTCCGTACAGGCGCAAATTTTAAACCTGCTCAAATCGCTGCAAAATAATTTAGGACTTGCATTTTTGTTTATTACCCACAATATCGCTGTTGTAGAATATTTGGCTGATGAGGTTGCTGTCATGTATCTGGGCAGGATTGTCGAGCGTGGGCTTATCGATGAAGTGATCGGGAACCCCAGACACCCGTACACGCAGGCGTTACTGTCGTCGGTTCCGCAGATCAAGCCCAATCCGGATCAACAGGTCATTCATTTGAAAGGAGACATGCCTTCGCCGGCTACGCCACCTTCCGGTTGCCATTTTCATCCCCGTTGCCCGCAAGCAATGCCGATTTGCCGGGAATCTTACCCGCCGATCAGTGCATTCAGTTCAACGCATACCGTACATTGTTATCTTTATTCACAGGAAAAAAACTCTGCAAATTATGAGCATTAATACCGAAGTCGCTCGCCGCCGCACTTTTGCCATCATTTCACACCCGGACGCGGGCAAAACCACACTGACCGAAAAACTGCTCATGTTTGCGGGCGCCATCCATATTGCAGGTAGCGTCAAGGCTCGCAAAGCCAGCCGTCACGCCACTTCTGATTGGATGGAAATCGAAAAGCAGCGCGGCATCTCCGTCGCCAGTTCGGTGATGCAAATGGAATACCGCGATTGCGTGATCAATTTGCTGGATACTCCCGGTCACCAGGATTTTTCTGAGGACACGTATCGCGTGCTCACCGCCGTGGATGCGGCGCTGATGGTGATCGATGCCGCGAATGGAGTAGAAGCGCAAACATTGCGTTTATTGGAAGTTTGCCGCGCACGCAACACGCCCATTGTGACTTTTGTCAACAAAATGGACCGCGAAGTGCGCGAACCATTGGATCTGATTGACGAAATCGAGCGCACTCTGGGAATGTCGACCGTTCCGTTTACCTGGCCTGTCGGTATGGGGAAAAATTTCCATGGCGTGTGCGACTTGCAAAACGACAGTATGCGCGTGTTCCAACCCGGATCAGACCGCGTCACTGACGAGGAAGTCATCGCCCATTTTGATAATCCTTCCCTGCATGCACGCTTTGGCAACGATCTGTCCGATGCATTGCAAGCCATCGATCTGATCAGAGGTGCCTCGCCTGCTTTTGACCATGAGGAATTCCTGGCCGGCAAACAAACCCCCGTGTTCTTTGGTTCGGCCATCAATAACTTTGGAGTGCGGGAAATTCTTGATGCTCTCGTCGATCTGGCACCACCACCCGAATCACGCAATGCCATTCAGCGGGAAGTTTTTCCCGATGAGCAGAAATTCTCCGGCATGGTATTCAAAATCCAAGCCAATATGAATCTGGCCCACCGCGACCGGATTGCATTTGTGCGCATTTGTTCGGGTCATTTCAAGCGCGGCATGAATTTAAAAGTCGCACGTAGTGGCAAGGATATCCGTACCAGCACGGTCGTATCGTTTCTATCCCAGCGCCGCGACATTCTTGAAGAAGGCTATCCGGGCGACATCATCGGCATACCCAATCACGGCACGCTGCAACTGGGCGATACGTTGACCGAAGGTGAAGCATTGCAATTTACCGGCTTGCCTTTTTTTGCACCGGAAATTTTCCGCACGGTGGAAATTGCCGATCCGTTGCGCAGCAAACAACTCAAGCTGGGATTGGCACAGCTGGGTGAAGAAGGCGCAATCCAGGTATTCCGCCCACATTTAGGCAATATGCTGTTGCTCGGCGCTGTGGGCACCTTGCAATTTGAAGTGGTGACACATCGTTTGCAGCATGAATATGCCGTTACCGCGCGCATTGCGCCTGCCAAATATCAATTAGCGCGCTGGATTACGTCAGAAGATCCGCGTGAATTGCAACGTTTCATAGAAGCGAATGCACACCGCATTGCCTACGATGCCGTGGATGCGCCCACTTTCCTGGCTTCTTTTGGCGCTGAACTGAGTGTTGCGCAGGAAAATTGGCCAGCGATTCGTTTTCATAAACTGCGCGAACATGCCGGTCTGGTTTTTCAGAGCCATATGAATGGATAAATGACAGCGCACATGATGCCATGGCCACAGTTTCTTCTACTGCTGATCCTGCTCACGTCACCCGCCCTGGCCGGTGATCTAGGCCAAACAAGCGCCGAAAAACTGACCCGATTTGCGGTGATAGGCGACATGCCATACACCGACACTGAATATGCGTTGCTGGAACAACCTGGTGGTGCGATAGCCGCTGCCATTAAAGCACTCAATCCCCCTGTGCTGATTCATTTGGGCGACTTTAAGAAAGGCCGGTTAAGTTGTACCGACGAACTCTATAAGGAGCACTACCGGCAAATTGCCTATCTAAATCCGCACAAGACCGTCTACACGCCCGGCGACAATGACTGGACAGACTGCGATCGATTCAGCCTAGGGTCACGCCATGACGAATTGGAGCGACTGCAGTATTTGCGCCAGCTTTTTTTTTATCAGGACGAACTTCGTCTATCACAAGACATCTCCGGACTTGTTCGACAGGAAGGTTTTATTGACAATGCCCGCTGGATGATTGATCAAGTGATTTTCGCCACCTTGCATATCCCCGGCACCAACAATGGCAGAAATGAGATTTCTCGCAGCAATATCCAGCATGCCTTGAATGAAGCGGATATTCGCGACCAATTCAATGAGAAATGGTTGGATCAATTATTTCAGTCAGCAGAATCCGCGCAAGCGGTGGTGATTGCTTTTCACGCAGACATTTTTATTTTCGATCATACCAAACCCCTGTGTACCATTGACAATCGCACGGAATGCGACGGTTATCAATTAATACGGGACCTGATTAAACACAAGGCAGCACAGCTTAAGAAACCAATTTTGTTGATTCATGGCGACACGCAGGCATATTGTCTGCACCAGCCCTACCACGAAATACCCAATCTCTGGCGGCTCAACGCGCCGGGAGACTACAAATACATCGATGCCAGTCAGGTAATATTTGATCCGGACAACAAAACATCGCCCTTTACGGTGACCGGCCTGCTAGACCAGAAACCGGTTCCGGTCGCTTGTAATTATGACTTATTCAGTTTATTCATTGATTCTCGATTCTTAACCTTGGAAACACCATCATCATGATTTTCAGCATGACAGGCTATGCAACGGCCACTCAAGAAACTCTTCATGGATCTATCAGCCTGGAGATACGCTCGGTCAACAATCGCTATTTGGATATCCAATTTCGTCTACCGGATGACTTTCGCAAACAAGAACCTGCCATGCGCGAGTTGTTGTCCGCGCAATTGAATCGCGGAAAAATCGAATGCCGCCTTAATTTTTCGCCTTCCACGCAAACGGGGGACAATCAACAACTTGACCACGCACTGCTGGAAAAGCTTCTGCAACTTGATCAAACGATTAAAACATTGCACCCCGCGGCACAGTCACTGACAGTAGCGGAAATCCTGAAATGGCCGGGCATGCTGGGAAACGACAATTTGTCCAGTGAACAATTGGGTGAAATGAGCATGACGCTCTTGCAAACGGCACTTGAGGATTTAAAAGCCTCCCGGGTGCGCGAAGGCAACAAATTGAAATCTGTTTTACTGGAACGCCTCGATCAAATGCGCCAGCTCTTAACCACCGCATCTCCGCGCATTCCCACCTTGATCGCCGCTTTCGAAGAAAAGCTGCGCACCCGCATCGAGGAAATCCTGGGTAATCAGGAAGATGAACGCATACGCCAGGAAATCACGCTGTTTGCCGGAAAAATCGATGTCGACGAAGAACTATCGCGCTTGCAATCCCACCTGGATGAAGTGGAGCGCATTTTGAAAAAAGGCGGTTCGGTCGGCAAACGGCTCGATTTCATGATGCAGGAACTAAATCGCGAAGCCAACACCATCGGCTCAAAATCAGTGGATCTGGAAATATCCCGCATCTCAATGGAACTCAAGGTACTGATCGAACAAATGCGCGAGCAGGTGCAGAATATTGAGTGATGGGCTTCGGCACAGTGCCCCGTATCCCACCTAAAATCTATGCCAGCACATCCACCGCAGACGAATACGTCAACCCTAAGTCCCGCGCTGCCGCTTCATGAGTCAGTTTTCCGCGATACACATTCAATCCGTTGCGCAAGTGCGGATCGTCAATCAGTGCCTTGCGATAACCTTTGTTCGCGAGTGCGATGACAAAGGGCAAGGTCGCGTTATTGAGTGCAAAGGTGGAAGTCCGTGCAACAGCACCGGGCATATTGGAAACACAATAGTGCACCACGCCATTCACGGTAAAAATAGGGTCCGCCAGCGTGGTGGGTTTGGAAGTGGCAAAGCAACCGCCTTGATCGATGGCGACATCCACCAGCACAGCGCCCCGATTCATACGGCTGACCAGCTCGCGGCTGACCAGTTTGGGTGCTGCCCCACCGGGAACCAGCACGGCGCCGATGACCAGATCTGCGCTAGCGACATACTCTTCCAACGCATCCACCGTCGAGAAAACGGTGTTGATTCTTGATCCGTATTGGAAATCCAATTGCTGCAGACGATGAATGGATTTGTCCAACACCGTCACATGCGCTTCTACGCCCATCGCCACGCGCGCAGCATTGGTGCCGACCACGCCACCCCCGATGACCACGACGCGCGCAGCAGGCACGCCGGATACGCCACCGAGCAACATGCCGCGCCCGCCTTGATCCAGCTCGAGTGCATGCGCACCGGCCTGAATCGCCATGCGGCCAGCCACTTCACTCATCGGCGCCAGCAACGGCAAGCCACCGTAGCTATCAGTCACGGTTTCGTAGGCGATGGCGATGCAGCCGGAATCCATCAAACCGTTCGCTTGCACCGGATCTGGCGCTAAATGCAAGTAGGTAAATAACACCTGCCCTTCGCGCAATAATGGAATTTCTGATGATTGCGGTTCCTTCACTTTGACAATCAGATCGGCCTTGGCATAAATCTCTTGCGGCGTTTCAACGATTTCGGCACCAGCGGCCAAATATTTGTCATCCCCCAAGTCAATCTGAATCCCGGCATTCGTTTCCACCATCACATGGTGGCCATTGGCAACCAGTTCACGCACGGCCGTCGGCGTCAGTCCCACACGGGATTCATGAATTTTAATTTCCTTAGGCACGCCGATGAGCATTGGTTTCTCCACTAATAGAAAGTTGTCGAACTGGATTAAAAATAATTAATTTACCGGATATTCAGATAGTACTTCGATGTCGTTCGTTTGTGCATTGAATCATTGAGTGACCCTCTTTTTATAGAATGCCGCCATTGGCACCGATATCCTGCCCAGTTACCCATCGGGCTTCATCGCTCACCAGAAATAGCACAATCTGAGCAATGTCGTCGACTTCTCCAATGCGCCCTAGCGCCGCCATGGCAGCCATGCGCTCAATATCCGCTACAGTTTTGCCCGCTCTGAACAATTCGGTATTCACCGGTCCAGGTGAGACGGTATTGGCGGTAATGCCTCTTTTGCCCAGTTCACGAGCGAAAATGCGCGTCAATTGTTCAGTCGCTGCCTTGGTCGCTGCATAAGCGCCATATTTGGGCAGCATCAAGCGCGTAACCGTGCTGGAAATATTCACCACCCGCCCATGATCAGCCAATCGGGTAGCTGCTTCGCGCAAAGTGTAAAAAACACTTTTAAAATTCACATCAACTATATGATTGAATTCGTCGTCCTGAATATCCGCGATTTCCTTGAAAAGAAGAATGCCGGCGTTATTAATCAGTATATCGATGTGATTGAAATGTTCGGATGTTGTTGCAAACAATTTGCGCACGTCATCGGGATTGCTCACATCGGCCTGTACGACCTTGCATTCACCGCCGGCGTCTGCAATGGCTGCGCACACTTTATCAGCGGCCGCTTTATTGGTTGCATAATTAATGACGACCTGGGCCCCGGCATTGGCTAAGGTCAGGGCAATCTCCGATCCGATGCCCCGCGAAGATCCTGTCACAATGGCCACTTTTCCATGCAATGACTTCATGTTCGAATCTTTGCATGGAAAACCTGCTGATTTGATTTACCGGGACAGTTCATGTTTTTTAAGTAGCTCTACGAGTGTCTGATGATTTTGCTTCTGCGCCCAATTTAACGCATTGTCGCCATGTTCATTTCTAATCGCCGGGCTCGCTCCGTTGGAAAGCAGAAACGTGACTGCATCCACATGATTGCCTCTTACCGCCATCATTAACGCGGTGGTGCCATTATCGGAGGTTGAATTGATATCCGCCTCACCGGTCAGCAATAAACGAAGTATGTCCAAATGTCCGCCCGAAGCCGCATAAATCAAGGGATTCCATCCATGATGATTAATTTCCGCGCCTTTGATGTAGAGCTGCCTCACCAATTCGGTTTGGCCATGATAGCTGGCCAGCATGATCGCCGTTTCACCAAACTTATTGCGAGTATCCAGCTTCGCGCCCGCATCAAGCAGGACCCGCGCCAGTTGCAGATTCTTTGTCTGTGCAGCGATCATCAAGGGCGTGTAGCCATCCTGATTGGGAATATCCGGGTTTGCACCCTTTTTGAGCAGTTCAGTTACATCCCATAACTTATTGTTTTCTATGGCCCAGAGTAAATCTTCCTGAATGCCCGCGCGCGCATTGAACGCCTGGCCAAAAATTAGCGCTGCCATTAAAAACATTAGAAAACGCGACTTAACAAGCAGGCAGCTCATCTCTCGACACTTTAAATAAGTTAAAAAAATTATCGGTGGTGGCAGTGGCAATATCTTCCACTTTCATGGCACGTAATTGAGCAATTTCTTCAGCCACATGGCGCACAAATGCGGGTTGATTCTGCTGACCGCGAAAAGGCACCGGGGCAAGATAGGGCGAATCCGTTTCAATCAGCATTCGATCCAGTTGAATGTTCTTGGCGACTTCTTTTAAAGCCACGGCATTTTTAAAAGTTACGATGCCCGAAAATGAAATATAGAAATTCATCGCTATCGCCTGCTGCGCAACGTCCCAGCTCTCCGTGAAACAATGCATGACTCCGCCTACCTGATCAGCGCCTTCCTCCTGCATGATGCGCAAAGTATCCGCCGCGGCTGAGCGGGTATGGATGATCAAAGGCTTGTTCGCTTGCCGTGCTGCACGGATGTGTTGGCGAAAGCGCTCGCGCTGCCATTCCAGATCGCCTTGCAGACGGAAATAATCCAGTCCGGTTTCGCCGATAGCAATCACTTTGGGGTGCTTGGCCAGATCAGCCAACTCAGCAGCGGTCGGTTCCACTTCATCTTCATAATCAGGATGCACGCCCACAGAAGCAAACAAGTTTTCATGCGCCTCCGCTAATGCCCGTACGCGAGGGAAATGCGGCAAATTAACACTCACACATAGTGCATGAGTGACTTGATTTTCCTGCATTTTGAGCAGCAACTGATCCAGGTCTTTGGCCAGATCAGGAAAATCAAGGTGGCAATGTGAGTCAATAAACATAACGATCTCTTCAAAAATTATCGTGTTCCGCGCAGCGCGTCGGCCCAACAATTGGGTGTTTCAAATAAGCGCACTTGTTCTAATTGCAGGTGATTGCCGTAGCTATCCTGATAAGCTTCATCTAAAATGCCAAAAGCGATCAGCGCCAGGTTTTCTGCGGTTGGTTGAACATTCAGCACCACCGTTTTATGACCCTCGATGGATTGCAAAAATTGCAATACCTTTGTATCACCTGAATAGACTAGGAATGCATGATCCCATTGATCAACCAGCACAGATTTGGCAATACGCTTCACTTCTGAGAAATCCATGACCATGCCTTGCTCAGCAACGCCTTCGTCAGCGATAATGTTACCAGATAGTGTAATTTCAATCATGTAGCGATGGCCATGCAAATGGCGGCACTGGCTGTTATGTGTCGAAATGCGATGGCCAGCATCAAATTCCAGTTTGCGTGTGATTAACATACGTACAATTTTAATAGCGCGAAATAAATAGGTGGAATTGTAACATTGCAATCTAACTCTGAACTATTGAATACGACGGACCATAGCCGGGATAGCGCTGGACTCACTTATGTTTACCCGGTGATCTCACGTCGCGCTGGCGGTGTTTCCATTGGCATCAATCTCAATCCCAACAATGCATGCAACTGGCGATGCATTTATTGCCAGGTGCCCGATCTCAAGCGCGGTTCTGCGCCACGTATTGATTTGCACAAACTGGAAGCCGAGTTGCACTCTTTTCTGCAGGCACTGGTTCATGGCGACTTCATGCAAACCCATGTGCCCGTGGAAGCAAGAAAAATTCACGACATTGCTTTGTCCGGCAATGGCGAGCCGACCAGCGCAAAGGAATTCGAGTCCGTAATCGAGTTAATTGGAAATATCCTCAAGGATTTCAGCGCACTACAAGATTTAAAGCTGGTGCTGATAACCAATGGCAGCTTGATTCATCGACCAGCGGTACAAGCTGGATTGGAACGGATGGCACAGTTGAATGGCGAGGTTTGGTTCAAATTTGACCGTGCACTCAGCGCAGAAAGACAACGCATCAACAACTCTCCCATCAGCCTGAAAAAAATACGCCATCATCTGCAAATCGTCACATCGCTGTGCCCTACCTGGTTACAAACCTGCCTATTTCAAATCAATGGCGAGCCGCCCGGCGAGCTGGAAACAGAAGCGTATCTCAAATTTATCCAGAGTCTGAAAGATGAAGGATTACCGCTCAAAGGCGTGTTACTGTACGGCATCGCGCGCCCATCGCTACAACCCGAGGCTTATCAGCTCACCCCAGTCAGCGAGTCTTGGTTAACTGCACACGGCGAGAAAATCAAAGCACTCGGGCTTGCAGTTAAAGTGAATCCCTAGTCGTTTTTGTCAAATTTGCCAAGCAGTTTCCATAAAAACACAGATAAAGAATTTTTATTGTCGCAAATTTACAACAAAGTGCATTTTATTGATATTTATCAACACTCATTCCTTATATAATTGATATTTATTGCATTTATTTTATGGCAAATCAAGGAATCAAGCTTAAATCGAAATAACCACGAACAAAAGCATTCAATCTGAGCTTTAAGATAAATTCTTATCACTTATAATAGCAAGCGCAGATCATTTAATAAAAACAATGTCATACCCTTAATAAGGTTTTTATTGACTGAGAAAATGGCAGCCTTTTCTCAGTCGGCATAATTCCGCGCTATCTGTATTGGCATTCTTACAACAGGAGTTCCTTAATGAGTTCATCAGGCGACTTTGTTTTTTCAGTGAAATCTTTTACTGAATTAAAAGTGCACTTAGTAAAAAACTTGCAGCAGTTAATTAAACTCTGTTTGTGCTGTTTCGGCGTGATGTGCCTGGTTTTCCAGGCTCATGCAACCAACCCGGCGCCAGCCAACTCGGCCACCAGCTCCCCTGCTCCGGCACCAGCAGCAGCGGCACCGGCAGCTGAAAATAAAGCAGCCAGTGCTGCAATCTATGACAAATCCAAAGTACCGCCAGTCAGCGCCCCTTCGCGCCCGGGCTTGTTTCTGCTGCCTCCCACCGGCCCAGGCTATTATTCGCTTTGGGACATGGTCACAGGCAATAAGCGTGAAAAGCCACCGGTAGCGCCGTATGCACCCTTCGCGCTGCTGACCACTCCTTCCTATGACATTGATTTTCGTTATCTGGATAATCCAGAACATGAAAAAGATATTTTTGATCCCGTCAAGAGAATGCACTTGGGTAGTGATTGGTTGCTATCGTTTGGGGGTAATTTCTGGTATCGCTATATTCATGAAACCGATAGCCGTCTGAATGCTGCGGGCACTAATAATGATTTCCATATGCTGCGTACAAGATTCCATGCGGATTTATGGTACCGGGATAAAGTGCGCTTATTTGCTGAAATGATCGATGCGCGTGCTTTCGGTTCTGAGTTGCCTCCACTGGTAACCGATAGAAACCATGCAGATATTTTGAATCTATTCACCGATCTTAAAGTGGCCAATGTTAACAATGGTCCTGTTTATCTTCGTGTCGGTCGTCAAGAATTGATGTATGGCTCACAACGCTTGATCTCTACGCTCGACTGGGTAAATACGCGCAGAACCTTCCAAGGTGTGAAAGCTTTCTGGCGTACCCCTGAGTGGGATTTGGATGCATTCTGGACGCGTCCGATGGTGATTGAGAAAGGTGATGTTGATAATTGGGATACGCAACAAAACTTTTTCGGTCTGTGGGCTACTCATAAACCAAAACCCGGACACTTAATCGATTTGTATTTCCTAAGTCTGGAAAACGACCGGAATATTGCGGCGGTCAATTTATCGCGCAACAATATTCTACAGGGCGATTCCCATGTACATACATTAGGTGGTCGTGTCGCTGGAAATTTTGACAATTTCCTGTATGAACTGGAAGGCATGTATCAATTCGGGAAACGATCCAGCCAAGATGTTTCCGCATTCGCAGTCGCTACCGGTGTCGGTTATCGTTTACCCTTGCCGATGAATCCACAAGGTTGGATACGGTATGATTTTGCTTCCGGCGATAGCAAATCCACTGATGGCAGAAGCAATACATTTAATCAGTTGTTCCCGTTTGGACATTACTATCTAGGGTTTCTGGACCGTGTGGGACGTCAGAACATGCATGACATCAATGCACAATTCACCTTGCATCCCATGCCATGGATGACCTTTATTACTCAGTACCACAGATTCTATCTGGCTAATAATCGCGATTATCTGTACAACGCGGGGGGCTTGGCCACGCTGAGAGATGCTACTGGTCAATCAGGCAGTCATATCGGGGATGAAATTGATTTTCGTGTCAATTTTCACGTTAGCCGCCACCAGGACGTGCTGTTTGGATATTCAAAAATGTGGAGCGGCGAGTTCCTGAAAAAACAAGTACCAGGAATCTCTCCTGACTTGATTTATGTTCAGTACAATATCCGCTTCTAGCTCTACCCTGGTCTAGGAAAACAACAACGGCAGCTATTTGAAATAGCTGCCGTTGTTGTTTTAGGGAAGAGCTGATTAATTGACTGCACGAGCGAACTGCTTCGTTGCGCGGTACTCACTCCCTCGCCTATCAGATTGATATGTCTCGGTTGTTGCGTTCCGTGCGCCTCGCCCTTCATCACGTTCGTTGAATTAATCAGCGCTTCCTAGCAACTCGTGTCAAGTTTTCAGTCACTCAACAGTGAATCACCGCTCCAGCAATTAGTTCAAAATAAAATCCCGTACGATTTGTATCTGTTGATCATCCATGATCATCGGAGCATGCCCCACGCCGGGTAGCTCGACCACCTTCGCTTTCGCACCGCGCGCTTGCATCTGTGCAGCCGTTTCTATCGTTAGCACATCCGACTGCATTCCTCGTAAAACCAAGGTTGGCACCTTTAACTGATCCCATTGCTCCCATAAATAGATATCCTGGATTTCATGTTCTTTAAAGCTGATGGCAATCCTTGGATCATAGCGAAAACCATAAGATCCATCTTCATACTGATGCGCACTATGAATAGCCATATGATTCCACTGCTCTTCGGTCAAGGGGCCAAATGATACGGAGATCGCCTTCATATAATTCTTAAATGCTTCAAAGCTATCAAAACGTGGATCCTTACCTACATAATCTGCGATTCTCCTCAGCGCAACGGCAGGAATTAATGGACCAATATCACTTAATACCAGTTTTTTGATGGGAACCAGCACATTCGGCTGAATGGCCAAAATCATACCTATCAACCCTCCCATAGAAATGCCCACCCATTCCAGCGTAATGCCCTTATCGTATTGAGATTGAATATGCGCGACCAAAGACATGGCATCGGAAAGATACAGTGGATAGTAATCATAATCATGCGCATGTTCCAACCAGTCACTTTGGCCACGCCCCACCACATCGACACAAATCACTCTGCAATCGGATTCAAGCACTCTTGCCAGGTAATCGAAATCTCGGCAGTTGCGCGTCAATCCATGCACACATATCACCACATGCGGGTTTTGTGGATCGCCCCAATCGGTATACGCAATATAATGGGGTTCTTTTTTCTGACCATCGCCAGATTGTGTGGGCACAAGCAATCGTTTTACGGGTATTTTCATAGATGTCATTTACTTGTTATTTCAATTGAATGTTCATTGAATTCAAATTATTGCTGGTGATTACCAGTAGTCATCACCCATTAATCACCTCAATTCGAGAATAACCAATAGCAAACCAGCAATATATACATATGTTCTTTATCTGTTTGAGGCTTCATTGGAAGAAACAAATGATACATTAACACTACGACCTGTTGATTTTTTTGCGTATGCGCTTTGTTGCATGATCTACACATCGAATTTCATGCAATTAAACTGCTGAACCAATTAAATCTTGCTTGTCGAACCAATCGCATGTCAGAATTTTTAATTTTTTAATTCGATGATCATTTGAAATGAGCCCATCAATCCATCAACGCCATCCGTCGAATGGAAATAAAATATGAAACTGTCAGAGCTTTATTGGCATCGTATTACCCCATTACACTTTGTCTTGTGGCCACTGAGTGTCGTCTATGGACTTTTTCTCGCTTTACAAAAATTATGCTATTGGCTGGATATCCTGCCTTCTGCCAAGTTACCGGTTCCTCTGATCGTAGTGGATAGTATCAGCATAGAAGACGGCGGCAAGACGCCGTTCACTTCCTGGCTGGTTGATACTTTACTGGCACAAGGTTATCAGCCTAGCATCATCACCCGTGACAATCCGGACAACCCTGGATTGCCTGTCGCTGTCACCATGTCCAGCGATCCTAATCTTGTCGGTGGAAAAACATTTTTACTCGCCCAGCGCTGTGGCAAAAGTTGCCCGGTATGGACTGGCAGTGATCGAACTGCGGTCGCTCAGGCGCTGCTGAAGGCACATCCAGCCTGCAATGTGATTATATGCCCGGATGGTCTGCACTATCGTCGGCTTGAACGTGATATTGAGATCCTAGTGGTTGATTTTAGCGAACAGAGCTTCGGCAATGGATTAGTCTTACCTGCCGGCCCTTTGCGGACAACCCTCAAGCATTTGAACAAGACCGATATCATTGTCACGCATGGAAAACCCAATCATCCCGTTAACATGGACCAGTGGAGCAAAACCTATCCTATGAAACTGGTCAATGAAATGGCTTACAAACTGCTTGATCCAGAAGACCATCAACTGGTCATGAACTTCAGCAATACTAGGTTACATGCCATTGCAGATGGTGATAATGCTGGCTGGTTCTTTGAGTTTATCCAGAAAACAGGCTTAAATGCAGAGTTTCATTCGTTCGGGGAGAATCATCGATTCGTTCAACAGGATATTCACTTCCCTGCCACAGATATCATTCTGATGCCCGAGGAAAATGCATTGCAGTGCCTTGATTTTGCCAAGGATACTTTGTGGGCGGTCCCTAAAGAAGCCTGGATTATTCATAGTGAACTCCAGGCTATCTTGCTCAAAAAACTGAGAGACAGGTTGAACTCAAAAACTTGATGATCAACTACAACACATATCGCGCCAGATCCTCGCTTTGCGATAAATCCTTGAGGCGGCCATCCACATAGGCTGCATCGATCACAATGGTTTCGCCACTGTGCTTGGGCGCATGATAGGAAACTTCTTCCAGCAGCTTTTCCATCACCGTATGTAGGCGTCTGGCGCCAATATTCTCAGTCCTGCTGTTCACAGAGTACGCGATCTCCGCCAGGCGTTGAATTGCATCGGTGGAAAAATGCAACTGTATGCCTTCCGTTGCCAATAGCGCCTCATATTGCCGGGTGAGGCATGCGTCGGTGTTGGTGAGAATTTGCTCAAAATCACTGACACTGAGGCTGGCCAATTCAACACGAATAGGGAAACGTCCTTGCAATTCCGGAATCAGATCGGAGGGCTTGGACATATGGAATGCGCCGCTGGCAACAAACAGGATATGGTCTGTTTTGATCATGCCATATTTGGTTGAAACCGTTGTACCCTCGACCAAAGGCAGCAAATCCCGCTGCACACCCTGGCGCGAAACATCGCCGCCCGAATTGCCAGCACGACTGGCGATTTTATCGATCTCATCCAAAAACACGATGCCATTTTGCTCGACATTCTGTATGGCATTGAGCTTCAGTTCTTCATCATTGACCATTTTGGAAGCTTCTTCTTCCAGGAGCATCGCTTTGGCTTCGCGTATTGTCAGCTTGCGTGTTTTCTTTTTATCCCCTCCCATATTCTGAAACATACCCTGAATCTGGGAAGTCAGGTCCTCCATTCCTGGCGGTGCAAAGATTTCCATATTGGCGCGCGGAGCCGTCACTTCGATTTCGATTTCCTTGTCATCCAATTCACCTTCACGCAATTTCTTGCGAAATTTTTGCCGCGTCGTGTTATCGCGCTCTTCGGCACCGAGATGGGAATCAAAGTCTCTGGCTACCGGCAAAAGTGCATCCAGAATGCGATCCTCTGCACGATCTTCCGCCAGCGGTTGCTTTTTTCTGGTTTCTCTTTCCCGGGATTCTTTAATGGCTGTTTCAACCAGATCACGAATAATTGAGTCGACATCGCGCCCAACATAACCGACTTCGGTAAATTTAGTCGCTTCAATCTTTATAAAGGGAGCATTGGCCAGTTTTGCCAGACGCCGGGCGATTTCCGTCTTACCGACGCCGGTAGGGCCGATCATCAGGATATTTTTAGGCGTAATCTCCTGGCGCAATGGATCAGCAACCTGCTGCCGGCGCCAGCGATTTCTCAGTGCAATGGCCACAGCGCGTTTGGCTGAGTCCTGTCCGATAATATGCTTGTCCAGTTCATGGACAATTTCCTGTGGAGTCATTTGAGACATAATTTTAAATTCTGTAATATGAGTAAGGTCAACAGGATACTAAACTGACCAGTGGCTAGGTCAGTAGACTGCCTGTCTTCTGTCTTTGTTAAAAAATTTTCTTGATGAGTTGATAGGCATGGTCTAGTCAATGGATTCAATGACGTGATCCTGATTGGTATAAATACAGATATCACCGGCTATGGTGAGTGCTTTTTTCACAATTTCTTTAGGCGACAGATCAGTATTTTCCAACAGCGCACGCGCTGCGGCCTGTGCATATGAGCCGCCACTGCCAATTGCAGCAATACCTTGCTCGGGTTCGATCACATCGCCAGCGCCAGTTATAATCAGTGTGGCATCTTCGTTGGCAACCACCAACATGGCTTCCAGTCTGCGCAGAATACGATCGGTGCGCCAATCTTTGGCCAATTCAACGGCTGCACGCATGATATGCCCCTGATGAGCTTCCAATTTACCTTCAAATCGTTCAAACAGCGTAAAAGCATCGGCAGTACCGCCTGCGAATCCCGCCAGTATTTTGTCATGATAGAGTCTGCGAACTTTGCGGGCACTTGATTTGGCCACCACAGCGCCGAGCGTCACTTGACCATCACCACCGAGTGCAACTTGACGACCGCGCCTTACTGAAACAATTGTTGTCATGAAATTAACTTAATTCGTTACAAAATTTTATTATACCGTATAAAACATTGCCGACTCGGTTAGACGGTTAGAAAGAATGAGCACCCGATTAGCTTCTTTTTTTTGCACGCGGATGGGCCGTATCATAAACCTTGGTGAGATGCTGAAAATCCAGGTGGGTATAGACCTGCGTGGAAGTAATGTGAGCATGCCCCAGCATTTCTTGCACAGCGCGCAAATCACCACTCGATTGCAACAAATGAGAAGCAAAAGAATGCCGCAAAATATGCGGATGCACATTTTGATGAATGCCTTGCAATCGGCCTCTACGCTTCAGGCGATGGCTGATGGTGCGAACACTGATCGCTTCACCCCGGTGCGACAAAAACAAAGTAGCCACTCCCGGCCTAATCATCTGAGGACGTATCTCAAGCCAGGCATGCAGCGCTTTCAGTGCGAAATCCCCGATGGGAACAATGCGTGTTTTCCCTCCTTTACCTGTCACTCGTATCGTGCCTTCGGAGAAGCTGATATTCGAGGGCTCAAGCTGCGCCAGTTCTGCCAATCGCAAACCGGAAGAATAGAATAGCTCGAACATGGCGCTGTCACGTATGGTTAGCATGTCATTGGCCGGAAAGGTTAGTAGCCGCACGGCTTCATCAGGAGAGAGCGCATTGGGCAGTTTATGCGTTGACTTGGGAACACGCAAACCAATACAAGGATTGTGCTGATAGCGATAATCGCGTATCAAATATCGATAAAAACTACGCCAAGTCGACAACATTCTGGCCAAGCTTCTGCCAGAAAGCCCTTTGCCATGCAATTGAGCGATCACTTGGCGAACATTCGGTGCCTGCACTTGCTCCAAATTGTCTGTATTCAAATGCTTCAACAGAACACGAATATCACGCGCATAGCTTTGACCGGTGAGTGGCGATAAACGCCGCTCATGCGTCAAATGATGAATAAATGCCGCCGCTAGCGTTTCAGGTTGATTGCTCATTCGATTCGTGATCTTGAGCCGCTTCGCTACTGACCGTTTCTACGCCATCATAACGGGCAATAGTGGTCGATACCAACTCACCCAATCGTTTCAAATGCAGTGTTCCCATTTCCGGATAAAATCTTTCAGCATCAGGGCTTCCCAAAATCAGCAAACCAATCGTTTTGGTTGTTTTGAGTGGAATCATGGAAAAAGAATTGAGGTACTCGGCACCTTCACCAAACCATTGCTTGATTTCATCGGCAACATGATTGCCACAATAAGGCTGTGACAAGCTCTCGGCTATGACGTGAACATCCATGCTAGTGGGCGTTAATTCAGGATAATCTTTGTCACAACAAGCAATATCCCAAAATCGCAAAGCAATCATAGGCACCACAAAATCTTCGCGTAAGCTGAAATTCAAAGCGACCAGAAACTCATCCATATTGGAGACAGAGATCAGTGCAATCGCCAGGCGGTGCATTTTTTCACCGATCGCATCATTTTCTTCACCGAAACTGATCAGTTCGAGCAACCTGTCCTGCAATACGCGATTTCTTTCCCTTAATGAAATCACTTGCCGCTCATTGATGGAAATGACTCTGTCATCATATTGGTTGGGTATCTGAATGTCCGCCAATAAATCGGCATATTCATTGAAGAATTGTGGGTGATCCTGTAAATACTGGGCAACATCTTCCGGTTTCATCATGCTTCCTTGGTTAATTACAAATTTATTTCACCTTCAAATACAGTAACTGCCGGACCGGTCATCCAAACCGGATCCTCTTGTCCGTTCCAACGGATATTCAACTCCCCTCCCCGGGTGCTGACGGTTACCTGCTGATCTAACAAACCCAGATTAATGCCCGCAACCACTGCAGCACAGGCCCCCGTTCCACAAGCCAGTGTTTCACCTGCGCCGCGTTCAAAAACGCGCAATTTAATATGAGTGCGATCCATTACTTGCATATAGCCCACATTCACACGCTTGGGAAAACGTGGATGGGTTTCAATTAAAGCGCCCTCGCTATTCACTGGCGCAGTGTCAATATCCTGAATGACACGCACTGCATGTGGATTGCCCATTGATAGAACACTCATTTTAACGGGCTGATTCTGTATTTCCAGTTCATAAGTCGATGCATAGTGCTCAGCGATAAAGGGAATTTCTGCCGGCTCAAAGATCGGTTTGCCCATATTCACCGTAATATTTCCGTTCACTTCCAGTTTGGGAGAAATCACACCACTGAGTGTTTCGATACGAATCTCGCTTTTATGCGTCAAGCCATGATCATGCACGTAGCGCACAAAACAACGCGCACCGTTTCCACATTGCTCTACCTCACCGCCATCGGCATTAAAAATACGATAGCGAAAATCGGCTTGGCCCTGCGCTTTTTCAACCAGCAATATTTGATCGCAGCCGACACCAAAATGGCGATCTGCCAGCAGGCGAATCTGTTGCCGATCCAGATTGATGGATTGGTTGATTCCATCCAATACGACGAAATCGTTGCCCAAACCCTGCATTTTGGTAAATTTTACTTTCATTAGCTAAACATTCCAGCGATCCAACTTTGTCATGGCCATCAAATAATCATTCATAAAGTAACCGCCTCCAATATCCACCACACTGTCCGCCACGATCTCGAATCCATAGTGCCGGTAAGCCAGAATCGCAGTTTGGTTGTGTTTATTCACGGTCAAAATCAGCCTGCGCAGACTATTTTCCCGCAACAATTTAATTGCATCCGCAACCAGCAATCCACCATAGCCCTTGCGATGATGATCACAATGTATGTACAGTTTGTCAATTTTAAGTTCATCCGGATTGGATGTACGCATGCAACAGGAAAAACCGACCATCTTTTCATCCACGACCAATTTTCGCCACCAAATATCCGGATTGAATACTTGCTCCTGGATTAACTCCGGTTGATATCGCTGTGCCAGCATATACTCAATCTGCTCAGGCGAGATGATATTGGCATAGTGATGACGCCAAATTTCATCCGCTAATGTCGAGATCGCAGGTGCATCGGACAATATTATAGGCATTACGCTGGCAATCATGGCGCTCAGTTTCTTGAAGCAGTTCTAGTTCACTATGTGGGCGGTGATATTAAAACACTATGCGGCGCGCTGTTAAAGTAATGATCTCGGCAGATGGAGCAAGCGCGCTGCATATTCTACATGGTTTGACAGACTGTTCAGGCATCGCTGCACTGCAACCATTTACGGGATGTTATCTAATGACCGGCTATTTCAGGAATAATGTCAATGGTGGTTTATTGAATCTTTGGCGCATCGCATTGATAGCGTTGAATATTGTACGTTGCCCAACAATTCTGGCTTCAAGTCTGCGCTTATTTGGAAAATCCATAAATGAAATCCCAATCAGCATGGTCAGCAAGCCTTGTCCGGGCAAGAAAAGCATCAAAAAACCGGCTAAAAAGAACACCATACCTAAAATATTTTTAATAATGAGCCCGATCACACGTAATACCGGATGATGATCTTTCATCCAATGACGAGGTACCCGCATATCGAAATAGTCGCTGGGCAAACGAATCAAGATCCAGGGAATAGCAATCAGAGAACCCACAAAACCGATGACAGATGCTACCGTCAAACTGACGAGAACATCAACCGAAATCCATTGTTGGATAGTTGCAAGCGCTGCTTCCATAAGCTAAATATCCAGCGACATGAAGGAATAAAATCATTCAAGCATACACTGATATCGATTCTTTTAATGAAACTGCGTGGGGAAAAATTGAACCAACTTGTCATTCATTCCCTGTTGCCGAATAAATCCAGCAACAGGGAGTATTCATGACATCAAAAGATTAAGGAACAATCCGGTTATTGAGAATTTCTTTGCTTTGGTTATTCCAAATCACGTCTGTCAGATTCGAGTAACGGGTGATAATCTGTGCTGCAATACCACCTGAAAACAAACCTGCCCAACCCAGAATCACAAAGCCCCAGTGCAATGGCGCACTGAACAATTCTTCCATGAACCAGAATGCATGACCCCATTCGTTCAATCCAACGTTTGGCAGAATCATCAATGGGCCGGCAATTGCCATAACCAATGGGAATGATGTGCCGCGGCTGTACAGTGGCAGACGGGTCATCGCGTACAGGTATGAAGCTACGCCACATACGATGTACATCGGGAATGATCCGTAAAACACTACTACGTGACTTGGCGTAAAGCTGGTATCACGAATAATCACTTGGTGCCATGAGGCATCTTGTTCAGTAAAGAAGCTGCCGCCCCAGTAAACACCAAACAAATAAACACCCAGCCACATCAACCAGTAGAAATAACGTTTAACTTCCAACTTCGGATCCAGGTTGTCCAATTGCTCTTTGGTGTCACGGGTTTTCAGTATCCAACCCCAGGTAATCAATGCAAACAGCGGCATCAGGGTCATGTGTACTCGCCACAGTCCCATCCACACTTTGTCAAATTCCGGTTCCATCGAATCCATACCGTGTGAGTATGCAAATGTCCTTTGATACCAGATCCAAAATATCGCTACCAGCAGCATGGTCGCCATGCCCAGTTTGTAGTACTTCGAATCGTACCACAGCGACATGTCGTAGTTAGCGCTCGAACTCGCGCTCGTTGTGCCATAAGTTGTTGCCATTTTATTACCTCCTATTAATTATTATGTTAGCTAATAGAATAGGTGTTTAGTATAGAAAACAGCCTATAACTAAACACTGCTTATTAGACAGGTATTTCCTTAAGGAAAGTTCCCATCAATTCAGAAAATCAATAACGACCAACTCCATACGGAAAAATACTGCCCTTTTAAATATAGAACAGTACTTCTTTGTATTCTGGAAATAAATAACTTTAATTACAGATAGTTAATCTAACCATAGATGACTGCCTGAATCAGAAATACATCACCCATTCGTGCATCAAATAGCGTTTGTCATAAAACTGTAACATTCCTGTTATATAAAGATCGCCATCTTAAATCGCTTATTTTCTAATCCCTGGATCAAAAACAGACTATGAAATTATTCAGACTTACTTTGGCAGTCGTCGCTGCTACAAATGCACTCACCCTATCCAGCGCTTATGCGTTGGATCTCTATGTTGATACCAAAACCAAGCAAATTTTTGCTGAACCAGGACCTGGTCGGGTGCATATGGGCACATTCGAGAAATCTGAGAAAACATCCGCTAAAAAAGAAACTGCAGATTCCAACGCGCCATCTATTCCGGCTTCACCGCAGCCTATTGCCAACTCGACTGAATTAAATACCATTCGCGAAGATCTGCAATTAAAAGCCAGCAAAATTGAGGCACTGGAAGAACGCGTTAAGCAAGCCGAAAAAGTTAAAATGAAGCCAGTTCCAGGCTTACACTACGAATCCAAAGATGGAAATTTCACGGCATCCCTTGACGGACGGATTCAAATTGACTCTCAAGCAAATGTCATCAATGAAGTGTTACCGGCAACCGGCGCACATTTACCCAATGAATTAAATAGTGGCGCCAATATTCGCCGAGCTCGCCTCGGTGTCGAAGGTTCATTCTACAAAAACTGGGACTATAAATTTGAATATGACTTTAGCCGTGGTGCGGGTACTGTTGCTGCCGGTATAACGGATGCTTTTATTCGCTATAACTTTGACAGTCCGCTTTCATTAAAAATTGGCTCGTTCAAAGAACCTTTCAGTTTGGAAGAAGCCACCAGCAACCGTTTCTATACGTTCATCGAACGTCATATGTCCGTCAACACCTTTGTAGATAACCCCAATACTTATAAAACAGGTATCGGGATCAATTATGCAGTTCCTCGATGGCAAACAGGATTGGCTTTCCAAACCGAGCCGGTGGGTGGATTTGGTCAGTCAGTCAGCTCGGTTAACGCCAATGGCAACCAAAGCCGCAATAATGGTTCTGGCGATATCGGCTGGCAAGGTATCGGACGTATCTCCGGTAGACCTTGGATGATTGATGAGACAAAATTCTGGCACTTTGGTGTTTCAGCAGGCCATACCACAGTCAATAATCAATACCGGGCTGACGGTACATTCTCTCAAGCCAATGCAACTGCAGGTCAAAATTCTGGTGGCATGTCGTTTGTTGGCTTCCTCGGAACAAACGTTGATCGCACCAACGTGTTAAATACGGGTAACCTGACCTCGGGTTCCAATGATTCACCTGATGCACGCAGAATCGATAGCTATGATCGATATGGTGCTGAAACAGCGCTGGTATATGGTCCATTCTCAGCACAAGCAGAGTATTTACGCACCAACATCAATGGGTTGAATTATAGTGGCGAGCATCTCACTGGCTACTATGGCTATTTAAGCTATTTTTTAACCGGCGAGTCCCGCGCTTATCATGTTAGAAATGGTGCATGGAATAGAATTGTTCCCAATAAATCTTTCCACTGGAATGGAACTGGCTTAGGTGCTTGGGAATTCGCTGTCGGTTATGACTACCTCAACATGAATAACGGGAAAATTCGTGGCGGTGAAGCCGACATGATCCGGTTTGCATTAAACTGGTATCCACATACACATGTTCGCGTGATGACTAATGTCAATCATGTGTTGAATCTCAACACAGCCGGCGTCGTCAACTACAATGCAGCAGGAGAGCCTATTGCAAATGATCGCAGCCAAGGTTTTCATGATGCCAACATTACTTCTTTCTTGACACGCGTTCAGGTCGATTTCTAAGCTACTGAAAAAATAAAGATAATCTTAAGTATTACTTTATCGCAACCACTGAGTGAAAGATTGGTGTCACCAATCTTTCACTCAACCTCTTCTTGAATCAATCCTCAAATTCTAAGCATACTAACTCCTATATGCAGTTGCTTTGTTTCCAAAGCCTGCGCTAGACTATTCGTCCACTGACAAACGACTTCTTAATATCAGCAATATGCAAAAAACCCATTGGACAGAACCAGAAATCGTGCAATGGTCCCAATATCTCCTGGATAGCTATGCCTATTGGGTCAAGCAAGAGCTCATTGATCGTTCCGGCACATCACTGGAACAATCAGAACGTCTATTTCACAGCCCTTGCATTGTTGCATCCCATGGGATGGAAGATGACCCAGTATTAAATTATGGGAATCAGGTCGCCCTGAATTTATGGATCATGGATTGGAAACAGTTCACTCAGACTCCCTCGCGCCTCACCGCCGAGCCCATAAACCGCGAAGAACGCGCACGCATGCTGGAGCAAGCCAAAACACAAGGTTATATTGCTGATTATCGTGGTGTAAGAATTTCCAGTACTGGGAAACGTTTCCAGGTTGATCAGGCCATCATATGGAATATCCAGAAACCCGACGGCACTGCACTCGGGCAAGGCGCCACATTTTCTACTTGGCGTTTTTTACCATAAATCTTTTCAGCAAATAAATAGCTCAATATTTCCCAAGAAACACATATCGAATTATCTCATTGATCAATCGAATATTATTCAAACCAGAATCAAATACTTATACATTTAAGGTTAATTCTTCAGTATAAATGTCGAATTCAATCCGACAAACCCATTTCTATCGTTAACTGATTCAGGTATAATCTTGCGCTTTGGGTCGTTAGCTCAGCCGGTAGAGCAGCGGACTTTTAATCCGTTGGTCGCCAGTTCGAATCTGGCACGACCTACCAAATAGAATAAGGGGTTAGTTAAACACTAACTCCTTTTTTCTTTTTGAACGTGACAAAAACGTGACAAGCTAACCACGTTCCCACCACGTCCGTCCTCGATTCTAGCTGCTGCAACCCTCAAATGCTCGGTTGCATACTTCGCATAGCGATCCACCATAACCCTGGATTTCCAGCCACCTAAATCCTTCAGTTCATCGCAGCTCGTACCAGCCTGGCGATGCCATGAAGCCCAGGTATGTCTGAGATCATGAAACCGAAAATCATTTATTCCTGCTTTAGCCAATGCGGTATGCCATGCGCTGTTTGTGATTTCCCAACGAATCGGCGCACCAAAATAAGTAAAGCAAAACTGCGGATGCTTGCCGAGCTGTTTTTCAAGAACAATGACTGCATCAAGATTTAACGGCACACCTCGCGGTGTTCCATTCTTGGTTTGGTTAAGCCAGGCTGTTCTACGTGCCAAATCAACCCGATTCCATTCCAACCCAGTGATTTCCCTGGCGCGGCATCCAGTCGCGAGAGCAAAACGAATCAAAGCTGCTAAATGTGGAGGACTAACCGCTATTAATCGATCAGCCTCTTCTCTAGTCAACCATCTATCACGTTCTGTCTCACCCGTTAAAAAGCGAATTTTTGGCATCGCATCTATCCATTGCCATTCATCACGTGCCATGCGTAACAAGCTACGTATTAGTGCCAGATAGCGATTAACGGTAGCAGGTTTGTTTCCCTTTGCCAGTACACCCTGAATTACGGACCAAATCACATCACCAGTGATCTGGTCTAGTATAAGATGACCTAAAAAAGGATCAAGCTTGCGACAAATACGTTGAACATCCTTAAAGCTGCGCAAATTCACTTTTATTGCGAGATACCGCACCACGGCTTCTTGCCATGAACGTTGGGGTTTGAATCCGAAATGATGTTCCCGAAATGCTTCCAGCCGGATTTTGGCTAGCAGTGCTTCGGCATCTTGCCGGTTTTCAGTCCCAGCACTTTGGCGTATTCTTTTGCCGTTTGGGAGCTTTGTTGCAATCCACCAGAAGCGGGAATCTTGCCTTCGGTAGACACCTTCTTGGGTTTGGGCCATATTGCCTCCTTCTTAGCCCGCCCGTGCTCGCACTGCTTATATTCCTCTATCCAGATATCTAAATCAACTCTGTCATATAGACAACGTCGACCTAGTTTGACAAAAGGAATATCTAATTCACTTAGCAGAGTAACGCCGATACCAAGATAACTGGCTGCTTCTTGCTTGGATAAACAGCGAATTGCGGGCAATGGCAGACTTACCTTTTCCATTGTCTTTCTCCATCAAACGGTTATGTATATTCATACAGAACTAAACTTGTTTTGTGACTGAATTCATATTCACTGCACTTCAATAATTTCCGATACATTGCGATATTTATATAGCTAACTAAAATTTTTATAACAACAACAAAAAAATAATCGCCACTGAGAGCAAGATAATGATTGATGCCAGTAAATTGATAATGGCCGCTTGCCTGGAAATTCTGGTCAGCTCATAAATCTCCTGACCCTCTCCACTTTTAATCCTTTCATCAATCAGCTGAATACAGCTTTCCAGGAATTGATCTCGTGTTAAATGCGCGTTACTCACGGATGCACTGATAATGGCATTGGATTTCTTGGTCGAATACTCACACCACCGATTAAAGTTTTCTTCTAATATCGCCTGGTAATTGCTTAGCAGCTCAGCATGGGCTTCTTTATTTTGTTCCAGCAATACTTCGTTGAGCGTATGCATCATCAATACCGGATCATCCTGCGACAGAACAATTCCATGTTCCGATGCTACTCGCTCAATAAGTGCATCTAATTTGTCATTGCTCATGTTAAAACCGCAGCCACATTTTCAATGTTGGTGAAGAGCTGCCTGCGGATAATCGTTAACCTTTGGCGTACCATCACCGGCAAAGCACTATTTTTAAGCGCTTCATCAAAGGTAAATTTTGATTGCAGAATTTCGCTTAAATCTTTGCCGAAAGTCTCAGGCTTGTAGTGCGGAATTCGGATGATGGCTGATACTCGCGCTTTGTTATCCACATACGCTTTCATTTCCTCAAACTGCTTGCCATTCATGCTGATTTCTCCCCAATAGGGATTTAACCAGACAACAAAAAGTGCTTCTTTCGGAAACTGTTTGATCAGATGTACAAAACCGTTCAATGTATCCAGCAAAGCCTGACTACCCGTGATGACGGTATGCACAACCAATTCATGCCCCATATCCAGAAGTAAGGCGGGTATCTGGTTGCTGATGAGGTAATGGGACATCGGCACAAAGGTGCTGGCACCATTGTCAATAATGACGTCATTGTCTGCTTTAGCGATCA
>CADEDO010000016.1 GCA_902826115.1 uncultured Nitrosomonas sp.
AAGCGTGTGTACGGCTCAAACCGTACCGCGGGTTCGAATCCCGCCTTCTCCGCCATTATTTAATATAAAATCAATGGCCTATTTATCAATGTTGCCCAAATGTTGCCCGTACATTTCGGCTGCCTTTGCCTCATGTTGCTCATTATTGTTAATCCAGCGAGCATATGTTTTAGCTGTAATTAACACATTAGAATGACCCATTTGCGCAGATACCCAAGCTATATTCTCACCAGCCGACAACATCATTGATGCAAATGTGTGACGTGTTTGATACGGGTTTCTGTAACACACTCTTTTTTCAATAATGGAATCCAGAATCCTTTCCTGATTTGTTGATCGCCAATCCATTGTTTGCTAGTGTGCAGATTTAAGAACACTTTCACGCCTTGTAATAGGGTATGCAGCTTTTGATTGATCAGCGCAGCCTCTACATGTGGAAGCATGTCTATTTCCCGATTGCTTGATTTTGTTTTTGTAGATTCGTCGTTCTTGGCAGCGTAAGTATGCGCCTTGTTAATCTTTATTTTCTTCCGTTTCCAGTCAATATCTGTCCATTCTAAGGCAATTAGCTCTGAAGTCCTCATCCCAGTCCAAAAAAACACAATGCACTGGTTTTTTATTGATCCTGCAGCAGCTTTGATTATTGCCGCTTGTTCTTCTGTATTAAACGGGTCAACGTATGTCTTTTCTTTTGGCGGTTCATTGCGCTTGTACGTCCATCCAAACAACGGATTAACCGGTATCAGGTCATCATGTTGAGCATCTTGCAGGGCGGCGCGCAGTGGACTCAAGATGTTAATAATCCTCTTATTCGAACAATCCATACCTTATAACCTCTTCGGTGGTGAGAAGAACTCAGGAGTCGGTCGTTTCAATGGCGTCTGGGCCGTCGCAGCATTCACGACCGATCAATGGATAAGCGTTCAGCATACCCCGCGTCGTTACCCTTTCAATGCGCAAAACATTGGGTAATTTAATTTAAAATTATGTAAATATAAAAACAACTATTTTATGATTTCTTGCCATTCGCTTTTCAGATCTAAAAATTCTCATAGCGATTGATATCAAAAATACCTGCTACATGAGGCTCACGTTCTTTTTGCCAGTCTGTAATGTCATGCAGGATTTCCCAGAACTGCGGATGCGTGCGCCGCACTCCCCATGTGCTCACAATATGTTCGAAGTGTTCCTCCTTTTTGGCTATGCCTAGCAGCGATACAAATTCTTCAATATCCGAGGCGGGCACATCAAAAATGAAATTCGGATAGCTGCCGGTAATGCCGGGATATACTGTCAGACGATCTTTTTCAGGCTGGTACCGCAATTCCTCACCCAATATAAATGCAACGTTGGTGTGCGCACGATCCCGCAACAATGTATAGACGGTACGCTTATCCTGATCATGCTTGACTCGCACGAATGTCACTTCCGGCAGCCAATTAATACCAGCCAGATCGGCCGCCGGTCGGGCTGCGATGGCAGACAATGCTTGATCTGCTTTTTGTATCCAAAGCGGCTGATCTGAACGGACACAGCTCATCGCTTGACAACGATTGATTGGATCGTTTGCCATTGCATTAATGGATTCAAAGCGTTGGAGGATCCGCAAAGCAAGTTCCTGTTTCGGATCATCAGTGGTAAAGTTCTCCGCCGAAGGCGATACATCGTCGATCTTTTCGTAAAAAATGCCGAATTTCAGTTTGCCTGAATGTTGATACCAATCGTGCAGAATATCCGTGCGTTGACCATCAGGTATCATGCGCAAGAAGTTATGTTCCGAGCTATTGCGTATCAAGTCGAAGTATAGTCTGGTCAAAAGTTGATGGGCAACATTGCCAAACACATTGTAATTCACCACCAGTATGTAGTATGTACGCTCAAGTAATGGATAATCCATGAGCCATAGCGTCTGAGGAATATCTCCGATCAATCCCCTGGCAACCGAAGCGCTATCGTAATGGCGGGCGATAGTCAGCAAGGCATCTTTATTCCGGTTATCGCCATCCCATAGATGATCCAGCGATGCGCCGCCGGGGTATTGCAATACATACTGACTGCGGCGTTGCGCCAGGTAATCGTTATGATGACTGAGATATCGAAGCCACTCCTCGCCCATCGCCAGCGGATCGTCGTTTTGCCCGGGCATCTCCAGTAACGGAACAGCTTGACGTTGATAAGCATTATTCGTAATAAAAGGATCAGATTCCGGATTCTGAAATAAAACCCAGAAACGATCGCGTATCACATCGGTGGCGATCTGACCACGGCATACCGGCCCATGGATGACATTACGCACATAGTATTCTGCATCATCCAGCATGAACCGGTAACGAGCGTAAGCCGGAATGGCCGCAAACGTTGCGAACGGATTCACTCGTTCCGCATAACTGTACCCGGGCAAATCGCTCACCGGCCATTCATGAGTGAAAAATAACTCATTGATACGACGTTGCTTTGCATGGTTGAGCGGGTAAGGCATACGCCGTTTGTGCAGGATATTGCCGACTATCGGGCGTATGCGGTAGAAAAACGGCTGTTCGGGGTCCTCATTGGGAAATACAGTGGAAATCGGTATGACATCCCTGCCGGGCGGTGTTGATGAGCGTATTAACTCAAAAAAACGCAATTTACCATCCAGATCCGGAAAATACAGCGTTGCCATAAATAGGTGTTCATACAGCCAGCGTGCCACCAGTTTGCTGCGATTATCATCGCGATTGAAAAACGATTCCCATTGCTGAAGCGATTCTTTCTCACCACCGGTAAGCGTAACCGATTCATCGGTAATTACCGCGCCTTGTTTGACCCATCCGGCCAATAGTGCATATTCCTGATCGCTCAGTCCGGTAACCGCAAACGGCATGCCGCCGTATGGATAATCACGTACATAATCTGAGAATTTCCCACCGGAGACACATTGGTTTTTCCGGGTAATACCCAAATCAATCGAATCCGGTATTTTGCTGTTCGGCGGGAATGGATACTGTTTCGCCAGCGATATCATCCCTGCGATCAGAGGTTCAGACTGTGCATCGTCGGATTGCAGAACAGAATGAAAACCGCGCTCACGCCATCCCGAAACAGTCAACTCGTCAATACCCAACCGGGTGGGCGGCATGGCCTCAGTCCGCGCACCAACATAAATTGACTCACGAAAGGCACCGCGCAACAACCCTTCGACATTCTCCAGCTTTAGCTGGCACGGTGCATCAAAACAACTGTGGCATGACAGGCACTTTGTTTCGATGATTGGCCGAATTTCTTGGGTATAAGAAACCGGACGCTCAATCGGTGCTGGCAGTATTGCAGGGATAGGAATCTGGTTTTTGCCAGAAATTGCATCTTGATAGTTTTGACAAGCAGACAATACAAAAAGCAAAGCTATGAAAGAGATAGATGAAAAAACTGCCCGCATGAATAAAAACCATCGCTTGAATAAATTGAAAAGACTCTACCAGATAACGAATTGCTTCGCAGTGTAATATATAGCATATTAGCTGTAGGGTTCTCGAAAGCTTATTAGTTATTTTATGCAGTCAATCTATTCACCAGCTCAAAGATATGTTCAGATTCCATCATTCCAGGCAGTGGATGATGGGTAATTATCCTTAGATTGAATCGCCTCTTTGTTTGTACCCATCTCAACTGGATCTGTTACGACTTTTAACAATACTCAGCTAATCAACGTCAGCCCTTAAATCAATGAACTCCCTTTTTGATCACACCCCCCAAATGGATGGTAATCGACCAGAAAATAATCGCTATGCAGCACTATGGTATCGATACTTTTATTCAGGTTCGCTAGCACATCCCTTACCCTTACTGGCATGTTTATTGGCATGGTTCAGTATCTCGGTAGCGATAGCTGAAGATTTTTCGTGCAATGAAACTGGAAAAACGCATATCTGGATTTCACCGTTGCATCCAAAGCCTCATGAACAGATCAAAATCATGGCGGTGTCAACCGATGGTCCCCTATCAGAACTGACTTTCATCAACAGCCAGGGACGCTTCTCAGCTTTGCAAGCCCGTCGCCGTGGAGGGCCGCCTTGGAGTCTGATGGCTACCTGGGAAGGATTTAGCGCCGGAGAGTATCGACTCGAGGCGAAGCGCGAAAGCAAATTGATCGCCTGCCAATTACTCACCATTGGCAACGCAAACGAAAAAAATAAACCCAAATCATGGAATCTTGCCACCGAAGCCTTTTATTCCGCCTGGATTGAAGAATTATTTGGCGCACCATCCGAAGAAACACTCAGTTTTTCTTCTTTGGAACCCGTCCTGCGCAATTCTGAGCGCAATTTTCTGCACAATCACTTGGGACGTAACGAAGATGATCATTTACCCTTAACTCCGGATTGTGCCGATCTGCCTTATACTTTGCGCGCTTATTTCGCTTGGAAGATCGGCTTGCCGATCGCCTATCGCGCCTGTGGGCGAGGATCGGCCAACACCCCACCGCGGTGCGGCTCCCCTTCCATCCTGGCAGAATTTACCCAAGGCACTATTGCACAAGCCAATTTCAAGAAATTCAGCAGGCAACTGGTAAATACCGTTCATTCAGGTTCGGCGCGCACTGGTTTAGAGGATGAATCCACAGATCTGTACCCTATCCCGCTCAGTCGAGAGACACTATGGCCAGGAACAGTTTTTGCCGACCCCTACGGTCATGTTTTGGTTTTGGCTGAATGGTTGCCGCAGACAAATGATCGCCCTGGCCTATTGCTGGCTGTCGATGCCCAACCGGACAATTCAGTTGCTCGCAAGCGAGTTTGGGAAGGTACGATGCTGTTTGCTAACAACGGCAATGCAGGATCTGGTTTCAAAGCTTTTCGTCCGGTGATCCGCTTGGATTCAGGCAAATGGCGCACACTCTCCAACGACGAGTTGCTTGATCACGCTGATTTTATTTCTTTTTCGTTGGAGCAAGCCCAGCTCACTCCCGATGATTTTTATGCCAAGCTCACTCAACTCATCAATCCCAAAGGTCTTGATCCCAAGCAAGCTTACGAAGCCATGCTGACTGCACTGTTGGAACAAATCGAAACACGCATCACCTCGATAAACAATGGCGAAGCCTATTTTCGCAAAAATCCGCGTAGCGTTATCACGATGCCAAACGGTGCAGCGATTTTTCAAACCGTTGGCCCTTGGGAAGACTATTCCACGCCTTCGCGCGACATGCGACTCATCATCGCCATCAATGTGCTCAATGATTTACCGGAAAAAATCGTGCGTCACCCCGAGTTGTTTGTGATGAATGATCAACATCCTGTAGCAACTAAAGCTGAGATCGAGCAGCATCACGCCAAGCGTATCCACGAGCATAGTATTCGCTATACACGTTCGGATGGTAGCGTATGGGAGCTTTCATTGGCCGAAGTGCTGGCACGAAAATCCGCCTATGAAATTGCCTACAATCCGAACGATTGCGTGGAAATTCGTTGGGGTGCCAAACCGGACAGCGATGAATTGTCCACCTGTCTCCGCCAAGCTCCGACGGAACAACGCGCAAAAATGGAGCGATATCGAATCTGGTTTCGTGAAGCTCGCAGACCGACGCCATAACAATCTTTCCAGACTCATGGGATCAGCAAAAATGCCGCTTTGGCACTAGTGGCTTGTTTGACACCGCATCCGACTTCCAGTACATTGCGGCTTGCAAAACGAGCCCTCCAGTAATGAAAAACCGAAGTCTGTCATTAAAAGTAAAAGCCATTCCCTGTCATGTACATAGCTGATTTGTTTAGCGATCATTTTTTCTGCGATAAACATCATCATTGCTAATCCAATGATGCAAATACTTTCATTTCACTGATCATTACTCTGAATTTAGCAGCCGTCGCTTGCGGATCCATTAAACTCCATTGACTGATTAATCTGCATAGATCCTTATTCCAATGGAAAAAAATATTCTCCCCAACGACTCAGAATCCATCATTGCAAAACCGAAGCGGCGACGAAAGCGGGTTCCGGCGGCACGATCCAGCAACACTCCCCCTCGAAAGCGAGTTAAAAGAAATCAAGCGGGGAATATCACCAAGAAATTAGTGCTGGCAGGGTTGGAGGTTTTTGGGTTAAGCATTACCGCAGTTTCAGCCATTATTGTATTACTCGGTCATTCTGCCAGCCGGTTTGCCGGCACCAGTTTCTTCAACAATTTGCTTCCGTTCGCAGTCGGTGTATTAGCATTGATACTGGCCGCTTCTGTTTTCCTCATTGGCTGGTGGAAGCTGAGAAGAGGGTTGCAAGCCCACTCTGAATTATGGACGCCGGTGCTATCGCTTGCGCTGGCTTTGTCGATTGCCTGGTTCGGCGCTCAAGATCAATTCACGCTCGCTTATAGCAATTTCCGCACACTGGTGGGAGGCAAGGAAGAGGCAGGTCGAATGACCATTGCACACCAGGTGTATGCCGCTTATCGCAGACATAATACCAATCAACTGCAAAAAATGGTTGATCGCGCTCAGGGTTACCAGCAAGCGATTGAAGATGCAGCCCGAGCTTTCGATGTCGATGTTCATTTATTACAAGGGATTGCAGCGACAGAATCGTCTTTCATACCGAGAGACAGCCATGACGGCGGACGCGGTTTATTCCAAATCACTCGAGTCCCTCAGGCAGTCATTGCTCAGGCAAACAAACGTCTGAAAACTGAGAAAATATCCTTGGACAATCCTAGGCATAACGCTTATGTCGCGGCAGCCACCTTTAAACATTATCTGGCAGAAATGAAAGGCGACCTGTTTCTAGGTTTATTAGCCTACAACATCGGTCCGGCTAACGGTGGTTTGCGTTTTATCATGCAGCAATACGGCGCATCCGATTTCACCACCATACAACCTTATTTGCAAACGCTGCCGCGCGATTATCCCATTCGCGTATTATCTTATTCACTGGCGTTCCGCCTATGGCAGAAAGAAGGCAAGCTACTCGCCTACGAAGAAGGCAATAATGCCATGCGCATACAGCGCATCGGTATTCCTGGATTACATACCGATTTATAGCTGCCTTGGCGGATGGACACGACCAGAGAAAACACAACCTCAATCAAGCCATATTAGGCCGATTTGAAGAACAAGTGTAGGAGGTGTTAGCCCGAATCAACCACGGATCCAGAAAAGCACTGGAATTTAGAACCCTCCATAAAAGGTATTCTTCAGGGGTGGAAATACGTTACACCAAGCAAGCATTGGTTGTTGCACTTCGAATTTGAAATCTGCCTCCGATAAGCTTGCTTATGCTCGTCACCTTACAGACATAGCCATGCCTAAGAGAGATATATTTTTTTAGCGTATAGTGGATACCATGTTACCGTACACCACTAAGTGTTAATCCACGCTCAGCAATGCGGTCAAACGATAGTAGGTACATGATAGTATTTGAGAAAATACATTTCTTAACAATTCTCTGCATTCATCTTCTATTCTAATACACGAGATCTGAACGTGTGCAGTTATAGGTATTTTATACGGAGACTGACTTTGTTTGAAACAGGAATCAATACAATCGTCATTGATGGTGAAGCGAAGGCAGACGGCGCTACTGAAATGCGGCGTCAAGAGACTTTGCTTAGAACAAGAGCGTTGCAAAACGCCATTTTCAATAGCGCCAATTTTTCAAGCATCGCGACTGACGCCAAAGGTGTAATTCAGATTTTTAATGTTGGCGCAGAACGCATGCTGGGTTATACAGCCGCAGAAGTGGTGGACAAAATCACGTTAGCAGATATTTCTGATCCTAAAGAACTCATTTCACGTGCCAAGGCTTTAAGCATAGAACTCTCCACACCAATCACTCCAGGCTTTGAAGCACTCGTGTTCAAAGCCTCCCGAGGTATCGAGGATATTTACGAACTTACCTTTATCCGCAAGGATGACAACCGGTTCCCGACAGTGGTTTCCGTCACGGCACTACGCGATGCCCAGGACATAATTATTGGTTTTCTGCTGATTGGCACTGATAATACGCTACGTAAACAGGCCGAAGCGGAACAGAAGAAACTCGACCAGCGTTTGCGCGACCAGCAGTTCTACACACGCTCTCTCATCGAATCCAATATTGATGCGCTAATCACCACCGACCCGTCCGGCATGATTTCGGATGTCAACAAGCAAATGGAAGCACTCACTGGCTGCACGCGAGATGAACTGATCGGTGCACCGTTCAAAAATTACTTTACCGATCCGGAACGAGCTGAAGCAGGCATCAAACGAGTGCTGGCTGAAAATCGGGTTACCAATTATGAACTAACTGCACACGCCAGAGACGGCAAAGAAACGGTTGTGTCATATAACGCAACGACTTTTCACGACCGTGACCGTAAACTGCAAGGTGTGTTCGCTGCAGCGCGCGATATCACGGAACGCAAACTGCTTGATCAAGCTTTGAATGAAACAAATATCAAGCTCGAAAGTGCCAAATCTATCGCGGAAAAAGCCAACCTCGCAAAATCAGATTTCTTGTCCAGCATGAGCCATGAGTTACGCTCTCCGCTTAATGCAATCCTCGGCTTCGCCCAGTTGATCGAATCAGGTTCACCGCCGCTTACCCCCCGCCAGAAGAGCAATATTGACCAAATTCTCCTGGCTGGCTGGTATTTGCTGGATTTGATCAACGAAATCCTCGATCTCGCATTGATCGAATCCGGCAAGCTGTTGTTGTCACTGGAACCCATGTCGCTCAACGAAGTAATGAGCGATTGCCAAGCCATGATCGAACCTCAGGCACAAAAAAGCGGCATCCACCTGACGTTTCCTCAGTTCGATTCCCCCTACTTTGTCAAAGCGGACCGGACAAGAGTAAAACAAATTCTCATCAACCTGCTTTCTAATTCGATCAAATACAACAGGGCAGACGGAACGGTGGTGGTGAACTACAGCGCAAATACTGCAGACCGTATCCGCATTAGCATTACTGATACTGGAGAAGGCTTGAGCGTGGAAAATCTCGCACAACTGTTTCAGCCATTCAACCGGCTTGGACGAGAGGCCGGCACAGAGGAAGGAACGGGAATCGGTCTGGTAGTCAGTAAGCGATTGGTAGAATTAATGGGCGGTGCAATTGGAGCAGAAAGCACTGTCGGGAAAGGCAGTGTGTTCTGGATCGAATTAATTCTGACGGATGCGCCACAAATAACACTAGATGACGATCAATCCCTAGCTATCGTCCCGGCAAATATTTCAGCTGAAATGCCTTTACGCACCTTACTCTATGTCGAGGACAATCCGGCCAATCTGCTGTTAGTAGAAAGCCTGCTCGAACGCCGGCCTGATATCCATTTGCTGAGCGCTCAAGATGGTCTTCGTGGTATCGAAGTTGCGCGTGCTTCGCTGCCGGATGTGATCCTCATGGACATCAATCTGCCTGGTATTAGCGGGATCCATGCACTGGAAATTCTGCGCAAAGATCTAACGACAGCCCATATTCCGGTTATCGCGCTAAGTGCCAATGCTATGCCGAGAGACATCGTAAGAGGCTTGGAAGTCGGATTCTTTCGTTACCTCACAAAACCCATCAAGCTCAACGAATTTCTCGATACCCTAGACGCAGCACTACAATTCTCCGAGACTCAATCAGCCGGCACAAATATGGGAAAAAAATATGATAGTTAGTACCCTCGACATTCTTAACGCCAGCATCCTTATTGTTGATGATCAAGAACCCAATGTCAGTATGCTTGAGCAGTTACTGAGCGAAGCCGGTTATACGCAAGTGGAATCAACCATGAATCCGCAGGAGGTTTGCGCACGTCATCGTAGGACCGGTTATGACCTCATTCTACTCGACTTACAAATGCCCAATATGGATGGATTTCAGGTGATGGAAGGTTTAAAGACCAACAAGTCGGATGACTATTTGCCAGTGATCGTACTTACGGCTCAGCCTGGCCACAAGCTGCGTGCGTTGCAAGCTGGCGCAAAGGATTTTATCAGTAAACCGTTTGACCTAGTAGAAGTAAAGACGCGCATCCATAACATACTCGAAGTACGATTGCTCTATAAGTTACTTCATCAACACAATCAATTACTGGAACAGACTGTGCAGGAACGTACGGCCGAACTACGCGAAAGCGAAGCACGCTATCGCAGCCTTACCGAATTAGCTTCCGATTGGTACTGGGAGCAAGACGAGAGCGGTAAATTTACCAAAGTCTCCGGCCCGGTTCTGGAAATGCTCGGCATTCAAGTCGACTCTTTGGCGGGTGAATCAAGTAACGATAAGCTATCCGGATGGAATGCAGAGGAGCATGCAGAATTACAGGCAAAGATTGCTGCACGGCAACCCTTTCTGGATTTCGAATTTAGCCGTATTAATGACGATGGCTCGCACCAAAAGTTTCGCGTTAGCGGGGAACCCATGTTCAACCGTTTTTGTGGCTATATCGGTTACCGCGGTATCGGATTAGAGATCACATCCAAGTAATTATTTCCAATACTTTGCCATGCTCTTACCCCATAGTCCCAATCAGAATCACCTCCTAGCTGCGCTTCCCACAGCCGACTTCGAACGCGTTGCGGCGCACTTGGAATTGATTGCAATGCCGCTCGGCAAATACCTTTATGAACCTAACGAACAATTACGGCACGCCTATTTCCCCACCACCGCCATCGTTTCGTTGCACTATGTAACGGAGTCTGGCGCGTCCGCCGAAACCGCAGGGGTCGGCAATGAAGGCGTCGTCGGAATAGCGCTCTTCATGGGTGGAGATACCACACCCATTTCAGCCATGGTGCAAACTGCCGGTCACGCTTACCGCCTCGAAAGCCGCTTGTTCAAGCAGGAATTCAACCGCGCCGAATTGATGCAAAGCTTGTTATTGCGCTACACCCAAGCACTCATGACACAGATGAGCCTGACAGCGGCCTGTAATCGGCACCATTCGATAGAACAACGGTTGTGCCGCTGGTTATTGTTGACACTTGATCGCGCACCTACTCAAGATCTCGTCATCACGCAGGAGCAAATCGCCATTATGCTTGGCGTACGCCGCGAAGGCATTACCGAGGCAGCCGGAAATTTGCAGCGCGCAGGCAATATTCACTATCGCCGCGGTCACATTACAGTACTCGATCGTCATGGATTAGAGGCCTTTGCTTGCGAGTGCTACGGTGTAGTCAAGAAAGAATTTGATCGTCTACTATCATGACTGTGATGAATCAGTCCTAAGGTTGATATGAACTGAGACCTTTGCGCAGTCGAGAATCAAGTTGATAGGGTGTTGATATAATTACTTTTTAAATCAATGTTATTGATGAGTTGGATATGAATTTATCAGATTATGATGTAACCCGACACACCCGGAAAGGGAGCTTCTTAAACCACGTCACAGTGTTTCCTTAGCAGATTCTCATTATTCCTGGATCAAGTTACAGGGGGCAGGTCAGCTTCATTTAAACTATCATGCAGTAATATTTTGTCCACGCTATTTCAATGAAAAATTACTTTTCCCCCGGCCATCTGATCGTTTTCGTTTTTCTACTTGGGTTCATGATGTTGCTGGTCCAGGTGGAATTACTGTCTTTCGCCTTTGCCAAGCTGGGCTTATCGCCAACGCTAGGTATGTCAGTACTAATGCTTTCCTTGGTTGGCAGCATCATTAATTTACCGGTAACACGACTCAAAAGTAATATTCCCATCCCGGAAAACATGCGTTCGAATCATTGGGGCTTGCTCAAAATACCGCTGTCGTCATTTCGCAATGAAACCCAGGTTTCGATCAATCTCGGCGGGTGCCTGATTCCAGCCGCACTATCCATGTATTTATTTGCCAACAGCACGCTCACATTAATACCTACCCTGCTGGGAATTTCCATTATCAGTCTCATCAGTTATCTATTCAGCCGTCCGGTCCAGGGCATTGGCATCGGCATGCCGATTTTGATCGCGCCGATCAGTGCCGCATTTGTCAGCCTGTTAATCAGTCCGGAGCAAAGTGCTCCGCTCGCTTATATCAGCGGAACAATGGGTGTACTCATTGGTGCCGACTTGCTTCATCTGAAGGACATACCCAAACTGGGAGCACCCCACGCCTCCATTGGCGGTGCCGGTACTTTTGATGGCATTTTCATTACCGGAATTGTTGCCGCATTATTAGTCTAACAATCAGCCATTGATTGCTGATTGAACCATGAGTTTTGTTGACAGTATCTGTCACTTTAATTTCAATCCCGCTATACTCATCAGCATGATGAATCAGCGCCCACTCCATCATTCCGATTCACCACGCGAGCATTTACTGCATCGGCTGTACACCTTGCAACAAGAGTTTCTACACATTTCACCGCAAGCCATGCAGCAAGTCGCCGCCGAATACCAGCTGTCACTCGGCCAGGTGGTGTCAGTCGTTGAATTTTATTCGTTTTTTTACACGCAACCCTGTGGCCGCTTTCATATTTTATTCAGTAATTGCACCAGTTGCGGTTACTTATCCGATGAGCAAGATTTGTTGCACTTGCTTTGTCAGCTTTTGCAGGTCACTTCAGGCAAAACACGCCATGATGGCTGTGTCAGCGTGCATGAAACCTCCTGCATCGGCCTATGTGATCACGGTGCTTCCCTGCTCGTCAATGGCTTGCCGATCACACGATTGACTGAGGAAAAGATCACGCAGATTGCGCAACTGGTTGCATCCGAGACACCGCTACTACAGTGGCCCGCGGAGTGGTTTGAAGTCCACAACACGGCACATCAGCGCAGTTTATTGCTGACAGAGTATTTCCTTCCCGGTAGTGCGATGCAAAAAGCGTTGATCCACGGCAAGGATGAAACGCTGGCGGAAATTCTACGCTCTGATTTGCGCGGTCGTGGTGGCGCCGGATTTGGCACTGGCAAGAAATGGCAACTCTGCCAACAAGCGCCAGGTCATGCGCATTATGTGGTATGCAACGCCGATGAAGGCGAGCCCGGTACATTCAAGGATCGCATGCTACTTTGCGACCATGCGGATGCGTTATTTGAAGGCATGACCTTGTGCGCTTTTATCATCGGCGCAGAACAGGGTTTTGTTTACCTGCGCGGTGAATACCGCTATTTACTGACCCATTTACATACGGTGCTCAACCGGCGCCGCCAGCAACGACTACTAGGCCAACATATTCTGGGTCAACCAGCTTTCCATTTTGACATCGAAATTGTCATTGGCGCAGGTGCGTATATCTGCGGAGAAGAATCCGCTTTGGTTGAATCGCTGGAGGGTAAACCGGGAATTCCTCGCATCCGCCCCCCTTTTCCGGTCACGCACGGCTACCAGAATCAGCCTACGGTGGTTAATAATGTTGAAACCTTGATCGCTGCGGCGCACATCATCGTGCAGGGCAGCGCCTGGTTTAAAGCTGTCGGCACCGAAGAATCAAGCGGCACAAAGATTCTCAGTGTCAGCGGCGATTGCCAACTTCCCGGCATCTATGAGTACCCTTTCGGGGTCCGTGTCCAGCAAGTGTTGGATGATTGCCATGCACACAACGTACAGGCCGTACAAATTGGCGGTCCAGCCGGGAAAATGATCGGAGCGGCAGATTTTAATCGCGCCATTGGATTCGAAGATCTATCCACCGGCGGCTCTTTTTTGATATATGGTCAACACCGTGATCTACTGGCAGTGCATCGCAATTTTGCACACTTTTTTGCGCATGAAAGTTGCGGTTTCTGCACACCTTGCCGCGTAGGCACACAATTGCTCAAAAACAATCTGGATAAAATCGCTCAGGGTCGGGGTACTGCACAGGATATCACTGAAATCAAACAACTCAGCCATCTGATTCGACATCACTCACATTGTGGTTTGGGGTATACCGCAGCCAATCATGTGTTGGATGGTTTGCAAACCTTCCCGCAAGCATTGGAAGCCCCTCTGCAGCAACACTTCAGCGCACAATTCGACCTGGACCAATCGCTGGAGAGTGCGCGGCAGATAACGCATCGCGACGACGCCTCGGCACATCTGGACTAATGGCAATGCAAGCAAAGCCAAACACAATCAGCATCGACGGACAGGAAATCGCCTTCACGGCGGGACAAACCATTATGGATGCTGCTTTGGCTGCAAAAATCTATATTCCACACTTATGCCACTATCCGGGGCTTCGACCGAGCGGCAATTGCCGATTGTGTGTGGTGGAAATCAGCAACCGCAGTACTGCTGCATGCATCACACCGGCTGTAACCGGCCAGGAAATCCGCAATAACACGCCGGAATTAAACGCAATACGGAAAACGATCACGCAAATGCTATTTGTCGAAGGTAATCATATTTGTCCGTCATGTGAAAAAACCGGTAATTGCAAACTGCAGGCGATGGGTTACTATCTGGGCATGCTGGATGATCATTTTCCGCAATTTTATCAACGGCGTGAGATGGATGCTTCGCATGCCGGCATTCTGCTGGACCGGAGTCGCTGCATACTGTGTGATTTATGTGTGCGCGCCAGCCGCGAAGTGGATGAAAAAAACGTGTTTGCCATTGCCGGACGCGGCACGGATGCCCACTTGATAGTTAATTCATCGACGGGAAAATTGGGCGATAGCACGATTGCAGTAACCGATCTGGCAGCCAACATTTGTCCGGTGGGTGCTATTTTGATTAAAGAACAAGGTTATCAAGTACCCATCGGACAACGCATTTACGATCTACACACTATTCGTGAAACAGCTTTGCAGGAAAACGTCACCAAGGAACATCACGAGAAATGATGAAAAATGACCGCTAAATCTAAAATCAGAATTGCTACTACGTCATTAGCCGGCTGTTTTGGTTGTCATATGTCTTTTTTGGATATGGACGAACGACTCGTGGCCTTACTTGAGCAAGTTGAGCTGAATCGCTCTCCGTTCACCGATATCAAGCAATGCGGACCCTGCGACATTGGCCTGATTGAAGGTGGCGTATGCAATGCGGAAAATGTGCATGTATTACGCGATTTTCGTGCTCATTGCACCATTCTCATTGCCGTCGGCGCTTGCGCGATCAATGGTGGCGTGCCTGCCATGCGCAATTATTTCGACTTGCAGGATTGCTTACAGGAAGTGTATTTAAATGGAACTGGCGTCACCAATCCGCAAATCCCCAGCGACATTGAATTGCCGCTATTGCTGGATAAAGTTTATCCGGTCAGTGAGGTGGTGCCCATTGATTATTTTCTACCGGGTTGTCCGCCTTCCGCCGATGAGTTCTTACAAATTCTGGAACCGCTATTGACCGGGCATAAGCCAGAATTGCCGAAATCTCATGTGCATTATGATTAACCTCAGTACTCCAGATCATCATGGAATCGGATAATTCAGCTGTTCCCGCTACCCGGCGAATTGCCATCGACCCGGTTACGCGTGTCGAAGGACACGGTAAAATCACCTTGCTATTGGATGCCGATAACCACATTTGCGAAGCACGACTGCATATTGTCGAGTTCCGGGGTTTTGAGAAATTTATTCAAGGCCGACCCTACTGGGAAGTGCCTTTCTTTGTGCAACGCTTGTGCGGCATTTGTCCGGTCAGTCATCAATTGGCAGCCGCCAAGGCGGTGGATCAACTCGCGGGAGTCCAGCAACTCACGCCGGCTGCCACCAAGTTACGCCGCTTGCTACATTTCGGCCAGATTCTGCAGTCTCACGCTTTGCATTTCTTCCATCTGTCTGCCCCGGATTTTTTATTCGGTTTTGGTAGCGATCCCGCTCAACGCAATATCGCCGGCCTTCTGGAGAAATATCCAGAAATTGCAATGAAAGGTGTCAAACTGCGCAAATACGGACAGCAAATTATCCAGGCAATTACCGGCAAGCGTATCCATGGCACCGGTACCGTTCCAGGTGGCATGAATAAACCATTGACCATCGCTGAACGCGATGCTTTGTTGGTGGATATCGCTGATATTCTGCAATGGAGCCAGGACGCGGTAGCGTTGAATGAACACATCCATACAGCACATCCGGAGCACTATGGTTTTGCCACACTAACCAGCAATTATCTAAGCATGACCGGAGCCAGTGGTGAACTCGAATTTTATCATGGTGGATTGCGGGCCAGTTTTGCTGATGGCATGCCTATTTTTGATCAATTTGATTATTGCCAATATCAACAGATCTTGCGCGAAGAAGTCCGTTCCTGGAGCTATATGAAGTTCCCTTATCTCTCGGCGCTGGGAACTGAGCAAGGCTGGTATCGCGTCGGGCCTTTGGCGCGCATCAACAACTGCGACATGATATCAACGCCTTTGGCAGAAGCGGCGCGCCAGCGTTTTAAAACGTTTGGTCAGGGTGAATTCGTGCATCATACCCTCGCCTATCACTGGACGCGCATGATTGAAATATTGCATTGCGCGGAATCCATTGATGAACTGTTGCACGATGCGGAAATTATCAGTACAGAATTGATGGTCGAAAAGGGCGAGCGCCAACCACAAGGCATCGGCGTCATCGAAGCGCCGCGTGGCACGCTGTTCCATCATTATCAGGTGAATGAAGAAGGATTGGTCACACAAGCCAATTTGATCGTTTCCACCACCAGCAACAATCAGGCAATGAATGAATCCGTGCGCTCGGTGGCCAATCAATATCTGGATGGCCAGGAAATTACCGAAGCTTTATTGAATCATCTGGAAGTTGCCGTGCGTGCTTATGATCCCTGTCTTTCTTGCGCAACGCATGCGCTGGGCAAAATGCCTTTGCAAGTAACGCTGCAGGACATGAGCGGGAAAATCGTGGATCAATTGACCAAGGGGATCACCGGAGAAATTCACCGATAACCGATGGTGATCTTATTTACGTGTCCACCAAAGGATTAGCGACAGCACGACGGAGATTAGTAATCCCGTCATTAGAGGAAAATGGAAACTGAAATTTTCACGTTCGATATGAATATCACCCGGCAAACGACCCAATGGCAATTGTGAAACCCAGGGCCAGGCTAAACCCAGCAATATTAATAGAACTCCGAACGTGATGAGTAATTGCTGCATACAGTTTCTCAGGCCAACAACATAAGTGATAAGAATTTTGCTAACACATACTAGCAAAGACAACAGTTGTACTCAATCAAACTTGCAAGTTGAATATCAAACAAAAAAACCACAGGGAATAAATTCCCCTGTGGTCAATATAATTAAACTCAAATGCAACTTCAGATTACACTGCTTTACGGCCACGCATTGAAAATCCAATCAAACCCAAACCAGCCAGTAACATTGCGTATGTTTCCGGTTCAGGTACAGGACTTACATTAGAGAATAATTGATAACCACCACCGTAACCACCCGCTACAGTACCGGTAACCTGATAGTAATAATCACCAGCGTTCAAAGAACTAAATGTTGCATTGCTTGCTGTGGAATCGAATGAAAATGAGCCTATTGACAAATCATTGGTAAAATCATTATCACCATTGCTCTTAAAGAGTTCTACTTTACCGTTATTGATATTAAAGATATTTGCCACATCATTAGAAACCGCCGTTGCTAATGCATTGGCACTGCTACCTAAATTAAACAAGTACTCATGTTCAAAAGTATGGCCTACTGCACTATAGAAAGTTGCAAATTCAGCAGGATCATGACCAAACCAGTTAACCGGTGCTTGTGTCGGAGCCGCTTGCGAAGCGCCACTTGCCATCAGTACGGCTGCTGCTAATAATTTCAGTTTAAAGCTATTTTTCATTTCAGTATCTCCAATAGAATTTAACTACCAATTCACACAAAAAGACTCACCAACTCAACTACTTAATTAATAATCTCAAATTATTGATGTGTGCATTGTAGATTTGTAATCTCATTGAATCTATAGGAAATCACTCCCTTTTTATTAGTACATGAGTGCGCCCGGTTATAGTACATATGTAGCATCCAACAATAAATATATTTTACAAATCAATATAATAGAGAAAAATACTCAGGGAATAAACAAATCAACAATAAGTATTCAGACTGAGTACACAGAAAAAAAGCATGCTGATGACAAATATAGTTAAAATCAATGCTTAAACCATATCGTTCCCCCGTGTATAACACACTTAGGAATTACATTACTCATGCCTAATTTACTGTTATTTGGCTATGGAAATCCCGGCCGCGGCGATGACGCTTTAGGTCCTCGATTGATTGAGCGTGTGGAATCGCTGGCACTAGCCCAAGTAACCTGTCTCGTTGATATGCAATTATTGATTGAGCATGCGACGGATTTGTCGGGATTTGACCAGATACTATTTGTTGACGCCGATATGTCATGCAATGAACCGTTCGAATTCTCACCGGTGGATGCAAAAAAAGATGAAAGCTATACCAGTCATGCAATAACACCTGCAACACTACTGTTTATTTATCAGCAGATTTATCAACGCCAAGCTCCCCCTGCTTTTTTGTTGCGCATCCGAGGTTATTATTTTGAATTGGGTGATCTATTAAGCCAGCAAGCTGATATAAACTTGGATGCAGCCGTCAGACATGTGCAACAATGGTATTTGCAACCCTTTAATCCCATGAGTCATTAAATACGTAATGCATGAACTGTCGTTGGCGGAAAGTTTGTTACAACTGATTGAAGAGGCCGCCATTAAGCAGAATTTTACCCGAGTCAAAACAGTATGGCTGGAGCTTGGACAACTGACTTGCGTGGAGCAAGAATCGCTGCGATTCTATTTCGATGTCATTACACAAGATAGTATTGCTCAGCAGGCAAAATTGGAGTTTATTGCAATTTTGGGGCATGGCGTATGCGATCATTGTCATCGATCAATGTTCATCGCATCACACCATACCATCTGCTCTCATTGTGGAAGTTACGCACTAACAATTACCCAAGGTGAAGAAATGCGCATTAAAGAACTTGAAGTAGAATAAAGAGAGGACAATTATGTGTACAACCTGTGGATGTAGCGTGGGTCAAGCACGCGTAAATGGCAAATCGATAGCTGCACACCTTACTACAGGTCAATCTTTGAAGTATCGCCCACTCGAGCAGGCGCATACCACGCATTCTCATTCAACCCCTGCCAACCCTGATCAGACACCCGGCACTCTGCATTTCGGTACAGGGTTGGCTGCTGCCCATGCACCAGGAATAAGCCAATCGCGTATGGTAAAGATTGAACGCGACATTTTAGCGAAAAACAACCAGTATGCCGATAAAAACCGCCATTATCTGACTGAGCGCGGCATCTTTACACTGAATCTGGTTTCCAGTCCGGGATCCGGCAAGACCACGCTGCTGGTTAAAACCATCCAGATGCTTGGTGAGAAACTACCGATTGCCGTCATTGAAGGAGATCAACAAACTGATTATGATGCAGCCCGTATCAGGGCTACAGAGGTTCCAGTCATACAAATCAATACTGGCAAAGGTTGTCACCTGGATGCGCATATGGTGGGACATGCCATACAGCAATTACCCTTACAAAATGACAGTCTGCTATTCATTGAGAATGTGGGTAATCTGGTTTGTCCTTCGGGCTTCGATTTAGGTGAAGCCCATAAAGTGGTGATCTTGTCTGTCACTGAAGGTGAAGACAAGCCGCTCAAATATCCTGACATGTTTCATGCAGCCGATCTGATGTTGTTGAACAAATGCGACTTACTGCCTCATCTGAATTTTGATGTCAATTTGACGATTGACTATGCACATCGCATCAATCCCACTTTACCTGTCATCCAGCTTTCGGCCACACATGGCAGCGGCATGCTGGCTTGGATTGATTGGATTGCAGCCGGTTGCCGCCAAACGGCAATTACCAAGCAATCAGCACATTCCATCGATTCTACGCTTGGCTAATTTGCACGATCACCGTATTACACTAACTGTCAGTGGTCCTTCCGTTCTAGCTTGTGGCGCATGGTTAAAAAACACCATTTGTCTGACACAGAACAATCAAGCCTATATTTCCCCGTTGGTGGGTGATCTATCAACGATAGATGCCCGTAGTCGATTGGATAAAACCGTACAGCGCATGTGCCGGGAATACTCGGCACAGCCTGCAGTGGTCGCGCATGACTTGCATCCGGATTTTTACAGCACTCAGTTTGCCCACGCTTTTGCACAACAGCTAAACATTCCGACACTAGCCGTGCAACACCACCATGCCCATATTGCGGCGGTCTGCGCTGAACACCACCTATCACAACCGGTGTTGGGATTAGCGCTCGATGGCATTGGGCTAGGAATCGACAATACGCCGTGGGGAGGAGAATTGTTATGGGTGGATGGCGCTCGTTTTAAGCGACTCGGTCACCTGACCACACTCGCCTTGCCCGGCGGTGATCGTGCAGCGCAAGAACCTTGGCGCATGGCCGCTGCCGCATTAGCTCGACTCAATCGCGGCTATGAAATTGTGCAGCGTTTTGCCAATCAACCTGCCGCCGAGACCGTAGCTGTTATGCTAGCAAGCAATCTTAATTGTCCCCAAACGTCCAGCATGGGAAGATTGTTCGATGCAGCAGCCGGCTTATTGGGAATCAGTTCGATTCAAACGCATGAAGCACAAGCAGCCATGCAATTACAGCATTTAGCCGAGCAATATGGACCTGTTCATGCACTGACCGAGGGCTATCAAATCACGGAAAATAATAATCTGGATTTTTCGTCGTTACTGTCGGCATTGATCGATTGTCACGACGAAAAATACGATCATGCTTATGCAGCCGCTTTATTCCACGCTACAGTCGCAGCAGGATTGGCTGCGTGGGTGGAAAAATCCGCCCATCAATATGAGGCAACTCATGTGGTATTGAGTGGTGGTTGCTTTCACAATGCACTGTTGCGGCATGATTTAACCCATCGCTTGGCCGAGAAATCATTACCTATTCATAGCCCACAACAATTACCGCCGGATGACAGCGCAATTGCATTAGGTCAAGCATGGATAGCGCTGCATCACAATCGTTTATAATGCACATTTAGTTGATGAATTGATCAGGAATTTTGCAATGAGTAATTACGTACAACGCTTTCTTCTGGAAAACCTGGATATTCGCGGTGCCGTCGTGCATCTCGATTCAGTTTGGCAGCAAATGCTGTCGGATCGACACTATCCACAACCTGTCACACAATTATTAGGAGAAATGAGCGCGACCACATTACTCCTGGGCGACAATCTCAAGCAAACCGGGCGCTTGACCATCCAATTGAATGGCAGCGGTCCCGTTTCCATGCTCGTCATCGATTGCAATGAAGACCTGCAGATACGCGGCATGGCGAAATGTGCACAGCATATAGAACCTCAATCAGTGCCTGAATTGCTCGGTCATGGCCAATTGCTCATTACGCTGGATATGCCTTCCATGCGTGAATCCTATCAGAGTATCGTGCCGCTTGATGGCGACAGTATCGCGGAAATTTTCCAGCATTACTTCAAACAATCCGAACAGTTGCCCTCGCGTCTTTTTCTGATCACTACCAATCAAAGCATTTTTGGGTTGCTGCTACAAAAACTACCGGCAGCTGATCAGCAAGACCCCGATGGTTGGGCACGTGCCGAGGCGCTCGCTGCCACCATTCTTGATCAAACCTTGTTGGGATTAACTGCCGAAGAAATGTTGACACGCTTGTTTTACCAGGAAACTATTCGCATCTTTGATTCACACGCCGTGCATTATGGCTGCCATGAAGATCCCGCGAAAATTTACGCCATGCTACGTTCACTCGGTCGCGAAGAAGTAGATTCAATTCTGCAAGAATTTGGTGTAATCATTATTACCGATGATATTTGTAATCGCGAATACCGTTTGGATGCTCTGGCAGTCGATGCCATTTTCAGGGAAGCAAGTCCGACGATTCATTAGCATTTTTTAGCTATGTAAAACCGCAAATATAGTATTTCGCAACAAATGACACGGCGTTAACCATAACTCTTCAGTCTGCTGATTTTCAGTCATTTTGCGTTTCCTTGAATGAGGAATTGACCCATAGAGATCACAGGATAGTTCTTGCACAATTACACATTCCAAAATTAAATATAACTGAGATAAATAGTAAATATCTGACACATATTTAATTTCTATAGATCAATCTAATAATCAAATAGATGTGCCATTTCTTATAAAAAATGAGGAACATCCCAATCAAGATCATAAGAATATTCCTACAGTTACTGATTGTGCTTCACATATTTTTCACATAAGCTGATATATGATCTTAAACACCAATGACCATGATAAGTGAACGGTTTCTTATAAGCGTTTAGCTTTCCAGGTTCAAACTATGAAGAAAGGAGAATTATTATGGCACCTAGAATCGCGCATGTTGATGATGATGCAGATATCCGAGAAGCAGTTGGCTGTATTTTGGGTAAAGATGGATTCAAAGTTGATAGTTATCTGACCATGCAGGACTTTATCGACTCATTGCAAGATGATACCAAACGCCCCGATCTGGCTATCCTTGACGTAATGGTTGAATCAATGGATTCTGGATTAACAACTTATGCACAAATCCACAAACGTTTTCCGCAAATACAAACCATATTCCTGACTTCTTTGGGCGACATGATTAGACCCTATTTTGAAGATGGATCGCATGAATGGGTTTGTATCATTGAGAAACCCGTTGAACCGAAAAGTTTGTTAGCAATTATCCATGATCGTTTAGACAATAAAGAGACAGCAGCACAGTCCGCTTAGGCTCTATCATGGCAATCGCCGAATTTTCCTGGGGTGAATCTAAGAAACAGCCCACGTTGGCCGGGGTTAAGGGAATTAGACTAAAACTAAACGACGAAATTTTAATCAGCAATATTCGCTGGTTTATTATTTTTCGCTGGATAGTGATTGCAGCCTTGATTATCTTTCAAATCCTGGCGCTATTGGCTTCAGAGACACTGACTCAACTCGGTATCGTTGAGCAACAAAACTGGCCTATTGCCATCACAGCCGTATTAAGTCTTGCAAATATCGTATACATTTATCTGCTAGATCACTCACAACCCAGTAAATATAACTCTCCGTCTATTAATTTATGGGCACAGATTATTATTGACTTGGTATGCTTATCCATTGTTGTTCACTATATTGGTAGTACTTCTACACCGGCATCTTTTTTTTACATATTACATATCGCTCTGGCTTGTATCTTTTTCTCTACACTCGAGAGCCTGTGTGTAACCGTACTGGTTTCTGCCATGTACACCATCGTACTACTGATGGAAAACTCAATGTTTATTCATATATCGCACTCGATCCTCATAGATGACAATTCTTCAGCTGAGAGCTTGCGCAGAAACAGTGTCTTATTATGGATGTTTGCACTTGATATTCTTTTTTTTGTAGTTTGGTATGTAGTTTCAAGGCTATCTTTAGTTGTGCGCACACATGAACAACATCTCTTAGATGCCTATAAGCAAATAAATCAGGCACAAGTCGAGAAAGATCAATATGCCGTCCTCATGACTCATCAGCTCAAATCACCTTTGGATGCGATACGCAGTAAAATTAACCTCATCAAAGGCGGATATTGCGGAGAAGCTTCTGCTGGCGTTAATGAAGCTTTGGACAAAATTGATAATCGAGCACAAAGTATGTCGGGATTAATTCTTGATTTACTCCGATTAGAACGATTGAAAGATACTTGTCTTAGCACAGCTGTGCTGGAATCTGTAGATATTCAAACTGCTTTACAAAAAGGGATTGACAAATTAACCCCAGTTGCGAACTCCAAGCGCATCAAATTGCACTTATCTGTTAAAAATTTCAAATGCAAAGTGATTCCGGAGCAGTTAGAAATTCTTTTGGAAAATATTATTGCCAATGCAATCACTTATTCACACGACAACGCTTCAGTTGAAATTACCTCTGAAATTAACCCATCTACTCAGAGTGCCAGCATCACCATCATTGACCATGGCATCGGCATAGAAAACAAAGACTTGCCTAATATATTCAATGAGTATTTTTACTCACCCAGAGCATCTCTGCATAATAAAGCATCCAGTGGCATCGGTTTATCGATTGTCAGAATCGCAGCAGAAAATAATAAATTACCAATCAAAGTCACTAGTGAACCCGGTGTTGGCACATCTTTCACCATCATTTTTAACAATATTGAGTTGTCTGCAAATAAACATGATGTTAGCGATGTCACACTAACAAATAGTCATCTGCCATAGACTGAATTCTGACATCCATCATAATCATCAAAATAATTGCCATTGATTTTACGTTGCCAATAGTGTCGATGTGATGTTCTCCAACGATCGACAAACCATTCATTTTCGCTAAAGCGAAGAAAAATGGCACCATCCGTATCACTACGCAATAGTTTGCTTCCCGAGTCACAATAGCGTGTAATCACACCTTTGCGTGGATGGCCATAGCGATTAAGATATCCTACTGTAAATATGGTTAGCTCCGGATTAACTTGCTGAATAAAAGCGGTTGTTGAAGAAGTGTTACTGCCATGATGAGGTGCAATCAAAATCGTTGACGGCAGCTTATCACCAGCGCGCGTTAACAGTGCTGATTCATCTTTACCTTCAATATCCGAAGGCAACAACACACTCCCATGTATCGATGTAATTTTTAATACACAACTATTTGCATTCGTTTTGTTCTTCGGATTCTCATAATCATGCGACATAGGATGAAGCAATTCAAAGTACACACCATCCCACTGCCAGGATTGACCGGCACGACAGCGATCTTTATGCACTTTGGCTTGCTGAATCGGATGATGCTCTTTCAGAGACGATAGTAACGCGCTGACAGGCATGGCTTCCAATACAGATAATGCGCCGCCACTATGATCAGAATCTGCATGTGACACAATCATGACATCAAGCCGATGTATGCCTTCTCCCCGTAAAAAAGGCACAATAATGCGATCACCGCTATCAGTTTCTCCAAAACTTGGCCCCGTATCAAATAACAGCGCATGATTCGTAGTGCGTACAACGACCGCCAAACCCTGACCAACATCCAGTACCGTCAACCATAACTCACCCATTTTCGGTTTAGCGGGCGGTATCAGAAACATGGGTAATAAAGCGATCATTCCCAACCACCGCGCTGGAAACCCCGCAAACAAGCCCAATCCGACACTTCCTGGCAGAAACATCCAGAAAATTCCAATCACAGCAACCGCTATTGTCCATGCCGGTGGTGCATGCTGTTGCCATACAACATGAGGTAAATGATCCAATTCATGCAATATTGTCATGCAGATACTAAGCACCTCATGTGCCGGCAGCAACATAAAATCAAAGGAAGGAATCGTTGCCAGCAATGTGAATGGCACCACTAAAAAACTGACCATTGGGATGGCAACGGCATTCGCAATAGGTGAAACTAGAGATGCTTGTTGAAACAACGCCAGCAATAAAGGAACCAATCCCAGTGTCATCGCCCATTGGATACGCAACCATTCTTGCAGCCAATTCATTTTTCCTATCCGTCCCACCGTTAACAGCATGATAATGGCTATTGCCCCGAATGACAGCCAGAATCCGGGAGCAATAGTTGCCCAAGGATCCAATAGCACAACCCCTAATAAAGCCCAGGCCAATACCATTGATGGCGAAACAAAATGTCCTCTCCATAACGCAACAGCCACTACAGCCAGCATATAGAACGTTCGCTGCGCCGGGATCGCAAAACCCGATAGTAATGCATAGCTCAAAGCTGCCATCAACCCAGCAATCACTGCCGCACGGCGCGCTGGCATACGTAACACCAGATAAGAACTCCAGCGCCACATCCAAAAAACCATCACAAATACCAAGCTTGATATCAAAGTAATGTGCAAGCCGGATATTGCCATCAGATGAATCGTTCCAGTACGCACGAATACTTGCCATTGATCACGAGGAATAGCCTGCTGATCTCCCGTCGCCAGTGCTGTTAATACCCCGGAATAGGATTGATCTGTCAAACTCTGGATGAAGCGCTGTTGAATACCTTCGCGCACATGTTCAACCCAATAAGCGGGATGGTGGATCATCGATTTCAAACGCTGATTATCGATGGATGTACGCACATATCCGACAGCACGAATATTTCGTTCCAGTGTCCATGCTTCATAATCAAAACCATGGGGATTCGCATTTCCATGAGGTTGTTTAAGACGAACAGTCAATCGCCAGCGCTCCCCCGCTTTAACCACGGGTACTGTTACTTCATCCATATCTGATTGATAGCTTTTATACCAAGACAATGCAATTCGCTTGGGTACAATCGCACCATCGGTAATCACACGTTCAACATCTAGTTGAAAATGTACGCTGCGATCATTTTTGTTAGGTAAATTAGCCACCACACCAACCACCTGAATATCCCGCTGCTCCCAAGCAGGAGGTAATGAATCAGCCAATCTCCAGTGAGCAAAAGCAGCCGCCCAGAAAAACCCAAGTCCCAAGCAAACCATCAACAACAAAACGCTATTAACAACGCCCCCAATATTTGAAGGACTATTCCCAAGCAATCTAATCACAATTACTAGCGGCAGCATCCATGTTGCCAAAATTAAATCCGGTAACTCAGCTTGCAATTGCAACAAACTGGTCCCTACGACAAAAGCTAGAATATTTAATCGCAGTAACAAATGCTGTGAGCCCCTCTATTATCTAATAATGATTTTTTGACTGTTAATTCTTAACGTCAGAATAAACATAAATTCGATACTCAAGACCATAATTCATACACAAGATTCGCATTCCAGGCTTCAAAAGTGGAAAGCATTGCTGACTTCCTCCAGATTTCGGTCAAAAATGCAGCAAACTAGCCTGACTATCCAATCAAACATAAAAACAGACCTGCTTCCTATCTGCGTTATGGTATCGTTGAGATGTTCAAAGAAGGAATATAATTACCAATTGTAGGTTTCAAAAGCATTGTTATGACTGATGCCAGGTTACATCGCTCGAAACTCATTCAATACATGATATGAATCTGATTATGCATGAATCGTATGCCCTGTATTAAATTCATATCTGCCTGCACGTCTGAATCTAATGCACACCCATTGCTTAGTTCAAAATTAGAGAAATTACACTATTGGAACTACTGTCTCGGTTACAGCATCAGACGGCATATTAAATATATGAACAATCCAGCCGCTATTGCAGTTACCGAATGGAGGGATGCCATGATTGAACGTAAGAAATATCGAAGAATCGCCGATTATGAAATTCATAGCAAAGTAGATTTGCTGACTAGTCTGCTGCAAAACCAACAGCTAGAACTGGAAGAATCTCATAGTCGCTATGCAGACCTCTATGATTATGCACCGGTTGGTTATTTGACTGTAGACGAAGCGGGAAACATACTTTCCATTAATATGACAGGCGCCGCTTTGTTGCGAAAAGAACGCACATTTCTCATAGGGAAGCCATTTACTGATTGTTTCTTTCAAATTGATCAGCAAACTTTCTTTGATTATTTACAAGTGGTCTTTAATGCAACCAGCAAAATCACCATCGACTTAAAAATTGGCGATACCCATGATCCATTAAGCTTCATCCGCTTAGAAAGCACGGTAATCAGCGATAAAAACATATGTCGCATGATCATGTCGGACATCAGTCAACTCAAAAGAGTGACCAATCTCAATCGAGATTTATTGAATGAGAACAGGCGTCTAATGAAAGAATTATTCCGTATTCAGGAAAAGGAGCGGCGCATGCTTGCTTACGAATTACATGATGAATTGGGGCAATGGCTTACCGCTATCCGTGCAGAAAATGAAGTCATCCTCAATCATACTGAACAAAACTCGATTATCTCTACCAGCGCCCGGGCTATTACGGAATGTACCCAAAAAATGCATCAGGTGATACGTGGCATGCTGCACACACTATGTCCATTACTGGATTCATTAGGATTAATCGATGCTTTATATGAACTGAAGAAACAGTGGTATTCGTATTATCCAGAAATCGTACTTGAATTCAGATTAGAAGGCGATCTTACAACACTCGACGAACAAATCGGTATCACCGTGTTTCGTCTTATTCAAGAAGGTTTAAATAACATCTACAATCATGCAGAAGCTTCCTGGGCTCAGGTTAGTTTAAGCCGAAAAACTATTGATAATCCACTGGTTGATTTTTTGCTTCTGAAAATAGAAGATAACGGTAAGGGCTATGACACCAACCAGCAATTCACCGGTTTAGGACTCGTCAGCATGCGTGAGCGAGTAATCGCAATGAATGGCAGACTAACCGTGCGCAGCGCCAATAGTGAAGGTACAGAAATCAACATCAGATTACCGATTGAGAATTTGGATAATGATTAAACCGATCAGCATATTGCTAGTTGACGATCATCCCGTAGTACGCGCCGGTTATCGCCGTTTGCTTGAAACCACACCCGAAATGCAGGTAGTAGCAGAAGCAGCCGACGGTGAAACAGGCTATCAACTTTATCAGGCATATCAACCAGATATCGTGATTCTTGATCTTAATATGCCAGCTGCCGGCGTCTGTGGATTTGAAACAATTCGCCGCATCATTAGTCACAACCCTAATGCCAATATTCTAGTTTTCAGTATGTCAAACAATGTCACCACCGTTCAACGCGCACTCAAAGCAGGCGCCATTGGATTCATCAGCAAACAAAGCGGGATAGGAGAAATGATCCATGCGGTGCATCAAGTCAGTTCTGGGAAAACCTATATTGAATCGGAATTGGCAACTGCATTAGCACTCTATGCAACACATAAAGAGAGTTTTGAGAATCCTCTGGATACGCTGACTAAACGGGAATTCCAAATATTCAAGTTAATCGTAGAAGGAAATTCCAATACACAAATTGCAGAAAAAATCTCCATTAGCCCTAAAACCGTTAGTGTCCATCAACTCAACTTGATGCGAAAATTGAAAATGCAAAATACCACACAGCTTATTCGGTTGGCCATCACTCATAATGTCATTTAACCACATCATTTAATCAAACCTCTGTTCATTCAATGCTTATCCTTCCTTAACATTTTTCTCCGATTTCTGCGCAAGTGATTGACTGATTCTGGCTAGTTCATTCAATCGCTCTCCTACTTTGTAATTGAAACTTCCTTCAGGATAACGATCATTGGAATCAACCTCACCGGCCGGCACATCCGTCAGGAGAGTAATGGCCTGATCAACATTTTCGACCGCATAAATGTGAAACTGCCCGGTTTTAGCAGCAGCGATTACATTTTGACGCAACATCAGGTGCCTGACGTTGGCAACAGGAATGATGACTCCCTGATCACCGGTTAACCCCCGCGCCGCACAGATATCAAAGAACCCTTCAATTTTTTCATTGACCGCACCGATTGCCTGTACTTGCCCTAACTGATTGACTGAACCGGTGACCGCCAAGGATTGCTTGATAGGTATATTCGCCAGATTGGACAGCAGCACGCATAATTCCGCCAATGAAGCGCTATCTCCATCGATAACACCATACGATTGCTCGAACACCAGACTGGCAGATAGCGCCAGTGGCTGGTTCCTCGCATACCGTGCCGCAAGAAAGGCGGAGAGAATCAACACTCCCTTGGAATGGATGGCGCCTGAAAGCTTTACTTCACGTTCGACATTAACCAGATCACCTTTACCCAGGCGACTGGTAGCAGTAATTCGAGTCGGCTGGGCAAAAGCAAAATTTCCCAACTCAATCACAGCAAGACCATTGATCTGCCCTACAATTTTACCTTGCGTATCAATCATTAAAGTATCGTGCAGAATGGCTTCATACAATCGATCCCTTACACGATCCTGGCGCCGAATCTGTGCATCGACGGCTTGTTGAATATCGTTGGCAGTCACGGTGTCGTGCTCCGCTTCACGCGCCCAGTAATCTGCTTCGCGCAATAAATCCGCCACGCTGCGCATATGCATGGAAAGCTTTTCTCCATCCCCTACCAAGCGCGCGCTATATTCCAGCACGCTGGCCACTGCATACCGATCAAGAGGCAATAATGACTCCTTGCGTGCCAGAGTAGCGATCAGGCGCGCGTAGAGAAGATGAGTATCGGCGTTACGTTCAATTCTTTCCTCAAAATCAGCAGCTACCTTAAACAACTCGCTGAATTCAGGATCGTATTCTTGTAACAAGTAATAAAATAAACGGTCACCAAACAGAATGATTTTAATATCTAGCGGTATAGGCTCGGGCTCAAGCGATACCGTACTGATCAAGCTGTACATCTGTGCCAGCGCTTCAATGGGTATCGATCGCGACTGGAGTGCGCGCTTGAGTCCTTCCCAGGCGAAGGGCTGCATCAGCACTTTGCGCACATCCAATAGCAAATATCCACCGTTGGCCCGATGCAACGCACCAGGCTTGATCAACATGAAATCCGTCACCAATGCACCAAACTGAGCAATGTGTTCAACACGCCCCATCAAATTACTGTAAGTAGGATTGTCTTCGCTGATGATAGGCGCGCCCGATTCATTGTCATTGGTGACCAGCACATTGATCTGGTAACTATGGAAAGTCTGGCGTGTAGTGATCGTCATTCCGGATACACTGACAGATTCCTCTTGTTTACGAAAATCATCCACATGTTCGACCAGATCCTGTTGCACGGCATCAAAATAGACCAGTACATCAGGTAATTCCGAATAAATCCGGCGTAACTCATTCAGCATATGCTCGACGGTAGACAACATCATTTCCCGGCTGAGTTGCCGAATCCGTTCACTGCGCTCCCTTCGCCATTGCGGCAGATGACTCAGAATATTCTCCAAACGCTCCTGGAATTCAGCGATCAACTGCTCAGTCTGATTTTTTTCAGCTTGAGGCAGTTTGTCGTATTCATCAGGCGTTATCACCTCATGATTGCGAATCGGCGAGAAAACAAACCCGTCCGGGGTTTGCAACAAGACGATTTCCTGCTTCTCCGCATCGGTTCTCAATTCCAGTAAAGCTTGTTCTTGTTGTTCATTAAATTCTTTCTGGATCGCCCTCGCCCTGCTTCGATACTCATCACTATCAAACAAGGCAGGAACAGCACCGCGCAAAAAATTGATCAGTGCTTCCATATCTAAACGCAACGCTTCCCCACGACCATGGGGCAATTTGAGCACACGCGGTTTATGCGGCTGGGAAAAATTGTTGATATAGCACCAATCGGCAGGTTTGGTCTCCTGATGCGCCTTTTCCTCAAGCAATTGACGCACTAGGCTGCGCTTACCCATGCCTGATGGGCCCAGCACAAAAAGATTGTAGCCTTCATGGCGTATGCCGGAACCGAAGCGCACAGCATCCATTGCACGCGCTTGTCCAATGATTTCGGACAAATCCTCAAGATCCGCCGTAGTTTGGAAGGTAAATTGATCAGGATCGCAATGATGGCGTAATTGCTGCCAGTCTAAAGGCAAATGGTTTTTTTCGTTGTTATCTGGAGTAAAAATAATACGCCCTCATTTTATTCATTCTAAATCGGCCACTGCTGTGCGTCACATTAAATGACGGTCAAGCATTGATCGCAAAACGTATAGATTAACCTAAAATCATGTGAATCAAGGATAAGAAAATAGCACTGAAAATGACAATCAAGCATAACTGCAGTTTCCGGAATTTGACTTGACGCCAGCAGGAAATACTTGATTCAAGGATGATAAAGTATAAATATCTGACAAATACTTCGTGTAATATCAACAGTAAAATTGCATTAAAACTGCATCATCTCGACGTATCAACACAAATGTTACGACCATCACAGTAAAAAGGAGAAGAAATGACAGACATTCATGCAATTCTGGGAAACGAAAACGATTGGCTGCTTAATCATGTCTGCAATGGAATTCCAAACAACAATTTACAGTTGCCCGGCGCTGATTTTATCGATCGGGTGATGGCGCAAAGCAATCGCAAACCCAGTGTGTTGCGCAATTTACAAGCATTCTACAACCAAGGACGTTTGGCGGGCAGCGGTTATTTATCGCTACTACCCGTCGATCAAGGTGTCGAGCACTCCGCAGGAGCCTCCTTTGCGCCCAATCCGATGTTTTTTGATCCCAAACACATTGTTGAACTGGCCATCGAGGGTGGGTGCAACGGTGTCGCTTCCACATTGGGTGTGCTGGGTATCATTGCACGGCAATACGCACACAAAATTCCGATGATCCTCAAAATAAATCACAATGAATTGCTGACCTACCCGAATAAATTCGACCAAACACTTTTTGCCAGCGTTACTCAAGCGTTTGATATGGGCGCTTGCGCTGTAGGTGCAACAGTTTTTTTTGGATCCGAAGAATCACGCCGTCAAATCCAGGAAGTTACTGCTGCATTCGAGCACGCACATAATCTGGGAATGGTCACGATTTTGTGGGCTTATACACGGAATAGCGCCTTCAAAACTGCCGACAAGGATTATCATGTCAGCGCCGATCTGACCGGTCAGGCCAATCATCTGGCAGCGACCATCGGAGCTGATATCATCAAACAGAAAATGGCGACCAATAATGGCGGTTACAATGCCATCAAATTCGGCAAAACCCACCCGAAGGTCTATAGCGAGCTCACTTCGGATCACCCCATCGATCTTGTGCGCTATCAAGTGGCCAATTGCTATATGGGACGAATCGGCATGATCAATTCAGGGGGGGAATCCGGTAGCGATGATCTGCACCAGGCGGTAAGGACGGCCGTCATTAACAAACGCGCTGGCGGCATGGGATTGATCTCTGGACGCAAAGCATTCCAAAAGCCGTTCGCTGAGGGCATCAGACTGCTCAATGCCATCCAGGATGTGTATTTATCGGATGCCGTGACCATCGCCTGAAACACTCAAGCGCAGCGTTAATGTAAACAGTCCTTGATTTATCATCATCAAGGACTGTTTGGTCATTTATCATCACCATAATCGTTGGGATACTTTGCTACAACAACCGCAAGCGCCAATTTCAACCTATACCGTCAGTCAGGAGGGATGTCTGACGGCCTTATACAAGGACCTATTTACGGTAAACGTTAAAATTGGCGTGCTGTGTAACTCCCAAACCATCAGGCAATCAAGTCTCCTGCCACGAATGCGGGAGCACCCGTTAACTGGATCCGGAAGTCTGCTGTCAAATTTCCATTTACGTTGGCTTCCAGTACGCCACCGGCATAGCGGACCTGTCCCGCACTACTGAAAGCAGCGCCAGCAATGAAAGTAAAAGCCTGATTACCGGCAACCCCTGTATTGGCATCAATCGCACTAAGATTAACCTTGTCGAGGGTACTTGAGAAGTCGGTAATGGTATCAATGCTCGCGCCGTTGGAATGAAAGAGTGCGGACGTATAAGTAAAGCTGTCACTGTTGGCACCACCCGTCAAAGTATCGGCACCTCCTCCGCCTATCAATATATCGTTACCCGTGCCACCAATCAGCCTATCGTTGCCACCCAGACCGTCCAACGTGTTGTTGCTAGCGTTACCTGTCAGGATGTTAACGACGGTATTGCCTGTAGCGTTACTTGGGGCTACACCTGTCAGTGTCAGGTTTTCAAGTTGGGCAGCCAATGTATAAGTCACTGAACTCTGCACCGTGTCATTACCGCCAGCGGCAAGTTCAGTAATGATATCGGTTGTGGTATCGACCACATAGATATCGTTACCGGTGCCGCCAACCAGTGTATCCACGCCGCCCAGACCATTCAGAGAATCATTGCCACCCAGACCGTTGAGCAGGTTGTTATTACTATTGCCGGTAAGAATATTAACTACGGCATTGCCCGTCCCGTTGATTGCGGCTGCGCCGGTCAAGGTTAGATTTTCAAGTTGAGCGGCAAGCGTAAAAGTCGCCGAACTGAGGACCGTATCGTTACCACCGCCCGCAATTTCGGTGATGGTATCGGTAGTGGTGTCAACCACATAAGTGTCGTTACCGGTGCTGCCAATCAACGTATCCACGCCGCCCAGACCATTCAACGTATCGTTGCCGCCCAAGCCACTGAGTGTATTGTTGTTACTGTTACCAGTCAGGCTGTTGGCTGCCGCATTGCCGATACCGTTGATCGCAGCCAGACCGGTCAATGTCAGGTTCTCGAGTTGGGCAGCTAGCGTGAATGTCACCGAGCTTTGCACGGTATCGACACCGCCGCCAGCAAGCTCGGTAATGATATCGGTAGTGGTATCAACCACAAACGTATCGTTGCCCGTGCCACCAATCAGCGTATCCACACCGCCCAGGCCATTCAAGGTATCGTTGCCACCCAAACCGTCGAGCGTATCATTGCCCGGTGTACCCACCAGATTATCGTCACCGGCAGTACCGACAGTAGCACCACCGCCCGGAACAACGATCCTGTCAGTAAACTGCAACTGCTCTATGTTGCGCAGCGTATCACTGCCATCGTCAATCGCGGCGATGGCGGGATTAGTATGGGTAACCGTAATCGAGTCATCGGGATTGAAAGTCAATGTATAGTTGGCGAAAACATCGCGAAATACAGCCGTATCAACATCCGTACCAGCCGGCGCTGTCCTAATCTCACGCACAATGACCAACTGATCAGGACTGTAGGTGCCATTTTGCATCGCTGTCCTTAACGTACTGGTCATATTATCGAAAGAAATAATTTCGCTGGTAGGATCGCCAGGATTGGTGCGAACACTGATTCGAGTATTCAGCCAGGCATTGCCATCAATGATGTCATCGCCGCCACGCCCTTCAATCAGATCACCACCACCGCCGCCCAGTAGAATATTGCCGGTGCTGAACGATGTCGCGCCGTCCAACAAAGCGCTCAATCCATCAATCAATGCAATCCTATCGGCAGCACTATGCCCGCCACCAGCCGGATTATTGACATCATCCAGCGCGTTGTTTTGTCCTGTATTCGGATCAATCAATGTCAATTCGACACTGGTATCGTTATCACCACGGATGATGTCATCAAGATCCCATCCTGACGCAGCTTCAACAAAATCATAGCGATCGAAGACATCCACGGGCACGCCCGGCACGATAGGTCGGGTCAAATCGATATTGGCAGCAACACTGTTACCCTTGTTGAAGACCCAGTCAAAGCCGCTATTACCGTCATTTTTGTCCGCACCCGGCATGCCATTCATCAAATCATCGCCACCCTCGCCGAGAAATTCGTCCAGGCCGCCGCCGCCAAGAAAAACATCGTTACCCCGGATCGGATCACGATTGAAGGGATCAAAGTTATCACCAGGCGCGCCATCGGCAGTTCCGGTTTGAATCCAGTCATCGCCTTCGTTGCCCATCATGACTTCGTTGGGCGTATTGCCAAAGATAAAATCGTTGCCTGAGCCTGCAAACACCTCGGAAATATCGTTGCCAGTCACGATGAAGTCGCTGCCGTCGCCGCCCATGATCAGATTAATCCCGGGACCGCCATTAATCACGTCATGGCCGTCACCGCCTTTGATGTTGTCATCACCAAAGGAATCCGTAATGCGGTCATTGCCGTCACCGCCATTGATTGAATCATTGCCGGCGCCGCCTTCCAGACGATCATTCCCCTCGTCTCCCCACAGCGTGTCATCCCCTTCACTGGCGCGTATCCTGTCTATGCCGCTCGTGCCCCCCATCACCACATGCTGATCACCCGTGTAGCGAATGGTATTGGGACCCAGCGTAGTGTCGCGGACCAAAGCCAGTTGATTCAAATGGTTTCTCAGTGTCGCTTCATTCACATCAGGCGTAGAAAGATCATCCTGTATGGGACCGCTCTCCCCCAGATTTCCCACCTCAAAGGTATAAGCCGGGGTGGAAAAGATGTCGAAAGGCAGATGTTTGACATCCGGCAGATTACGCATCACCAGCTCGGCAAACGAGTTTTCCTCGAGTTGAGTGAGAAAATCGAGTCCGGCTGTGCGTGCCAGATAATAAAAACGGTCGCCGTCTTGCAGATTCTCCATCTGGGTTTCAAAAACGAAATTGAATGTGGAACCCAATAAACCGCCAAATGGCGCTTGTTTTTCAGCCAGACCGCCAATCCAAAAATCCACATCGTCCAGCCCCGTCGATGCAGCCGAGCCATTCATAAATGCGATAGCTTCAGGACTTGTACCATCTACCAACGCCTGGGCTGCTGCACGCTTGTCTGCGAAAGTCGTTGCAGCGGTGATACTGCCGTGGGTGCCGTAGGCGGCGATAAAATTGGTCAACGACTCGGGATGCCTGAGACCCAATCCAAAATCCGCCCAGCTTTCATAAGGTTGCAGGGCGGGATTCTGTCCGGTATCTTCGTAGAACATACGACGCGCTTCATTCAAAGACGGAATACCGACATCGCGCGCGCGAGTCATATTGATGGTAGGCAAATCGAGCGGCAGGCCGAGCAAATTGTTGCGCAAAGCTTCGGTGACAAATTCATCAATTTCATTGCCGACCTGTTTGGTCATGCCCTTGACGACGGCGCCAGCAGCCTCGATGTTGCTAGCATAGGCATCGACTCCGGTTCCTCTGAACGCAATTGGATTCAGGAATGCATCGATTAACCCGACGTCATTCAATGCACCATCCGAATTGGTTCTGGCTACCGTTTCAGTCAGCATTGAGTGGCCGAAACGATAGACCACATGAGCGAATTCAGCCATGATGGCCGGATCGATAGTGCTGTTATAACCGATAAACACATCCACATTGGGCTGTACCTTGCGTGCAAACTCCTCGAACACCAAATGCTGGTACTGCATTTCGGTCGCAAAACGGGCCGCCTGAAACAACCGCTCACCGTCCCACTGCCCAACCGGCGTTCCATCCGGCTTATGCCATTGTGCGATAAATGCAGGATCGCCACTGTTGGTAATCAAATCTTTGACAAAATCGACGGTGCGATTATGTTCTGCATGAAAAACCGTGTGCACTGTCGTCAAGCCAATATTTTCGTTGCCACGGCCATCACCGGTAATGAAATGCTCATTGAGCAATTCATCATCATAGCGATCTGCTTCCGACAACCCAACGACAGTGTCGCTATCGGGCGCCTTTAAGGTACCGTTGGTATTGCGCGGGGCCGCTGTATGGGCGATGTCATCCAAGAAGGCATGGCCGGTGCGAATTACATTGACAGGAATGCTGATCCCTCCCCCCGTCGGATCTCCCACCACGACAATGTCATCAGGCGTATTCGCAATGTTATCGGGCCCCGTTCCAACCACTAACTGAGCAAAGCCGTTGGCAGCAGGGATAAACTTGCCATAGCTGTCTGTGCGCAGCAGCGGCAGATTGGTCACGTCGGCATCGGTCAGATTGATACCCAGTTTTTGCTGCGCTTGCAGCTTGATGTCAGCCCAAGTGGCCAATCCACCGAGCGTTGGACTATCTTCCAGTAATCTGCCCGTTGATACTGGATCGCCCGCCGTATTGAACTCATACTCGCGCAAAAACACTTGATGCGATGGATGCGAGGTATAAGTCTGATTCTGATCGACAAACGGTGTCGTTTGATTACGGTGTTCGCGGATATCGTCATCGGTACCCAAAGTGTTATCCGGGCCCGGCAAATTGGTGGCTCGGGTCAATGCCATGAACTGCAAATTGGCCGGCAAATTGTCAGCGCTTTCATCCACGGCAGTATTGATATCGTCGACCAGAATGCCATCCGGACCAGCAATGAGCGGATCGTCGGGTTTTAGCGGCACAAAAACTGTGCCATTGCCGCCTTTATTCACCAGATCCAATCCATGATCAAAGAACTGACCAAATAACGTAAACCAGGAGTTATATGGCGCAGATAATCCCGCATCGGGAGTGACATTCGGAATGAAGAAAGTGCCCTTGCCATCGACGTCAGCCACCGATCCGTCGGTATTGGCTGCGGCAGCAACGGCTGCTGGATTATGATCGGTCTGATCAACGATCAAGTTACTGATGGTGCGGGGATGCGAATCGAACACAGCGCCGCTCGTCTGTAGATAGGATGTGGGATCGTTGACTGACTGACCGGTAGGTCCGTCCACGTCGAATGTCACCTGTTCAGCATCACGAAAAGCGGGTTGCAAGTAGCGTGGAAAAACCTGATCAGCCGACCCGTACAAGGAGCGCCCTGGTTGCAGATTGTTATAGGTCCCTAACACATTACGCAGCCCATGTGGCAGCAAAGGACTGCCGACTAATCCCGGCAATGCATTGAAAATGCCCTCAGACTGTGCGGTGGAATCATCTTCAGAGATGGAAATCTGTTGTAATAGAAAATCGAGATCGGTTCTGCTGAAATTTGCCATTTTGGTTGCCTCCATAATGCTTGATTTACAAAGGGCGGATGTCCAGAACTTCCTTTCATAAGGCGCTCATTGATCCACGGGGATAGCTTCTTAGCAACTTAACGCGTTCAATTCCTTTCTGATTGATTAGGATTTATAAGGCCCATTTTTAAACTGGGCTTTTTTATACTAGGACCAGGCATTGGATAAGTCAGTAGGATTTCACCAATTCGTTTGTAAGCATCTGCCTAGAATCGTCTAAGTAATTACTTAATTTGAGTCTGCTCCGGTTGATTTTAAAGAGTTCGATTAATGAATTATTAATATTAATAATCAACAATTTAACAGCATGTCAAGCAACGTAGGGATTAATTGATTTTTCAATAAAACCTATATAAGAATCAGTTAAATCCTACTTTACTTCCCAAACCAGCAGTCCTAGGATGCAATGACAACGGGCTGATTTAAATGAATATCAATGAACACTTTCAGCAAAATCCCGTGACAGCCCGGCACTGACATGTAATCCATGATCTTTCTATTTCCAACGAAACAAGCTAAGGGGGATATCATGAAAAACGCGGCATCCGATTCAATACCCAATAACGCGCACAATGCTCCAATCAATCCATCGAGACGCGATTTCTTAACCACAACGGGCGGTGCAATGCTTGCCGCTCCGGCCATTTTCACTACTCGCAAAAGCATCGCTCAAGTCACCGACCCAGTATTGCCGCCCAGCCCGCCGACCAGGCCGTGGCGCGACCATTTACCGGACGCCATCGACCCCCTGCAACCGACAGATCTGTTTGCAGATCCGTATCGGATACCGCAAGGAACGGCCAATATCGACTATGGCGAATGCGGGCGCAATGATCATCAGCGCTGGGGAGAATTCTTCGGCAATTCTGCACTGGAACTGGATCAGGCGGATCTCTACCAGTTGAATGTCGAAGCCAATGATCAATATCGCTTTCATTCGGATTATCCTGCTCAACTGGCTTGGGCCTACGAAGGTCTCACGGCAAACAACCCGCATTACCCGAATCCAACCATCTTCGCCCATTATGGACGTCCAATCATCATGCGGTTGTATAACCAATTGTCCAAAAATCATACCGGTTTTGGCACACCCGAAGTCAGTATGCACCTGCACAATTTGCACACACCGTCGGAAAGTGATGGATTCCCAGGCGATTATTTTAGTCCGTACAAAGCCGGACCGACACTGACCAAACCCGGCTATTTCAAGGATCATTTTTACCCCAATGTCTATGCCGGTCTGGATGAATTTGGCGGGATCGGAGATTATCGTGAAGCGCTGGGGACGCTGTGGTACCACGACCATACCCTGGATTTTACTGCTGCCAATGCAAGTCGCGGGCTGGCCGGGTTTTATCTGTTATTTGACGATCTCGATTCAGGTGACGAACACGATGACAATCCGGCTGCTTTGAGGCTGCCAAGCCATCCCTATGATTATCCCCTCGCTTTTCAGGATAAACGTTTCGACGAGGATGGCGTTCATTTATACGACCAATTTGATCCGGAGGGCACGCTGGGTGACAAAATCACTGTCAATGGCAAAATCGAACCCGTCCTGAAGGTTGCCAGCCGCAAGTATCGTTTGCGCCTGCTCAACGCCGGCCCGTCTCGGTTCTATCAATTTCATCTGGTGAATGCCAATCATATCGTGCAGAAATTCACTTACATTGCCAATGATGGCAATCTCTTGCCTAAACCCTTATTCAATCAAACCAAAGTCAGATTGGGCGTAGCTGAGCGCGCTGACATCATCGTGGATTTCTCCGCCTATCCACCGGGAACCGTGCTGTATCTCGTCAATCGGCTGGTGCAAACCAAAACACGCGGCCCCGATGACGTGAAAGCGCCCGGTTCACGCGTGCTCAAAATCGTCGTTGATCGCTTGCCTGATGAGCCGGATGTCAGTCAAGTACCCAGCACTTTGCGTCCTATCCGTCGACCAACGGCAGCCGAAATTGCGGCAGCACCCGTCAGGAAATGGACATTTGCTCGCAAGGGCGGTTTGTGGACCATCAATGATAAGCTGGTCAACGTCAAATCCGCCGGCGCCACCATGGCTCAAGGCAGCATGGAAATATGGGATCTTAACAATCCATCCGGTGGCTGGAGCCATCCGGTCCATATCCACTTTGAAGAGGGACATATCCTGAAAAGATTCAAGGATGGACTTGAAGTGCCGGTGCCCGCGTATGAGAAAGGACGCAAGGACGTCTATACACTGGGACCCAATGAACGCATGAGAATTTTTATGCGCTTTCGTGATTTCTCAGGAAAATATGTGATGCACTGCCACAATATGATCCATGAAGACCATGCCATGATGGTGCGCTGGGATATTGAGGCATGAAGCCGTCAAGATACACAGGCGATACAACGTGATAAGTATGAATCACAAAAAAACATCGGCCTATCCACAACGAACGCAGCAAGCGCATTGCGGATAGACCGAGTTTTCACACCTCAATCAATTTTGTGTCGTTGCCATGCAACGTTGGCAAAATTGACCACGGGTTGTCATGATTCACAACTCGCCATTCAAACAACTTTTCTCACACTTACTTCACACTTAGGCAATGCAGGTTTTAACCAGCACTGCCTATTACTTGTTGCCCAGCGAACTTAAGGAAGCATACCCAGCAAATCGGTAGCAACCAGCGTCGGACTCCCTGTCACATTGATTTGCAAATCTGCGGTTAAAGTTGCATTATTGTTGACTTCCAGCACACCACCGGCATAGCGTACCTGCCCAGCCGCAGTAAAAGCACTGGTACCAATAAAGATGAAATCCTGATTACCTGCAGCGGCTGCAGCCGTGTTGGCATCGATTACGGTAAGATCGATCTTGTCGGTTCCGCTCACGAAATCAGTGATGGTATCCCGCGTGCCGCCAACGGAATGGAACAAAGAAGCGGTGTAAACAAAAGTGTCTGCACCCAAGCCACCAGTCAAACCATCAGCGCCTGCGTCACCGATCAATCGATCATCGCCATCGCCGCCAATCAATGTATCAGCACCGCCCAACCCATTGAGTATATTATTATTACTGTTACCGGTAATAATGTTAGCGACCGTGTTACCCGTACCACTAATGGCACTGCCACCGGTAAGGGTCAGATGCTCGAAATTGGTAGCCAGCGGCGCGAGCGTGACAGAGGTCTGAATTGTGTCAATGCCCCCGCCAGCAGCTTCTGTAAAGGTCACCGTTGCGGCATCGACGATATAGATATCGTTACCGGCCCCGCCATTCAAACTGTCTGTGCCGCCGAAACCATTCAAGGTATCGTTACCGCCCAGGCCGTTCAATGTGTTGTTGCCAGTGTTACCGATAATAATGTTATTCACGCCATTGCCCGTGCCATTGATCGCATTGCTACCGGTCAGAGTCAGGTTTTCGAAATTAAGCGCTAATGTGCGTGTCACCGCGCTTTGTACCGTGTCGATACCTTGCGCGTTGAGTTCAGTAAGGGTATCGGTATTGGTATCAACCACATAAGTATCGTTACCGGCTCCACCTACCAATACATCCACACCGCCCAAACCATTCAGGGTATCGTTGCCAGACAAGCCAAGCAGTACCTCGTTAGCCGCGGTGCCGGTCAAGTTGTCGTCACCGGTCGTGCCGAGATAGGCCGTCAAATCAGCAAACTGCAGCCGCTCAATATTGCGCAGCGTATCCACACCATCATCATTACCCGCGCCACCACCATTGGCAAGAGGCACATGCTCCAAATACAAAGCACCGGTGGTGGTACTAAAGGTCAGGGTATAGTTGGCAAACACATCTTGGTATACCGCAGTATCAATCGCGCTACCCGCTGGCGTTGTCAGAATCTCACGTACGACAGTGAGTTGATCCGGCGTGAAATTTCCTGTTTGCATCAATGACCGTAATGCACTGGTCATGTTCGGATAATTGATGTTTGTCGCTGTATTGACAATGCGGGTATTCAAATACGCATCGCCATCGATGATGTCATCACCGGCGCGGCCTTCGATCAGATCGCTACCAGCGCCACCCAGCAAAATGTTACCCGCGCTGAAGGTAGAAACGACCGAAAACGGATCGGTTAAATTCAATAACGCCTGTAAACCGTTGATCTGAGCAATCCTGTCGGCAGCGCTATGAGTCCCATTGGGTAGCATATTAACGTTATCCAAAGCATTATTTTGCCCTGTAATCGGATCAATCAGCTCCAATTCAAGGAAAGTTGAATCGTCACCACGCAGGATATCGTTGGCACTACCGCCGGATGCGCCTTCAACAAAATTGAAGCGGTCGAAATTCACGTTGATGGGCAGAACCAACCTTGCCAAGTCGAAATCGACAGGCAAAGTACTGTCATCATTGGTTGCCCAGTCAAAACCGCTGGCACCATCATTTCTGTCCGGACCTGCCAGACCGTTCATAATGTCATCGCCACCTTCACCGCGGAAATCATCCAAGCCACCGGAGCCGACAAAAACATCGTTACCGCGCACTGCATCGAGATTCAATGGATCATTATTATCCCCTACCGCACCACCGGCAGTGCCGTATTGAATCCAGTCATTACCGGTATTGCCGATCATCGCAGCGTTAGCTTTGTTACCAAAGATAAAATCGTTATCCGGGCCGGCAAACACTTCGGAAATATCGTTCCCGGTAACCACAAAATCACTACCTGCACCGGCAAGAATTAAATTGAGACCAGGGCCTGCATTGATGAAGTCATGGCCATCTCCTCCCTTGATAATATCATCGCCAAAGGAGTCAGTAATGATGTCATTACCAGCCCCCCCTATGATAGAGTCATTGTCACCCCCTCCTTCCAAACGATCATTACCTCCATCCCCCCAAATCGTATCTATACCTCCCCCACCACGTATACGATCGTTTCCTTCGGTACCACCCATCACAATGTGCTCTAACCCCGAGTAACGAATTGTATTTGCTCCCAGAGAATTATCACGTGCTAATAATGCTTTTTCATCATAAGGCGTATCTGGATCATTAATAATCGCGCCACTTGGATTCTGTGCGCTAAGCTCAAACGTATAGGTCGGTGTCGAAAAACTATCCAGAGGTAAATGTTTTACATCCGGCAAATTGCGCATAATCAATTCTGAAAAGGAATTTTGTTCCAACTCAGTAAGGAAATCGAGTCCGGCCGTACGAGCCAGGTAATAGAAACGGTCGCCGTCCTGTAAACTCTCCATCTGGGTTTGAAATACGAAATTAAAGGTGGAACCCAATAATCCGCCAAATGGGGATTGTTGCTCGGCCAAACCGCCAATCCAGAAATCCACATCGTTCATCCCCGTCGATGCAGCCGGGCCATTCATAAAATCGATGGCATCCTGGTCTGTACCATTGACCAGCGCTTCAGCAGCAAGACGCTTGTCTGCCAGTGTCGTGGCAGCGGTGATACTAGGATGATTACCATAAGCAGCCACAAAGTTGACCAACGATTCGGGATGCCTGAGCGCAAATCCAAAGTCGGCCCAGCTTTCATACGGCAACAGCGCGCTGTTGCCACCGGTATCCTCGTAGAACATTTGGCGTGCTTCATTCAGAGACGCCATGCCGGTATCGCGGCCACGCACAAGGTTAATGGTCGCCAGATCGAGTGGCAGGCCCACCAAGTTATTGCGCAAAGCGCCGGTGACGAATTCGTCGATTTCATTGCCGACTTGTTTGGTCATGCCATTCACAACGGCGCCAGCCGCCTCGATGTTATTGGCATAGCCTGCGCCGAAAGCAACCGGATTCAAAAATGCCTCGATCAAACCGATGTCATTCGGAGAACCATCCGCATTGGTCCTGGCCACTGTCTCGGTCAACATGGAGTGACCGAAGCGATAAACCACATGAGCAAACTCGGCCATGATGGCTGGATCGATCGTGCTGTCGTAGTTGATGAAAGCATTGACATTAGGTTGTACTTTACGCGCAAATTCTTCAAACACTAAGTGCTGATATTGCATCTCGGTGGCAAAACGCGCGGCCTGGAACAGACGTTCACCGTTCCATGATCCATCCGGCAGATGCCACTGATCGATGAATGCTTGATCACCGCTACCCGAAATTAAGGCTTTAACAGAATCCACCGTGCGGTTATGCTCGGCATGGAAAACAGTATGTACCGTGGTCAGTCCGATATTTTCGTTGCCACGGCCATCACCGGTGATAAAGTGCGCATCCAGCAATTCGTTGTCGTAGGTGCCACTGCTCGGTGTATTGCCGGTATCCGTGTCGGCATCGGGATTCAGCACGCCACCAGCAAATTTTGGCACTGCCGTATGCGCAATATCGTCCAGGAACGCATGGCCGGTGCGAATCGCATTCGCCGTACTTACCCCCAGACCGCCATTGGCAGCCGGATTGCCTACTACGACGATATCATCCGGTGTATTGGGGACACCGTCAGGTCCCAATCCGGTGATGATTTGCGCAAAACCATTGGGGCCGGGAATGAATTTGCCATAGGTATCGGTGCGCAGCAGCGGCAAGTTGGTCAAATCGGCATCGGTCAAATTGATACCCAGCATGGTTTGCGCTTGCGCTTTAATGTCGGCCCAGGTAGCCAGTCCATCACCGGTAGTGCTGTTTTCCAGCAATTTACCGGTGGCAACGGGTCTGCCGTTAATATTCAATTCATATTCACGTAGGAACACTTGATGCGAAGGATGCGATGTGTAAGTCTGGTTTTGATCGACGAACGGTGTCGTTTGGTTGATATTGTCACGCACGTCGTCGGAGTCACCTAAAATACCATTAGGGCCCGGTTGATTCGTTACCCGTGTCATGGCCATGAATCGCAAATGCGCTGGCAAGTCGTCGAGGCTTTCATTGATAAACGTGGTCGGATTGTCGCCAAATTGTGCTAATAATGCACCAGGATTGTCATCAGCGCTCTCATCCGCTGGCGTGTTGGGATTGTCGCCGTAGAAACCATCCGCCCCCGGACTGTCGTCTTCGCTTTCGTCAACAAGCAGTGTGGTGGGATCATCACCAAAAACAGCCAGATCAGCACCAGGACTATCGTCCAGGCTTTCGTCAAATTCAGTGGTTAACGGATCGTCACCAAAGAAAGCTTCATTACCGGAACTATCATCCGCACTCTCGTCAATCACCGTAATGGGATTATCTCCCAGAAAGCCATCCGGTCCGGGAATCAACGGATCATCGGCTTCCAACGGAATGAAGACGGTTCCGCTGTTGCCCTTATTCACCAGATCCAAACCATGGTCGAAGAATTGCCCAAACAGAGTGAACCATGAATTATAGGGAGGAGATAAACCTGCATCGGGTGTGACATTAGGGAGAAAGAAAGTGCCTTTTCCGTCCACGTTGGTTTCTGATCCGGCATTCTGTGCCGCAGCGGCAACGGCAGCCGGGTTGTTGCTGGTTTGATCCACGATCAGATTGCTGATCACGCGCGGATGGGTATCAAACACAGCGCCGCTGAATTGAGTGTAAGAAGTTGGATCACCGACTTCCACGGGCCCCGGCCCATCCACGTCGAATGTGACCGGTCCGGCATTCTGAAAGGTTGGTTGCAACAAACGCGGAAAAGCCTGATCAGCCGCACCAAACAGATATTGACCGGTTATCAGGTTATTAAAAGATCCATTGACGTTACGCATACCATACGGCAGTAATGGGTCGGTAACGAGTGTTGGAAGCACGTCAAACACTCCACCTATCTGCTGCGCGGAGTCCGCCTCAGAAGTCAGGATTTGTTGAAATACAAAATCAAGATCGGTTCTGCTGAAATTTGCCATTTTGTTTACCTCTACAATTTATAATCATTCATTTGCTATTAAAAGATGAGCACCCAAGTTATCTTTCATAGGCCGGACCCAGTAATCTACCGCAGCAGCTGATAGTTGAGTAACCCTTTGGATAAGTTCTATATTGACTTCTTGTTAAGACTTATCCTACGCGCTTATTCAGAATTCCCAAGTTCCACTAGGGCACACTTATCGCTACGGTGCTATGTTAGGGTGATCAATCAAATAAGTGAATAAGCAGAATGCTTGTTTTTGTCTAAGTAAATACTTAGAAAACAGGCTTGAAATCGATCATGACGATTCAATTGTGCAGTTGTCAGCAGAATCTGACGCACGGATTTTGGTCATCGAGCGTGCCAAACTACCCGCACTCCAATTTTGCATGCGTTTGGCAAGTTTGCCGGCTGTTCAGAAACCCGCAACACTGAAGTGCGCGTGAACAACGACTTGGCATTGCATTACTGCACTGTTGATGAGTACCGCCGCTCAACCGGATAACACTCAATACCTCCTTTAGTAAGAAGGAGCATTTTTCCATCATCCCCTGCAATACAGCCATTCTCAAACATTCTGCAACCATGCATTTCTAAGTATTTACTTAGATAAAAACAAGCATTTTACCTATATCAATGAGTGGGTTGATCGCTCTAATATATGTTCAAGTAACAAAGCTGTAATGCAAGACAAGTAAGCAATGGGAAAGATAGGCATATCAAGCATTCCAAGCATTTAATAGGTGATAGAAAAGAAAATCACTCAAGTAAACGCATCGCACGCACTGGCAGGGATTTGATTAAAGCAATGACAATGAAGAGGATATCATGAAAAAGACGGACAACGACACGACACAGGATAGCACCCCAGATTCTCCATCCAACGAGTCCAGGCGCGCTTTCCTTAAGACGACAGGGGCTACCGTAATTGCGGCCCCCGCCATTTTAACTTCGCGCAAGAGCATGGCGCAGGTGGTTCCGGGAGTGGCTCCCAGCCCAGCAACCACTCCTTGGCAAGTGGATTTGCCGGATGCCATTGAACCCCTGCAACCGACCGATCTGTTTACGGATGCTTATCGAATACCGCAAGGAACGGCCAATACCGCGTATGGCGAGTGTGGGCGTAATCGTCATCAGCGCTGGAATGATTTTTTTGGCAATCCGCAACTTCAACCGGGTCAAGCGGATACTTATGAATTGAGAGTCAAGGAAGATAACAACTATTCATTCCACCCGGATTATCCCGATCAGCTGGCGTGGACTTATGAAGGTGTGGATGGAAACGGTCAGCCTTATCACAACCCGACATTCTTTGCGCGCTATGGGCGTCCGGTGATCGTGCGTTTGCATAACGAATTACCCAAGGATCATGAGGGTTTCGGCACGCCGGAGATCAGCATGCACTTGCACAACTTGCATACGCCTTCCGAAAGCGATGGCTTCCCAGGCGATTATTTCAGTCCATATAAAGCTGGTCCCACCCTGACCAAACCGGGCAATTTCAAAGACCAGTTCTATCCCAATATCTATGCGGGACTCGACGAATTCCCCAAAGATGTCGACAATCCCGTGGGCGGAGACAAGCGTGAAGCACTCGGCACCTTGTGGTACCACGATCATACGTTGGATTTTACCGCAGCCAATGCCAGCCGTGGCATGGCCGGTTTTTATTTGCTGTTTGACGATCTCGATTCGGGCGATGAAAATGATCCCAATCCGGCTGCACTGAGACTGCCCAGCTATCCTTACGACTATCCACTCCTGTTTCAGGACAAGCGTTTCGATGCCAGTGGCATACACATATACGATCAGATCGATCCGGAAGGCACTTTGGGTGACAAAATCACGGTCAATGGCAAGATCGAGCCGGTTCTGAAAGTGGCCAAACGCAAGTATCGCTTACGCTTACTCAATGCAGGGCCATCGCGTTATTATGAATTTTACTTGGTGAACGCAGCCGGCACGCCGCAAACATTCGACTACATCGCCAATGACGGCAATCTCCTGCCCACCACACTGCGCAACCAAACCAGGGTTCGATTGGGCGTGGCTGAGCGCGGCGATATCGTGGTGAATTTCAATCGATATGCGCTAGGTACGGAGCTTTATCTCGTCAATCGCTTGGTGCAAACCTCAACGCGTGGACCAGGCGCTGTGCAGGCACCCGGCGATCGCGTGCTCAAGATTGTTGTCAATCGCACTGCGGCAGATAACAGTCAGGTACCCAACACCTTGCGCCCGATACGCAGACCGACCGCGGAAGAAATCGCCTCAGCACCGGTCAGAAGATGGACATTTGCCCGCACCAGCGGTTTGTGGACCATCAATAGCAAATTGGTCAACGTCAAGTCGCCAGCTGCGCGCATTTCCAAAGAAAGCATGGAAATATGGGACATTTCCAACCCCAATGGCGGTTGGAGTCATCCCGTTCATATCCATTTCGAGGAAGGCCATATCCTGCAAAGATTCGTGAATGGTGCTGCAGTAGCCGTGCCGGCACACGAAAGAGGTCGTAAGGATGTCTATAATCTGGGGCCCAATGAACGCATCAGATTGTTTATACGCTTCCGCGATTTTCCAGGGAAGTATGTCATGCACTGCCACAATATGATTCACGAAGACCATGCCATGATGGTACGTTGGGATATCGTCGAATAACCGGGAGGAGCTTATCATGAACAAAGAGAAAACCACTATGAACACACGTAGAGATATGTTAGCCGGCATCGGCGCCGCCGCACTGGGCTTGATCGGCTTGAATGCAGCCTGGGAAGGATTCGGCAGCAATAAAACGCCCGCACCTGCCAGTAACTGGGATGACAGGAGCACAATGAGTCATACGCCGTTTCCAAACGTCACGCTGTATACGCACGAAGGAGAAGCCGTCAAATTCTATGATGACCTGATCCGGGACAAAGTAGTCGCCATTAATATGATGTATGCGCAATGTGCCGGTATTTGCCCGATGGCGACCGCCAATCTGCTACAAGTGCAAAACATACTAGGCGACCGGGCAGGTCGTGATGTCTTCATGTATTCGATTACACTGGAACCCGAACGAGATACTCCGAAAGGACTCAAGCAATACGCAGAGCGCTATGGAATCAAATCGGGCTGGAAGTTTCTAACCGGCGCACCGGAAGATATCGAATTGGTTCGTTTCCGACTCGGCTTCTTTGATCGCGAGATCGAACTCGACAAAGTCAAAGAAAACCATACCGGAATGGTACGCGTCGGCAATGTCGCACTCAATCGCTGGAGCATGGCGCCTTCTCTGGCGGATCCTTATCAGATTATGGCCACCATCAACCATCTGGACCCGAAGGCTGTGCATACTGCCTATGAGGAAGAATCGACTTAAGTGGTTGTAGGTAGTTAACTTGGTTGTGATTTCCTCGATGCTATGAATGGGAGTTCCGTGGCAGTGAGGAAAAGTGGGGGGGGGAGGAATTTCGGCATACTTAGTCAGTTGATTAGGTATGCCGAATTCTTATCTATCAGTGAATACTGAGCAAATCTTTGCTACATCGCAAAAGCAGTCTCTCTGCATTGCTGCAGGCTACGTTCGATCATGCGCAATTTATTCAAAAAAGCAATTGACTGCGAATGGAATTGATCACTGGCAATCAGACCCTGCCATTCATCGCCATCCGGGTCATCTTCATCGAGATTGCGCCAAAATAGATGACAAAAACTGCTGAACAAAACTGGCCGCTTTGATATCAAGTCTTTTTTCATTTTATTGTTTACCCAGCGCTGCCGCCTATCGATAAGCGCTTCGGCACCTGAGCAAACAACAACCGATAAATGCGCATATAAATCCGTTGGGCAGCGAATGCGCTCCAATGCAGAGAGGTCACCCTTGCTTACAGCATTGTGAATCAGTGCCTGCAAAGCTTGTGTTGACACTTTCAGACTAACACCGGTTTGCAACGTATAGATTTTATCGAAGTACATATATCAATAAAAAACTTTAAAGGATTGGTCATTAACGAACATTTCGATTTATTATCTTCGATAAGGTTCATTTTTGCTGGAAATACCTTTCCATGAAGATATCCAAGCACTATTCGTAGCGTATAAATTCTTCTGCCAATGCATCGGCGCCATGCCGGTCGATCAAAGCATCGATTTCCTCCAGCAGCACATCATCTTCGTCTTCCTCTAATACACCTGCACCCACCAAGCTTGCAGATAAGCCCGAATTCATCGCGTCCTTGATCATTGCAAGCGTTGGCGGACTATTGCGATCTCGATCATTAATCACAGCATCAATCACTCGGGACAAGGGTTCGCTCGCCGTTTCATGCACGAAATCAATGGCCAATGCGGTTTCACCAAATTCTTCGATGAGCGCATTCAGTTCATCCAACAAAGATTCATTGATATCAAAATGATGCAACTGCTCGGATTCAGCAAATGCATCAGATAGCAAATCAGTTACAAACTCATGAATAGTCTCAAGCGTGATGTATTGATCATCGTCTGATCGATTGATTCGGTTTTCAATCAAGACGGACAAATGAGGACTGACGCGCGTAGCAACATCAATAGGATTGCGTATCATCAATAATCTCCCGGTAAATAAATATAGTTTAGCGATTGAGTGTCATTTCAAGTGTCTTGATAAGAATGCGTACTTTAACCCTGTTTCCTCAAGCTGTGTCCATTAAGGAAGCGCTGATTAATTGACTGCACGAGCGAATTGCTTCGTTGCGCGGTAC
>CADEDO010000017.1 GCA_902826115.1 uncultured Nitrosomonas sp.
ATTTGTCATCATTCTGTCATGTGGAGCGCTTAAGATTTTCATCTAACTTATGTACGATATTTTTCGATAGGAGAACTTTAGATGAAGCTGCAATTCGGTCCTGCGCTGTTGATAGCTGCGGCACTGCTTGTCCCTACGGTAGCCTCTGCTGCCGATATTACTGGTGCTGGTGCTACCTTTCCTTATCCGATTTATGCCAAATGGGCCGATGCCTATAAAAAAGAAACCGGTGTGCGCATGAATTATCAATCCATTGGTTCCGGTGGAGGCATCAAGCAAATTAAAGCCAAGACGGTTGATTTTGGAGCAACTGACAAGCCGCTGACCGTGCAAGAATTAGAAAAAGAGAGTCTGATTCAGTTTCCGACAGTCGTGGGAGGCGTGGTTCCAGTGATCAATCTGGATGGAGTCAAAGAAGGTGCAGTGAGATTAACAGGAGCAGTCCTGGCAGATATTTTTCTGGGAAAAATCAAGCAATGGAATGATCCTGCCATTGTCGATTTGAATTCTGGAATAACGCTGCCAGCAAGTAACATTACCGTAGTCCATCGTGCTGATGGTTCCGGTACCACTTTCTTGTTTACCGACTATTTGAGCAAAGTCAGTCCAGAATGGAAACAAAAGGTGGGTGCTGATGCTTCCGTGGCCTGGCCAATTGGCACGGGTGGAAAAGGTAATGAAGGGGTGGCCAATTTTGTCAGGCAAATCAAAAATTCCATCGGCTATGTTGAAGCTGCTTATGTAAAACAAAGCAAGATGAACTATGTGCAGCTACAGAACCTGGATGGCGCCTATGTGAAGCCTACGGAGAGCAGTCTGCAGGCTTCTACTGCGAATACACAGTGGGACAAAGCACCGGGATTCTATGAGATTCTGACCAATAAAGCTGGACAGGATAGCTGGCCCATTACCGGCGCCACTTTTGTTTTGATGCACAAATCTCAGGCTAATCCTGTCCAAGCGGCAGAAGTATTGAAATTCTTTGCATGGGCCTTTGCCAAAGGCGATGAAATGGCGCTGGATTTGGATTACATCCCGTTGCCCGATAGCACAGTGAAGCTGATCGAAGCTTCCTGGGGAGCCAACCTCAAAACCAAAGATGGAAAAGATATTTACTCCGTTAACCAATAACCGTCGATTCAACCTATAGGGCTGCAAATGATTTTCGCGCTGTGTGGCCTATGAAGGTATGGGGAATGTGCGCTAGCGTAAGTCGCTTTGCAGCCTTTGCCATATGGATTGAAGATAATTCTTAGAAACATAATTAGCTATTCTTTGGCTTGAAGAAGCAATAGATGTCAAAAGTACATTCTGAAGAAAAATTAAAGCAACAACGCCTGATTGATCTAATTTTTCGTAAAACCACTTGGTTTTTTACACTGGTCGTCTTCTCATTGTTGGCGGCTATCATGGGTTCTTTGTTAATAGGCAGTTTGCCGGCCATTAAAGCGTTTGGCTTTGATTTCATGGTTAGCGCTGATTGGAATCCTGTTACCGAAAAATTTGGTGCAGTGGTACCTATCATTGGTACGTTGGTTACTTCACTGATTGCTTTGTCGATCGGCATCCCGGTCAGTTTTGGTATTGCGCTGTTTCTGACGGAATTATCTCCCCCCTGGTTACGCCGCCCGCTGGGTACGGCTATTGAGCTACTGGCGGGCATTCCCAGTATAATTTATGGAATGTGGGGGTTGTTCGTATTTGCGCCTTTGTTTGCCAAAACCATACAACCCTGGTTACAAAACACATTAGGACAGATACCAGGCATTGGATTGCTGTTTGAAGGTTCCTTTATGGGCATCGGCATTTTGACGGCCGGCATCATTCTGGCGATTATGGTGATTCCTTTTGTAGCTGCAGTCATGCGTGATGTTTTCGAAGTGGTTCCTCCCATGCTGAAAGAATCCGCTTATGCCCTGGGGGCAACCACTTGGGAAGTCATCTGGAACGTGGTGCTTCCCTATACCAAGATCGGTGTCGTTGGCGGCATTATGCTCGGTCTTGGCCGTGCCTTGGGAGAAACCATGGCAGTCACATTCGTGATCGGCAATGCGCATCAATTGCATGCTTCCCTATTCATGCCGGGAAATAGTATCGCCTCAGCGCTGGCAAATGAATTTACTGAGGCTGATGGCGAGCTATATACCTCAGCTTTGATTGAGCTGGGTTTGATTTTGTTTTTTATTACTTTCATCGTATTGGCAGGTTCCAAGATTCTGTTGGCGCAACTCAAGAAGCGCGAAGGTAATATCACGTAGAGATTGTTTATGATTTCAATTTATACCCGTCGACGCATCATCAACGCCATTAACCTGACTTTCTCGTTTCTGGCCATGCTGTTTGGTTTGTTTTGGTTATTCTGGATTTTATGGACTCTGCTGGATAAAGGTTTGAGTGGCATCAGCTTGGATATATTTACCCAAATGACACCCTCACCAGGCAGTACCGGCGGCTTGCTGAATGCTATCGCCGGTAGTTTGGTAATGGTTACGCTTGCCACTCTGATTGGTACACCGGTGGGTATCATGGCGGGTACCTATCTGGCCGAATTTGGCCAGCGAGGGTGGCTTGCGCCTACTACACGTTTTGTCAACGATATTCTGCTGTCCGCTCCGTCGATTGTGATCGGCCTTTTCATTTATACCGTTTATGTTGCGAAAGTGGGACATTTTTCCGGCTGGGCAGGGGCGCTGGCATTGTCGCTCATTGTCATTCCAGTGGTCGTGCGAACTACTGAGGATATGCTGCGACTCATCCCTGACAGCCTGCGCGAGGCCGCTGCTGCTTTGGGAGCGCCACAATGGAAAGTGGTCACGCTGGTCACATGGCGAGCATCCAAAGTCGGCATTATGACCGGTGTATTATTAGCGGTTGCGCGCATCAGCGGAGAAACGGCACCCTTGCTATTTACTGCACTGAATAACCAATTCTGGAGCTCGGACATGGATCGCCCCATGGCTAATTTGCCTGTGGTCATTTTTCAGTTTGCCATGAGTCCCTATGAGTATTGGCAAGCGTTAGCCTGGACCGGAGCGCTACTCATTACGCTGAGCGTTTTGGGGCTCAATATCGCGGCACGACTATTCATGCGTAAACACACGTCATCCCAGTAAACACCGAGAACATCTTATGCGAGCGAATGTATCCAAAGTCACCATTAATGATTTGAACTTTTACTACGACAAATTTCATGCGCTGAAATCCATCAACATGCAGATTCTGGAGAACAAAGTGACCGCTTTCATCGGTCCCTCCGGATGTGGAAAATCCACGCTGCTGCGCGCATTCAACCGCATGTATCAACTCTATCCCAGTCAGATGGCCAAAGGCGAGATCATGGTGGATGGTTCGAATATTCTTGATAATAAGCAGGATCTTAATATGCTGCGAGCCAAAATGGGCATGGTATTCCAGAAGCCGACACCATTCCCGATGTCCATTTTCGATAATGTGGCGTTTGGCGTAAAACTGTATGAATCCTTAAACCGTCATGATTTAGCCGAGCGAGTGGAATGGGCGCTGCATAAAGCGGCCTTATGGGAAGAAGTCAAGGACAAGCTGAATCAGAGCGGCACCAGCCTTTCCGGTGGTCAGCAGCAGCGTTTGTGCATTGCGCGCACGATAGCAGTGAAGCCGGAAGTGGTTTTGCTCGACGAGCCGACTTCAGCGCTCGACCCAATTTCTACTGCGCATATTGAAGACCTGATCTTCAAATTGAAAGAAGATTACACCATCGTCATTGTCACCCACAATATGCAGCAGGCCGCGCGGGTTTCCGATTATACGGCTTATATGTATCTGGGAGAATTGATCGAATTTGGTGACACCGATCTTATCTTTACCACACCCAAGCAGAAAGCCACTGAGGATTACATTACCGGCAAGTTTGGTTAACCGGTTGTGCTCACCGCTAACGCTGCATTTCAGACAAGATAGATGCATTATCCTTGTCCAGCCCGGCTGGCTGTGATGATTTCCTCTCGTGGCAATTTCCAGTACTCTACAATTGTTTTTGTTATTTCAGAATCAGATAGAGATCAGTTAATATAAAGCTTGCAAGCAAGCTTTATCATTGGCATGACTTTATCAAACATCACTTTTGAGGATGGATCATGTATCAGAGAATTTTAGTACCGATTGATGGCAGCGCAACTTCAGAACGTGCGCTGGATGAAGCGATTAAATTTGCACAACAACAGAATTCACGGATTGAACTGGTCCATGTATTGGAAGATATTTGGTATTTTGATAATGAAAATTACCTGAACTATGCAGAATTAGTACAAACCATGCGCTACAGCGGAGAAAAAATACTGGCGCAAGCTCAGAATAAATTTCTTCAGGCTGGCGTGATGGTCGATATCCGATTGCTGGAAGCGCAAGGCGAGCGGGTGGCCAATGTGATTATCAATGAAGCTAAAAATAGTCTGGCTGATTTGATCATTATCGGCACCCATGGTCGATCCGGTTTTAGTCGCATGCTGATGGGCAGCATCGCGGAAGGCGTCGTGCGCATGGCACATATTCCGATTTTGTTGATTCGTGGCGGCTGACAATCAGTGGAATCTTGTGCTTGAGTATTGATGATCAGGCAAGAGATCCGCATACATTCGTATCTGGTAAATTTTCAGTCTCATTAACTCTTTTAATTAAACAGTCAGAATATGGAAAATTATGAAGCCTTAATAGCAACCGTTGCTTTAATGATGGGTGCTTCCTGGGCAAGTGGCGTTAATCTGTATGCCGTGTTGCTGGTGCTTGGCTTGGGGGGATCTACCGGTAATATCGATTTGCCGGCGGAATTGTCAGCGCTGGAAGATCCATTGGTGATTGGTGCTGCGGGTATCATGTATTTCATTGAATTTTTTGTGGATAAGATTCCCGGACTGGATTCGGCGTGGGATTCCATTCACACGTTTATTCGTATTCCGGCAGGAGCCATGCTGGCGGCAGGCGCTGTGGGTGATGTCACCCCTGCGTTGGAAATTGCCGCCGGAATTTTGGGAGGAGGAGTGGCGGCAACCAGTCATGCAACCAAAGCGGGTACCCGTCTGCTGATTAATACCTCGCCCGAGCCTTTCTCCAACTGGACGGCATCCCTCTCTGGGGATGTTCTGGTACTGTCCGGACTTTGGACCGCGCTGAAGCATCCGGAAGTTTTCCTGGTGTTATTTGTTGTATTCTTGATGATTGCCATCTGGGCGCTGCCCAAGCTATGGCGCTTGTTAAAGATAATGCTTACTAAAATTGGCCGCTTTTTAGGTTTGGTGAAAGCGCCCCCGGTCGCATCGAATGACCCGGATGCTTCGGCCCCTGCGATCGAACAGCAACAGATTGATCACATTGTTGCCTTAGAACGATTGCAACAATTACGAGATAAAGGCGCATTAACGGAAGCGGAATTTGAGCAGCAGAAAAGCAAAATTCTCAAAGCATCTGTCGATCAATCCTGATTTCGGGAAAAGATCCGCATCAATCTGTTTGCCTTCATTCATTTTTAGGGGGGATTCTCCACGCATGATCCGCTGGGGGCAGAGGAAAACCAAGGATTTTTTTCTGAGATAACCTATTGAATCCAGAATAAAGACCACAGCATCTGCATTAACAAACCGGATCATATTTTATCCATTGCTGCTGGTAGAAACGTCCTGACAGGAACTGAGTGCCGATTTCAATGACACCGGTAGCTGAGAAATGCTTGCCCGTTTTCGCTAAAAAAGGGGTTTGAAATTGCTGTAATCGCGACTTTAAGTATCCTGATTGCCCGTTACTATAACGATTTATGAATCACAGCATAAATCTCGTTCGTTTGACTAATAACAATCTACGGCTGCGACGCTACTTTCTAACCATCAATTACTCGTGATCTCATTGCACAGCCCAAAAACGCTATTGAATATGAAGTGTTTACTCTTCATTACTTTCTGCTGTTTAGCAAATGGTGCGATGGCTGGCAGTAAGTCTGTGAGCGGTGCTAAATCCATCGATAATGAGTTGTTAACCATGAGTATCGAAGAACTGATGAAAATTGAAGTTACCTCTGCATCGAGACGTTCGCAGAAACTTTCTGAAGTATCTTCCGCAATTTTCGTGATCACACAAGATGATATTCGCCGCTCGGGCGCGACCAGTATTCCTGAGGCTTTGCGTATGGCCCCAGGTGTCGAAGTCGCTCGTCTGGGTACGGATAAATGGGCGATCAGCGTGCGTGGTTTTAACGGTCGCTTTGCCAACAAGCTACAAGTGCTGATGGATGGACGCAGTGTTTATACACCGCTATTTTCCGGGGTGATATGGAGTCAGCAAGATACCTTCATGGAAGATATTGAGCGTATCGAAGTAATCCGTGGTCCCGGTGCCACTGTGTGGGGGGCCAATGCTGTCAATGGGGTAATTAATATCATCACCAAAAAAGCCGCCGATACCCAAGGCACTTTGTTGACCGGTGGCGGTGGTAGTTTTGAACGTGGTTTTGTGGGCGTGCGTTATGGTGGCAAGCTTAATGAAGAAACGCCCTTTCGCGTGTATGCCAAAGCATTCAGCAGGGATCCGATGCATTCGCTATCAGGAGTGAGCGTGAGGGATGACTGGCAGTCTGCCAGGGCAGGTTTTCGACTCGATCATAGCCGTGGGATCGATCAACTCACAGTGCAGGGTGATGTGTTCATTAATAGCATCGGGGATAGCCTGCTACAACCTGCATTAACCGCGCCTTTCACCCGCCTGGATATCGCGGATGCGAAAGAAAAAGGGGGAAACATCCGCTTGCGCTGGGATCGGAATTTCTCGGATAAATCCTCCATCATGCTGCAAACGTATTACGACCGGGTGCATAACCAGCTAGCGCCATGGACAAAATACGCAGAAAGTTTCGATGTGGATTTTCAACACCGCTTGCCCCTTTTTACCCATCACGATGTGACTTGGGGTATCAATTATCGATTATATAACAACAAGGTTCCAGAGACAGAACTGACGACTTTTACCCCGCAACAGAAAACCAATCACAATATCAGTGCATTTGTTCGCGATGAGATTACGTTATTACCGGATCAGTTACGGTTATCACTGGGTACACGAATTGATCACAATGATTTTACCGGCTTGGAGGTGCAACCGAGCGGGCGTTTGATGTGGACTCCCAATGAGCAGAATTCGCTTTGGATATCGGTATCGCGTGCAGTGCGCATACCCTCCCGCGGTGAGAATGATGTCACGATTGCAGGTAGAGTGATGCAATCATTCCCGGGTATGCCGACATTACCGATTCCGATCATGATGGTGGTGCAGGGCAGCAATCGTTTCGATTCCGAAAAATTAATTGCTTATGAGCTGGGCTATCGGCATCAATTTGCATCGAATGCATCGATTGATATCGCTGGTTTCTTTAATGACTATAGCCAACTGCGGGATTTTAGATTTGGTCAGATAACCCAGGGTGTTGGCATTCATCCGCACCTGGTTCTGCCTATCTTTTTTGGTAATCAGGCTTCTGCGCATTCCTATGGCGTGGAAGCCTCGATCGATTGGCGACCGTATGAAAAATGGCGCCTGCAGGGTAGCTATTCCTATCTGAACATTCATATGAATTCCAGTGCTGAATTCAAGCAATTGGATTCAACCTCGGGAGGTGCGGACAAGGCTAATCCGCATCAACAATTTTCATTACGCTCCAACTATGATTTTTCAGAGAGGTTACAACTTAATCTCTGGTTGCGCTATGTCAGTGGTTTGACTTTCTACCATATTCCCAATTATGTCACGATGGATGCCAAGCTCGCTTGGAAACCAATTAATAACACCGAAGTGTTTGTCGTTGGGCAGAATTTGCTGAGTCAGCATCATCAAGAATCGCAATCCGATTTCATTCCATCAATACCCACGCGCATACCCAGGGGGATCTATGCCGGTATTGAGTGGCGTTTCTAGAGTGTTTCATATGAAGAAATTACATGTGTTCATGAGCGTAATATGGTTTGAATTGATCTTTGAATATGTTTTGAAGATATTGAAACAGTTAATTTCCATTGCGATGGTTTGCGCCGCAAGTTTTGCAGTGGCCGGAAATCAATCAGCAAATAATCAATTGCTCAATCTCAGCATCGAAGAATTGATGAATGTCAAAGTTACTTCGGTATCGAGGCGCTCACAAAAATTGACGCAGATTCCATCGGCGGTGTTTGTGATTACGCAAGATGATATCCGCCGCTCGGGGGCAACGAATATTCCAGATGCATTGAGAATGGCGCCTGGCGTGCAAGTTGAACGCATCGGTACGGATAAGTGGGCGGTCAGTGTGCGCGGTTTCAATGGCCGCTTTGCCAACAAACTGCAAGTGCTGATAGATGGCCGCAGCGTTTATTCACCCATGCTGTCAAGCGTGCTCTGGGAACAGCAAGATACGCTGATGGAGGATATTGAGCGGATCGAGGTGATTCGGGGCCCGGCGGCGACAGTCTGGGGAATCAATGCAGTCAACGGCGTCATCAATATCATTACCAAAAAAGCCGCCGATACTCAAGGCACGCTACTCACTGCTGGCGGCGGCAGCTTCGAGCAAGGATTTATGGGCGCGCGCTATGGTGGTAAGATCAATGAAGACACTCCTTTTCGCGTTTATGCAAAAGGATTTACGAGAGACCATACCACTGCTTTGTCGGGAGAAAACGCTAACGATCAGTGGCATTCTGCCCGGGGAGGATTCCGCGTCGATCACAGCCGTGGCATCGATCAGTTGACATTGCAGGGCGATATTTTTGCTAATTCGGTCGGAGATCTCCTTAATACAGGGACTTCTGGTTTTTCATCAGTATCAGCCAATCAGATTCGCGGACATACGGAGGGAGGGCATGTTCGTTTCCGTTGGGATCGAGCCTACTCTGAGCGGTCTTCCATCATGCTGCAAACCTATTACGACCGTGTTAACTCTGAAGTGCTGCCAGTCGGGAAATATGATGCCGAGAGTTTTGATGTTGATTTTCAGCACCGTTTTCCTCTGCTGAATAAACATGATTTGACTTGGGGCGCTAATTATCGTTTGTACCACAATAACGTGTTTGATACTGCATTGACGCAACTGCATCCTCACCAGAGAACCAATCATGTGTACAGTGCTTTCTTGCGCGATGACATTGCGCTGATACCCGAGCGTTTGTCGCTGACTCTGGGAACACGGCTCGATCACAATGACTTTACCGGATTGGAGGTACAACCCAATGCGCGCCTGATGTGGACGCCCAATACTGAAAACTCGATCTGGGTGGCAGTTTCTCGTGCAGTGAGAACACCTTCTCGGGCTGAGAATGATGGTACCGTCAATATACCGCAAGCACAGTCGCTACCTGGATTATCCGCTCTACCGATACCTGTCATGCCGACGTTATTCAGTAATAGAGATTTTCAATCAGAGAAGCTGATTGCCTACGAACTAGGCTATCGGCATCAATTCTCTCCGCAGGCATCGGTGGATATGACAGGGTTTATCAATGATTATAGTCAATTAAGGGATCTGAGTTTTGGTGCATTGTCCTTTAGCACAGGCTTGCCAAGGCAGTTAATTTTACCAGCGCTACTCAATAATCAGGCCTCGGCGCTGACCTATGGTGTTGAGGTTTCAGTTGATTGGAAACCTTTGGATAGATGGCGTCTACAAGGTAGTTATAGCTTTCTGAAAATGGATATTGCTTCCAATGAATTTTTGAAGCAGCTCGATCCGACTACAGGAGGAGCCGATAAGGTAAGTCCACAACATCAATTGTCGTTTCGTTCAAACTATGATGTTTCTGAAAAGTTGCAGCTCAATCTTTGGTTACGCTATACCAGCGCCATAGATTTTTACCAAATTCCAGATCGCGTTACGATGGACGCCAAACTGGTGTTCAAGCCAGCCAGGAATGTCGAGTTGTTTTTAGTTGGACAGAACTTGTTTAGTCAGCACTATAAAGCGCTGGGATCCGATTTCGTCTCTTCCGCGCAGACGAGAATTCCTCGTGGAGTTTATGCGGGCGCGCAGTGGCGCTTCTAGTGAGGTTACGTGAATATGCATTTTTTAAATCGACTATTCAGACCTCCTGATAACTTTTTAAAGCGAGGCGTTGGTCATTGCTTATTGACTTTCTGGTTGAGTTTCGGTTTGCCCATTGCCCAGCCGGTGGCTATGGCTGACGATGCGCTTGAATATCAAGTCAAGGCGGCATTCATATATAACTTTATTGTCTTTACGCAATGGCCTGACAATACGAGTGAAACCATCCAACTGTGCGTTTATGGGGAAGATTATTTCGGGCACGAACTCGACAAGTTACACAATAGATCTGTCGGTAAGCGTCATATTCGAGTGGTGCGTATCCAAAGCGCCGAGAGGTTAGCTCAGTGTCAGGCAATATTCTTCTCAAAATCAGTGAGTAACAACCTATCAAGCACTTTGGTTGATTTGCAGGATAAATCAATTCTTACCCTGACGGATAGCCCCAATGCGATATCCCAAGGCATTGTCATTAATATGAATGTCATCAATGAGAAGATCGTTTTTGAAATCAACTTGGCGGCAGCGCGCAAGTCGGGATTGGATATCAGTTCGAAATTATTGCAATTGGCGGTCAAAGTGCATCAATAGCGATTATACGATGCAGCGATCAGCGCTGTTGATCTCATCAGAATGGCAGGGTACATTACAATCGATAGGGAACTGACATTGAAATCAGGTGGAATATCAGATCCTTCCTTGAAGGACTTAATTTTTGAGTGCAATTTGATACCGATTCATTACGCGCGAAGTCGCTTAGGTGACAAAGGAATCAGTTGACAATCATTGAACCTTCGAAGTGCATCTGGGTAAGATATGTTACCAATCTTTTTAAAAACAGAGATGATGTTCTTTTATGCATCAACAACGCATGTGCTCACTTTACTTTCTTAACATAAATAATCTGTGACTTCCGTGCATCGTCAGACCATACTATTCAATCTGAAGCGTTTAGCCTTCATTGTTTTGTGTTGCTTTGCTCATTCCCTGATGGCTGGGAATAAATCTATGACGAGTGAACAAATGGCTGGTAATCGATTCTTGGATCTCAGTATCGAAGAGTTGATGAAAATTGAAGTCACCTCGGCATCAAGGTATTCCCAAAAACTTTCTGAAGTTCCCTCCGCTATTTTTGTGATTTCCCAAGACGATATTCGCCGCTCCGGTGCAACCAGTATTCCGGAAGCGTTACGTATGGCTCCTGGTGTCGAAGTGGCGCGATTGGGTACGGATAAATGGGCCATCAGTATCCGCGGGTTTAACGGTCGTTTTGCTGACAAATTGCAAGTCATGATGGATGGCCGTAGCGTCTACAACCCGCTCTTTGCCGGCGTGCAATGGGAACAACAAGATACGTTGATGGAGGATATCGAACGCATCGAAGTGATTCGGGGCCCCAATGCAGCCGTGTGGGGTGCCAATGCCGTCAACGGTGTGATCAATATCATTACCAAAAAGGCGGCGGATACTCAGGGTACTTTGCTTTCAGCCGGCGGTGGCAGTTTCGAGCAAGGTTTTGTTGGCGCCCGCTATGGCGGGAAAATTAATGAAGAAACCCCTTTTCGTGTGTACGCCAAAGGATTCACTCGAGATCATATGGGAACGATCTCGAGAGGGAACGCCAATGATGCCTGGCACAGCGCCAGGGGAGGATTTAGGCTGGATCATACGCGCGGTAGAGATGTGTTGACCGTGCAGGGAGATATTTTTTATAACGCGTTTGGTGATCAGTTAGACAAATCACTGCTGAGCACGCCTATTATTCAGGCCAATGCTGCGAGAGGGCATAATGAAGGCGGTAATATCCGCTTGCGTTGGGATCGGACTTATTCCAATCAGTCATCCATCATGCTGCAAACTTATTATGACCGGGTGGAATATCGTTTATTAACCAGTTCGATATTTAAAGCCGAGAGCTTTGACATTGATTTTCAACACCGCTTTCCCTTGTTTGAAAGACATGATCTGACTTGGGGGGCTAATTATCGCCTGTACCATAATAAAGTAACGGATACCGAAATTGCTTCGTTTAGTCCGCGCGAGCAAACGAATCATCTCGCGAGCGTGTACATTCGGGATGAAATTATGCTGATACCTGAGCATTTGCGTTTTACCTTAGGTTCGCGTTTTGATCACAATGATTTTACGGGCATGGAAATTCAGCCTAATGCGCGCTTAATGTGGACACCGAATGATAAGAATTCAATCTGGATGTCAGTCTCCCGTGCAGTGCGCACGCCTTCTCGAGCTGAGAACGATGTCTTATTGAATACCCGAACATTAAATGCGGTTCCTGGCATATCTGCTTTGTTGCCATTTCCGGCATTGGCTCAATTAGCGGGTTCGTCCAGCTTTAATTCTGAAAAGCTGATTGCTTACGAACTGGGATATCGTCATCAGTTTTCTTCGCAAGCTTCCGTGGATATCGCTGCTTTTTACAATGATTATAGTCAGTTGCGTGATTTGTCGCTGGGATTGCCGTCTTTTCATGCCATTTCTCCGTTCTATTTGTTATTACCTATCGGGTTAAATAACAAAGCCTCGGGACATACGCACGGTGTCGAAACTTCCATTGACTGGCGGCCTCACGAAAGATGGCGTCTGCAGGGTAATTACAGTTATATTGATATGCATATCCATTCTGATTCTGTACTCAGGCAAATAGATCCTACGACAGGCAGTGCCGACAAGGTGAGCCCACAGCATCAAATCTCGTTGCGCTCAAACTATGATTTGTCGGAGAGATTGCAATTCAATCTGTGGCTGCGCTATGTCAGCAAAGTTGATTTCTACCATATTCCAAGTTACGTTACGATGGATACCAAGCTGACGTTCAAACCTCAGAAAAATGTCGAGTTATTTTTGGTTGGTCAGAATCTATTGAGTCAGAATCATCGGGAATTTGTTTCTGATTTTATTCCGTCATTGCCCACATCCATACCGCGTGGTATCTACGTTGGCGCTGAATGGCGTTTTTAGTTGGAATTCCGTCTGCAGATGCCTTGCTGGATGCCGAGCGTGCAAGTATGGTTCTAGTCTATTGTTTAAAACAACAAGTAACAAGTGGTGATAGATCGACGCGGCGTTTACTCTGCAATATTTTTCGGTGTACTATCGAGCAACATGATAGCCAATGTAGGCAGGAATCGGATGGTCTAAAAACTTTTTCCTTTGCTAAATAAGTCCACTTTCATCCGGGAGAACGATGACTGCTTGTATTACAATGAAGTGCCCGATACTAGTTTCGTGAAATTCTCTCCTCGCGATCAGAGCAATTACCTGATCATTATTTTTCCGAAATCGAATACGACCAATGGTCGTTGGCTTTTGTCTTCGCCTTACCTGCGCTAAATATCTGAGTTGTTATTCTGGAATATATTGGCAGTGACATGATAATGACAATACTGATACAGAGATCAATAATAAAAATTGCAATGCTCCTCGCTGACCAGATTCAGTTTGATCTTACCGATACAGAAGCAGAATGTTGCTTTTGATGAGGGTATGTGGGCATGCACTTATTTGAACAATTGTTGAGATCGTCTGATAGATGCTTAAAGCAAGGGCTATGTAATCATTTGCTGGTTTTATGTTTGATTTTTTGCTTGCCGAATTTCCAGTCGATCGCTGTAGCTGAAGATATGCTTGAGTATCAAGTAAAAGCCGCATTTATTTATAACTTTATTGCTTTTACACAGTGGCCTGACAACATTGATGAAACCATTAATCTATGCATTTATGGGAAAGATTACTTTGGTGGTGAGATCGATAAATTACAAAGCAGAGCGGTTAATAAACGTCACATTAAGATAGTACGTGTTAATGATCTGAAAGAGTTGGCGCGGTGTCAGGCAATATTCTTCTCTAAATCAATTAATAACCATCTGTCAACCATTCTAGGCGATCTGCAGAATAGGCCTATTCTTACACTTGCCGACAACCCCCATGCCCTTTCCGAAGGTATTGTAATCAATATGAATTTAAGCAATGAAAAAATTGTTTTTGAAATCAATTTGGGAGCAGCGCGCAAGTCAGGACTGGATATCAGCTCGAAATTACTGCAATTGGCTGTCAAAGTGCATCAATAGCTGTCCTTCCATGGAGACGGCATCGCCCAGTAAGACAATCACCCTACCTAAAATTGAACTGAAATGATTGTTAATTTCTATTCTGATCAATGTGAAGTTTGTTCAGTCTCTATTGCTTGCTATCAGCACCTGTGTGTATTTCAGAGGGGCCTAGTTAATCAGAAACATAAAACAATCGTTTCCTGCAAATAATTGTACACAAGAAATCCCACGTTTTTACCTGCTAAATCTTTAAATCCAGTTTGTATGATTCAAGGATAATATTTGTTGTTTTTTTGTATAGATAGATCATTCCATCTTTTTAAACATCAATTTACTCATCAATTGGAGATTTTAGATATGTTGCATCATATGAAACGGTTAATTTTATCTGGATGTGTATTTGTGTTGCTATGTCATAGTTATTCAATTCGCGCTGACACAGGTGGTGATACTGAAAAAATACTTAACTGGGCTGAAAATACTTATCCGCAGTTTTTTTCAGGTCATCAAGCTACTCAGAATATAGAACCTTGGTTATACCGACATTATCCAGAGTCTGGAATATATGTGGGTGTTAACAAAAATGATAATGGTGTTTATCTCCTTGGAGGAATTTGGGGTGATCGTCCAACCTATATCGATACGCTTGCCAATCTTATTGCTCATATTGACAGTTTGGGAGGGAATGGAAGTGTAGCAGCTTGTGATACCTCTAAAATACCTGCGGGGATTACGTATAGTCAAAGTGGCAATGTTGTTACTGTCACTTCCGGTGGTCAGTGTGTATCTGCACCGGATCTTGCTAACACTAATCTTTGTAGTGTGCCGCGACAAACGACCGCAAGTGGTGTTTCCTTGCTTGGAAGCAATACTGTAACCAGCTCAAGATTAGAAGGTTTATCAATCAATATCCCGGGATTGCCCGATCCTATTAAGGGTATTGTCGATGCTTCAGCAAATGTTAAGCATTGCACTATTAATGTTGCGGCTGACACGGCTAACTTGATTGTAAACTCTGATCTTTGTTTTGATATCACAACAGCCCTTACAAATTTATTGGCAGGTTTCCCTGTCGATGGAATCGCGCTGACACCTCCGGTGAAATATTACACAGCGGGGACTTATACAAGTAATATCGTGGATGATTGTTTTGCGACGGATGCTACGACAGTCAGTGATGCTTTTACTGGAGAAATTTGGGTCAGGCAGAATGGTGAGTATGTCAAAATTGGCGGTTAAGTGCTCAATTCAAAACAGGAAGAGGCGTCGGTAATATTCTAATCATTAGATAAAAGAGAGCATTAATCAGTTTAGTTCAAGAACCGGATAAGTGTGCATGAAGATGAAATCTATAGAAAGTAGGATTGTGACAAATAATCTTACCCTACCAAGTAGAGTAAATGGAGAAGGCTTGGAAGTGTTTGTTAATCAATCAGAATTAATGGTTTGAGTGCGATTCTATACAGAAGGTCAAGCTAATAGTTGTAATAATGCTACTTTTAATAAGAAACTAAACGGTTTTAATGCTCCTGAGTTTCTTATATTTTAAGAAGGAATACTCTATCAGACTTGACCTCAGTACAATTCTTCTTTAACTGACTTTATGTCTTATTTTTTAGGATTCTTAATTTTGGCAGGACAGGTAACCATTTCGCCATCTGTACGATCCTTGATTTTATCGCCAGCTTTTTTGCCTTCACATGCTATTTTGTTCAAGATATCTTGAGCAGACACGAATGGTAATGCAGATTCTAAGTTGCCACTAGCCATAGTAACAGAAGAACCGAATAAAAAGACTGAAGCAAAAGCTGCAATAAGAAATTTGTTCATTTTTAACTCCTATATTATATTTTGTGAAGGAAGCCAATTTTAACGCATCTGACTGTCCAAATATGAATTTATCACAATCATAAATGTCATGGCCATTTCTTTTTAAAATCTTGTGATTTGAAAAGGTAAACTATAACATTATTGAGTACTGATCAGGAAAATTTAAAGAGTGATTGTGTCATTTGATATCTGACTAGAATATTTTTTGATAGCACAGATGGCTGAACAGTTTTACGAATAATGGATTACATATGCTTAGTCTTTATTCGATACTTTTTAAGATGCTTACGATCGTATCGCGAATGTTGGAATAAAGCTAAATCAATACTGCGGCAGCAACGCGGCGTCCTTCCTCAACTAAGATGTTATAAGTACGACAACATGCCTTTGTATCCATAATTTCGATCCCAATGTTTTTTTTTGTTAATTGACTCAACAAAGAATGGTCTGGAAACTGGTGACGAGAGCCTGTTCCTAAGATTATGATTTCAGGTGTTCGTTGTATCAGACTATCGAAATGCTGCATTTCCAATTGTGCGACGGATGTAACGGGCCAGTTCTCAAGTAATTGATCAGGAAATATAATGAGGCTTTTTTCATGGCGAATCTGATTAATTAATACATATCCATCGCCATAGCCTGTAAAGATATTTTGATGAGCAAAATTTGCTAGATGTAATTTCAACGATCTACTCCATATTTCTTGAATTTAATAACAGTGATTATGCATTATCCAATTCAAAATACAATCAGGCCTACATGTATGTTGAAGGCTTACGTCATTTTGGAATGCTCAATTGCTCCAGAAAATCTGATGAAGTATTCTTAATCAAGTAGGTTGTTGATGCATTAATTGCGGCTATCATAATTTTTATTAGCTATTTTCTTTTCTACAAAATTAACTAAGGTTCCCAAAGTTTCAAATGTCTTGGCGCTGATTTCGTCGTCATGAATTGAGAGGGAGAAATTTTTCTCGAGAGCCAAAATAATAGTGACTACTGCAACTGAGTCGAGTTCAGGGATATTTCCCAACAGAAAGGTATCTGGTGTCATGGAATCAAATCGTTCACCAGAGCCTAATATGTCAGACAGAATTCTTTTTATTTCAATGGTATGGTCCATTTCCTAATTGTAAGTAAGCTTTTTTCTTGAAAAATTGATTAGACTCGTTATTATAAATCAAAGAGTGATGAACGCTTTGTTTGCTTTTGATTAGGGTTGTATTTCGACAATGGCATTCATGCGTGCAAGTCCACTAATAATTTTTCCTGATTTATTGCGCACTTGTACAACTTGACCTTCAGCAGCATCTGCCAAAGCTTGTCCTTCCGAACTGATGCTAAATCCACGTCCCTGAATCACTAGACTAACCTTCTGACCACGCAAAATGACATGAGGCGCACGTAGCATTTGCGAGCGAAGTGGTTGCCCCGCAGTCAGATTGCTAGTGGCGACTTTGCCGATCACTTGTTTTGCATCCGTAAAGATTCCATCGGGCATTTGTGTCAGATTCACAATTTGTGGTGCTATATCCTCATCAACAAGTGCTTTTCCACTGGATACTGGTCGTGCTATATGCAATACACTGGCCATTACATTAATTTCGGCTTGAACATAGAGTGTCCAAGTTGCCAATTGGCTATTGCAACGAACGCCGATGGAAGTTTTTCCCCACAATCGACCACCGGTTGGGACAAAGGCCTCTAGTTCAGGGCATTGGGGCAAGTTATGCCGCTGATCAATTTTGTCGACATTAGCAATGATCTGCCCTGGAAGGGTGGCAGTATTTCGGTAAATAAAATCTTCCACAGTTTTTTTGATCAATGAAATATCTTGATACTGATTGACAGGCTCCTGCTGTGATGCAAACAAAGACAAGGAAAATGTTATCAGCGCTGACAGACTGGAGATTAATACCACGCGATGTACCATAAGTGATTTGACCATTAGTTTTTTGCCGCTCCCGGCAATTATTGCCGTTCAATAATTATCTTAAGCAAATTGTAGAGGATTTACTTTTAAAGATAACCTCTCTTTCAAGTCTTTTTCGTAAGCTCATTGGCTAATTAATCCAATTATCATACTTGGCATACTAAATGCTAGTAGAAAGATTGAAAGACATATTAATTAGGATTCTTACAATGATTAACAAACTTGATAAAGAACTCAATTTTCACCATCAAGCTTTAAGTTTGCGAGCTGCAAGACAAGAGTTACTTTCCAGCAATGTAGCTAATGCAGATACTCCTAATTTTAAAGCAAAAGATATTGACTTCGCTAGTGTACTACGTGACAGGCTTTCGCTAACTACCAATATCAACAAAACTGGTTTAATAACGACATCTTCTAGGCATATTAATACTTCTAACGTTGGTCCTCTGGGAGACGATCTGTTATACCGCGTTCCTTTGCAGCCCAGTGCAGATGGCAACACAGTAGATATGGATATGGAGCGTACTCGCTTTGCTGATAATTCTGTTAAATACGATGCAAGCATAACCTTTATTAATAATGAATTCAGAAACATTGCATTAGCAATGCAGGAGAGATAGATAATGTCTTTATTCAATGTATTCGATATAGCAAGTTCGGCAATGTCTGCGCAATCACAGCGCTTGAATGTTGTCGCCAGTAATCTTTCAAATGCGGATAGTGTAACCAGTTCAACCGGTGAACCTTATCGTGGCCGCCAGGTGGTTTTTAGTACATTGCAAGCCGCAGCTAATGGGGCAAGCGGAGTTAAGGTGGCGGGTATTGTTCACGATGCCTCACCGATGAGACAAGTGTTCGAACCTAAGCATCCACTGTCAGACAAGAATGGATATGTAACGATGCCCAATGTCAATGTGGTTGATGAAATGGTCAATATGATGTCTGCATCACGCTCATACCAGAATAGTGTTGACATGATGAATACCACTAAATCGCTATTACAAAAAACACTGACTATCGGTCAATAAAGGAGTTCATGATGAGTGCAATCCAGCAAACCAATTCAGAAACAGTTTTGTCTGCAACGACTACAGGTATCAGTGCTAAGAAAAATGCTGAAAATCCACAGGATCGTTTTTTGAAACTGTTAGTGACTCAGATGAAAAATCAAGATCCTCTCAAACCTCTTGATAATGCGGAAGTTACCAGTCAATTAGCGCAAATCAGCACGGTAACCGGGATAGATAAATTAAATAGCACCTTACAATTATTAACTTCTGATGTTGGAGACAGTTTGTCAGTTGAAGCAACAGGAATGATAGGACACAGTGTTTTTGCCCCTGGAACATCTTTAGTGCTGAAAGGTGAAGGTACTTTAGGGATTGAATTGGCACAACCTGTTGATCAACTGAAAGTAACGATTATGGATAGTTCAGGTATGCCAATACGACATATGGAGTTAGGTCCAAAGCCATCTGGCATTAGTGCTATTTCATGGGATGGCAAAGCAGATAATGGAACTACGGCATCCGATGGAAACTATACGTTTACTGTTAGTGGCAAGCAGGGTGGGCAAGATATTAAAGTCGATACGCTGGCATTAGGTGTGGTGAAAAGCGTTTCAGCCAGTGAGAAAGGTGCGCTGCTCGACATGGGAGATTTAGGACTTGTCAATTTATCTGATGTTAAACGGGTATTTTAATTAGGAGATCATTATGAGTTTTCAACAGGGCTTAAGCGGACTTAACACATCATCAACCAATCTGGATGTGATTGGTAATAACATCGCTAACGTAAATACCGTTGGATTTAAACAATCTCAGGCTCAATTTACCGATGTTTTCGCCAATTCACTCAGTGGATCAGGGTCGTCTCAAGTGGGTATTGGTGCAAAAGTAGCAACGATTGCACAGACCTTTAGTCAAGGGAACATCACGCAGACCAATAATCCATTGGATATTGCCATTAATGGTCAAGGTTTTTTTCGTATGAGTGATGGAGGGGCCATTAGTTATAGCAGAGATGGTCAGTTTCGTGCCGATGGCAATGGGTTTATTACTAATTCTAGGGGGTTGAATTTAACCGGATATATGGCCGATGCGTCTGGAAATATCATTGCAAGTGGACCAACCAATTTAAAATTATCCACCTCCGATCTTGCGCCTAAACCGACTTCTTCCTATGCCGTGGGGGTCAATCTGGATTCACGCCTGGATTTGCCGGCAGTGGCTACTTTTGATGCAACCAATCCCCAAAGTTATAACAAAACAACATCAGGTACCGTAGTGGATAGTCTGGGGAATTCACATCAATTTGCTCTCTTTTTTCAGAAAACAGCTGCTAATACATGGAATACTTTCGCAACGATTGATGGCAAAGTTGATGCTGCAGGGCTACCTATCGGCGTTACTTTGGGTGGAGCGGCTTCTCAGGCACTGCAATTTGATAGCACTGGCGCAATAGATCCTGCTGCAACACCATTTACCGTATCAATTGATTTGGCAACCATTAATCCCACGCTAGGAGCCACTTCTCCTCTGGATTTTACTCTAGATTTAACCTCGTCAACTCAATTTGGATCTGATTTTGGTGTCAATGCTCTGACACAAGATGGTTATGCCCCAGGTCGTTTGGCTGGTTTTAGCACGACTGCCGACGGGATAATTCAAGGCAATTATACGAATGGTCAAACTAAGACTATTGGGCAAATCGTTCTGGCAAACTTTTTTAACCCACAAGGATTGGCTCCTGCTGGCGATGGCCGTTGGGAGGAAACTGCTGATTCAGGGCAACCCGTGGTTGGCACTCCAAAATCGGGAACATTGGGAGCGCTTCAGTCCTCCGCTGTCGAGGATGCTAATGTTGACTTGACACATGAGTTGGTAAAAATGATTACCGCACAACGCATGTATCAGGCAAATGCTAAAACAATTGAGACTCAAGATACCGTTTTACAAACATTGGTTAATCTTTAATTATTTTTCTTTGATTAATTAATTGTTAAGAAATATTGGTAATTTTATTTCATTGAAATTGAGTAAAAAATGGATCGACTAATCTATACATCGATGACTGGAGCAAATCATACGCTAAGTCAACAAGCAACGGTTTCTCATAACCTTGCAAACGCATCAACAACCGGATTTCGTGCTGAGAATAATGCATTCCGTGCAGTGCCAGTATTCGGTGATGGATTACCGACACGTGCATTTGTCGTGGATTCAACCATTAATGCAGATTTTACCCCCGGCGAATTGCAAACAACAGGTCGAGATCTGGATGTTGCGATTCGTGGTTCGGGGTGGATCGCCGTACAGCTTGACAATGGTGAGGAAGCCTATACCCGCAATGGTAGTTTGCAAGTAAGTCCGAATGGGATTTTGCTGACACAGAACGGGCTTAAAGTTAAAGGTGACACCGGCATCATTACGATTCCACCCGAAACTCGCATTACGATTGGCACGGATGGAACGATATCTTCTGTGCCTATTAATCCTCAACCGAATACGGTTGCCTTGGTGGGAAGAATCAAGCTGGTTGATCCACCAGTCGATAAACTCAAAAAGGGAGAGGATGGTTTATTTCGACTGAAGGATGGAGGAGTAGCACAAGCTGACGCCAAAGTTAAGTTGGTAGATGGAACCCTGGAAGGGAGCAATGTCAATGTTGTACATGAGATGGTCAGCATGATAGCGCTTGCGCGTCAATTTGATATGCAAATGAAAATGCTGGAGAGTGCGGAGCGTAATGCACAGCAGGCCAGCGAAATAATGGTTCTAAGAGCCTAAATCAGATAATAAATTTAAGGGATTATTAATTATGGTGCGTTCATTATGGATTTCCAAAACTGGTCTTGATGCTCAGCAAACCAAAATGGATGTTATTTCAAATAATTTGGCAAACGTTAGCACGAATGGATTTAAACGTGCTCGTGCAGTATTTGAGGATTTGTTGTATCAAACAGTTCGTCAGCCGGGTGCGCAATCTTCACAACAAACTCAGTTACCTTCTGGTTTGCAAATAGGAACAGGCGTGAAACCAGTTGCAACAGAAAGCATTTTCACTCAAGGAGCTTTGCAACAAACGGATAATCAACGTGACGTTGCCATCAGAGGTGTTGGCTTCTTTCAAGTCCTGCTGCCTGATGGCACGACTGCCTACACCCGTGACGGTGCTTTTCAATCGGATATCAATGGTCAATTGGTTACTTCTAGTGGGTATACGGTTCAGCCAGCGATTACGGTTCCTCCAAATGCTTTGGGGATCACAATTGCAAGAGATGGCACAGTATCGGCAACAGTACCTGGATCGGTTGCCCCTATTCAAGTTGGCAATATCCAGTTGGCTGGCTTCATTAATCCGGCAGGACTGCAGAAATCGGGAGAGAATCTGTATATGGAAACTGCTTCGAGTGGAACGCCAAATCAGAATGCACCTGGTACCAATGGCTTGGGATTGTTGGAACAAAATTTTGTTGAAACATCGAACGTAAACGTAGTGGAAGAATTGGTGAGCATGATTCAAACACAGCGTGCCTATGAGATGAATTCAAAATCCATTGAGACTTCAGATCAAATGTTGCAACGCTTAGCGCAATTGTAATAGAGATGGCAATTTGGAGTGATGTGATGATCAATATCAACCTGATAAAACAAAAGCGGTTATATGTTTCTTTGATACTTATTTCGTTGGTATCAGGTTGTGCCATGACGCCTTCAACAACTACTTATCAACCAAATGTATTTCGGCCACACCAACAGAGTGCGGCGACTGTGCAGCCCAATGGAGCGATATTTCAGAATATTAATAGCACAATCAGTGGGGTACGTTATACCCCATTATTTGAAGACCGGCGGGCGCGTAGCATTGGCGACACAATCATTGTCACTTTGAATGAAGTAACCAACGCCAGCAAGAGTTCTGGAAGTAATGTAGATCGCTCTGGAGAGCTTGGTTTTTCGGTGCCTAGCCTGTTAGGTGTTCCTTTAAGTCTTTTGCAAAAGCATGCAACCGCTGAAGCTAAATCCGAGAATAAGTTTGAGGGAAGTGGTGAGAGCTCAAGCAAAAATAATTTTAAAGGAACGATTACGGTGACTGTTATAGAAGCATTGCCTAATGGAAATCTCGTTGTCAGTGGAGAGAAACAAATCGGCATTAATCAGGGACAGGAGTTCATTCGTCTTTCAGGGATTGTGAACCCTATTCATATCATAGGAAATACTATTTCCTCGATACAAGTTGCCGATGCGCGCATTGAATATCGAGCTAATGGATATTTGGATGAAGCGCAAACCATGGGTTGGTTGTCGCGTTTCTTCCTTACATTTTCACCCTTTTAAAGCAGTATAAACATGCAAGAGTTAATTGTTTATTAATGTGAAGATTATGAATATAAAAAATATTTATGCTTGCTTCCTGATCGCCATCATTTTTCTTCTGCCAGGAGTCAGCGCAGCTGAGCGAATCAGGGATTTGGCATCCATACAGGGTGTGCGTAATAACCAATTGATCGGATATGGATTGGTAGTGGGCCTGGATGGCAGTGGTGATATGACTACGCAAACACCCTTTACGGTACAAAGTATCATCAGTATGTTAGGTCAATTAGGCATCAACTTGCCACCTGGTACCAACTTGCAATTACGCAATGTGGCAGCTGTGATGGTGACCGCTACATTGCCGGCATTTGCTAAACCGGGTCAGCAGATTGATGTCACGGTGTCCTCAATGGGTAATGCCAAAAGTCTGCGCGGGGGTACTTTATTGATGACCCCGCTTAAAGGTGTTGATAATCAGGTTTATGCGGTGGCTCAGGGGAGTTTGCTCGTAGGTGGTATCGGAGCAGCCGCTGGGGGTAGCAGTGTGCAAGTTAATCATCTGAGTGTTGGACGTATCGCGGGTGGGGGAATTGTAGAGCGCGAGATCGCGACGACAGTCGGGCAAGGGGAATTTATTAATCTTGAACTCAATGCGTCTGATTTCACGACAGTTGATCGTATTGTGGAAGCCATCAATCGTATTTATCCCCTCGCTGCTGTCGCTGTGGATGGACGGATGATACAAGTTAAGGCGCCTACAGATAATACGCAACGCATCCGGTTTCTCTCGCAGATTGAGAGTATGGATATTACGCCTGCCAAAGCTCCAGCGAAGGTCATCGTTAATTCCCGTACAGGTTCTGTGGCGATGAATCAATCAGTGACGCTTGAGACCAGTGCGATTGCGCATGGTAATTTGTCAATAATCATCAATACTGAACCGGTCATTAGCCAGCCAGGCCCATTCGCACAAAGAGGGGAAACAGTGGTTGTTCCTCGCTCCCAAGTTGAAATACGCACTGAAGAAGGTAATTTGATGCTTTTACCTAACGGCGCAGATCTTGCCGAAGTTGTCAAAGCATTGACTGCAATCGGTGCAACAACACAGGATCTGTTATCGATATTACAAGCTTTGAAAGCGGCAGGTTCACTTCGTGCAGAATTAGAAATTATTTAATTATCTGATTATATTAATTATGGTTATATCTCCTGATATCTCAAGCAAGCTCGCGATTGATGCTAAAAGCATAGATGATCTGCATTTAATGTCGAAGCAAAATCCGGATGAGGCACTGCAAAAAGTAGCGCAACAATTTGAAGCGCTGTTCATGAATATGCTACTTAAAAGCATGCGTGAGGCTACGCCTAAGGATGGATTATTCGATAGCCAGCAAACGCAATTTTTCACTCAGATGTATGATCAGCAACTGGCTCAGCACATCTCGACCAAAGGAATTGGTGTCGCTGACATGATGGTACAGCAACTAGCTCGAACCAATCATTCGCCGGATTCCAAAACCTCTATTAGTCAGACAGATGCCATTCTTTCAACGATACAGTCAGTAAATAACTCATCGCTGATTACCGATGGACATCCGAATGATAAGTCAAAACAGTTGTGGCTGAATACTCAGACCTCCTCCAATGCTACTGTGCCAAGCAATAAATTTATTTCACCAGTTGATGAATTAATAGCCAACGCTCAGATTGGTAATACTCAATCAAATAGATCGCTGAATCATTCGACAGATTTTATAGATAAGCTCTTGCCACATGCAAAAACTGCATCTCTATCAACAGGTATTCCTCCACATTTTATGCTTGCTCAGGCTGCACTGGAGAGTGGTTGGGGTAAGCATGAAATTCGTCACGCAGATAATAGGCCAAGCTACAACTTATTCGGCATCAAAGCAGGAGCTAATTGGAAAGGAGATGTGATTGAGACAGTCACTACTGAATACGTTAATGGCGTGCCGCAGAAAATGGTAGAGAAATTCAGAGCTTATAATTCATATGCTGAAGGATTTAACGATTATGCCAAGTTGCTATTGGATAATCCACGCTATGCAAAAGTACTGAAATCCAATGATGCTGCGACATTTGCAAATGGTCTTCAGCGTGCGGGATATGCTACTGATCCATTGTATGCGGATAAGATTATTCGAATACTCAACAGCGACAAATTGCAAAATCGGGAATTAATTTAATTCAAAAATTTTTAATTCTTTGATCGATTTGCCGATGTTACTTGTAAGTTCTTAAACATTGATAATTAGGCTAAAATTATGGGAAATAGTATTCTTGACATTGGAGTTTCTGGCTTATTAGCTGCGCAGAATCAGCTGCAAATAACGAGTCATAATATCAGCAATATCGATACACCTGGTTTTAATCGTCAGCGAGTGATCCAGAGTACAAATACTCCACAAACAATAGCAGCCGGATATGTAGGACGCGGTGTTCACTCAGCGTCAGTGCAGCGAATTTATAGTCAATTCCTTGTTAGTCAATCATTGCAAGTACAAACACAAAGCCAATCATTGGATACTAACTATGCGCAGATAAAGCAATTAGATAATATGTTTGCTGAAGCTACTTCCGGGCTTTCTCCAGCGCTGCAGAATTTCTTCAGCGCAATACAAGATGTAGCAACAAATCCATCGGTCGTTTCATCACGTCAGGCTATGTTGAGTAATGCAGAAGCATTAGTGTCTCGTTTTCAGAGCATGGATGAGCGCATGTCTCAGATGAGAGAAGGCGTGAATACACAAATTACTAGTAGTGTTGTCGAGATAAATTCTTTCGCTAATGAAATAGCACAAATCAATCAACAAATCATTCTAGCTGAGGGCGTTTCTGGCGGAGAACCTCCTAATGATTTGCTGGATCAAAGGGATGATCTTATTAATCAATTAAGTAAGTTGATTAATACCGATACGGTCAAGCAAAGTGATGGATCTGTTAATGTTTATGTTGGAAATGGGCATGCGATAGTTGTTGGATCCCAGAAGCTATCATTAGAAACTATTGTTTCTCCTGATAATCCAGATAATTTGACGCTAGGCCTCGTGAGTGCAAATCAAACAATTCAGTTGCCAGAAGATCAAATTACAGGTGGTGCGTTGGGTGGTATTTTAGCTTTCCGGCGCGATTCGCTCGATGGTGCGCAAAACGCATTAGGCCGAGTCGCTATGACATTAGCGCAAACTTTCAATGAACAACATCAACTAGGGGTAGATCTTAATGGAGATATGGGGAAAGAACTTTTCACGGTGTCTTCACCTAAAATTATTTCTGCTTCGACCAATAATGCGGCATCAAATATTACGGCAAGCATAAGTGACTTTGGTGCTTTAACAACAAGTGATTATCAATTTTCCTATGATGGCACTAACTACACGCTTACAAATTTATCTGACAATAGTTCCGTCAGCACAGCAGTGATTCCATCTGGAGCTACGCCTCTAACTTTAGATGGATTATCAGTTACGGGAGCGGCTATTCTTCCGAATGAAAGGTTCTTAATTCAACCAACAGTGAATGGTGCGAAGGGTATAGCAGTTAATATTACTGATACGACCGAAATTGCAGCAGCAGGTCCCAACCGAACTAGTGCAGCATCAACAAACAAAGGTACAGGGACTATCAGTGCTGGAACGGTCAATTCATTGCCGCTGGATCCAAATCTACAGCAGCCGTTGACCATTACTTTTCATGCACCTTATGACGGGCAGTATGATGTGACAGGCACCGGTACTGGATTACCAGCAACGAATCAGGCCTACACAGCGGGCGCTGATATTAGTTTCAATGGGTATGCATTTCAAATAAGTGGTCAGCCTGCTGCGGGAGATGTTTTTACAATTGAACCCAATAGTAATGGATCTTCTGATAATCGTAATGCTTTGTTGTTAGGTGCTTTGCAAACTAAAAGTACCATGGAGAACGGTACCGCAACCTACCAAGCAACCTACGCGCAACTGGTGAGTCAGATTGGTAATAAAACGCGCGAATTGGATGTTACCAGTAAGGCTCAAGCTAATTTACTAGCTCAAACTGAGAAATCAATTCAATCATTATCGGGTGTTAATCTGGATGAGGAGGCCGCTAATTTGATGCGCTTCCAACAAGCTTTCCAGGCATCCAGTAAGGTGATTGAAATCAGTAATACACTGTTTGATTCACTTCTTAGAATTTAGAATTGATTAAGAATATATAGATCAGGAGTAAAATTATGCGTATCAGTACAAATACAATTTATGAAACCGGCACCAATTTAATGCTTCAGCAACAAGATACGTTAATCAAGACACAACAACAACTTTCTACCGGTAGGCGCATCTTAACACCGTCAGATGATCCGATTGCTTCTGCGCAGGTACTCAATATTACTCAGTCGGCATCAATTAATAAACAATATTCAGTTAACCGTGATAGTGCAAGTTCTTCGCTTGGATTGGAAGATAATGTATTAAAGCAAGTGACATCATTACTTCAAGATGTACATGAATCCGCGGTCTACGCGGGTAATGCGTCACTCTCAGATGCTGATAAAAAGGCGCTTGCAATGGAGCTGCGTGGTCGATTGGAATCACTGGTTGGGTTGGCTAATGCGACTGATGAGAAGGGGCAATTTCTATTTTCAGGTTATCAAACAAATACCAAGCCTTTTGTTTTGACAGGGCTGGATGTGCAGTATATGGGAGACCAGGGTCAAAGACTCATTCAAGTAGGACCTACTCGTCAACTTGCTGTGAGTGATTCAGGTACGGATGTCTTTGATCGGATTAAGAATGGCAATGGCGTTTTCACAACAGCAGCAGACTCATCGAATACGGGCACTGGCGTGATTAATGTCGGTTCAGTGATCACTCCGGCTAGTCTGACTGGAGATAATTATGAGATAAATTTTACGGTTGCAGCTGGCGTGACGACTTACGATATTGTTGATACAACGACGGGATCGCCAGTTTCATCAGCTAATGCATATACAAGTAACACTACGATCAGTTTTGATGGAATGCAATTGAATATTAAAGGTGATCCTGCTAATGGAGATAAATTCACGGTTTCTCCAAGTAATAATCAAAGCATCTTTGAGACAGTAGGTAATTTGATTGAGGCTTTAGAGACGCCTCCTAGTGGATCATCTGCAGCTACTCAACTGGAAAATAGCTTAAATTCGGCATTAAAGAATATTAACAATAGTTTAGAACATGTGCTTGCACAGCGGTCAACTATTGGTTCTCGGCTTCAAGAGATCGACACATTGGAAAGTGTTGGTGGTGATCAGGATATTCAATTTGAAGATATGCTTGGACAGCTACAGCATGTTGATTTTGCGAAAGCAATATCAGATTTGCAACGGCAACAATTATATCTCCAGGCTGCACAGCAGTCATATATTAGGGTTTCAGGTTTATCCTTATTCAATTATCTTTAATCGTTAAGACGGTTATCTGAACATGGCAAATCTTTTTGACTTGTTTCTTTGACCGTCACTCAGTTATTTTTCTTTGATAATTGATGCCTTGATATCCGATGTCTCTTCGTATTTGATAATCATCAAAATGAATTCTGTTGATTAATTGGTAAGCATTCTGTTGGGCGATTTTAATACTTTCTCCCAAGGTTGTGACGCATAAAACACGCCCGCCTGCTGTCACAATTTCATTTCCATCTTTTCCTCCTGCCATTGTTCCTGAATGAAAGATATGGAAACTGTCGGTATGATTTTGTTCGAGCGTCAGATCGGATAAACCATGGATGACATCATCCTTTCTAGGATTCTCAGGGTAACCATGCGCTGCCATGACAACGCTTAGTGCTGCACGGCGATCCCATTCAATGTCAACTTTATCAAGTGATCCATCTATAGCATGCTCAATCAATGTAAAAAGATCACTTTTTAAGCGCAGCATGATAGGTTGGGTTTCTGGATCTCCAAGTCGGCAATTAAATTCCAATACTTTTGCTTGATTCTCTGCAGTAACCATCAGTCCCGCATAGAGAAAACCTCTGTAATTGATGCCTTCCTTTTTCATTCCTGTTATGACAGGAGTAATAATGTCGCGCATGATCTTTGCATGCAGGCTAGGGGAGATAAAGGGTGTCGGTGAATAAGCACCCATCCCGCCGGTATTAGGTCCTAATTCTCCATCCTGAAGTCGTTTATGATCCTGGCTAGTTGCCAGTGGCAAAATATGTTGGCCATCTGTCATCACGATGAAGCTGACTTCAATTCCTTGCAGAAATTCTTCGATAATAATTTCACTGCCGGCGCCCCCAAAATTCTTTTCAACCAGGATATTATTCACTGCTGAATGAGCTTGTTCATTTGTTTGGGCAACAACAACGCCTTTACCTGCTGCGAGACCGTCGGCCTTGATTACTAGTGGAATCGTTGATTGATCGATGTATTGGTGGGCTAGCACAGGATTGGTGAAACTTTTATAACTTGCAGTAGGAATGTTATGTCGTTGCATAAATTCCTTGGCGAAGACTTTTGAAGTTTCAAGCTGTGCAGCTTGTTGGGTTGGTCCAAAAATTTTTAAATCAGCTGCTTGGAATGCGTCAACGATACCGGCAGCTAATGGAATTTCCGGCCCTACAACGGTAATGGAAATTTGTTCTTTCTTGGCAAATTCAACAAGCTCAGGTATGGCGGTGATGGGAATATTCTCAAGCCCATGTTCTTGTGCAGTACCGGCATTGCCGGGTGCAACATACACCTTATGTATTCGAGGAGATTGGCTTAGCTTCCATGCCAATGCATGTTCCCTACCACCACCACCAATAACGAGTAATTTCATAATAGTTAATAAACCGCCTAGTGTCTGAAATGACGAATACCAGTGAAAACCATTGAAACTCCTTGCTCGTCAGCGGCTGCAATCACTTCGTTGTCACGGATACTTCCTCCCGGCTGGATGACAGCAGTTGCTCCTGCTTGTACCACTACATCCAGGCCATCCCGGAAGGGAAAAAACGCATCAGAAGCAACTGCTGATCCTTTAAGATCAAGACCTGCTTGTTGAGCTTTTATGGATGCGATGCGCGCACTGTCTACACGACTCATTTGTCCGGCACCGATGCCTAAAGTCTGTCCATTCTTGCAAAATACAATGGTGTTGGATTTGACAAATTTTGCTACTCGCCATGCAAATAGTAAATCATCCAGTTGCTGAGGTGTCGGTTTTAATTGAGTGACAATATTAAGATTTGAAACGGAAATATTCTTAGTATCCGGTGTTTGTACGAGAAGCCCGCCGCCGATACGTTTTAAATCATAGCGATGATACCCATGCTGTAATGGCAGAATCAACACACGGATATTATTTTTTTGTAAAAGGAGTTGTTGAGCCTCTTGCGTAATCTCCGGCGCAATGATCACTTCAACAAATTGCTTTAAAACAGCCTCGGCAGTATCTTGATCGACAGTCCGATTAAAAGCAATGATGCCGCCGAAAGCAGAAGTCGGGTCTGTTGCAAAAGCAAGTTGATAGGCACGCAACGTGTTTTCAGCTATGGCAATCCCGCACGGATTGGCATGTTTCACAATGACACATGCTGGACTGTCAAACGTTTTGACGCATTCCCAAGCCGCATCGGTATCAGCGATATTGTTGTATGATAATTCTTTACCTTGCAATTGCTTATAGTTAGCTAGGCTACCCGGTGGGATCGCTTCATCCCGATAAAAAGCGGCTTTTTGATGCGGATTCTCGCCATAGCGTAAGTGCTGTGCAATATTGAAATTCAAATTGAGGGAATCTGGAAAATCTTTGTGCTGAAAGTTTGCATCCAAGGCAGTTAAATAATTGCTGATTGCGCTGTCATAAGAAGCGGTGTGCGTAAAAGCCTTTTGTGCAAATTTAAAACGCATGGCCGGACTGACCGATCCATGATGAGATTTTAGTTCTTCAAGTAGTAATGGATAATCTTGTGGGTCAGTGACGATGGTTACTTTCGAATAGTTCTTGGCGGCGGCTCTCACCATAGTCGGTCCGCCAATGTCAATATTCTCAACGGCATCATCCAGACTGCAATCAAGTTTTGCAATGGTTTGGCGGAATGGATACAGATTGACGATGACTAACTCGATATTGGGAATAGCTGCTTTATCAAGGGCTGTTTGGTGTTCGGCTAAATCATTGCGCGCAAGAATGCCGGCGTGAATTTTAGGGTGTAGTGTTTTGACCCGGCCATCCAGCATTTCGGGAAAACCGGTGTAATCACTGACCTCTGTAACTGCAATGCCGGCTTCCTGTAATAATTTGGCAGTGCCGCCTGTTGATAGAATAGTTATGCCACATTGAATCAATTGTTGTGATAATTCAATGATTCCGGATTTGTCTGAGACACTGATCAGTGCTTGTTTGATGGTCATTTTATTTGATATTGCTTCATTTTTTGACGTAAAGTATTTCGATTTATTCCCAATAGTTCAGCTGCTTGAGTCTGATTGCCGTTGGTGTGTTGTATAGCAATCTCAATCAGCGGTTTTTCAACACTATTGATTACCATGCTGTATAAATGTCCGGGTTTTTCTCCATCCAAATCAGTGAGATAACCACCTATAGCTTTACGGATACAGGTTGCGATCTCATTCTCCTTCATTGCATTCATAAACCGACTCTCCCTCTTTTTTGATATAGCGCAATCTTTGACCTTCTTCAGCCAATTTCGAGAAAAAGATGTTTGTCTCCGAAATCTGCTGATCACTGGTCTGTAATTGATTCATAGCGTGACGAAAGCTAGCAGAACCAACCAGACCTTTGGTATACCAGGAAATGTGTTTACGTGCGATACGAACACCTGAGTATTCACCATAAAAATCATATAGATCATATAGGTGATTGATAAGTACTTGGTGTATCTCGGTTACTTCTGGTGTTGGTAGATGTTGACCGGTTGCAAGATAATGATTAATTTCACGGAAGATCCATGGACGTCCCTGAGCGGCACGGCCTATCATAATAGCATCCGCTTTTGTATAGGCAAGAATATGTTTCGCCTTTTCAGGGGTTGTGATATCCCCATTGGCAATGACGGGAATGTTAACAGCCGCTTTTACGGCGGCTATCGTATCGTATTCTGCTTCACCCAGATACGCGCAGGCGCGTGTGCGGCCATGAATGGCCAGTGCCTGGATGCCGGAATTTTCAGCAATATGAGCAATGGATAAGGCATTTTTATGTTGCTTGTCCCATCCTGTGCGGATCTTGAGCGTCACAGGAATATCAACCGCTTTTACGACGGCATCAAGAATTCTCTCAACCAGTTTTTCATTTTGGAGCAGTGCGGAACCGGCCATGACATTGCATATCTTTTTTGCCGGACACCCCATATTGATGTCAATAATCTGCGCACCTTTTTCAACATTATAGCGGGCGGCTGCCGCGAGCATCTCAGGATCTGCACCTGCGATCTGAACAGAAATGGGTGAAACTTCCCCATCATGGTTCGCTCTTCGTTGTGTTTTAACTGAACCCCACAGTAAAGAATTACTCGATACCATTTCAGAAACTGCCATGCCAGCTCCCATGGTTTTACACAACTGTCTGAATGGCCGATCGGTAACGCCTGCCATTGGAGCGACAATGAGTTTGTTTTTTAAAATATGATTGCCAATTTGCATATGGATGGGTTGGTGAATCAATAAGCTATTGTATTATTTGATAATCTCTCTAAGAGATTGATTTTCATTCCACGAACTCACAGTCATTCAGGTGACAGTAAAACTATTGGCAACATTTTCATTATGGCTGACGGTGGGTGATTATAACTTTTGTAGGATCGATAGGGGAGATATGGATTGAAATTATCCTCTGGCTCCGAATATCATGCGACGGGCAATAAATCGCTTCAGTGGAGGCATGCAATCCAACGTACTTAGGCCGATGCCGCAAGCATGTTTTAGTAATTTATTTTCATTGGAAAAAATTTTGACTAGCGAGTCGGTAAACATTCTACCCGTACTGCTATCCATTTGCCTTCTCTGACGATATCTCGACAACATGGCAGGGGCCCCAATTTCATGGGACGAGCTTTGCGTACTGATGATCTCACAGGCTAATTCATAAGCATCTCTCAATCCCAGATTGAATCCTTGCCCTGCAACGGGATGCAATGTTTGAGCGGCATTGCCGATCAATGCAACTCTTTGTGTGGTAACGGAGGTTGCATACTTGAGCGCCAATGGAAACGCGGATCTTTTTCCTGCGCTGACAAACCTGCCCAGTCTATCGCCAAAATGCCGATGCAATCGAGCTAGGAATGTTGCATCATCCAGCGCAACTATTTCTTTGGAAGCTTCAGGGGTGACAGTCCATACCAAAGCAAAGTCTTTGTCATTGGGAAGTAAAGCCACGGGGCCATCAGATGTAAAGCGCTCATAGGCAATGCCGATTTGCTTTTTTTCGGCTTTAACGTTTGCAACCACAGCCCATTGTTGATAATCGTGGGTTTGGTAGGTGATGTCAGGCAATTGTTTGGCAAGCTGGCCACCATCCGCGAGGATGAGTAACTTGGCAGTGATTTTTTCTTCTTTGCCCTGATAATTGAAATATACTCGACCCGAATTTTCATCGGTATCCAGTCGAGTAACTATTGCGCCAGCAATATAATTCGCTTGGGATTCGACCAATTTTTTGTGCATCGAATGAAACAGGTCGTGATAGTTGACCACAAATCCTAACGTGGGAACACCCGCATCTTCTGGCGTTAGGATCGTTTGACCAAAACTGCCGCGATTCGAGATGTGTATGGTCCGAATAGGTGTTTTTTGTGGCAACTTATCCCATACTCCTAAGCGGTGCAAGATCAGATAACTTCCGTGCGATAATGCCAACGGACGCGGATCTTCGACTTTTTCTGGTAAGCCACGCGCTTCAAGCAATAAACTAGAAATACCGGCATCGCGCAAAGTAAGTGTCAGTGCCATGCCTACGGGGCCACCGCCTATTATAACGATGTCATAATGATCAGTGGTCATGGGATATTTTTTGAGTGCTTTTCACAGAAATTAAATTTTCGTCTATAAGCCAGGTAAGGATGAGATGCAAAATGCAGTGGGCTTATTCTCAGCGATCTCATTAGTGAACATAATACCGATTTAAGAATACTTAACGGTTAAGAATAGCATAGTGCTCTTAGTCAGGGAAAGAGCACAGCAATCATATTGGTTATGAGGGACAATTTAGAAAATGGCATAATTAAGGTTTCCTGGCGGCTCCATTTAGCCGCCAGGTACGGAACAAATGGATGGTGTGTGTTTGTAATAAAATTGGTTTTTAATATTTCGAAGTGATACGAATTGTTTTGTAAGGGAATTTCTGCATGGAAAAATTATTTGGAAATAACTTAATGAGACTCGTGATGGTCTTATTGACTATTGTTTCTACGAATGTGTGGTCTGAGAATATCGATTCTGAGCTTAACAGCGCAGCGGACAAAGGTAATTTTTCGTTGGTAAAAAAAATACTCGATAGTAAAACGATTGAACGGGATGCATTGCATACTGCTTTTTGGATCGCGGTTAAAAAAGGCAACCCGGCTATCATTGAGCGCTTTTTGCAGGCAGGAGTCGATGTCAATTTGAGGGCAGACAATAGTTATACGCCATTGATGCAAGTGGCGCGGGATGGCCGTGATCAGGTCGTTGAGCTTTTGCTTGCTGCAGGAGCCGATGTGAACGCGGTATCTGACGAAAAGGATACCGCTTTGATCCTTGCTTCCGAAAAAGACAGAAGAAAAGTTGTCGCGTTATTATTGGCGGCCAATGTAGATGTCAATGCGAGAAGAAACAATGGTATGTCAGCGTTATTACTTGCTGCGCAGGAAGGCCACCAACAGACTATTCAAGCCTTGATCAAGGCGAAAGCTGATGTCAATTCTCAACTTGAGAATGGCGCAACACCATTAATGTTGGCTGCGCAGCATGGGCATCTGGGAGCGGTTCACTCATTGATTGCAGCGAATGCGGACCTCAATCTTAAAGCGAGCAATGGCATGACCGCTTTGATGCTGGCTAATCTATATCGTTATAAAGAAGTGATTGATTTGTTGAAGAAGGCTGGTGCCAAATAGCAAATATATAGCACAACTGCCAATCGGGTTGCTATATTCTATCGGTTGTTATAAATCTAAGGAAATAAAGGAAATTACACATGAATGTTTTGACTGTTTTATTACTTGCTACAGCAATTTTCTTTCTGACGGGTTGCGGTGAAAAATCACAAAGTGATAAATCAGATACGAGCGCAGTACCTACGGTGACGGATGAAGTGACCAAGCTTGGTGAAATACCATCGTTCATCGGTGAAGGTTTGACGCCTGAAGAAAAAGCTGAATTGAAAGAACAGATTATGCCGCCAGGGGTAGGGGATGTGCAAAACGCGGAAGAAAAATTTAAAGCGCTGTTGGAAGATGCCAAAAAAGGCGATCCTGTTGCTCAGAACGGTTTAGGCGTTATGTACTATACCGGTGAAGCGATTTCGAAGGGGCCATCGGGGCAAGTACTAAACAACGACCCTGAACTGGCCGCCGGCTGGTTTTTTCGTGCAGCCGAGCAAGGTTATGCAGATGCCCAGTTTAATCTAGGATTGATGTATGCCAATGGTGAGGGTGTTGAACAAGACATGAGCAGGGCCGTGGAGTTATTCAAGAAAGCCGCGGAACAAGGACACGTCGATGCGCAGAATAATCTGGGAGCCATGTATTTCACCGGTGACGGCGTAACGAGAGATGAGAAAAAAGCGATTGAATGGTTCGAAAAAGCCGCCGCGCAAGGAAATGAAGACGCTCAAGCAAATCTCGATGCGATAAGAGCAGCGGGAAAATCGCGCTAATATATGGCTTAGTTAAGTTATCACTGGCATTGCCGGTGTAACTTAGCTAACTATAATTCTGCGAATCTCACAGATTCTACGTTTCGCTGATGGCTTACGAATTACACCGGCGTTAGTAGGCATGGACTACTCTTTGTCGAAAATTGATGCCGCGGTTGATCAACTTGACTGGTCAATACGTCTCTTTTTGGACCATCAAGCATACGTCCCAGCAATTACCTTGGCGGGCATAAATGTGTTGCGACCCTTAACTTTACACGAACTGAAACCTAAATAAACCAGTTGCCAGTTAAACTAAAACTGGTGAGACACCATAATTCATAGAGTTATCTTGATTTATTCACTGTAATTTTTCTCTTGATGGTATGGTGCGTGCTTTAGTCGTGCCGTTGATGGCCGTGTTACCCACTATCACAAAACTCAAGAAAAGAAGATTGACGTTCTGTAGTCATTGCATTTTCTGTACTGAATCTATGCAGAATCGTTTTTTGCTTACTCCTCTGTGCATTCCATATTTGACGCCTCACATCTCACAATAAGCTATTGAAGAAACTGTCAGTTACATAGGCAACGTGAAGGGTTGGCGATATACTGATAGCACTTAAACACTAACAACAACGGTGTCTATTCAACTAAATCGCTGAACACTACTGACATGAGACCCATATTTCATCGCTTACGCAACCTATTACGTGATTCGAGTTTTGGTATTTATAAAAAGGAGGGAGTCACATTAAATGCCGATTTTTCCGGCATTGATGATGAAGCCTTCAGGGTTCGTTACATTAACCTGACTGATATTATTCAGAGCTGGGTAGGAGATCGCCTTAGTTGGAAGACATCGGATGTGCTTGATTTCGGCTGTGGCGAGGGTATCACCGCTTTGGGAGTGGCAAGGCGCTTCAATCCACGAAGCGTGAGGGCTGTTGATATCATGCCTGACCCATTGCAGTGTTTACCACGAGCCAAGCAAGTATTGGGTTTGGAGGCGCTGCCGGATAATCTGTCGCTCATGCAGATTGAGCCGGGTGAGCAGTTCGCTGAACCGGGCAGTTTCGACTTGATTTACAGCTGGTCCGTATTTGAACACGTAGAACAGCCCCTTATTGGCAGCGTGCTGCAACAAATCAATAGGATGCTTCGTCCTGGCGGCTACTTTCTCATACAGATCGCCCCTCTCTATTATTCATCCGAAGGATCACATCTTTTTCATCGTATAGCAGAGCCGTGGGGGCATCTCCAAAATCAAGACAGTGTCTACTTTGACAAGCTGTGTCAATCCTGTGAAAGCAAGGAAGAGATAGACGCACTATGGTCATGCTATCAGTGGCTCAATCGCCTCACCGTGGTTGAATTGAAGAGGCGTCTTTCCGAAACCGGTTTCACGATAGTGCGGGAGTACACCACAGAAGATCCGAATGCCAGCCGCTTACCCCCGATGCTCTTGGATACCTTCAAAAAGGAGACATTGCTAGTCAACCAAATTGTCATGCTCTGCCGTGCTTAAATGAATTCATTGCGCTCGATTAGCCGATGATGCGAGGTTCATCGGTAAGCGCAGTCATTCCTATCCGCTATCTTGAGAAAATCCTATTACCAATCAAATGGTTGTTGTTGGGTATTTAACAAAATAGCGCATTCTTACTCTATGTGCGTGTGTTTCTTAGGAAAAAATTATATCTTTAGTTATAATTTTTATCGCCAATTGGAAACTGATCAGCCTATTTTTGTTTGCTTGATCGTGCCGCGATGAGTGCTGATTTCTCAAGCCCGCTAGCCGTTCTCCGATAACATTGGTTAAATTTTGTTGATTCGATCAATATTAAGAGCAGCAGATTTTGAAAGGCAATCAATCTATGTGGTCGGATCCGGAAGTTGTGAATCTTGAAAAAGTACGTGTCAGTACCAATCAGGATGTGGCACAGCGCATGCGATTGGGCGGATTGTTTTATGTGTTGTGCAGCGTTGCTATCATTTTGACATCGCCAGTGCTGATCACACAGCCATTCATGGCTATCTTTGTTGTTGTGTTTATTATCCTGGCATTATCGCGCTTCATCATTTGCACACGTGCTTTTAATCAACAAATTAACCAGACAGTGTTTGTTGAAACTTCCATTGCGGCCATTTATCTGTTGACGGCCTTGACCTGGGCGGCTTTTCTGGTGTGGATTTTTTCGTCGATCAGCGAAATTGATAGCGGTGCGACGCTCGCTGTTATCTGCACAGTGGGTTTTATCTCAGGAGGTATTGCTGCTACTGCGCCACGAATTCGACTGATGCTTGCATTTGCACTATTGATCTATCTGCCAAGCCTATTGAGTCTCGCTGCTTTTATGCCGGGCGATAGTGGTTTGGTGTTGATCATTCTCGGATTGGCTTATCTGGTTTTTTCTGTACACAATGGCAAGTTGCAGCATGAGAATTACTGGGTTTCTCGCCAGCAGGCTCTGTTGCTTGAAGAGCAGGCAATCGATTTGGAGCATGCCCGCTTGCAGGCAGAAAATGCCAATAAAGCCAAATCAGCCTTTCTTGCAGCAATGAGTCATGAAATCCGCACGCCGATGAATGGCGTGCTCGGTATGACCGATATTTTGGCGGCGACTGAACTCAATCCCGAGCAAATCAAATACTTGAGTGTGATCCGTAATTCTGGGCGCACGCTGCTGCGTGTCATTGATGATATTCTTGATTTTGCCAAAATAGAGGCGCACAAGCTGAGCGTGGTAAACCGTCCATTCGATTTGCACTTGCTCATTAATGAAGTCGATTTGTTATTTCAAACCAAAGCTGAGGAAAAATCGTTAAATTTTTCAGTCGATGTCAATTGTAATTTTTCCCTGAATCCTATCGGTGACCCAGACCGTATCAAACAGATCCTATTCAATCTGCTGGGTAATGCTTTTAAATTTACCGAGGAAGGGGAAGTTCAGCTTTCTGTACATTGCGTTCCGGATCCGGAGCAACACATCGTAGAGCTGATATTTACGGTTTCAGACACCGGGGTGGGTATTTCCGCAGAGAATCAATCCCGCTTGTTCCAGGAATTTATGCAAGTGGGTGAATCTACTCAACACATTCAGGGAACCGGATTGGGTCTTGTGATCACGCGCAACTTGTTAATCCTCATGAATGGAGCAATCACGCTTAGCAGTGAGGTTGGCAAAGGATCCCGGTTTTGTGCACGCATTCCATTGAAGTATGAAATGGTCGAGAAAGATGCGTTGCCAGAATTAGCGCCAATTCGGCCTCAAGCCGTTGTCAGTGGGCATCGTCCGCGCGTATTGCTGGTTGAAGACAACGAAGTGAATCAGCTCATCAGCAAAGCCATGCTGGAGCATTTGGATTGCGAGGTGATTTTGGCGTGTAACGGGGCTGAAGCCATTACAGCATTTTCATCGCGGCCAGTTGATCTGATTCTGATGGATTGCAATATGCCGGTGATGGATGGATTTGAGGCGACGCAACGCATCCGCGCGCTTGAACAGCAAGAAAATAGTCAGCCGGTGCCGATTGTGGCGCTGACTGCACACGCCTTCGAGCATATCAAGCAACAATGTTTTGATGCCGGCATGGATGAGCATTTGAGCAAGCCATTTGATCAGGCACAGTTAGGTCAGTTATTGCAGAAGTTTTTAGTCGATCGTTTGGGAAAGTCGTGAGAGTGCAAGATTGAAGGAATTTTGGCACTCAAACTGCTAGGAATAGTGCATAGTTCTCAGATCAAGACAATTTCTCGCTATAGGTGATGAAAAAATTGGCGCGAAATGCTGAGCCAGTTATTTCTTAAAGGGAGGTATATCGCCATGAATCCTTACTGTTTTGTCATTACCTCGTTTGGTAAGAAAGAAAATCTGAATGATCTAAAATTGAAGCAAGCCGCAGGGGAAACAGGGCCTGTTCAGACCATTGATTTCGATAAAATTTACACTGAGTTGATTGAGCCAGCCATCATTAAAGCAGGTTTGGAGCCATTGATAGAAAGGGAAGAAAGGAGCTTTGGGTCAATTCATAAAACCATGTATGAAAAGATCATCTTATGTGAATATTGCATAGCCGATCTGACTAACTGCAATCCAAATGCCTACTATGAGCTGGGGATGCGCTACGCGGTTAAATCGTCCACCACGATTCCGATCATCGCTTCCTCCCATTTTCCGTTGCCTTTCGACATCGGTCCCAACCGGATATTGGTTTATCAGGTGGACAAGGATTTTAATCTGGTTGATCGGGACAATGACATTAATAAGCTGGCTGATAGCCTCCGGCATGCCAAAAAGAACCGATCTACCGACAGCCCTCTGTATGACATGATCAATGGCATTGCCTTTCAGAATTCGGTGGCGCATGAGAAAACGGATGTTTTCAGGGACAAAGTTCAATATAACGAGGTGATCAAAAAAGAATTGGCTCATGCACGCAATTTGACGGATGCTGATGCCAGCAAGACTAAAGCGCTGCGGATTGAAGCGATCCACCAAATCGTTGCGAAATATGAGCCGCTGGAGAACATAGAAACGGCCGTGTTGATTGATATCATGATTTCTTACCGGAATATTGAAGCATTCAGTGAAATGCAAAGCTTTATCAAGCAATTGCCACGTTATGTTTTTGAAACCCTGATGGTGCAGGAACAATATGCTTTCGTCCTCAACCGCAATGGCGGCAAAGCTAAACCAGTGGATGAAATGATGATACGCGAAGCTGAGTCTGTGCTGAAAAAGCTGGAACAGGACGGGAAGGCAAGTAGCGAATCTTATGGCATCTGGGGAAGAATATATAAAGACAAGTTTGAGCGAGCCTATCGAGCTGGCAGCATTGCTGAGGCAAGAATCTATCTCGAGGATGCTTTGTCTTATTACGAAAAGGGATTTGAGTCCGATCCGCGCGATGCTTATCCTGGAGTGAATTTTGTAACTTGCCTGGAGTTACTGGGAGAAAGGGAAAAAGCATTGCGTTTGTTGCCTGCCGTGGAGTATGCCGTCAATGCCAAAATAAGGCGAAAAACACCCGACTACTGGGATTACGTCACTTTGCTCGAACTGGCCGTGATTGAAAATAGATGGCCTGCCGCTGACCGGTACTTCTACAAAGCCAAACCCTTGGCTGTCGAAGAATGGATGTTGGCAACGACCAAGGAAAACCTCAGCAAGATCCTTAATTTCAGAAAAGCGCGTAATGAGAATACGATTGATCTGGAAAAAATAGTGACTTTATTCGGTTAGCATGTTTTTGGGTGACGTGCACACAGAAGGTTAAGTATTAGACTTGGGGCAATTCGAAGTTTTGCGTGAACATATGCGCTTTTGCGCTTAATGCGCCTCTGTTCACGAGAACTATGAGCTAAGATTTCAGCTTCAACAAGCGATCCAGCTTCCCGCGCGCCAGGAACCACCGATCCACCAGATGGATATGAATGTTGGCTAGGAGATAACCCAGTGCGGCAATAGCGATCTTGGTCAGCACGCTTCTGGCTTTGTCAGTGGGTTTTAGCCACTGCAACATGGGTACAAAGATTCCAGCGACAAATAAAGCCAGGGTTAACAGCAGGCCGCCCCAAGTGAGTTCCATAACCGGCTCATTTTTGATTGACCATAGTAATCCGAGCGAACCTATTACGATAAGCAGCATGGTTAGAGACGCCAATGCTTTATAAACCCAGTTCAAATCCCATACTTTAAAGAAAACTTTGCGCGCTACCTGCAGTTGTAGATGTAAATCCTGGCTTTGTGCGTTGGTGTCTTTTTTTAATGCAAGCAGAGGTTCCAGTGGTCGGAATGGCCATTCCACGCCTGTGGCATCAATGTCATAGCCCCCCCAGGTGCCGGGCTTGCCGGATTGACGATGTTGTTCCTGCAATATTTCAAATTCACGTCGGGTTATCCGGTAGCCGCTTGCCATCAGCGCATAGGCCTCGATTTCTGTGAAAGCATCCAGGTCGGTGCGTATGCCGGCAATTTTTTCCTGTAGCTCGCGATCAATACCGTAGGAAGTCAGACTGTTTTGACCATGCACGGGCGGCTGAGGATCCTGACAGTTGATCCAGTCCAGTGGTGTGGTTTCCAGTTCTTTGCGGGTATGCACAAAAAACAAACCATCCAGTGCGAGACTGTCCAAACGGCTGCGCAGATCCTGGTATTCTGCTTCACGCACGCGGTCCTGAAGAATCGAGCTGGTGCGTAATAAAACACCGGGTGGGGCATCGGAGGGATTGCTGACATCACCCATTTGTCCGCAGGCATCGCTGCACAGTATGCGCGTGCAACCTTCATTGAGTAAGCCTGCAATCCCCTGATTGTCGTGTACGCCACCATCCACCAGGCGGATGGTGCGTCCTTCGTAGAGTCCGGCAATGGTGAGCGGTTCAAACAAACCCGGCACACAAGCGGATGCAGCGACTGCATAACCTAATCGATAATTTTGTAATTCTGTGCTCGGTGTCTGCCGGTAATTCATGCGCCGGTAGCGTTCATTGATGTCGATTTCACCGCTGATCTGACTGGGTGGTTCGCCCATGGAGTGGGCGGTAAATTGCCAGTTATGGCCTGAATTCAGGGAAGTGCTGTTGAGTACCAACGTAGGTACCTTGGCGCGTCGCAGCCAGTTGGAGAATTTGGGTTTGAAGGATTCTGAATCAGTCGCATCTTTGGGCTTAATCAGCAATTCCGGCATGGTGCGTGGCTTTCCATTGGTATGGCCGTCAGCGACTGCTTGATATAGCTCGGATTCATACAATTCTCCCAATCGATGGCTGCGGGAATAATTCTTGCCGGAAAATACGCTGAGATTGTCATGCATACTGGCAAATGTTTGCATCTTGATATCTTTTTGCACGCCTGCAAGAAATTTCACCTGTACTCGTCGGACAATCTCGATGTAATCATCGCGGGTAATTTCATTATCTGCTTTGGTTTGTAGGCAGTTTTGCACCTCCAGGTAATAATGCGCCCCTAGAATGCTGCCTCCGGAAACCGTGGAGAGGGCTTCCACACTGCGCAAGGCGTCCATCTCCGCCAGTCGCGCCAGTACGCCCAGATGAAAGAAAGATGCGCGAAATCCGCCGCCTGAGAGCGCCAATCCAACTTTTCCGGTGCCTGCCTGCAATGCGCGTTGAGCATTTTCTTGACCGACAATCTGCGAGAGTGTTTTCCAGGCGGGATGCCAATCTGCAGGATGATCGGTTTCTCGCGGAGGGGAGAGTCCCTGCAGATGGGCAATATGCAATAGTTGAGTGAACAAAGTCTGCTGTTTCCAGTTTTCAGCATGCGCCACATTGGCTGCGGTGAGCCGCACGCTGGTTTGTTCGTAATCTTGCAAACCAAAATAAATCTCGGCTAGTGTCACTTGATGCCAGAATTGCTCTTCTTCATCCAGGTGATGAAACTGATCCAACCATGCCGGTATTTGTTCTGCCATTTGCTGACGTAAAGTCAGCGCTTGCTGCTGCAAATGATGCGCTTCACTGGATGAAGTACCGCTACGCAGGGCGATGCCTTGGGTGCGATCTGCCAGTAAATCGAGGATGAATGCTGCATTGGTACCGCCATATCCCATGTCCTGCTGGGGATTGCGTTCAAAAGCAGAGCGGTAGAAAGATAAGGATTCGTATAAATCCTCCATTTGTCCGAATAACTGCCATTTTCTCTTATGAACCGCGCCTCCCAGGCAGAGCGTTTCGGTGTTGTTGTTTTCCGGATCGCGTAGACCGATTTCTTCCAACCAAGTGAGGGCTTGTTGCAGCCTTTTTCTTGCGGGTAGCTCTGCATCTTTGTACGTGCATAGAGCCAGTTGCTGGACGAACCATACTTCATCTTGCGCTGCTGCTGTTTTCCACCATGTTTGTTTAACCATGTTTTCTTTAGCAGAGCGCGATGCGCGTTGTTTATCGCGCGCCAGACTTAATAACTGACAGGCGGAATAGAATGCCGATTGCTTTTTTAAAAGTTTGGTGTGTTCTTTGATGATTTGAATGTCATCGGGACAATGCTTGTCTTTGATGATTTTCTGAATATGTGCCAGTGATTCCTGCTGCTGGTTCAAAGCAATTGACATGAGCATCTCCTTTTTGTTGAGGCTGTTTGCAGCATACCTGACAATAAAATGGATTGGCAACAACGGTCGGGACTGCGTCTTTAAACTTTCTTTTCACGTTGGGATAGAACGTTGGGATAGAAATTCGAACGATCTTTCTATGCGATTTGATCAAGTTATTATCAATAAAAAACCCAGTACACCTAAAGGAGGAAAAGGAGGGGTGTACTGGGCGACCAGCATAAACTTGAACATGATCCAACCATCCGGCTACGCGGGCTGAGGCGCGCTGATTGGTGCGGAATATTCACCATTTAGGGCTTGATGAATAGATGGCATTCTATAGGATAATAATCTTTAATGCAAATGATTCTCATTTGTGTGTAAATAAATTTTGTATGCTTCAGAATTGTGAATTCCACTGCATGATTGATAATTTAATCTTCCGCTGCCTGATTTATTTCACATTACCTAATGTTAGAACCTGTTGTCATAGATCAAACTATTTTGTTGAGACACCATGATAATAATTAAAGGTTAATGAAATATGCCATTCGCATATGAATGCTTATTAGTCAATAGCTGGGTAGAGATTATGGTAGGTTGTTCAGAATCACGAAGTATATTGATCATTTTGATTGTAAGTAAGCGCTGAGAAGGCGACTGTGGTCAAATAAGTCCGAAGATGTTCATATTCGTAGGGAGGATTTGATTATGAAAGTCATTAATTTATCCAGTTTGGATGGCAATAACGGTTTTCGTTTGGATGGTTTGGCAGCAGGTGATAGGACAGGCTTTTCAGTCAGCGATGCCGGGGATGTCAATGGCGATGGTTTTGATGATTTGATCATCGGTGCTCCTGGCATTGATTCAAATCGTGAAAAGTCTGGTGCTGGTTATGTGGTGTTTGGTAAGTCTGCGGGATTTAATGGCACGTTTGATTTATCAAGTCTTAATGGCAATAACGGTTTCCGTCTGAATGACAACGACAACATCAACGTTTATCTTGCTGAATTGTTGGGGCATGCGGTGAGCAGCGCCGGAGATGTCAATGGCGATGGGTTTGATGATGTCATGATTGGTGCGCCACTTGCTGATGGCTATGAGGGAGACTACGCTGGTATTTGTTATGTGGTGTTTGGTAAGGCTTCCGGTTTCACTTCCGTGTTGAATTTGTCGATGCTTAATACGAGTAACGGCTTGGGTGCAAGTGGAGATCATGGTAATGAGAGTAGCAGAATTATTAATACGAGTACTGGCTTTAGTGTAGATGGAGGTCATGGCCATGAGATCGGTAGAATTATCAGTAATGCAGGGGACATTAATGGGGATGGTTTTGACGACCTGATTTTTAGCAGATATTTCGAAGGAATGGAAACTTCTTATAGTGGCCCCAGATTTGTTGTATTTGGTAAGGCAGAAGGGGTTCCCGATAAACCCGTTTATTTTTGGGAACCGGAGTATGCATCATGGGGCGGGACGGTAAGTGGCGCGGGTGACGTCAATGGCGATGGGATTGATGACTTGATTATGGGGGCGAAGAGCGGATATGCCGGAGGTGGTGGTTTCATTGTTTTTGGCAAAACAGGGGATTTCAGTTCCATGGCGCTAGCCGATGTGGACGGTAATAACGGTTTTCTCGTGACGGGTGCGGGTGTTTTTGTCAATAACGCGGGCGATGTCAATGGTGACGGTTTTGGTGATGTGATTGTTGGCGATGGGATGGTTTTTGGCAAAGCCTCAGGTTTTAGTGCTCAGGTTGATATATCTGATCTCGACGGTGTGGCGGGTTTTCGCCTGGAGGGAGCAGTAGAGGGATTGGTCAGCAGTGCGGGCGATGTCAATGGGGATGGTTTTGATGATTTGCTGATTGGTGGCAGCGATGTAAAAGGCGATGGTTCTGGCTCAAGTTATGTCGTGTATGGCAAAGCATCCGGTTTTGGTGCGATCTTGGATTTATCAAATCTTGACGAACGTGCCGGCTTTCGTTTGGATGGAGTGGCAGCGGACGATGGAGCGGGACAGGCAGTGAGTGGTATCGGCGATATAAATAATGATGGGTTTGACGATTTGATCATTGGCGCCCCCGGCGCTGATCCAAATGGTGCAGATTCAGGTTCCAGCTATGTGGTATTTGGCGGTAATTTTACCGATGACGAAGTGATATTGGGTACCTCTGGCAATGACAAACTCATTGGTACTGCGGCAGCGGAACGTTTTGAGGCGGGTAGTGGCAATGACAGGATAATCGGTCGTGGTGGTGCTGATGTATTTCATGGCGATGCGGGTAATGATTATATGCGGATACGTGACTTAAATTTTCAGCAAGTGGCTGGTGGTTCTGGAAAAGATACGTTGGGACTTGGCGGTAGCGGATTGAATCTTGATCTCAGTAGCGCGGGCAACAAGATCAGCGGCATCGAGATTATTTATCTGTATGGCACCGGAGATAATACATTAACGTTAAATGCAGAGGATGTGCTGAACTTATCAGACAGCACTGATACCTTAAAAGTGAATGGTAATGCAGGGGATCGTATTGTTGGACTGAGTAATGGTTGGGAAGATGGCGGCACTGATGGCGATTTTCACACTTATACGAACGATGCTGCGGTATTGTTAGTCGGCCTGAATGTTGAGACGGACTTTCCTGTGATTTGATTTTGCCAGGAAATGTAAATAATTTGTGTAAATGGTCATTTAGCAGGCAACTGCTTATTTTGTTGCGCTGAATTTTTGTGAGTGCCTCATATAAGATAAATAAGGGATTAGCATCATTAAGCTAATCCCTTATTCTATTTGGTAGGTCGTGCCAGATTCGAACTGGCGACCAACGGATTAAAAGGTGTTTTAACTAACTGTTTTTATTAATATTAGGCTCGTCAGTGCTCGTCAACACTCGCCGACAATCGTCATTTTTGTCACGTTTTATTATTAATAATTGTAACTCTACAAATGCAGCGTAGATAACATTCGATCATGCAGTACACGCACTACCACAATTCCGTAATTTGTTTGCCGGAAATATATAGCATGTCGCCCAACTTGACTACGGCGATACCCTATACGGATACGATCGCAGGGTGTTGCCATTTCCGGATTCTCCGCCAATTGACCAAACGCTTCTGTCAACTTGTCTGTGTAACGATTGGCCTGTTCCAATCTCCACTCTTTGAGTGTGTAAAGCCAAATGGTTTCCATATCGCGTGCAGCTTCCGGTGTTAACCGATATTCAGCTGACTTTGACATGTTTGGCGGTCATTCCTTCTTTAAACAAATCTCCGTCAAATGGCTGTGGTTCACCACTCTGTTCGCCTTTGATTAACTCGCTACGAATGGTATTGATTTCAGAATTGCGAGCTTGGTCACGCCGAATCAGATCTCGGATATATTCACTGTCATTGGTGAAGTCACCGCCCTCAATCTGAGCCTTAATCCACTTGTCTTGCTGGTCGGTGACAGTGATGGTTTTACGGGTTGTTCCCATTTTATCCTCCAAAGGTATGTGAAATGATCATACTATTGCAGTAAAATAGCATGTTCTTGCTTCCATGAAAAGATGAGAAACCTTGTCTATTTTTGGAACATAATATTGCTAACTTAAGTTAAACCTGGATCCTCTTAGTTAATTTTGCTGCAAATTGGTATAAACAGTCGATCAAACAACTGAAGTAAGAGTACCGGTGACCGTAGAATTCTTTCGTAAATGAGTATATCTCTATAACTTATGGAATAAATTTAAACCTTCTTTCTGTGCCAAACATACCGGCTTTCACTCCGCTATCTGTCATGGCTGGCTATACCATGTGGATCGGCCACCGCCATGCCGGACAAGTAGGCCTTTTTCCACCAGTGAACCAAAAGTTGCTTTCAATGTGTTCGGGCTTGCGCCTGTTTCGCGCACCATGTCGCGGGTTGTGACGCGGCCATGGCCCTGAACATAATCTAGGATTTTGACGGCCAATTCGGGCAGGACGGCCAGGGCATTCTTTTCGCGCTCCACTTTCGTGGCCAGGCGGCGCTTTTGCTGCTGCAAAGCACGCATGAAAAACATAAGCCAAGGTTGCCAATTCGGGGCTTCACTACGAATTGTGCCTTGGGTCTGACGCAAGGCGAGATAATACCCTTCCTTGCTGTTCTCAATCACGCTTTCGAGCGACGAATACGGCACATAAGCATATCCGGCCTGCAATAAGAGCAAGGTCGTGAGAACGCGGCTCAGGCGGCCATTTCCGTCCTGGAAGGGGTGGATTTCCAGGAACACCACAACGAACACGGCAATCATCAGCAAGGGGTGAATGCGCTTTAGCTCGCAGGCATCGTGCAGCCAAGCGACAAGTTCTGTCATCCGGCGCGGCGTATCGAACGGCGTAGCCGTCTCGAACACGATACCAATCATTTTTCCGTCTGCGTCAAAAGCGCCCACATCATTGCGCAGGGTTTTATATCCGCCCCTGTGCCGCTCATCCTTCTCACTGTAGCGCAGAAGATCGCGGTGAAGCTGTTTGATATGGTTCTCGGTGATGGGAATATCCTGCCAAGCTTGGAAAATCGTTTCCATGGCCTCTGCATAGCCAGCAACTTCCTGCTCGTCGCGTGTCTCGAATTTCTTGATTTCCAGCTTGCCAAGCAGGTGCTCAACCTCGCGGTCACTGAGCTTATTACCCTCAATGCGCGTTGAAGAGCCGATGCTTTCAATCGTGGCGATGCGGCGCA
>CADEDO010000018.1 GCA_902826115.1 uncultured Nitrosomonas sp.
AGCTGCCTTTCAAGCCGATATTGGTTCCGGCGACTTGCGCTTTGATAACATCATTTTCGGTACCGCCATTGTAGGTATCAAAGCCTTCGCCGGTGCCATGAACGAGGAAAGTATCTTTGCCAGCCGCGCCATCGAGGCTATCGTCGCCGCCGCCACCACGGATGGTGTTGTCATCAGCGTTGCCGGTGATGGTGTCGTTGCCGAATCGGCCATCGACCACGACGTTGGTCAGGGTAGTACCCGAAAAATCCAGAGTAGTGCCGGTGTCGTCACCGATGACATTGACATTCCCAAATCCATTGGCACTGATTTCTTCAATAGCGTTCGCTGCGGAAAAGCTGCCTTTCAAGCCGATATTGGTTCCGGCGACTTGCGCTTTGATAACATCATTTTCGGTACCGCCATTGTAGGTATCAAAGCCTTCGCCGGTGCCATGAACGAGGAAAGTATCGGCCAAAGTACTACCAGTTAAGGCATCATCCCCGCCGCCGCCGCTGACAGTGACACTGATAACACCGGAAGCTGAAGTCAGTGCAGATAAATCGACAATATCATTGCCGAAGCCGCCATTCACGATGATAGTATCGCCAGCGAATGGTCCGCTCACTACTGTGTTGAGATCGACATTGAAATCTGCTCCATTATCTGCAATCGAGATTGCGTCGTTGCCACTGGTGCCATTAATCGTTTTGGTAGTCATTGCCTCTCCTTAGTTTTGGAAAATTTTTCTTTTTGCATAAGGTTACCAACTGCTTTTTTGTAACGTTGACGGAGTTACGATCGGTAGTCTGACATTCCAAAACTTTGGATCCATGACTTTCTGTCCCTACCTTACAGTAGGTTTAGCTTTATGTTTAACGTTACGCTTCAATTGCGTTTGATTGGGAGTCGCTGATTACAACTGCGACAACATGATTAATTAAAACTTGATCAGAGCAGGTTATCAGAATTGATTCTCAGCTGATAGATGTCATTTGTCCGGAACGGCGGTGAAAAATAACTGAATTTGCGGGATATATATCCCGTGGAGGAATTAATACTGGAATAAAATAGCAACGAATTTTCAGCAACAAAAATCTTTGCAAATCCTGATTCTTAAGGACGAATTTTTATTTTGCATGATCAATTATCGATTAGCTTAAGAAGTTAATCGTGCTGTGTGGAAAATCCAAATAAATTGATGAAAATTATCTCTAGTCGATTTTAGAGATGTGTTGTTCTGAATAAAGAGGCGCCATGATGGATTCTCATTCTTAATTTCATGCAAAATGATGACTAGTGTGTCGTCACTCTTCCATCACTCAGCCGCATCGTTAGTGCAATGCGTTTACGCTTTTCATCCACTTCTAGCACTTTGACTTTGACCACTTGCCCGACTTTGACGATGGTATGCGGATCCTTGACAAACTTATCAGCCAGCGCCGAGATATGCACCAATCCATCCTGATGCACGCCGATGTCGACAAAAGCGCCGAAGGCGGCCACATTCGTGACCACACCTTCAAGAATCATATCCGGGTGTAAATCTTTGATGGTTTCGATGCCTTCTTTGAAAGTGGCGGTTTTGAAGGTGGAGCGGGGATCGCGGCCGGGTTTTTCCAGTTCATGCAGGATGTCTTTGATGGTCAATAAGCCAACCTTGTCATTGGTATATTTTTCAGGGTGGATGGATTTGAGCAATGAATGATTGCCGATCAGTGTGCTGACAGTCAATTGGTGATCCTTCAGGATGCGTTCCACCACTGGATAGGATTCGGGATGCACGGCGGAAGCATCGAGCGGATTGGCTCCGTTGACAATGCGTAAAAATCCGGCAGCTTGTTCAAAGGTTTTTGCGCCCAGACTGGGAACGCGCAGCAAGTCAGTGCGCTGTGCGAATCGACCCTGGGTATTCCGGTAAGAGATGATGTTGTGCGCAATTTTGCTATTGAGGCCGGACACATATTCCAGTAGAGCAGGGGAGGCGGTATTCACATCGACGCCAACGGCATTGACGCTGTCTTCCACCACGGAATCGAGTGAACGCGCCAATTTGCTTTGATCCACGTCATGCTGGTATTGACCGACACCAATGGATTTGGGGTCGATCTTGACCAGTTCAGCCAGGGGGTCTTGCAATCGCCGTGCAATCGAGACCGCTCCGCGCAGCGAGACATCCATATCCGGTAATTCCTGCGAAGCCAGTTCAGAAGCCGAGTAAACCGAAGCACCCGCTTCGGATACCATGATCGACGTGAGTTTGAGTTGCGGATATTTTTTGATCAGATCTTTGGCCAGATGGTCGGTTTCGCGTGATGCGGTGCCATTGCCGATGGCGATGAGCGTTGCCTGATATTGCTCAGCCAGTTGTTTTAGAGTCTGAATCGCATGATCCCAATCATTTCTCGGCGCATGCGGATAAATGGTGGTCGTGGCCAATACTTTTCCGGTTGCATCCACGACCGCTACTTTGACGCCAGTTCTTAGTCCCGGATCAAGGCCAATCGTGACACGTGGACCGGCGGGTGGCGCCAGCAGTAGTGCCTTCAAGTTTTGTGCAAAAACCTGGATGGCATCAGTTTCGGCATGCTCTTGCAAGCCGTGCATAAATTCAGTTTCCAGATGTACAAAGATTTTTAAGCGCCAGGCTGAGCGAACCGTGTCGATCAACCAGGCATCTGCCGGGCGTTTCTGATCCTGAATGCCGAATTGTCGTGCAATGGCTGATTCGCAAGGATTGAGTGCGGTGATGCGGGTGTCTTTTTCAAGCTCACAATCCAAGCACAATTTCAGCTTCAAAATAGCTTCGCGTTCGCCGCGCAGCAATGCCAGTGCCCGATGCGAGGGGATTTTGCCGATGGCTTCGGCATACTCGTGATAATCGGTGAATTTGGTGTCAGTTTCTTTCTTATCTTTGGCGACTTTAGCGACCAGGATGGCATGAGTGCGCAAGTATTCGCGCAACGATTGAAGCAATGGGGCCTGTTCGGCAAAGCGTTCCATCAAAATATGCTGCGCACCTTCCAGCGCTTTTTCAGTATCGGTTACTCCCGGATTTTCACCTTCTTCTGTGACAAAAGGTGCTTTAAGGTATTTGGCTGCTTCGATTTCAGGGTGTAGTCTCGGATTACTCAACAGGGAGTCCGCCAATGCCTGCAAGCCAGCTTCATGGGCAATTTGCGCTTTGGTGCGGCGCTTTTTACGGTATGGCAGGTATAAATCTTCCAGATGCGCTTTGTCTTCCGTATGGTTGATGGCATCAAGCAATTCGGGAGTCATTTTATTCTGTTTCTCAATCGCAGCAATGATGGCAAGCCGCCTTTTTTCCAACTCACGTAAGGTATGCAAACGTTCTTCCAGCAAGCGTAGCTGAATGTCATCCAATCCGCCGGTGGCTTCTTTACGGTAGCGGGCGATAAAGGGTACGGTAGCGCCGTCATCCAGTAATTGAACGGTGGCTTGGATCTGTGGAAGTTTTACAGCGAGTTCTTTGGCAAGACGGTGTTCTATCGATGGCAACATGGATGTTTTCTAGGGTAATTGAGATAAAAGTAACAGGTAAAACGGATTGGGTGGCGATTCGTGGCTAAGCTATTTTAGCGATTATGGATGAATATTATCCGAATTCAGAACAATTTCTAAACCTGCGCCACATTGCCAGCACAACTGAAAATTGATTGGATTTTCCTCACCACAAGCGGGACAGTGAATGATACCTGTCGCAGCCGGAGTTATTTCATAAGTTTGTACAATCTTTTTACCACGCTCGTAATCTTCATCACGCATCACCCACACTTCCGGATACGCATGTGTGAATGGAATATCGCCGAGTCCGCCTTGTGCATGTTGATTAAATAATTGTGCCGGGATATAGGCGTGCTCAAGCAGATCAAGTACTATCTGCGCTTCCATCAAATTATTGGCAGAGTAAACTTTTTTCATGCGATGAAGTTTGCTGCAGAAAATAATATTCCATTGAAAAATAATTAGTCAATTAAACAAAATCATGTGGCTTAGAAACTTACTAGCTTATCGTATCACTGGCGGAAATATAACACTGAATAGCCTGGAAGAAGCGCTTTCACAGCATGCACTGCAGAAATGTATGCAAATGGAGATGAAAAGTCGCGGATGGGTTGTGCCGAGAGATGAAAAAGAAAATTTTGTGCATGCGTATGGCCAGCAATTTTTGATTGCTCTGGGGATAGAAAAAAAACTATTACCCGCCTCGGTGGTTAATCAGCATGCCAAGACACGGATTGCGGACATAGAGCAAATCCAGGGCTACAAACCGGGTAAAAAACAAATCAGGGATATCAAAGAAGCCGCGCTGATCGAACTCATGCCGCGTGCTTTTGTGCAACGCCACAAAACGTATGCCTGGATCGATACGATAAAAAATCGATTGATCATTGATACGGCCAATGCCAACAAAGCGGATGAATTCGTTGAAGTATTGATTAAATCAATCCATGGTTTGACGCTGGAGCCCTTGGAAACGCAAATTTCACCTTCATCAGCGATGACGCGCTGGTTATCCGGTGATGATTTGTCGTCCATTTTTACCATTGATCGCGATTGTGAATTACAAGGCATGAATGATGAAAAGGCAACCATTCGCTATACGCGTCATGTACTGGAAACTGAAGAAACGGTCCGGCATATCCGCGCAGGAAAGCAAGTCATCAAACTTGCAATGACATGGAACGGTAAAGTGTCATTCGTTTTGCATGACAATCTTCAACTGCGGCGGATCACCCCTTTGGATATCCTGAAAGAATCAGCCGAGTCGGATGAAGAATTGTTTGATAGTGATTTTGCCATCATGACCGGTGAGTTAAGCCAGCTCATCACCGATGTTATCGACGCCCTGGGTGGCGAAGATCATGGACATTAGACAGACAGTTTAGTGTTTGCCCGTTTTGGATGGATCGGTGATGCCCGACAACACGCCATTGGCGATTTTTACCACAAAATCAGCCGTCGTATGTGCAAGCGTTGCGCCTGTTGCCAACTGGGACTGACCCACGGCAGCGATCTGTTGGGCGAAGATGGCCAGTGTTTCTTTCAACTGGGAGCCGACCATCGTTCCGTTATTTTTAGCATGGCGGCTGAGGTCGTAAAGTACATCGGCAACCAGGCCTTGTGCGGATGTGGCGGTATGATGCAGCGTATCCAGGAATAGGCTTTCCAAGCCTTCCAAGTCGGAGCGCGTACGCTTCAATTCCTGATCGGAAAATTGCTTGGCTTGCCCGGCGGCTTCTTCAATAGCGAGCTTGGATGCTTCGGCAAAGCTTGCCAATGCCGAATCGAGCCCTGCGACGGCGTCAGTAATTTGCATTTTGGCAGCTTGAGTTTGATTGGCTATTTGTTGAGTTTGCAGTTCAGCGCCATCATGCACGCCTTGCATGACAGCCTTGATAATCCGTTGTAAGGACTCCAGATCAATGCGTTGCGCATTCATGGCTTTCAGAGTCAATCGATGCACGGTTTCCTGAATATGAGAGCCATGTGCGACGGCATCACGAATTTCTGCTTCCAAGGTCTCAATATCATCGCTGTCGTTTGATTCGTATGTGTTTCCGTTGTGCATGATGCTGAACCCTCCAGAATGAAAAGATGTGCCTATTGATCATTTTCCTCCGGTAACCCTAAGTTGGTCAAGGCCATTCATGTAGGGGCGTAATACTTCCGGGATGGAAACACTGCCATCTGCGTTTTGATAATTTTCCAGCACTGCGACTAAGGTGCGTCCGACGGCAAGCCCGGAACCGTTGAGGGTATGCAGCAACGCCGGTTTTCCCTGCTCATTTCGAAAGCGCGCTTGCATGCGTCGCGCTTGGAATGCTTCACAATTGCTACAGGAGGAGATTTCCCGATAAGTATTTTGCGCTGGCAGCCAGACTTCTATGTCATAAGTTTTTGCCGCCGAAAAACCCATATCTCCGGTACACAAAGCCATCACGCGATAAGGCAGGGCCAGTTTTTGTAAGATCTTTTCAGCATGGCCAACCAGTTGCTCCAATGCTGCATACGATTGATCGGGTTGAACAATATGTACCAGTTCCACTTTGTCAAACTGGTGTTGGCGTATCAGACCGCGCGTATCCCGACCATAGCTGCCGGCCTCGGATCGGAAACAGGGGGTGTGCGATACATATTTCAGAGGCAATGATTGCAGCGGTATGATTTCATCTCGCACCATGTTGGTAATGGGCACTTCTGCAGTTGGAATGAGATGAAATGCGGGCAAATTGTCCGTGTCGGCATTTTCTGTTCCGCCTGCATTGACGGCAAACAAGTCTGCTTCAAATTTAGGCAACTGCCCCGTGCCACGCAAGCTTTCCCGGTTGACCAAGTAAGGCACGTAAGTTTCCGTGTAGCCGTGTTCCTGCGTATGGGTATCCAGCATGAACTGAGCCAGCGCGCGATGCAAACGAGCCAGTCCGCCTTTCATCAAACTGAAGCGTGCGCCACTGAGCTTAGCTGCCGTTTCAAAATCCAATAGATTTAACCCTTCGCCAATACTGACATGATCTTTGATGTCAAAATCAAACTGCCTTGGTTCTCCCCAACGGCGGATTTGCACATTATGTTCTTCGCTTTTCCCCTCCGGTACGCTGGCATGAGGCAAATTAGGCACTCCGAGCAGTATTTTCTGCAAGCTGTTCTGAATCTGTTCCAACTGAGTTTCTGCTTGCTTAAGGGCATCGCCCAGATGCGCCACTTCAGCCATAATCGCATTGACATCTTCACCTTTACTTTTTGCATACCCGATTTTTTTGGAGACCGCATTGCGCTGCGCTTGCAATTCCTGCGTCTGAGTTTGGATGGTTTTGCGCTCAGCCTCCAGTTGATTAAATGCCTCCGTGGGGAAAGCAAATCCTCGTTTAGCAAGCTGCTGAGTAACGTTGTCCAAGTCGGTGCGTAATTGTTGAATCTCTAACATGCAAAAACTCCAAGCTAGTGTAAATGAATAGTCTATATTTTATGTTTGGCTTGCTTATCCAGATTGCGTAAATAAGCCAGTTTTTCCTGAATTTTTTGCTCTAATCCATAAGCTGTGGGGTGATAGAAGCTGACTTCCGGCATGTTCTCCGGAAAATAATTTTCTCCCGCCGCATAGGCTTCCGGGCAGTCATGTGCGTAGCGATAGGCGTTTCCATAACCGATGTCTTTCATCAGTCGAGTGGAGGCATTGCGAAGATGTATCGGAACACGACGTGATTGATCCTTTGCAACAAAGGAGCGAGCCTGATTGTATGCCAGATAGGCTGCATTGCTTTTAGGAGCGCAAGCCAGATATAGAGCCGCTTGTGCCAATGCGAGCTCGCCCTCCGGGCTGCCCAGTCGCTCATAAGTCTCGCAGGCATCCAATGTCAGACGCAAGGCGCGAGGATCGGCCAAACCAATATCCTCAATCGCCATGCGAACCAAGCGACGTCCGATGTAGAGTGCATCAGTCCCGCCATCCAGCATGCGGCATAACCAATAGAGCGCTGCGTCGGGGGAGGAGCCGCGAATAGATTTGTGCAAGGCGGATATCTGGTCATAAAACGCATCACCGCTTTTGTCAAAATTGCGTGCATTGCGCGATAGCGCGTTGAGCACATATGCTTTGCTGATGGATGTAATGGTTTCGGTTTCAGCCGCATTTCGGATTTGCTCCAACAGGTTGAGCAAACGCCTCGCATCACCATCGGCAAACTCGATCAATGTATGTTGCGCTTCCTGTGAAAATTGTAGATTACCCAGAGCCATTTTCTGTGCACGTTCAAATAGTTGCGTCAATTCTTGCTCGGATAATGCAGAGAGTACATACACCTGGGCACGCGACAGCAATGCATTGTTGACTTCAAAGGAAGGATTTTCGGTCGTAGCGCCGACAAAAGTAATCAATCCTTGCTCAACATACGGTAGGAAGGCATCTTGTTGGGATTTGTTGAAGCGGTGCACTTCGTCGACAAACAGTATGGTGTGTCGCCCTGTTTGTTGCAGCACAAGTTGAGCCTGTTCAATGGCATTGCGAATATCTTTTATACCCGATAACACCGCAGACAAGGCAATGAATTCGCTATTGAAATCAGTGGACATGATGCGTGCCAGGGTGGTTTTCCCGGTACCGGGCGGTCCCCACAGAATCATTGAATGAGGCTTGCCTGATTCAAAAGCCAGCCGCAAGGGTTTTCCAAGACCAAGCAAGTGGCTTTGGCCGATGATGTCGTTCAGATGCCTGGGGCGTAACTGTTCTGCAAGCGGCGCTTGGGCTTCAGGAGTTGAAAACAGATCAGTCACTGATGACATCCGCATTCGCGGGTGGTGTAAATTTGAATAACTCTATCGGTAATTTAGGGTTTTTTTCTAAATCGGAGAATGTCAGTAGCGTGGTTTGACCAAAACTATCGCGTAACGCCATGATTCTGAGCATACCATCCGGAGAAAATCCCATCTGTATGAATTCGAAAGCACTTTCCTTGCTTTTAGGAATCGCCTCGAGCCATTCAATCTCATTTTGCAGGCCCAGTTCGTTGAGCACAAAATTATCTTCAATAGTGCTGCTGCCAGCGAGTAGCGCAGCCGGGCTGCTGCCAATAGCGATATTGAATTGCCGGATGGTTACTTGATTTAGATCTTGATCATAAAACCAGACTTGTATGCCATCGCCTACGATCAGCTGTTCATAGGGTTTTTCATAAGTCCAGCGAAATTTCTCAGGGCGCTCGAATAGCATGGTGCCTTTTGATTCTTGCAAAGTACGTGCATTCTTGTCATACAGCGTTTGCGAGAAGTTTGCACGGACAGTGCGTGTTTCCTTGATGAAATTTTTCAGACTTTCAGTCGCGGCGGCCTCAGTCAATGCAGGCATCAAGCTGGCGAGAAGTAGTAATAACAGTCTGGCGCAGCGGGAATGATTCATAATGTTCCTATTCTTGAAGTTATCGTGCTGAACAACTGATTGCGGTTTGATAATTGATCACTCGCTACGTGCTGGTGCCAACACTTCCCGGTTGCCATTACTTTGCATTGAAGATACCAAGCCAGCGCGTTCCATCTCTTCAATGAGGCGGGCCGCACGATTATAGCCGATGCGTAAATTCCTTTGCACTAAAGAGATCGAGGCGCGCCGGGTTTTAACAACGATGGCTACGGCTTCGTCATACAGCGGATCGGCCTCTCCTTCAGGTGATCTTTTTATTTCAACCGAGCCACTTGAATCACCGTCTTCGTCATCGGTTCTCAGAATTTCTTCGATGTAACAAGGCTCGCCATGTTCTTTCAGGTATTCAACCACATGGTGAACTTCGTGATCAGCCACAAATGCGCCATGAATACGTTGCGGGTAGCCACTCCCTGGCGGTAAGTACAGCATGTCTCCTTGGCCAAGCAATGCTTCAGCACCCATTTGATCCAGAATAGTGCGCGAATCAATCTTGCTAGATACTTGAAAGGCAATGCGGGTAGGAATATTCGCTTTGATCAGACCGGTAATGACATCAACTGAGGGGCGCTGGGTAGCCAATACAAGATGGATGCCGGATGCACGCGCTTTTTGTGCAAGTCGAGCAATTAAATGTTCGACTTTTTTACCTGCAACCATCATCAAATCGGCTAATTCATCAATTAATACCACGATGAGCGGTAACTCTTCCAAATATTCCGGTGCTCCTTCCGGTGGACTGAATGGATTCACCAGGGGTTCTTCCTTCTTAATGCCTTCTTGTACCTTTAAATTGTAGCCACTGAGATTACGTACGCCCAGCGATGACATGAGTTTGTAACGCCGCTCCATTTCAGCGACGCACCAGCGTAAAGCGCTGGCCGCTTCGCGCATGTCGGTGACTACCGGTGTGAGTAGATGGGGAATGCCTTCATACACCGATAATTCGAGCATTTTGGGGTCAATGAGAATAAGGCGGATCTGCTCTGGAGTGGCTTTATAAATGAAACTCAGAATAACCGCATTGATGGCGACCGATTTTCCTGATCCGGTTGTTCCTGCAATCAGTGCGTGAGGCATTTTTGCCAGATCCGATACGATTGGGCGACCGCTGATATCTTTACCCAGAGCAATCGTTAAAGGCGAAACGGAATCGGCATAAGCCTGTGAACTGAGGATCTCTTGCAAACGGACTATTTGTCGCTTGGGATTGGGAAGCTCAAGTCCCATGCTGGTTTTTCCCGGAATGGTTTCTACCACCCGGATACTGGCAACAGATAGTGCGCGTGCCAGATCTTTGATCAGATTAATAACTTGATTACCTTTGACGCCCACTGCCGGTTCGATTTCATAACGGGTGATCACAGGGCCTGGAAAAGCGGCGACGACTTTGACGTCTACACCAAATTCTTTGAGTTTTCGCTCGATCAAGCGTGATGTGAATTCCAGTGTTTCTTTGGATAACACTTCAAAATCTTTATCCGGCTCATCCAACAGATGCAAAGGTGGCAAGGGTGAATCCGGTAAATCGGAAAATAAAGGCGTTTGTTTTTCTTTGAATACGCGAGGAGATTTGACAATCGTTGTGGTCGGCATCTCAATATGAAGATGAGGGCTCTCTTCCATGCGTTTTTTTTCATTTTCGACAATTTCTTCACGGACGTGAGACGCAATGATACCGGCGAACTTATCTTGTCTTATTTGCCACAGGTTTTTTAGAGATAGTAAGAAAATTTCGACGTTTTCACCAATGCTTTCAACGACACGTACCCATGATAAACCGGTGAATTGGCTAAAACCAATGGCGATCAGGATGAGTAATGTCAATGTTGCGCCGGTGAATCCCAATATTTTTGAAAAATAATAACTGATGGCATCTCCCAACATACCGCCAGGTGTGAGTGGGAGCGATATGTTGAGAGTATAGAATCGAAGAGCTTCAAGTCCGCTGCTAGCTGATAGTAGCAACAAAAAACCTGCAGCGGATATCAATAAGGAATGCCGATCAAAAACTCCCACTACATCAATTCGCCGATAACTCCAATTCACGGCAGAAATAAAGAAAGCCACCCACCACCATGCAGATACTCCGAATAAATAGAGTAGTAAATCAGCCAACCATGCACCCGCGTGCCCACCAGCATTTTGGATTTGATAAGAATCCCCGCTATGCGACCAACCTGCATCTCCTTGATCATAGCTGAAAAAAATTAATATCAGATAAAGTGCAGCGCCTGCCAGAGCGAGGCAACCGGATTCACGAAGTAATCGGGCTACTCTGGGTGAGAAAGACTGGCCATTTGATTTTTTGGCCATCGGTTTGTTAATTAGACTCATGGGTGTCTCAGAAACTTATAGGATGATTCGATCTGATACACTAAATTATATAAGAGAATTTGCGGTAATTTCTTTAAGGTATCTGTAATACGGTATCAATGTATTGAGGAAATAAGAGCAACGATATCACGTCCGTGGTTGCTTGCGATTGAAAACCATGTCTTATTGAAGGAGCCTTGAGATTCAATTAATCAGATCTTGAGCGTGATAAAATTGCTGCAATATGCTGCTTATCTTTGGTAGTTACTTGCGGTAGCGTTGTCACCGGATTTTTTTCATTATGTTTTGAAATAATGAGTGCATCCTCAGCCCGTTTGCACAAATCCATTTTGCTATCAGCTTCTCCAAGCATCGCAATACCTATCCGTAAAATAATTTTATTCTCCGTATCATCGCTGATTTTTGTGGAAATTTTTTTACGAATGGCTTCGCAGACTTCTTTGGCTTCGGCTAAATCTGTTTCGGGAAATAAAATAGCAAATACATTAATATCAATGCGATAAAAAAGATCCGTTGCTCTGATATTGGCTTTAATTTCTTGGGAAATTCTTTTTATGGAATTATTCTTGTTTCTATAATCGTAGTTATCGCTAAATAATTTGAACAAGTCAATATCAATAATAGCGATAGATAAATTACGGTGATAGCGTTTGCAACGAGGTATTTCTATATCCAATTCGGTCTCAAAAGCATGCCTGTTCTTATATCCGGTGATCGGATCAATCGGTATCTGGTTCATTAGGGCCGACATATCAATGTTTGCCTTTTTGATCCGAGTTACCATAATCGTAGTGCAAACAATTAATAGCAGAGTGAGTCCGCGATTAATCAGAACAATTTCAATTGGTACGATACTGATAGGGAGTAGGAAAAATTTGATGATGGTAAACAGCAAGCCCAGTGTAGCAACTAGGTAAGTAAATTGCGTGCCATTAACCCATAAACTGGCAAAGATGACTAATGCATAGGGTACGCCCGCAGCAACACCTAACGGTAAGTTCAGATCAATAAAAAAGATAAAAAATGTTGCAGCTAGTATAATTAAACTATTAGCTTGAACTGTACATTCTCTGAATAAAACCTTCAGGTTAGCAGTTGCTGAGATAATCTGGCTACGCATTTATTTTGATTAAGCCTGTAAAAAGTTTGATTTATATTTACATTCTAGAAATTCTAAAACCCATCTTCATATTTAAATCAGAACACAGATAAATTATAACAATGCGTTAGTTATTATACATTTTTCTGGAATCCAAGGTTCTAAAAATTATATACATTTATTGTATTAACCAATGATATTTTTAGTATTCCATGCATCCAATCATTTTTTATGTTCTAGACTAATCACTCTGGTTCCTGTCAATCGATCATGGAGAAACTGGCGATCGCGGTCAAATAGCGCCCAAAGAATGCCAATACCAAATAAGAAAACGCTGAGCAAAGCAAGCAGATATCTTGTGATGGCTTGACGGTTCGTTAATCCGCCACCGTCCGCAGCTACAATGCGTATTTTCCAAGTCTGCATAGCCAGTGTTTGTCCTCCATGTGTCCAAAACCAAATAAAATAGTATCCCATAATCACCAACAAATAGAACTGGAATAGCGGTTTAAAGTATGCCGCATTGGTATCGCTGAAGATCAGATGAAAAATAAAGCTGGCTATAAATAATACGGCCAATAAAAGAAGAAATTCATATATCAGGCAGATTATTCGTCGCCAGAATCCAGGTGTTGGATAGGTCATATTTGATTTATATCAATTTAATTGATGGGGCTACCTGTAACATTCGGTAAATGTTATGTCATGAGCAGTTGGGGGTAGAGGGTATCGTATGATGCAATGGAATTCAATATAACCCTAAGCAGATGATTGATAATTATTATCGTTTGCGTTATTATAATTTGAAGTCTGCCTCAAATTATTAACAGTATTTAAGTACAGATTAAGTAACACTCATAGAAAAGCAGAATCACTGGCATATTTAGCCTATTTTAAATCGAGTAAATAAGAAGTTTGTCTGGGTTTGTTATCTGTAATGCAATCATTATCTGGGAAAAATATTGAATACCTAGGGTCGCAGCAGCGCTTCATTTCATTGCTGCCCGGAATGTTGTTTGTACTGATAGTGCATGCGGGATTGTTTTATTTTTTGTGGAATCAACGTCTGACTCCACAGCCTGAGCAAATGGTTACATTATTTGCTGATCTTATTGCGTTGCCCGCTCCAGACACTTTACCCAAAGCTGCTCCTGAATCTCCGCCTGCTAAGCCTCAGCCTGTAAAGAAGCCTGCAGTAGTCAAGCCAAAACAAGAGCGTCTTGTTGCGAAATCACCTGTCACGCCCAAGCAGGATGAGTATGTCGAGTCGCCACCGGCACCGCCTATAGAACAATCTAAAGCATCTGATCCAGTGGTTGCGCCGCCTCCTGTACAAATGCAAACAGGACCCGTTACGTTATCTTCGGAATTGTCTGTTTCATGCCCAAAATTGACAGCGCCTACTTATCCAGCGATTTCTCGTCGCATGGGCGAAGAAGGTAAATTAGTGCTTCGTGTGGAGTTGGATGAAAATGGACGCATCGATGATGTCAAGATCGTCAATAGCAGTGGCTATGAGCGGCTTGATGAAGCTGCGTTGACTGCGGTGAAAAGTTGGCAATGTAATCCATCGCTGCGCAATGGCCAGCCGGTTCGGGCAGTTGCCTTACAACCTTTTAATTTTGTATTGCAAGGAAATTAATTAATGGAAACAGGACTTGGTTTTTCTCACTTTCTCGCTCAAATTGATGGAGTGGGTATCAGTGTGCTTGTGCTACTGTTATCGCTCTCAATAGCGAGCTGGTACCTGATCATCACAAAGAGTATTGCTAACTATATTGCTAAGCGCCGCGCCGAGGCGTTTATTAAACATTTTTGGAGTTTTGACTCTCTACAAGCGGTTAGTATCGAGTTTAAGAATACTGCTCCAAATAATGTATTTGCAGCGCTCGCTAAGTTGGGAATCGATGCCGCAGCTGATTCTAAAATTCATAGTTCTTATAAATTAGCGGCAGCAGGCGGTAAGAGTGAATTTCTAACGCGTGCTTTGCGTAATGGTATTGATCAGGAAGCCACCCGGATTGAAAATGGGTTGACGCTCATTGCATCAGCAGGTTCGGCGGCACCTTATATTGGTTTGTTTGGGACAGTATGGGGTATCTATCATGCTTTGATCCAGATCGGACTTTCGGGTCAGGGAACATTAGATAAAGTGGCTGGCCCTGTAGGAGAGGCGTTGATCATGACTGCGCTGGGATTGGCAGTTGCTATCCCAGCGGTACTGGCTTATAACGCCTTTGTGCGTCGTAATCGCATTTGGTTGGCACGTTTGGAAGCTTTTGCGCATGATCTTTTTGTCCTGATTACGGTTGGGGATAGTGATGAATCAAATTCTTCCCCGCGATCCTCCTCCTCATCGACTGCTGAAGCAACGATTGATGCGGCCTATGAAAGGAGTCGACAATAATGGCATTCGGTAGTATGCAAGATAGTGGTCGCCAAGCGCCAATGGCAGAAATTAATGTAGTGCCATTGGTGGATGTCATGCTGGTATTGTTAATAATTTTTATCATTACAGCACCGCTGTTGACACATTCCGTCAAAATTGATTTGCCAAAGGCCGAGAGTGTTCCCAATATTACCCAACCTGAGCATGTTGAATTGGCTATTCGGGCAGATGGGAGTCTTTTTTGGAATGGTGAGCCGGTGGCATTAGAGCAATTGGCTCCTCGCTTTGGTGCAACAGTAGCTCAAGCGCCAAAAACAGAGTTGCATATCCGTGCGGACAAACTGGCGCATTATGAACATGTCGCACGGGTTATGAGCATTGCTGCCAAGGCTGGTGTGGCACGAATTGGATTTATTACAGATCCTTCGGGAAACTAAGCATAGTTAAGGTTTTTATATGCTGCTTTATGAAAGCTATTCAAGCATTTTGGTTTGAATAGCTTTTTTATTTATGTGCATCGTAGTTGAAAAAATGATCCAGCAATGATAATGCTTTTGCTTATTTGATTGACTGTCTATCTGTCCATTTTCTTCAGCCTGTATTTCAGAGGGAGGGGTGGAATTCAGGTATCTTAGGTCGGTCACAGTCTTTATGATTTGAAACTGGCAGTATTGAATCGATAAATATTGAAGCGAAAACGGAATTTGAAATGGCGATTTATTTTGTTGCAATTTATTAAGAGATCGGTATAATTAAGAATCATTCTCATTATTATTATATTCTTTGGCAGTTGTTTTGTTTAAAGAAAATTGATTTTAATTATAGATCTTAGGACGAAGAATATGTATGTTTGTGTTTGCAAGGGAGTAACCGAAAGGGCGATTCGCGAAGCAGTGCATCAGGGAGCTGATCGTATGCGAGATTTGAAAGCTTGTTTAGGAGTTACAGAGCAATGCGGTATTTGTGCTTGCCATACTAAACAGGTTCTAGATCAGACGTTGGTACAAAAATCTCAAGTACAAAATTTTATTTCTCAGGCAACTTGTTAATGTAAAGCGATGGCCTGGCAAAATACCTATGACTTTTTGCTACCTAGCATCATGGCTTAAATTAAATATGCAATTTCTACTACTATAGCGCTGATGCTGTTACTTATGAAAAATCTATCAAAAAGAACTCGATGTGAGATCGATTAATAGTTGTGTATTGTCAGCCTCAATTAAACGGTCTTTTTTGATTCCGCATCATAGAATATAGTTTTTTGCCCAATATTCATTGGGAAATTAATTTTTTGTATCTCGTCTTGGGGAAAATGGAAAGAAACATTTTTGTTTTAACACTTTATGACTATCTGTGACTCTATTAGCTTTCCCAGAAATACTTGTTTTCTTGCAATATTAATTAGTTTCGGCATCCTGATGTTTCTCTTGCCTGAGCCAAGCCGGGCTGAATCCCCAAATAATGCCGCACCAATCGTGCGAAACTACAATATTCCAGCAACCTCACTACAAGATGCTCTGAGGCAGTTCTCGCTGCAAGCAGGCATAAAACTTGCCTTTGATTCTGCGTTATTGCAAGGAAGGGCAACTCTAGGATTATCCGGTCAATTCGAAGTTAAGCAAGCACTTGATCAATTGCTGGTGGGTTCGGGTTTGCAAATCATTCAAACAACTGAAGGATATGCGATTACAGAATTGTCTGCAGCTACCGGAGAGGATGTGAAAGTGACAACATTGCCTTCCATCCAGATTACTGCAATTAATACTAATCGATATGCGGCAGAAAGTATTAGTTCAGCAACAAAAACCAATACACTGCTGCGTGATGTGCCTCAATCCATATCAGTTGTAACCAGTGAATTAATTAAAGACCAATCAATTCGGAGTCTGGGGGATGCTGTTCGCTATGTGCCTGGTGTTGGTGTATCGCAAGGTGAAGGTAATCGTGATGCATTAGTGTTTCGTGGCAATCGTTCAACAGGAGATTTCTTCATAGATGGCATCCGAGATGATGCAGAATTTTTCCGTGACCTTTATAACATTGATCGCATTGAAGTCCTGAAGGGGGCCAATGGTATGATTTTTGGTCGTGGTGGTTCTGGTGGTGTGATCAATCGTGTGTCGAAACAAGCCAATTGGGATCCTGTTCGGGAATTTACCTTTCAGGGTGGTTCATTCAATCAAAAAAGAATGACGGCCGATGTCGGTTATGTAATTAATGACGTGGCTGCAGTGCGTTTGAATGCCTTGTACGAAAATGCCGGTAGTTTTCGCGATGGCGTTAGCATGGAGCGACTGGGTGTATCCCCGACTGTCACAATCAAACCAACGCATCGCACCAAGATAGTCGCCGGCATGGAACGGTTTCATGATGAGCGTACCGCCGATCGAGGTATTCCTTCATTCAATGGTCGACCGGTCAATGTTCATGAATCCCAATTCTTTGGAGATCCTCGCCGAAGTAACGCAAATATCGATGTGCTATCGTTTAATTCATTGATCGAACATAAGTTTGAATCAGGAATCACGCTGCAAAACCGAACCAACTATGCCACTTACGATAAGTTCTATCAAAATATATTTGCAAATAGCCAGGTTTTTTCCGGACTGGTTTCATTGGGTGCGTATAACAACACCACAACGCGAGAGAATGTATTCAATCAAACGAATTTACTCTATTCTCTGAACACAGGACCAATTGCACATACGCTGATGGCAGGTATCGAAGTGGGTCGTCAGGAAACACATAACCAGCGGCAATCAGGTTTCTTTAATAATAATTTTGCTAGTGGCAGTCTGCGTGTTCCAGTAAGTAATCCGATCACTAATGTACCGATTACTTACTTGACTGGCGATCAAGATGCTCATAATAAAAGCGTTGTTAATGTCACATCGCTCTACATTCAGGATCAGATAGAGCTATTGCCACAGCTTCAATTAATTGCTGGCGTTCGCTATGATTTATTCGAGGTGGATTTTCAACAAAAAAATGCAGACAGAACCCGCTTAAAAACGAGTGATGATTTGATTTCACCACGCTTTGGATTGATTTATAAGCCATTTGAACCAGTATCATTTTATGTCAGTTATAGTCAGGCCTATGTTCCACGTGCCGGTGACCAACTGACATCCTTAAATATTACTACTGCTGTACTCAAACCTGAAAAATTTACGACACTTGAGACGGGAGTTAAATGGGATATTCGCCCTGATCTAGCCTTGACAGGTGCCGTTTTTCAACTGGATCGCACCAACGTCATTACAGTCGATCCAAATAACTCGTCGCGTTCTTTTTTAACTAAAGGTCAACGCACTGAAGGAATTGAGATTAGTCTCAATGGTCAACTGACTTCAAGCTGGAGCGTGATGGGAGGATATGCTTATCAGGTGGGTGAAATTACCAGTTCTCAATCAGCTGCTGCACTAAAAGGCGCATCGGTTGCTGAGCTCCCGCGCCATACTTTCTCAGTTTGGAATCGATATGATTTTACCCCTCGCCTAGGCGCAGCATTTGGTGTGATTTATCGGGGAGACATGTTTGCTGCAACGGATAATACAGTCAAAATACCCGACTTCACGCGAGTTGATGCGGCATTATTTGCCAAGTTGACGAAAAGTGTCCGCGCGCAATTGAACATTGAAAATTTGTTTGATACCAATTACTTCGCATCGGTGCATAACAATAACAACATCACCCCCGGATCTCCAATTGCAGTCAGAGCTACTTTGATAGCTAATTTCTAGTAAATAGATTAGTAATAAAAATCAGTAACTGAAACGTAGGACTGATATTAGGTAGTTTAACTTAAGATATTAGATTTTTGTTTGTAAATAATAATAATTATCATTATAATTATTATTCTCTTTGAATAATTTTAGAAAGGAGTTTTTTGTGATGTTCTTATTAAAATGGCTCGTTAACTCATTGAGCAAGCCGCTGACGATGAGTTTGTTTTTTATTGCATTTTCTATGGGTAACGCGAGCACGTTTGCTGCTTCCGATATCCAAACAATTCAAACTGCTGTGACTGCTTTCCAAACCATCGGAACATTGCGCAGAGAAACACCAATCAATGGCGATGCAATTGCCAACGCTTATGCAGGCGTGCTTCAAAGCCTTGTGGTAGAAATTGATGAGGAGAATTCCTTGCAACTGGATAGTGATATTCTGGCTGCGATTGAAGAGATCAAAAGTGGGAACGAGCCAAGCCTGGCAGCCCAGGTGGTAGATAAGACTTTGCAACGTGTTTTTTATCAAAGTTTTTTTAATCGTATAACAGCAATACGAGATCAATTCGACTCGGCAACATCCGCTACGTTAATCCAAATACTGGATGAAACTGAAGCTGCCTTTCAGGCCATTTCCGGAACGGCGGCTAGATCTAATGAAGTGCTGAGTGCGGATAGAAAATTCATAGAAGAAGGCAGCAATCCAGGATTGGATGTTCAAATCAATGAATCATTTGCACGTATTAGAACAGCACTGAATAAAAGCAATCCTACCGAAGATTTTGCAACGATTGCTGTTGAGCGTTATGTCACCAGAATGGCACTAGCGCGAGCTTATTACATCGGAGTTTTGCGTGAAGTTCGGGGTGTGATTGGAAATAGAAGTTCGGATCTGATCACTGCACGGATTCAATTGAAAGAAGGTGAAGTTTTTTATCGTATCATCGAGTCACTGGTTGCGCGCGATAATCCAACAGGCAATGCGCTGATTAAAGCGCAATTGGCAGGAAACGTTTCTGATGTGGTGGCCGACGAGATAGTCAGTGAATTAAGTAAGGGATTGATTGGCAGGGTTAAAGGTGAGATGAATGGGCAAGCGGAAAATATTGGTGTTAATCGTGTACAAGCGATGGCAGAGGCTTCAGGAGCAGTGGCTTTTGCCAAAATTCTTCTGCCAGATCTGGAGTTACGTTTAGGTGCAGATACCCGTGCTAATTTGGAAACCGCGCTCAGCAATCTACAAAGCGCAAGTAGTGAAAATAGCGTGCCTAAATCTGAAGAAGCACGCAATGCCATTTCAGTGATTCTAGATAGTTATGAAGCTGAGCTTAACTTGGTTAAATATGGTGCTACCACTAGCACAGCGCTGATTGATAACGCTGTTTCAAGTTTTAAGACGATCGGGGAATTGCGTGGACAAGCGACGGTCGATGGGCAAGCTATTGCTGCTGCCTATGCTGGAGACTTGCAACAACTGACGCAGCTTGCTGATCAAGTCTATAGTCTATCAATAGACGCGGATGTTACGGCGGCCATTGAATCTATCAAAAGTGGCAACGAAGTTGCATTTGCTGCGCAGATTATCGATAAATCATTGCAACGCGTTTTTGCGCTCGTAGTTTATAACCGGATAACGCTAGTCAATGATAGTTTTGATAGCCTCTCGACCAGTGAATTGGAACTGGAATGGGATAGAGCCAATGCTGCCTATTCGGCCATTACCGGTACTGCAAGCAGGGAAAATAAAGTCTTAACCGAAGATAGACAAACTCTGCAATCGGGGACTAATCCTGATCTGGATGATCAAATTACACTGGCATTTGTGCAAGGAAGACAGGCGTTAAGCAAAGCAAATACCGATGACCGTTTGAATCTTGCAATCGCACGGGAAAATATCATTATTCCTTTGGTGAGAAGCTATCTGATCGGAGTGCTGCGCGAAGTGGAAGGAATCATTGACGATCGCGATGCGGATGTTACTGAAGCAAGGGAAAAGCAGATTGAAGGTGAGTTTTTCTATCGTATCGTCGAAGGACTCATTGCTCAGGATAATCCTGCGGGAAGCAATCGCATCAAAACGCAATTAACTGGTGACATGGCGAATGTGGTCGCTAATGAAATTGTGAGTGAGATCAGTAAAGGAATTATTGGTCAGATCAACCGTAATGTTAGTGTGATCGGGGCGGCATTTGGTGTCGATAGAAATCAGGCTTTGCTGGCTTCAGAGAGAGTGTCTCTGTATATCAACATCTTCTTGCCCGATTTGGAATTACGCTTGGGTTCTCTTGAACGAGTGAAAATGCAGAATGCATTGCAGGATCTGAGGGAAGCGGGTGAAACAGATGATGTTTCCAAAGCCTTGACTGCAGGATCGACCATCCTTGAAATCATATCGGCTTATGAGCGTGAGTTGATATAGCGTAAGAAAACTGTGCCCGCCCGTAGACTTTGCGGTGGGCACAAACTGGAATCTTTTCTCTAACGAAGATTCTGTTTGAAATAAGTTGTAATCAGTCAATTTAGCCAGCCATCGTGGCTTTTTACGTAGCCAGCCAATTTAATCAGTCGTGTGTTCTGGAACTTTTTTAAACACGAGAGATTTGTCAATTTCTACAGTTTGTAGAGTAATAAATTTAAACGCATAAATCCAAAAATTTTTCGATTCGCGGTACTTAATGACAATGAATCCGAAAGCAAAACTAAAGATCAATCCAGTGCGTTCTAGTTCTTTGTTTTGATAACGAGAATCGACGTTGGCTAGTAATGATAGCGTCATTTAATGAAGTCAATCTCTTTCCGTTATTAATTTTCGCATTCTATACACCGATGGATGGTGCAATTTTGGAGGCTCTAGATTTGATTTGGAGGAGTTGCCTGATGTTTCTAAAAGAATTTTGTTGCCATTCAGAAGCAGTTATTGACGTGCAAGAAAAGAATTTCATGCGGCTTATCTCGGATATAGAGGGGACCGGGTAGACCGGTCTGCATTGAGTATGCGTGGGAGGAGATCGAGGTTCAATGCGGGTTTAAGACTGTCCGTTGTACAAAGCCTAATAGCCTAGTAGAGCGGATTAGATCGAGTGCGGCAATCTGTCACATTCTAATTTATGTGTTTTATCAGAATAATACTGCGCTAGTTAAGAAAATTTTGCATAGGTCAAATTCGATGGTTGCTGCGAAAGTGAGATTTTTCCTTGATGTCGATATGACCACTGATCCAGAAGCTTCTTGACCTCATCACAGTCATTATTTTATTTTTTAAACGAAGGGAAGAGATGAATAGTAAAAATAGCAAGGCATTAGTATCGGTGTTTGCTTCACTGACTATGCTGGCGACACCGGTATTGGCAGTAGATAGCGTGAGTATCATCGTCGAGAGTGAGCGTGCAATCTCACAGAAACCAAAAACTATCAGTGCGATTAATGCCCATGGTGTAGATAGAACCTACAGCACGGAAGGCTTTATTGATTTTGAGAATGCTTTTTTTAAAAAATTTGGAACGAACGATCGGACTTGCGCGACTTGCCATGTTCCTACAGAAGGGTGGGTAATTACCCCTAAAGGTGTAAAGGCGCGTTTCGAGAAAACGGCAGGCTTAGATCCGGTTTTTCGCTTGGTCGATGGCGCCAATTCTCCTTTAGCTGACGTATCCACTGTTGAAAAGCGCCGTCAGGCTTATAGCATGTTGCTAAACAAAGCAAATATCCGTGTCGGTATTGGTATTCCTGCCAATGCCGAATTTGAACTGGATGCAGTAGATGATCCGTATGGTTTTGCAAGCGCGACAGAATTGTCATTGTTCCGTCGTCCTATGCCGACAACCAATCTGAAATTTATTAGTGCGGTTATGTGGGAAGGGCGTGAGACAACGCTTGATCCAAGCTCCAGCGATTGTATCTATGGCACGACAACCTGTTTCTCGCCGATACCGTTTGATTTGTCCACACAAGCAAACCACGCCACATTGGGACATGCAGAGGCATTAGCGGCTCTGACCGAAGCAGAACGTGATGAAATTGTCGCGTTCGAGATGGGATTATTTACTGCGCAGGTGCGCGACAAAGCTGCCGGTAGTTTAACCGAAGATGGTGCTCACGGTGGACCTAGGGCACTGATTAATCAGTCTTATTATTTTGGCATTAATGATACTCTTGTGGGAGATTATCGTACCCGCGAGCCTTTTAATCCCAATGTCATGTCGCTCTATAATACATGGCACCGCTATTCTGCTCGATCACGAATTGATCAGGAACGTGCTCGTGCCGCCATTGCGCGCGGTCAGGATTTGTTTAACAACAAGCCGATTCAAATTGCTGGAGTCAAAGGAATCAATGATGATCTTGGTATAAGCGTATTGCCTGGTACATGCACCACTTGTCACAACACGCCAAATTCCGGCAATCATTCAACGCCAATGCCACTGGATATCGGCATCGCAGATGCATCGCGTCGTACGCCTGATATGCCTTTGTACACATTGAGAAACAAAACGACCGGCGAGACCATTCAAACTACCGACCCGGGGCGTGCTTTGATTACCGGCCAATGGAAAGACATAGGACGTTTCAAAGGGCCGGTTCTGCGTGCGGTTGCATCAAGACCTCCTTATTTTCACGATGGTTCTGCGAAAGATTTGCCAGCCGTCGTTGAGTTTTATGACACTCGCTTTGCAATTGGACTGACTGAGAGGGAAAAGTCTGATTTGGTGGCTTTCCTGGCTTCACTATAGAGTAGAGGTAATAGAAAAGGTTGGGTAGCTAATAAAAAAATGCCCTACTGCTGAATTAAGCAGTAGGGCATTTTTGAGAAGAGAAAGACCTACCCGTGATGCAAAATGCTGAAATGATTCATTCGTTGAGCCAACTCAGAGACTGAAAACAATCATATCTGCAGTAAGATCACTAATATTGATACCAACAAACTCGATGGTTGCAGCACCACCAGCAAATTCAACGATATAACCATTATTGCCGGCAGGGTCGATTACTCTCGATATGTAAGGTAATAACTCTTCGATTTGATCGATGCCAATGGATGCTGTATCAAAAAATAGACGATCCTCGCCCGGTGTGAAATCAGCGATCTCAAAGCTGCCTAGCCCATAAAAACCAAAGGTGTCGTTGCCAGCACCGCCATTCAGTCTGTCATAATCTGCTAGATCAGGTGCTGGAATGTTGGCTGGTTTGCTGCCGCCGGCTCTCAAAATATCATCGCCATTGCCGCCGAACAGTTTCTCGGTGCCTTCCTGTCCATCCAGATCATCATTGCCGTCTCCACCAGTCAAAATGCCATTGCCGGTGCCGCCTCTTAAGACATCATTGCCAGCGCCACCTTCTATTTCATCGTGACCAGAACCGCCAATCAAGTCGAGATTATCCAAATCATCGCCAATGATCAGTAAGTCATCTTCACCGAATCCGGCAGATCCCAATCCATCGAAAGGGATTCCATCGATAAACTTAATCGCTCCCGAGCCCAAGTTAGGGCGCCTATCCCGTATTACTGCCATAATGTTGTCTCCTGTAGTATTGCTTAAAAGCAATTTATGCATTGAATATACATATCGTCTCATTAAGTAATAATGAGAATGATTCCTATTATATTAAATAATGGTTAAAATGCAATATTTATTATCCGTCATAGCCGGGAATTGAATGGAGCAGCTTAAGTGATTGTGAATAAATATGAAATGACTGGCTGTCTGTTATGATTCAGCCGCTTGAAGACTTGTTATTGCAAGCAAAACAGTTAATTGCTAGTGGGAAACTGAATGATGCGGCAGAGATACTGGATCCATTAAAGAATGAACATCCGATGTCACAGGATGTGGCAAGGCTTTGGTGTTCATTGGCAATGCGTACCCATCGTGCGAGCGAAGTGCTGGATTATGCTGAGAAAATTTACGCCCATGTGCAAAGTGATTTTTACAAGGCTCATTGGGCGCAGACGTTGGGTACGGCCAGTTTCATTTTGCTGGATTTGTCCGCAACCCGCGCCCATTTTGCCTGTGCCTTAAATCACCTAATGGCGCTGGCCAAAGCGGGAAAAATTCCGCCGAATAGAAAATCAGAAAAGATTCCACTAGGCGATGACAATGTATTTGCTTCAGGAGAAGCGGAAAATTTATTGAAGATGACCTGTGCTGAATTAGCCAAGTTGAGTATTCCTGCATTCCCATTTGCCGGGACTTTGCTAGGTTTGGTGCGTAATGGACGCCTGTTGGATTTTGACAAAGATTTAGACATCGCTGTGTGGATGGAATCCTGGGAGGCTTGCTGTGCCGGGCTGGAGGGAATGGGGTGGGTCAGATCACCCATGCGCATTGAATATAGCAATTATCGCGATTATGTTCATCCGGAATTGGGCATTACGCTGGATGTGTGTGGTTTGAAGCATCGAGAGGATCAGCGCATAGTCGGTGGATTTTCGCTTCCCAATCATCCAACAGAGTATCAGCGGGTGTCGGTTTTCCCTGCCTTTGATTTAGTGCAGCGCAGTACTGAATTCGGTGAAATCTGGTTTCCTCGCCAACCGGAGAAAATTCTCACAGCATTTTATGGGGACTGGCGAACACCCAATCCCCATTGGGATACCGTAATTTCCGCCCTCAATCTGGAAAGTTTTACGCTGTTGGTTCGTTGTTATGCCTACCATCGGCTGGTGCAGCGCTGGTTGCTGGGGGATCTTAATAAAGCCTGGTACTACGCGCATCAGATTGCTATGAAGGATCCGGATGACGTGTTGGCTCTACGCAGTCGCCAATGGCTGGAGCGCGCCATCACGCGTTTAGGCAAGGAAATTCCGATGTGGCCCAAGCATCAGCGGCAAAAGCGCGTATATACGCGTATGGTGGCGGATTTGTTTCATGAAGGCCATGTCAATTTTTTGCAGGCAGCGCGTGCATTGGGCACGCATTTGACGGTGTGCGTGGTTTCCGATGAACGTGTACTGGAAAATAAGGGCAAGTTCCCCGTCATGAAGCAAGTAGAGCGTGCAGCGGTTGTTTCTGCTTGCAAATATGTGGATGCCGTGGTCACTGACACCCCTGCCAGTATTACCCCAGCATTCATGCAACAAAATGGTTATGATATTTATACGTTTGCGTGCGCATCCGAGCAGGAAAGACGGGATAAATATAAGCTGTGCGAAACACTACCCACTGAAATGATCCAAGAGCTTGAATATACGCCGGGTATTTCAACTTCAGATTTGGTGGCGCGAATTCTAGCAGGGACCGGGAGTCAGGAAAGTGCCGCAAAGTCGAAGCGCAAGTCGAATAGGAAATAGCTTGATGTATTGAATAGGATCGGTATTTCCAACTATCATTGCTCAGCGACATAACGAACGGGGCATTTCATTGCGCTTCGTTCACTCATTTGAACAGTCAAAGTATGGAATCCTCAATGATGCGTTTTATAGTGTTGATATTTTTCGGGATCGCTTGCGTGGCGAATGTGCATGGTAGTTCCTCGGTGATTGTGCCTGATACCATGGATGAGCGTGTGAAAGCCTGTACCATTTGTCATGGTGCAGAGGATGAAGCCGGGCGTGATGCGTATTACCCCCGCATCGCGGGTAAGCCGCAGGGTTATCTGTTTAATCAGTTGCGCAATTTCAGGGACGGCCGGCGCTATTACCAACCGATGAATATTTTGCTGGAAAATATGTCGGATGACTACCTGCAGTCAATCGCGCATCATTTTGCTTCACTCCAGTTGCCCTATCCGGCACCTGAAAGCTTTGTCATGCAGCCTGAAGAAATTGAACTGGCGGAACGTTTCATTTACTCGGGTAATGCGCAGAAAGATGTTCCCGCATGTAGTGCCTGCCATGGAGATAATCTGATGGGAATAGAACCTGCCATTCCGGGGTTGATTGGACTTTCTCGTGCCTACATCACGGCACAGTTGGGTGGGTGGCGCAAAGGTAGCATTATACGGGGACAGGCCTCTGATTGTATGTCTGAGATTGCTAGACAGTTGACTGATCACGAGGCGGATACAATCGCAAAGTGGCTGGCGAATCAACCTGTTGCGGGAGAAGCCTCGCCATTGACTGCGCTTTCCCCGGAATTGGCGCAGCGCTGCCATCATCATATTCAAGAGAATGGAGGTGTTCGATGATAAATCGGATCATGTCATTGGCCAGAAATTGCAAATGTACCAATCTCTTTGGGATATGCACCGCATGGCTGGTATTGATTTCAATCATGGTGTCTGCAAATACCCTTGCCAATGAGCTCGAGCGGTCAGGTGCCATGCAGTCATCCTCGCATCTGCTGCGCGGGGAATATCTGACGCGTATCGGCAACTGCATGGGATGCCACACGACTAAAGGCGGACAACCATTTGCGGGCGGACGTCGACTGAATACGTCGTTTGGTGTTTTTGTGACGCCCAATATTACTCCCGACAAACAAATGGGCATCGGACTTTGGTCCGAAGAGGATTTCTGGCAGGCCCTGCATCACGGTAAGTCGCGCGATGGGCGATTGCTGTATCCGGCTTTTCCATATACTGAATACACCAAAGTGACGCGCCAAGACGCCAATGCGATGTTTGCATATCTGCAATCGCTGCCAGCCATTGCGCAATCCAATCCGTCGAGTGAAATTTCATTTCCTTATCAGTTTCAGCCATTGCTGACAATCTGGCGCGCTTTGTATTTCAAGGAAGGTGTCTATGTGACGGATTCATCCAAGAGCACGGACTGGAATCGTGGCGCATACCTTGTGCAGGGATTGGGGCATTGCAATGCTTGCCATACGACCCGCAATGCATTGGGAGCGAGCCAAGAAGATGCGCTGAAGGGAGGGCGCATCATGGGGGTGAATTGGTATGCGCCTTCCTTGTCGTCGCGTCTGGAAGCGGGAAGCAGTGATTGGACGCTTGAGGAAATCTCTGAACTGTTGACCAAGGGCATCACGCACCGTGCGGTGGCTTCAGGCCCTATGGCAACGGTCATTCGGCAAAGTCTGCAATATTTATCGCAAGAAGATGCGCAAGCCATGGCCGTCTATTTAAAATCACTGACAGGCGAGGAACGTAAGACGCCTGGCGTCAATTTCGCGGTGATGTCGGGTAGTTTACAGAGACATCTGGATTCTGGAGGGCAACTGTATAAAAAATATTGCCAGTCCTGCCATGGCGAGAATGGCGAGGGTGCTCCGGGTGTTTATCCTGCACTGGCGGGTAATCGCAGTGTGCTGATGAATTCGCCGTTAAATGCCATTCGCAGTGTACTGAATGGCGGTTATCCAGCTACCACAGCCGGAAACCCGCAACCTTATGGTATGCCGCCATTTCAACAGATTTTGCGTGATGAAGAGGTTGCGCTGGTAGTTTCATACATCCGTAATGCCTGGGGAAATCGTGGACGACTGGTCACTCCAGTGGATGTTGATCTGAGTAAAGGGTAAAGTTTTTAATAATCAAAAGCTTTATTTGACGGCTCGCAGCGACTAATCATCGATGCGAGCCGTGTGAAAGCCGCAAGCCACGGGCACTTACTGCTTATTTGAATTTACTCGCCAGGCTGTAGCGTCACAGGTACCACAATTTCTTCGCCTTTCCGCAGCACGGTGAGCTGAATAGTATCCCCAACTTTATAGCCGTCAATGCGGGCGAGTAATTTTTCTACTGAATCAACGGGTTTCTGTTCAACTGCAACGATGATGTCATTGGCGACGATATTGCCTTCCGGGGTCATTGTCGCCCCTTTGAGACCGGCTGAGTCTGCTGCGGATCCGGGGCTGATGGTCAGGATGACGACGCCACTGACTTTCAGGCGTTCAATCAAGCGATTATTGAGCTTTCCATCCACAGTAATGCCTAATGCTGGACGAATATATTTGCCGCGGCTGATGATCTGGGGAACGACGCGATTGACGGTATCGACCGGTACGGAAAATCCAATGCCTGCACTCGCCCCGCTGGGACTGTAAATGGCGGTATTGATACCGATCAATCGACCGGCGGAATCCAATAATGGACCGCCAGAATTGCCAGGATTAATGGCCGCATCGGTTTGAATCAGATTGTCAATGGTGCGTCCGTCACTGCCGGGTAGGGATCTATCGAGTGCAGAGACGATTCCTGTGGTGAGTGTCCAGTCCAGGCCGAAAGGATTGCCTATGGCGAATACTTTCTGTCCAACTTTAAGATCATGGCTACTGCCCAGCGGTACGGGAGCCGGGCGCTGGAATCCAATACCGATTTTTAGTACCGCGATGTCATGCGCGGGACTGGCGCCAACCAGAGAGGCTTTGTAGTCGCGGCCATCGGCCAGGCGCACAATGGCTTCGCTAGCGCCTTTAATGACATGCAGATTGGTGATGATATGGCCGAGATCATCCCAGATAAAGCCCGAGCCGGTGCCGCTCGGAACCGAAAAGATATTGCGTGACCAGGCATCCATCACACGCTGACGGGTGGTGATGAACACCACCGAGTCGCGTGAATTTTCAAATAATTCAATGGTGCTTTTTTCATCCTCAGCCAGATTGCCGCGAGCCTGAACCACTCGTGGCTCGGATTTTTCCTGCCTGTTTTTATCACTGAAATAATCCGACTGCAGGATGTTCGGTAAATACTGGTACAAAAGACCGTTGAAAAATAGTGTGAGGACAATGACGGTCAGTGCAGTCCATAATAAACGGGGTATCAATCCGTTATTGGGCATAGGTATGCGCTCCTTTATCGTTGGTATGCATCTTTTATTGGCTATTGCTGATAGTTTGCGCCCATCGCACCAGATCCTGTTCGCTCATGGCGCCCGATTGCCTGGCTATTTCCTGGCCGCCTTTAAATATGGCTAAAGTCGGGATGCTGCGGATATGGTAGCGGGCCGCTAAGTTTTGTTCTTCTTCGGTGTTGACTTTGACCAGACGCATTTGAGGCTCCAGGATCGCGGCTGCTTTAGTAAATGCAGGCGCCATCATTCTGCACGGACCGCACCAGGGCGCCCAGAAATCAACCAGTACTGGAATATCACTATGTGCGATATGTCGGTTGAAGTGGTTTTCAGTCAGCTCGATCGGGTGCGCCGTAAATAGAGCTTGATGGCAGGCGCCGCAGTTAGGCGATGCGCTCAGGCGATCTGCGGGCACTCGGTTGGTGGCATGACAGTGTGGGCACACGATATGTAAGGACATGAGTCATTTTCCTGGTAAATTTATTTGCCTAATCCATTACTTGGTTAATCTTTGTTGAATTGGGTCGCGGGTAAACGAGCGCGCAGAAACTCGATTTCTTCGATTAGATCGATGACCAGCCCCGCGAGCTCGGGATTGCATTCGAAATCCTTTTCAACGGCAATGATTCTTTTAACGCGTATAAAACAACGACTATCAAATATCCAGGTAGCAGGATCGGCATGAATGGATTCTTCATTGAGTAACAGCCCACAACGGACACGTTCAATGACCCATTCGCGTGTCACCTGACAACTTCTGGCCAGTTCATCCAGACTCAGCATTGCATCATCAATCACAATGGCATCGATTTCATGCGTCATGTCTTAAACTCCCAAATGTTGGCGCGGGTTGAAAGCCAGTTCCTGCGCCATTGTTTGATAAAACTCACGTGCTTTCTGGGTCGTGGCGGGCGGTAGCACGACTTCCAGTATCAGATAGAGGTCGCCTGGGGGTGTTGCAGGGATGCCGCGCCCTTTTAAGCGTAGCTTGCGGCCAGACTGTGAATTCTCCGGGATTCTTACTTCCACCCAACCATCGGGAACCGGTATTTTAACCGTTGCACCCAGTGCAGCTTCCCAAGGTGCGATGGGCAATGCAGCGTGGATATCTTTTTTTTCTATGCGATAGCGTGCATGTGGATTAAATTGTACTTCAAGAAATAAATCTCCGGCAGCCTCTCCTGCCATTCCGGGGCCTCCCTGCCCGGCAAGCCGAATGACTTGACCGGCATGAACGCCTTTGGGAATGCGGACATTCAGAGTGTGTTCGGTCAGTAGGGTGCGGCCTTGGCTATCCAGTTTGGGCATGCGCAGTGTCAAGCTGCGGCTGGACCCTTGGTAGGTATCCTCAAGATCGAGCATGATTTTTGCGTGATGATCTTCACCTCGCATACGATGATGTGCATGCCGAGTACCTGCGCCCATTTGTCTGCCGAACAATTCGGCGAAGAAATCACTGAAATCGGCTGCCTGAGCGCCATTAAATCCTTGTCCGCTGAACTCAAAGCCCGCATCCCAACCAGGCGGCGGCTGAAAATCGCTGCCGGCCTGGAATCCTTGTCCTTGCCCCAGTTGATCGTAAGCGGCACGCTTTTCGGGATCAGAAAGCACTGCATTGGCTTCATTGATTTCTTTCATTTTCTGTTCCGCATCGGTTTCCTTGGAAACATCCGGGTGATATTTGCGTGCCAGACGGCGGAATGCTTTTTTAATATCCTCCGCGGTGGCGTCTCGAGGAACGCCCAATGTTTTGTAGTAATCCTTGAATTCCAAGTCAGTTCTCCCTGTTGATTACGTCATGAATGCGATGGTTACTATCAATCAATGGTGAAGTTGCCATGTCAGCATAAATTTGTTTTTCAACCTACATGGGTATTCGGCACCGATTTATCAAGTGTTTCAAACAATCCGAGGAGAGCAATGCAATCATCGTGATCAAAATGGCCCTGTGACTTCAAAAGTCATGCCATCTTCGAGTTTTCCGGTTTTGCCTCGCTGTGAACTGAAATACAGGCGCGAGCCATCAGGACTGAAAGCAGGCCCGGTGATCTCAGAACGATCATGACCGACCACTTGTAATAAGGGAAATACTTTATCCGCTGTCAGCACAACAATCTGCATATCATCGCCATCTTCGGCTACCAGTAACTCCCCCTCAGCGCTGGCGGTGAGATTGTCAACGCCGCTGAGCACCGGAAATAGACTCAAGGCCGCGTTATACAGGATGCTGAGATAGTTTTTGCGTACATCATAGGCCCATACGCGGTTATCGCCCTTGGTTGAAAAATAGACTATGCCATGTTGATACCAGATACCTTCTCCGCCATCGAAATGGGTGCTGCGGGCAATTTGTTTGCGCGTCGGCAAAGTGGTTGCCAGCGGATCGGGCAGGACGTGCCAGCGAATTGGGCCCGTGTGTCCTTCGATGATTTCCGCTACTTCCAAGAAACCATTATCCAGATCGGGATTGCCCGCGCTATCCAGCGACCGTGCTGTATAGCGGTACAAACAGCCATCCGCTTCATCTTCAGTCAGATACAGTTGGTGAAGGCTTGCATCTACGGCGACCGCTTCATGTCTGAACAACCCTAAGGCATTTCTGACTTGCGCAGTTTTCTGGCCATAAGGATCACATTCCCACACTTGGCCTTTTTCAATTTCCTCGCAAGATAACCAGGTGTACCAAGGCGTAGGACCGCCCGCACAATTACGACTGGTATTTTTTAGGATGGAATAAGCATCAATCAACTCGCCGCGACGATCAAAGCGCAAGGCGCCTACACCGCCCGCTTTTTTATCAAGCTCACTATTGGATACATAAATCCAACCACCATCTGCCGTGGGAAAAGCAGCGCCGCCATCGGGTGCCGCATGCCATTGATAACCAAGCAATGTTTGACCTGAGCGGGCGATGACTCGCGAAGTGAATCTTGCGGGTAAGCGCACACCATTTTGGTCGGGTGGTAGCAATTCTCCCAGTGATTCCAGTGATAAGATGGCTGCTCTCATAGGTGTGGGCAACAAGCTACTACCCACGCAAATCCCAAACCCCATTAGGCCATAGTGCAAAAGTTTGCGACGTTGTCTGTCGAAGGCATTCATTTTAAAAGTAACCTATGTATTAATGAATAACGCGATGGAGTCTCAGTTTTGCAGTTAGAGATATATTACAATGTTGACATAGATTATGCCGCAGCGATGTTAAATAAATATTGAAGGAAAACACTCTACAATGATTCGGATACTGAAGCCAATGGTCACTTTTCTGATGTTCGTGGTCGTACTGTTTGCAATGACAACGATTTTATCTATCACAACGCAATATCCCACTTGGATTTGTGCCACTTTCTCAGCGGTTTGTGCAATATGGGTCGGTTGGTTTACATGGCGATTGGTTTCCGGGGAAAAAATAGGTGTCGGCTCCGCGGTAATCAGTGGCGCGCTTATGCTGGGAAGTCTCAGCTTTATCATTGGTTTCCTGGGGCCTATCGCTATTACAAAGGATACCAGCCAGGGCCCATTCATCGGGCTGTTGATTGCCGCACCAGTAGGCGTGATTATGGGGGCTATTGGCGGTTATCTCTATGCTGCTAGGCAAAATGCGGCGGGTGACTAACTAAACAAAAAGCTCCGTGGTTATTTTGCATGCCATGCGCATGCAAGCATTCGCTGGCATCGATTATGGGCGCGATTGGTAAGAATTTTTACTCAAGTTGAGTCAGTTTATTCATTATGTATTCTGCTGTGGCACGGGGAGCAAGGTGCGTATCAAACAGCTTTGCATTAAGGCTACCTAGTTCATGTGCTTGTTCAGGATGGGTTGCCAGATGAATTGCGCGCTCTACGAGTTCATCGGGATCTGTATAAGAAAATTGCTGTTTGAGATGCGTATGGGTTGCCAATAATTCCGGATTGTTTGCTAAGGGTTCGCCAATGACAGCGATGCCGAGCGCCATTGCCAAGCTGAATTTGGACGATATGCAGCCTGACGTGCCTTGCGTATAAATGACAATTTTGGCGCGCGATAGCATGTCGAGATATTCCAACTGGTTAAGGCGCGGATGAGACTCTTGGGCATATTTTTGCGGCAGCGTTTTTGTCTTATAGCTCGAGAATCCCTTGATTATGTTGAGTGCAGGCGTATGAGCCAGTTGCTTCATTATTTGATGACGGCGTTCCATGACAGCAACGTGACGAGGGTCATGGCGGAAGCTGGTGACGAAGAAAATATCAATATCCTTGTGAGTATTGCGGCGGGCGGTTATTTGTTCGAGTGATGGGAAATTCTTAAGATCGCGCAAACGATTGAGTGCATCGGCCTTATATCCTCTATAGGGTTGATTGTGATCCAGGCCTGGCCTAAAACCCAATAAAGCGGGCGCAAGCATGAGTCTGCGACTTAGCGCTAGCGGTGAGTTTGGTCGCAGTGGAAAGAACTGAGAAATGCTGTGAATTTTTTCTCGGAAGATTTTAAGTTCTGGCGTGTGCTCAATGATTTCCGGATTGTAGTTGACTTTGAAGTAGGCATCCACACATTGCAAAAGCGGTAAATGATACCCGCCGCTATGATTGATAGCATTGACTGAATTGGCATCGTGGGTATCAATGCAGAAGTACCATTCCTTGTCATTGTTATGGAATTTAAAAAGAGCCATTGCAAACAATAAATGTTGCCATTCGGGATTCTGAATAGCGGACTTCAAGCGGGCAGGCAATGTATTAACAATGTTGACTGCCAGTGGTTGGGATTTTTTTAATTCATTGAAGCCATTTAAGTAATAGCCTGAGTAATAAACGGTTGATGTATCGTAGAAACTGACATGCGGGATTTTCATGGCGTGCAGAGAATATTGGCTGAGAGAGATGAAATTTGATCAGACAGTCCACTGAGTTACTTTTGCGCGTAATAGCGTCAATGCATCCATTTGTTGTTCGATGCCAGACAAATGCCATCGATCCAGTGCCGCGCGCGCAGCCTTCACTTCATTGGAGAGATCGAGGGTGCGAAAGTCCGGAGTATAAAATACGCGCGAGACCAGTGCGCGGGTCGCACCCAAACGGGGATATTGGGCATAAATCAGATCCGCAGGTATCGGTAAGCGGTTGTCATTAATCCGACCGATACCTGCAAAGCCAAAAGGAATGCCCGCGCTAAGCACGATATCAGCAAGCATGTCTACCAGACCGGACGTGAGCATTTCAAAATGATTCGACAGTTTCATGTCCAGATATAAATCGTTCAGGCCCACATGTATTTCATCAATACCGGAAAGCTGGATGATTTCGCGTAACCGCATCGCAGCGGCGGCTGTTTCAACCAGCAGTGAAACTTGCGCACGACCTTGCACAAGCTCTATAAAAGTGGCGGCTTCTTTGACCGTACGAAACATCGGTAGCATTAATACATTCACCCCTTGATCAAGTAAGTAGTTGATTTCATAGTGTGAATTATCGTGTATCGGATTGGTGCGGGTAAATAGTGCCGAGCGCGTTAATCTCTGCCGAATGGCTTGGATTTCATGGGCTTGATGATCTGAAATCCATGCTTTACTGGCATCCTGACGATGTTCCTTGCCAATCTTCTCCAAATCGAGACCGATTCGATTGATGCCGGCATCATTGGCAACTTGTGCCAGATCGGGATCATTGGTGAATAATGTCAGAACAAAGTCATTGCCATAGCTCATCAGTTTCTTCTCCGTTTACAATTTATCGGGGTTATCGGCAAGGGCAAGATAGAGACTGAGGAATTATCTGAACTGATAGGGAATTTTGTCGGTATCGAAAGGTAAGCGCCATTCATCCGGGTCCGAATACACATAGGGACGATCAAAATAATTGATGAAACTGCTTTCAGCATTGTCAATATTATGTAACCCATGCCAAATACCCGGTGGAATGGTAGTCAAGATAGGTCGCATGCGACTGAGATGGAACACATTGACTTGGCCGCGCGTGCTTGAATTGGGACGATCGTCAAACAAGACGAGTTTGATCGATCCTTGTGTGACAAAAATGGTGTCAGTCTGATATTCATGAATGTGCCAAGCACTGATGGCATTGGCGCGCAAGATGGCATGAATCATATGTCGAATCTGATCCGGGCCCACCGGCCATTCCGGTCTGTAAATCTCGGTGGTGGCACCGTTACTCGTAATGATGTTGGATACTTCTTTTTGTGTCACGCCTTCAAGCAAAGTGCGTGTCAGTTTGCCATCGGCTGTTGCTGTTTGCTGGTCTTTGATTGCACCATCTAGCATTTTATGTTGCCTCCTAAAGTGTGATGTATGAGTTTTATCTATCGCTTGTCGGTTGAGTAAAGCGCGAAAAATCGCTCAAGATAGCTATTCATATCACAATTGAATTGGAATTGATGTCAGAAATAGTGGGGAATAAATCCTCTAAATCGAGATTGTTAATTCTTAGATAATGATAGGATTGGATCTTATAGAGTTTGAGAAAAACCAATTTTGGTGATTGATTATCCTGATCATTTATTTAAATGAGCACTATTTTTACTTATTTGCGTGGCTATGCTTTGACGATCGACAAAGCGCTGTTATTTTTTTGTATGGTGTGGATGAGCATTCTGATAGCACTCAACTATCGGTTGGGTATCGAACAAGAATTGATTAAAGCATTAGATTCCCGCTTTGATCAGTGGCTGGCACTTTTTCTGGTTTACTGTAGCGCATTTATCGTTCCATATATATTTGTCATAGTATTCAGAAAGCAGCAGGTAACAACTCCGCCGATGTTCTGGACGCTGCTGCTGATTGCGCCTGTATTGTTTGCAATCAAAGTGAGTGTCGTCAATCCACTGGAAAATGAAATCAATGGTATATGGGGAGTCTATCTGACCAGTGTCACGACGCTGCCGTTTAAATGTTTAGTCGTGCTTATTTCGCTAATAATCATCTATAAGCTACTGCCTGCACAACCCAGTTTCTGGGGATTCACATTTCAGGGTGTTGAATGGCGAACCTATGGTTGGATGCTGGTTATGATGATGCCGCTCATCCTGTTTGCCAGCACCCAGGCGGATTTCTTAAATGCTTACCCTCGATTAAAGCAAATCGCATTTATTGAGCCGCATACGAACAATCCGTTGTGGTATCAGCTGCTGTATGAAATCAGTTATGGCGTCGATTTCATTACCATAGAGTTATTCTTTCGAGGATTCCTGGTATTTGCATTTGCTCGTTATGTCGGGGCGGCGGCTATTCTGCCGATGGCAACATTTTATTGCAGCATTCATTTTGGCAAGCCCTTGTTTGAATGCATCTCTTCTTTCTTTGGAGGGCTGGTGCTGGGTATGATTGCTAGCAGAACCCAGTCGATCATGGGCGGCCTGACCGTGCATTTGGGCGTGGCCTGGATGATGGAGATAGGCGGCTACTGGGGCAATCTGTGGATGAGATAATTTCAAATCCGGTGACAACTTGACTCTGGAGTGCTGCTGTCAGTTGTCAAACAGTAGTGTGGATTGCCCTCAGGTAACTCACACTACTGTTGGTTGAGTAACAGAAGCGTTACAACAATTTTTTATTTACGTGAAAGTCGAACAGTACCAACGCTATCCAGATATGCGCCCAGTCGTTTCGCCAGGTAAACTTCTTGAACACCTGTTGACGAGCTGGTTTTGCTTTCCAGACCAACACCACAGTCATAGATTTGAGCGTCTAATATGGCAACACGTGTGTTGTGATTTTCATTGATGGCTTTGTCAATGAAGTTGGCATAAGTGTTGTTGGCGCCTTTGGAAGTATCTACTACCACAGTTCCATCGGGTAGTGTGACAACGACACGGCCATTGGCGATCAAGGTTGCTGTTGCATTGGCTTCAGCCAACAATATTGCATAAGTACCTTGATTGGTAACGTTATTCAATTTGTTTCTGAAGCTGGTCACTTTTGCTGGAGTAAGTATGGCATTCAAGGTGTCGTAAGGTGCCGCGGCTAATTTAGTGGTAACTTGTGGTGCGCATGCTGCCATTGCATTGAAACTAGTAACGAATAATGCAGTCAATACAAGAAGAACTAATGAGGCTTTTTTCATTTTGTAATCTCCAATTTATTTATAAATACCTTGAAACAAGTACGACCTGGTTAAAGTGACCGTAAATGCATCGGTTGTAATCAACATAAGTCTTACCAGTCTGATGCTTGACTTATGTTGGTGGAGATACTAACAGTCGATAATGTCACGCTCATGACAGTACTGTTAAGGTTGAGAGATAACGGGAACGAGATTGAGTCTCATGAAAGTGATTTTTCTGTGTTTGACAACACCCTGGATACTCGGTAGATTCTTGGGCAAAAAAGGGGCTCATATTTTCTATGTCCCTAATGTCGCTTAATGAATTATTGTCTAGTTGGTATTACCTCACAGTAAAAAAGTTTGAATCCATTTGCGCATAATGCGCACTTCTTAACGAATGAGTCACGCCTATGTCTGAAGTAGCATCCATAATTCCAAGTTTCAGTAACAGTGCCGGTTTAAGTGCACAAGCCATCACCGAATTGAATGATCGTTATCGTTCTCTTGATTTTGAAGCACGTTTGCGCAGGCTGTATACGGATTTCCAGCCTGAGAAAATCATGGTGACGTCTTCCTTTGCGGCAACCTCTGCGTATTTTTTGCATATCATTTCCCGTATTCGTCCGGAGCAAGTTATTTTCTTCATCGATACCGGATTTCATTTTCCGGCAACCCTACTTTACAGGGACTATCTGATCGGACTCTATCATTTAAAAGTGAAAGATGTGAAAGCCGATGATTATCAGCATCAATACAGCGAGAAAGAAAAACTCTATGAGACGGATCCGGATTTTTGCTGTTCAATCAACAAGATTAACCCATTGGAAGCCATCAAACCCAATTATGATATTTGGGTCTCCAGCCTCATGAGCTGGCAAACGGACCATCGTGCCGGCCTGGATATTTTTGAAGAGCGTCGCGGAATTATTAAATTCAATCCGATGATCGATGTATCAAGGGAGGAGCGTGATGCTTATATTCTCGAACATAAGCTGCCGTTCCATCCATTAGTTGCGGACGGCTACTCTTCCATCGGCTGTACGCATTGCACCGTGAAAGGCGAAGGCCGGAGTGGTCGCTGGATGGGAAAACCTAAAACCGAATGCGGCTTGCATCTTTAATTGAGCTGGCAGTGAATGCTCCGCTGCAAGCAGCGGAGTTTTGTGTGATAGATCTTAAGGTTTTGTCAGCATGGCCTTATATCGATTCGTGGTCTTGATCAAAGCTGATTGTATGCCCGGTTCCCATACGGAATGTCCCGCATCATCAATTACGATGTATTCGGCCTGCGGCCAGGCCTGATGGAGATCATCCGCACTGATGATGGGACACACGGCATCGTAGCGGCCTTGCACAATAGTGGCGGGGATGTTGTGCAGTTTGTGCACATTATCCAGTAATGAATTTTCCGGCAAGAAAATATCATGACTGAAATAGTGTGTTTCCATGCGGGCGAGTCCCAGTGCAACGGCATCACTGGCAAAATAACTGACCGTTGACGGATTCGGCAATAGGGTCGAACAAAACCCTTCGTAAGTACTCCAAGTGCGTGCGGCAGGCATGTGGATAGCCGGATCAGGATTGATCAATCGCTGGTAATACGCGGACAGAATGTCATTGCGTTCTATCGCCGTGAGTGGCGCTACGAGTTCTCGCCACGCTTCCGGGAATAAATTACGTAATCCATACAGAAACCAATCAATTTCTGTTTTGCGACACAAAAAAATGCCGCGCAGAATAAAACCTAAACAGCGCTCAGGATGGGCTTCACCATAAGCAAGCGCTAAGGTACTGCCCCAGGAACCGCCAAATACCAACCATTGATCAATGCCGAGGTGTTGTCTGAGCGATTCCAGGTCGTGAATGAGATGGGGGGTTGTATTGTCACGGATTTCGCCGAGTGGTGTCGAGCGTCCCGCCCCCCTTTGATCGTAAATGACTATGCGATAAGATGTCGGATCGAAAAATCGCCGATGTGCGGCGGTTGATCCGGCTCCCGGTCCTCCGTGAAGAAATACGACCGGTATGCCGGAAGGATTGCCTGATTCCTCCCAGTACATCGTATGCAGTGAATCTAAAGTTAATAATCCTTGCCGATAAGGTTCAATTTCGGGATATAGTTCGGTATGTGGATGATTGCTCATGGTTGGATAGTAAAATGGTGAGTTAATTTATTTTTTAATAGCTCTGGAAAAGAGTGAGAAACATCACTGAGTTCAAGTCTTCAATACATTATAGTTCTGATATATTGCGTGGCAAGCTACAACTGTATCAACGCGATAAGGATGAATCATATGCCAAATACTATACTGAAAGAACAAGAAGTTTCTATGTTACGGGAAGAGATGGAAATATTAATGAATGAGCGTCAAAGTTTGCTGGATACCACAGGAGCGGCAGCTTTTTTTGTGGCAAATCTGGATAGCACTTTATTGCCGGATGCCGCATGTCAGGCAGCGAGGATATTGTCTAATGCTCTCAATAATTTACCTGAAGAAACCTTACGGGATGCACTAGAGAAAGTAAAGTCAGAGTTTGTGGCCCGTGCATGAGCAAAAAACAGATAATGTTATACCCAAGGTTGGACTGGTTCTAACCGGCGGCGGCGCTCGTGCCGCATATCAGGTCGGAGTGTTGCGAGCGATTGCAGAATTATTGCCCGACAAAACGCGCAACCCATTTCCCGTCATTTGTGGAACTTCTGCGGGAGCAATTAATGCAACCAGCATTGCTGTTTCAGCCAACAACTTTGCTGAGGGAGTCGGGCAGCTCGAAGCTGTTTGGTCAAATTTTCATGTGAATCAGATCTATCGCTCGGATTTCATGGGCGTGATGCATAATACTTTACGCTGTGTACTTTCCTTGGTGTCGAGTGAATATGGACAACACAATGCCATTTCTTTACTGGATAACTCGCCACTGGAAGCGTTATTGAGAAATCGGTTTCCATTTCGTTCTATTCAACATGGTATCCGCACCGGTGCTTTACATGCCCTAGGGCTCACCGCATGGGGATACACTTCCGGGCAATCGGTTACTTTTTATCAGGCTGCGAGGGAAGTGTTGCCGTGGAAAAGGGCGCAAAGATTAGGTATTCCAGCCGAAATTGGTTTCGAACATTTGATGGCATCCTCTTCGATACCGTTTATTTTTCCTTCCGTAAAATTGAACCGTGAATATTTTGGAGATGGTTCCATGCGCCAATTGGCGCCGATTAGTCCGGCACTCCATTTAGGCGCTGAGAAGGTGCTGATTATTGGCGTGCGTAAAGCAGTGACTGATGAGCCAAAGCGTGTCAGTGCCACCAGCTATCCGCCTTTCGCACAGATAGCCGGTCATGCGCTCAATAGTATTTTCGTAGATAGCCTGGATGTTGATCTGGAGCGTCTTTTGCGCATCAACGAAACTCTTAAGCTGATTCCTGCCGAAACATTCAAAGAAAAAAATATTTCACTGCGCCCGGTTGAGGCAATGATGATCGCACCGAGTCAAGAGATTAATGAAATTGCGCAACAATATGCGCAAACATTGCCGTGGATCATGCGGTATCTGTTTCGCGCGATCGGTGCAACCGGGTCGAACGGTTCAACCCTGTTAAGTTACATATTGTTTGAAGCGCCTTTTTGCCGCGCCCTCATCGAATTGGGTTACAACGATACCTTGCAGCAAAAGGATGAGCTTTTGAAGTTCATCGGCGTTCAAAGTACAGATTAAGCAGCATTGTTGGAATGCTGATATTTCCAATTTGATTGAAATTCTATTAGGAAGAAATTAAATGAGTTTTGATGATCCACAATTTTGGTTGGCCGTAGTTCAAATTATCCTGATCGATATTGTGTTAGGTGGAGATAACGCGGTTGTGATTGCACTGGCCTGTCGGCGCTTGCCAGAGCACCAACGTAAGCTGGGGATTTTCTGGGGAGTGTTTGGTGCAATCGCTTTACGTATCGTCCTGATCTTTTTTGCGCTGAGTCTATTGGCAATTCCGTACCTGAAGATTGGTGGCGCGATTTTACTGATATGGATTGGAATCAAGTTGCTTCAGCCTGAATCGGAAGGAGAGCATGAAATCGATGCCAGTACGACTTTATTAGGTGCCATCAAAACGATTATTGTGGCGGATGCTGTGATGAGTCTTGACAACGTCATTGCAATTGCGGGTGCAGCTAAGGACGATTTGAGCTTGGTGATTTTTGGTTTGGTCATCAGCGTGCCCATCATCGTGTGGGGAAGTCAGTTGGTGATGAAAATCATGGATCGTTATCCAATTACCATTGCCATTGGCGCAGGATTGTTGGGGTGGATTGCCGGTGATATGGTCGTGACGGATGTAGTGACCAAGGAATGGGTCAACATGCAAGCACAGTATCTGCATTGGGTGGCTCCCGCTACTGCTGCAGTGCTTGTGATTCTGGTGGGTAAAGTAATGGCGGCCCGACAACAAGCCAAAGTCAAACCGATCATCGATCTGGTCGATGATACGACGCCTAAACAGTAATTATCTAGTTATCGTTATAAAACACTGAGAGATTGATCATGCTAAAAATCCTAATACCTATAGATGGTTCCGACAATTGCGATAAGGCAGCAGCCCACTTCATTCAGCTGTTGGATTGGTATAAGGACAGACCGGAAATCCACTTACTAAATGTGCAATATCCGCTGGATGGCAATGTGTCCCTGTTCATCAATCAGGCAGATATCAAACAGTATCACCAGGAAGAAGGTTTAAAAAGCCTACAAAATGCCCGCAATTTGTTCGATCAAACAGGTATTACTTGCCAGTATCATATAACTATCGGCGATCCTGCTGAAATGATCGTGCGCTTTGCTACGGAAAAGGGCTACGACCAGATCGTCATGGGTGCGCGTGGAAAAGGAAATATACAAGGCTTGTTGCTGGGATCGGTGACCAATAAAGTCATGCAATTATCAAACATACCTGTTTTATTGGTTAAGTAAACTATATTGAGGAGAAACCATAAGCGTGAAACTCAGAGTACTGGGTTGTAGCGGAGGAATAGGCGGCGATGCGCAGACCACTGCGATGTTGCTGGATGACGATATTTTGATCGACGCCGGTACTGGTGTGGGTAATTTGAGTATGGAAGAAATGGTGAAAATTGATCATATCTTTCTGACACATGCACACTTGGATCACGTCGCTTTCATTCCTTTCTTGGTGGATACCGTGGGTTCTTTGCGAACCCGTCCAATTATCATTCATGCGCTGCAAGCGACCGTGGATATATTGCAAAAGCATTTGTTCAATTGGCATCTCTGGCCTGATTTCACAAAAATTCCTGATGATCGTCTGCCTTATATGCGCTACGAAGCGCTGTCGCTCGGTAATACCGTCGATCTGGATGGACGCAAGATCACATCACTGCCAGCGCACCATGCAGTTCCTGCGATTGGTTATCAGCTGAATTCTGGGCAGGCAAGCCTTGTATTCACCGGGGATACGACGACCAATCAAGCTTTGTGGTCCATTACCAATAAGATTGAAAACTTAAAGTATTTGATCATCGAATCAGCTTTCTGTGATGAGAAAAGAGATATTGCCATCCGTTCAAAACATTTGTGCCCCAGTTTGTTGGCTGAAGAATTGGTAAAACTTGAGCGGCCTGCAGAAATATTCATTACTCACCTGAAGCCCGGTGATGCTGAAGTCACTATGTCTGAAATTCAGCGAAATCTAGCAAAATTTAATCCACGTCAGCTTGAGAACAATCAATTGTTTGAGTTTTAGAACGTTTGAGGGAATTGATATCATGAATACCATGGCCACACAACCAATGAGCAAGAATGTTGCGGATATCAATAATGAATTGAATTTTTCCAAAAATTTACAAAACGTTGCCAACAAAATCAATGTCGCCAGTGATATTGATGAAATCATGCTGGAAGTGAGTAAAGACATTTGTGCCGTGTTCAATGCCGAGCGTTTAACTATCTATACATTGAGCGAAGACAAATCATTTTTGATTTCCAGGGTTAAAACCGGATTTGATTCCTTCCAGGATTTTAAATTGCCCTTGACTGAAAATAGCATCGCAGGCTATGTCGGTGTGATGAAGAAGGTTGTCAACATCGAGGATGTTTACAACAAAAGCGAATTGAGAAAAATCAGTGCATCGCTGACATTTCCTTATGACGTGGATAAACGTACGGGTTATCGAACCAAGCAGGTTTTGATGGCGCCAATTCTCAATGCGGATAGTCAGGCGCTCATGGGCGTGGTTCAGGTAATTAATAATAAAAGTGACCAGCCATTCGCCACCATAGCGGTTGAAGGTGTGATTGAAATTTGCCGGATAATTGCGCTGACTTTCAAGCAGCGCCAAAAGCCTGCGCAATTAATGAAATCAAAATACGATCATCTCATTTTCGATGCCGCGATTTCCGCTGCTGAACTGGAAATGGCGTCACGTTCCGCACGGAAAAAGGGATGTGACCTGGAGGATGTGCTGATAGATGATTTGCAGATCGATTTGTCGGTCATAGGCAAGTCGCTGGCATCGTTTTTTGATGTGAAATATGAGCCTTTTAAATCTGATCGTATCAGACCGATGGATTTGCTTAAAAATCTGAAGCTGGACTATGTGGAAAGTAACGCCTGGCTGCCGATTGACGATACTAAAGAGGGTTTAGTGGTGTTAACGCTCGATCCGGAAAGGATCAAGTCGCAGCGCATTGTTACCAATATTTTCCCCAAATACAAAATCATTTATACGGTGACCACTAACCGTGAATTCAAGGCAACGATTGAACAGTTTTATGGGGCCAGTCAGGAAGAGATTGGCACCGGCGATATCAATGAGATGCTCGGTAATCTCGGTGGCGAATATGTTGAGGAAGCGTCCAATGAAATAGAGGAATCTTCAGCCGCATCCGACAATGAGTTGGTCAAATTGGTCAATAAAATCATCATTGATGCTTACAAAATGGGTGTGTCTGATATTCATGTCGAACCCTATTCTGGGAAAGAAAAAACCCAAATACGCTTTCGCAAAGATGGTTCATTGATGCCTTATATCGAGATTCCGGCCAGTTACCGGAATCCATTGGTGACGCGGATTAAGATCATGTGTGACATGGATATCTCTGAGAAGCGCAGGCCACAGGATGGCAAGATTAAATTCAGAAAATTTGCGCCTTTGGATATTGAATTACGGGTTGCCACCATTCCTTCGGCAGGGGGGGTGGAAGATGTGGTGATGCGTATTTTATCCGCAGGCGAGCCGATTCCGCTGGATAATATGGGTTTCACTGCGCGTAATCTGGATGAACTGAAAAAAATCGTCAGTAAACCGTATGGATTGTTCTTTGTATGCGGCCCGACAGGTTCAGGTAAAACGACCACTCTGCACTCGGTTCTGAAATATCTCAATCGCGCTGATACCAAAATCTGGACTGCGGAAGATCCGGTTGAGATCACGCAAAAGGGGCTGCGTCAGGTTCAGATCAATGTAAAAGCGGGTTTAACGTTCCCAGTCATCATGCGATCTTTTCTACGGGCTGATCCCGATATCATCATGGTCGGCGAGATGCGCGATAAGGAAACTACCAGTATTGGCATTGAAGCGTCGCTCACGGGGCATTTGGTTCTGGCCACACTGCACACCAACAGCGCGCCGGAATCGGTCACGCGCTTGCTGGACATGGGCATGGATCCGTTTAACTTTGCCGATGCCTTGCTGGGTATTTTGGCGCAGCGCCTGGCCAAGCGTTTATGTAAATGCAAGGAATCCTATGTGGCCAGTGAGCATGAGATCAACTCATTGTTAAATGAATATTGCGAAGAATTGAATAACATCGAGCGCTTTAAAGCAGGTCCGGAAGTCGCCCGTCAAGAAATTCGTGACGACTGGGTCAAGCAATATGGTAACGACAACGGTGAAATCATGCTGTGCAAGCCGGTGGGTTGCGATAATTGCGCAGGCACCGGTTTTTCAGGTCGCGTCGGATTGCATGAATTGATGACGGCCAGTGACGAACTAAAGAAAAATATTCAGGAACATGCGCGCGTGGCGGAAATGCTGGTAACTGCTTTGGGCGACGGAATGAGGACCCTGAAACAGGATGGCATTGAAAAAGTGTTACAGGGCGTAACCGATATTCATCAAGTGCGGGTGGTTTGTATTAAATA
>CADEDO010000019.1 GCA_902826115.1 uncultured Nitrosomonas sp.
AAACAAAATATTAATAAATTCAATCAGCTAGTTATACTTTTTGAGTAAGCTCTATATATGCAAGGCACGCTTATCCACTCCTAGTGCAGCTTCGTGCAACACTTCCGACAACGATGGATGCGCGTGAACAATACAGGCGATATCCTGGCTACTAGCTGAAAATTTCATAGCCATTACTGCTTCCGAAATAAGTTCTGAAACATGAGGGCCTATCATATGAATTCCCAGCACACGATCAGTGTCCTCATCCGCTAGTACTTTAATAAATCCACTAGTTTCACCCATCGCACGCGCACGACCATTAGCAATAAAAGGAAACTGCCCTACTTTATAAGCAATACCAGCAGCTCTTAATTCTTGCTCATTCTTTCCTACCCAGGCAATCTCCGGAGATGTATAAATAACCCAAGGTATTGTATTGAAATTGATCGCTTCATTTTCATTGGATTGATTCTTTTCCTGATGCATAATCATTTCAGCAACCGCCACTCCTTCTTCTGATGCCTTATGCGCAAGCATGGGACCTCGCACGACATCGCCTACGGCATAGACATTGGTTAAGTTGGTACGACAATACTGATCAACTACAATAAATCCCCGTTCATCTAATAATAAACCGTTATCTTCGACACCCAAGCCCGTAGTATTGGGAACGCGGCCAATAGCAACGATTAGTTTATCAATTTCTAAGGTTTGTGCCTGATTGCCGGAATCGCTGTAGTTCACAACTACTGTTTTCTCTGAGGCCTGAATGGATTTAATGCTGATACCGGTATGAATTTTTAAACCGGGCTCTTTAGTAAAAATATTTCTGGCCTCCTTAGCTACTTGCTCATCCACTGCCATCAGAAAATCCGGCATTGCTTCAAGAATAGTTACCTCAGCTCCTAGCCTCCGCCATACGCTGCCCATTTCCAGGCCAATAACACCCGCACCAATCACACCTAGTCGTTTGGGCACTTCAGTTAATGCTAATGCACCAGAATTATCCAGAATCATTTCATTATCTATCGGCGCAAAACCCAGTGGACGTGGATTTGATCCTGTCGCCAAAATAACATGCTTTGCTTGAATGGTTTCGGTTGTACCATTATCGGACACATTAATTATCCAAGTATCTGCAGATAATTCACGCTTCAACAACGTTCCTTTACCATGGATTGACTTGACTTTATTTTTTTTAAATAATGAAGCGATACCAGCTGTGAAAGTGTTCACTATCTTGTCTTTTCGAGCAATCATGACAGGCACATCTGCAGATACGTTGTCTACCATGACTCCATGGTGAGAGAATTTATATTTTGCTTGATAATAATTTTCTGAAGATTCCAACAAGGCTTTTGATGGAATACATCCCACATTTAAGCAAGTGCCTCCTAAGCTTGCTTTACCTTTGATATTTTTCCATTCATCGATACAAACGGTATTCATGCCAAGTTGCGCACAGCGAATAGCGGCAACATACCCTCCTGGTCCTGCACCAATAATTGCTACGTCATATGACTCCGACATGAATAATCCCTATATATAAATAATGTCTATAAATTAATTTTAAACTCACGATCTTGCGCGCTTAAACTTTACAAGGTCGAATTTACTGTAATGGCAAATGCAGATTCTCACATCCAATACTGCCTATTTCGCGAACGGCTTGTACGTAATCGGCATTCTCGCGTAATTTTGTCATTGATCCGAAATTATTTCTAGCATGCATTCGCGCTAGGCGGGAAAGACTCGTTGCCGACATCTCCCATTGCAACTGACTCAATAGTGCGTCGACACCTTGGGGATTATTACAGACTAGCACCATATCGCACCCCGCGTTGAGTGCAGTCCTTGCACGCATTATTATCGATTCAAGGTAGTCTGCAGCCCCCCGCATGCTTAAATCATCACTAAAGATGCAGCCTTCAAATTGCATTTCAGCACGCAAAATCTTCTGTAGCCAAGTAGAGGAAAAACCAGCAGGATTTTGATCGATGTTTGGATAGATGACATGTGCCGGCATTATCCCGGCTAATCCATAGTCAATCATTTTTTGAAAAGGGCGCAAATCATTCAGCTCAATATCGGCATAGGGTCGATGATCAATGGATATCGCATGATGAGAATCGGTTTGGATATAGCCGTGACCTGGAAAATGCTTTCCTATTGCCAACATCCCACCCTTTCTCAGACCGAGCATCAGTTGGTGTGCAAGCTCCGAGATGACATCGGGATCATGGTGAAAAGCACGATCACCAATAACGCAGCTTTGTCCATAATCAATATCAAGCACTGGAGTAAAACTAAAATCAACGCCACAAGCGTTTAATTCTGATGCCAATACATAACCAAGTTGTTTGGCAAAATGACGTGCTCGCGTGGGTTGCTTATCCCAAATTTTACCCAATTCACGCATAGCAGGTAATTTTGTAAAATCTTTCTGGAAACGCTGAATACGCCCGCCTTCATGATCAACCGCAATAAGTAGATGTGGATTCCGTAAAGCATGAATTTCACGCGTAAGCTCAGCTAACTGGTGGCTATTTGAATAGTTTCTGGTGAAGAGTATGACCCCACCAGTGAGTGGGTGCAAAAGCTTCCTTCTATCATATTCAGTCAGTTGTGTGCCTTCGATATCGAGCATGACCGGCCCAAGTGACATGATTATTTCTCCAGAACAACAAAAGCACAGGCCATATTTATTTCGTCACTGATAGAAAGATGATGTTGCGTGATTCCTTTATCGCTGATTAGTTGATTGAGATCAGGATGAAACTCGAAATAAGGCTTCCCCAAATTGTCATGGGTAATCGTAATATAGCTTAAATTAACCGGATGACGTAAACCTGTGCCCATTGCCTTGGAAAGCGCTTCTTTAGCAGCGAAACGGCTGGCCAGAAACAAAATGGGTTTGCTGCTCTGATTGAATTCCAACCACTCGACATCAGTCAGAATCCGTCGTGCAAATCGCTCTCCAAAGCGCTCCAGCGATTGTGCGATGCGTGATGAATCGACAATATCCGTGCCTATCCCATAAATCATTCACGCGCCTCAAGCATTAACAGTTTCATTTCTTGCACGGCTTGTTTAAAACCAACAAATATAGCCCGTGCAACAATCGCATGACCGATATTTAGTTCGGAAATTTCATGAATAGCCGCAATTGATTGCACATTGCCATAATGCAATCCATGTCCGGCATTGACTTTTAAGCCAACATCCACGCCCATCGCAACGGCTTTCTGCACTGCCCCGAATTGTTTTGTTTGTTCGGCACCAGTAGGTGCATCCGCATAACCACCGGTATGTATCTCAATAACGGGCGCACCTGCACGAGCTGCTGCATTGATTTGCAGAGGATCCGCATTGATGAAAAGTGAAACGCGTATCCCCGCTTCTCCCAGCTTATGGCAAGCGCGCTTTATCGAGTCAAAATGCTTCACGACATCGAGTCCGCCTTCTGTGGTTAACTCTTCACGCCTCTCAGGAACTAAGCAAATATCGTGTGGCTTAATTTTAAGTGCAATATTGATCATTTCATCAGTTACCGCACTTTCAAGGTTCATTCTTGTAGTGAGACGCTCTCGTAAAATTTCAACATCTCTGTCTTGAATATGACGGCGATCTTCACGCAAATGTAGTGTTATTGCATCAGCACCTGCCGATTCTGCGATCAGAGCTGCTTCAATGGGATCTGGATAGGTTGTTCCACGCGCCTGGCGCAAGGTTGCAACATGATCTATATTGACGCCTAATTCAATCATAATAATGTGTTCCAAGTAACCAGCAAAAAGTAATGTATAGCCTATTCATATCCGAGATTTCTTAATACGCTTTCACTATCAGCCCAACCATTTTTTACTTTGACCCAAACTTCTAAATAGACCTTGTTCCCAAAGAATAACTCCATATCTTTGCGAGCCTGACTGGCGATTATCTTAAGCTTCTCCCCTTTTTTACCAATGATAATCGCTTTCTGATTGGGTCTATCAACCAAAATGGTGGCATATATTTTATGCAAATTACCCTCTAATTTGAATTGATCGACAACAACACTGGTTGAATAGGGAATTTCATCACCAATTAAGCGGAATAATTTCTCACGAATAAATTCACCAGCAATAAAACGCTCACTGCGATCAGTTATTTCTTCTTTATCATACAAAGGCTGATTGATTGGCAAGTAGGCACGAATAGAACTCAATAGTTCATTGAGTTGAGTTCTGTGCATCGCACTAACAGGTATTATGGCTTTAAATTCAAATACTTCAGAAATCTTGGCCAAGAAAGGAAGCATTTGATTCTTATCTGCCAATTGATCAATCTTATTAATTACCAAGAAAATCGGTACATTCTTCGGCAGTATATTCAGCACGAGCCGATCACGTTGATCAAAATGCATGGCTTCAATGACAAACAAAATAACATCCACGTCTTGTATGCTTTGTGTCACTACGCGATTCATCGAAGCATTTAAACGGTTTGTATATTGTGTTTGAAAACCAGGCGTATCCACAAAGATAAATTGGCTATGTTCATCTGTGAGAATGCCATTGATTCGGAAACGGGTAGTCTGTGCTTTTCTGGACGTAATGCTGATTTTTTGCTGAAGCAGTTTATTCAACAATGTTGATTTGCCAACATTGGGCCGACCAATAATTGCAATGTAGCCAGTGCGAAAATCGTTATCAACAGTCATTCTGGCAAATCATCTGCTAAAAAAATCATTAAAATCATATGTTGTATTTATACAATATCAGTGGTGTGGACAGGCTTCTTCATAAGCTAGTTTCGCGGCAGCTTGCTCGGCTCTCCGGCGGCTGGTACCTTCGCCTATGGTTCGAATATTAAATGTCGGAATGATACATTCCACTTTGAATTTTTGTTTGTGTGCCTTTCCGGTTGTCATCACTACAAGATATTCAGGAAGCGCTAATTTCTGGCTTTGGAGAAATTCTTGCAACAACGTCTTGGGATCTTTACCTTGAGTGTTAAGATCTACTCTTTCCATCATAGGTTTATAGAGTTTCGCAACCACTTTCTCAGCTTGCACATAAGTACTATCCAAGTAAATGGCTCCTAAGACAGCTTCCAATGCATCCGCCAATATTGACGGGCGATGATAACCACCGCTCCTTATTTCACCTTCACCTAATTTAATAATTTTATCCATCTGCAGACTTAGTGCTAACTCAGATAATGCTCGCTGATTGACAAAATTAGCACGTAACCGAGAAAGATGTCCTTCAGGTAAATCCGGGAAGAATTTGTAAATTAGCCCTGCGATTGCGCAGTTCAATATTGCATCTCCTAGAAACTCCAGGCGCTCATTATGAGGTGTACTATGACTGCGGTGAGTCAGTGCTTCCCGCAGCAATTCCGATTGTGAGAAATAATAGCCTAACCGATTACAAAATGTTTCGAGTAATAATTGATCATTACTTTGAATATCTTCATTTGACATAGCTCTGTTTATTAGTCGCTGATCGCTTCAAAATCAATATTCAGAGATATATTTTCGACAAGTGGTATCTTAGCAGTATATTTTGCGCTCAAAATGATACGGTTATTTTCTTTATTGATCTTAATATCCTGTCCACTAATGGATTTGATACTATCGACTTGGGCGCGTTTACTAAACGATAATCTTATTTGATTCAGATCAGCCTGCTGTAAATTAGGGTCTTGCGCAATGACAGTTAAATTTTTCTTAATAGCGGTATATTCAAGATAGACAGGCACAAGCCTCAAACCAAAAATTGCTACCAGAATCAATATCACTGAAGTAATCAATAAGCCCGACAAACTGATGCCTCTTTGTTTGTACACTGTCGTCTGATTCATAAGTCCTCTCAAGAACAAACTTTAATCATTATTGAATGGATAGCCCTATACGATTGAAGTCTCGGAAATTCCACCATATCATAAAAGCTTTGCCTACAATATTCTTTTCTGGAACGAATCCCCAGTAGCGACTATCGCTACTGCTATCGCGATTATCGCCCAGCGTAAAGTAGTTGCCCGCGGGTACTTCACAAGTAAATCCTGTACGGTGATATTTACAATTTTCTCTGAATTCAAATTGCCTTACATTTGCAAATTGTATTCCCTTAACATCCTGATTAATAAGAATAGAATGACTCTCTTGATTCAAATACTCTGAGTATCGATCTGAATAGATATAACCAAACCCAGATTCAACATACTTATAATCTCCTTCATACTCGGTTCTTATTGCCTCGCCATTAACAATCAATTGCTTATTATGATAAGTAATAGTATCGCCGGGTAATCCGACTATCCGCTTTATATAATCAATTGATGGATCTTCTGGGTAACGAAACACTAATACATCGCCGCGTTTGGGCTCATTAATGTCCAAGATTTTTTTGTTGATAACCGGCAATCTAATACCGTAGGTATACTTATTTACCAGAATAAAGTCACCGACTAATAGCGTCGGAATCATTGAACCAGAGGGTATTTTAAATGGTTCGATGACAAAAGAGCGCAAACTGAAAACAATCAGTATGATCGGAAAAAAACTCTTGGGATACTCAACCCACCAAGGTTCGCTCTCATCAGCAGCGCGTTTTTTCTTCCAGACAATAGCATCTAATAACCAGATGCCGCCAGTAATTATCAGAAGTATGAATAAGATCAAAGGAAAATTCATTTCATTTCCTTTAATACAAAACTAGAGTTAAATTGTAATTCATTATAGTTATATTTACCTAAACTCACCGCATTGCTCGATGAATGAGTTTTACTTTTACTAATCATTATTTATTGTCAACCTGCAAAATAGCCAGAAATGCCTCTTGTGGAATTTCAACATTACCGACTCTTTTCATTCTTTTCTTTCCCGCCTTTTGTTTTTCCAATAGCTTTCTTTTACGTGAGATGTCACCGCCATAACACTTTGCCAACACGTTCTTGCGCAACGCTTTGACGCTCTCCCTAGCAATAATATGCGCTCCAATGGCTGCTTGAACGGCAATATCAAACATTTGGCGTGGAATCAACTGACGCATTCTTTGTACCAGTTCCCGTCCACGATATTGGCTATTGCTTCGATGAATGATCAAGGACAATGCATCTACTTTATCGCCATTGATTAATATATCCAACTTCACCAAATCAGAAGCGCGAAATTCTTTAAACTCATAATCCAACGAGGCATAACCACGACTGGTCGATTTAAGCCGATCAAAAAAATCCATGACGACTTCGTTTAGCGGCATTTCATAAGTAAGCATTACTTGCTTACCCAAATATTGCATATTGGTTTGCGTGCCGCGCTTACTGACACACAATGTAATCACCGCTCCCACATATTCCTCAGGTACTAAAATTGTCGAGGTGATAATAGGTTCACGAATCTCTTCAATTTTAGACAAATCGGGAATTTTTGATGGATTCTCAATTTCGATCATTGTGCCATCGCGCATCAGTATTTGATAGACCACTGTAGGCGCAGTAGTAATCAAATCCATATCATATTCTCGCTCTAGCCGCTCTTGAACAATATCCATATGAAGCAAGCCGAGAAAGCCACAACGGAACCCAAATCCGAGTGCTTGAGATACTTCTGGTTCAAAATGTAGAGAGGAATCATTCAGTTTCAACTTCTCTAACGCTGATCGTAATGCATCATACTGATTCGATTCAACCGGATATAAACCAGCGAATACCTGCGGTTTTATTTCTTTAAAGCCTTGCAAAGGCGCTTCTGCTGGCTGGCTGGCTAATGTAACAGTATCACCCACTTTTGCAGCATCGAGTTCTTTGATACCAGATATGATAAAACCCACTTCACCCGCGCTCAATGATTCCCGATTGGCTGATTTTGGTACAAATACACCAACTTGTTCACATAACTGCACTGCTTTACTGGCCATTAACAAAATTTTGTTCCCGGGCTTTAAAGTTCCATCCATTACCCTGACCAAAATAACAACACCCACATAATTATCAAACCAGGAATCAATGATAAGCGCTTTTAGAGGTGCGCTTGGATCTCCCTTAGGTGCAGGGATTCTTGCGATCAATGCCTCTAATACATCTTCAACACCTTGCCCGGTTTTGGCGCTCACTCTCACGGCATCATGCGCATCTATTCCAATTACTTCTTCGATATTGCTGATAACACGCTCTGGGTCAGCGGCAGGCAAATCAATTTTGTTTAAAACCGGAATGACTTCAACACCCTGCTCAATCGCGGTATAGCAATTTGCAACTGTTTGCGCTTCAACACCTTGAGATGCGTCAACCACTAATAGCGCACCTTCACAGGCAGCGAGCGAGCGAGAAACTTCATAAGAAAAATCAACATGCCCCGGTGTATCAATCAAATTCAATAGATAAGTTTCACCATTCCTTGCTTTATATTGTAAAGCTGCGGTTTGCGCTTTAATGGTAATACCTCTTTCACGTTCCAAGTCCATGGAATCTAATACTTGCTCCTCCATTTCACGGTCCGATAGGCCACCACACAAATGGATAATACGATCTGCTAGCGTTGATTTGCCATGATCGATGTGGGCAATAATGGAGAAATTACGAATATGCTGCATCAGGTTATGAAATATAAAAAATAACTACACCAATAAATTGGAAAATAGCCAGTGAACCAGGCCGGAAACTAAAATATTGAAATGACGATTAAAGAAGGCGGCATTCTAACGAATTTTAGCAAGATAATCATCAAAAGCAGCCAAATCAAGAAAATAATGACAGATTTCCTGTTCCTGATGATTTGTCAGAGACACTAAAACTGGAATTTTTTCTCCATACAAGGCAACGAGTTCAGGACTAGAATCGATATCAATGACTTGGAAATCAAAAGATACTTGCTCTTGTAAATTTTTAAGAGCAAGTATCATGTTTTGACAAAGATGACATTCTTCACGGCCATATACTACAAATCTTTTTGTATGCTCTGAAGCCGAGTTACTTGGATTAGTTTTTGTCATCGTCAATGAGTTTCATCGTAATAAAGGTAGTGAAATCCCCTCTTTTAATGAGCAATGCGATATTTTTTCCACTCTTAACTTCATTGAGTAACTCATTAAACTGCGCAATGCTTTTCACATCTTTACTATTTAATCCCAAAATAATATCTCCGATACGCACTCCCGAGCGACTGGCAATACCGGGTTGTATGTCCTCAACCAGCAGCCCATTCGTAATATCCAGTTGTTTTTTCTGCTCGGCGGAGATTTCACTTAGTGCCAAACCAAGACGATTAGACGTATCTGTTTTCTTGCCTTGCTTAAATTTTCGCTGCTCTGATGTGTCATCAGAAGGAGTTTCTCCAATTTCGATCTTAATGTCTTTTAAAACACTATCTCGCCATACTTGAATAACTACTTTTGTGCCTGGCTTGGTATTGCCAACGATTCGCGGCAAATCGGCCGATGTTGCAATCTCTTTCTCACCGAATTTCAATATGATATCACGTGGCTTAATCCCAGCCTTATCAGCTGGACCACCTTTTTCAACCGAAACCACCAATGCTCCGTTATTGCCTGTCAAGCCAAAGGATTCGGCCAGTTCTTTAGTGACCTCTTGAATCATTACACCAATTCTTCCACGATTTACTTTACCACTAATTTTTAATTGATCCGCAATTTCAGTAGCCACGTTGATCGGTATCGCAAATGATAGTCCCATAAAACCGCCCGTTCGACTGTAAATCTGCGAATTAATGCCGACAACCTCTCCCTTCATATTAAACAACGGTCCACCCGAATTACCCGGATTAATTGCCACGTCCGTCTGAATAAAAGGAACGTAATTTTCTTGCGCCAGAGAGCGCCCTTTTGCACTCACTATGCCAGCAGTGACACTGTGTTCGAAACCGAAAGGCGAACCAATGGCAATCACCCATTCACCCACTTTGAGGTGTTCTGGATTACCCTGAGTAACTTTTGGTAAATCCGTGGCTTTAATCTTGATTAACGCAATATCAGTTTTTCGATCGGTCCCTATCACTTCCGCTACAAACTCACGTTTGTCGTTCAATTTAACGGTAATTTCATCGGCAGTCTCAACCACATGAGCATTCGTGAGAATATAACCATCCGAACTGATAATAAACCCCGATCCTAAAGACCTGGGTTCCGATTTCCTCGGAGCAGGAAATGGTTGCATGTGGCGTTTAAAGAAATCATAAAAAGGCGAATTCTCAGGAATTCCAGGGAAATTAGGTATTTCGGGAATATTCTGATTATTCTGTGTATTTATGGTTTGCACAGCACTGATATTAACTACTGCCGCTCCATGTTTTTCAACCAAACCCGTAAAATCCGGCAATTCATTGGCCTGTGCAAAAGCAATTGATGATGTTAAAAGTAGTGCGACAAATATAATCTGATACATAATTCCTATCCTTACTATAAACCTTAATAAATAACTAATATTTTACATATTGTTTGCAAATCAATCTGAGAGCACGTTGGATTCTTTTAATTATTATGAGTTCTTGGAAGAAAAAACAGGAGGTTAATTTGATTAAAACTTTAGCACTGTAGCGACACATCTCTACTTACTAAGCCAGTGCCGCTTTTTTAAACAATCAAAATCAGCTTTCCATTGAAAATACCAATGAGGTGAGAGTCCCCTGATCTACAATTAATTAATCTTGCTTAAAGACAGAATCACCGATTAATTTTATAGTTTCCAATGGAACCTCGCCAACGGTTGTTATTTTATTTTCATCTAACATGCGAACATAAATATTGATTGCCCCGCGACTGGTAAAAAACCCGGACACAGGCACAGGCATATCTTTAGTAATAGGTTCGATGAAAATAGAAACCGTTGCCAGCCCATCTGATAACGCAATATGATCGACCAGAGTGGTTTTCTCAGCTAAATTACGCTTCATTTCAATCAATTTCTTAAAACCATTCGGTAAGTTTTTGACCTGCCACTTTAAGTTACCGTCTTTAAAAATGGATGTAACAAGATTATTTACTTTCCATTCATCAGTTATTACTGATAGATCTGGTTTTAACAAATCGGCATGAACTTCTCCATCAATTTCCACTTGTGCAAATGCAAATTGTTCAATAATTTCACTACCATCCAATACAGCCACTTTCAATAGCAAGCCTGTTTCAACATCAATCCAAAATTGATGACCGTAACGTAACGAGTCTCTTGATGTAAGAGACAGAACCTGACATTCTCGACCGGTGACTCGCTCACGCCTGGTTTCTTGGATATGATAATTATCGTCAATAGCGTCAAATGGCTGAGGAAGTAGATCGGGAAAGAATTTACGGAACCAGCGCTTCTCTGTGTATATTCTCTTGCTATCAGGAAGATAGCATTTCATTTCGTCGTTGCTGCGAAAAACTATCCGTGGTACTCCATCCAACACTTCAATTCTTTCATGTTCACCGGACGAATCGATTTTATGAACAATGCGCGATGTTTCCATATGACCATCCGCATAATAGATGAATGTACCGATATAATTATGTTTGCGCGGTGCCTCAGCCATTCTCTTCAACCAGTTCAGAGCGCTTTCCGATGAACGGGGTAATTCTTGCGCTTGCACTGTTTGAAAAGCAAGCATCAACAAAAAAGCCAGCGCGATAATTTTGTGACTAATCATCTACCATATCTTTCGTGATATTCAGATAAGGTATTTACATTAGTTACTTGTCCATGCATATTTATTCCCGGAGAAAATTCCCTATGAACAAAAAGATAATCATTCATTTCAACAGGTGGGTGGGGAAGATTGCGCTCTAATGTTGGAGATGAAACCATTGTAGGAGATACGACCGTTAAACTTTTCTCGTGCTTTGAGCGTTCTGCAACTGTTATTGACTGCTGGGGTCCATACAAATTGGTCATGATGAACCAACCCGACACCATTGCTATCACAGAAGCTGCCGTTGCAAAGGCGAAAACCTTATGTTTCTGTTGATTGTGTATTTTTGAGGTATGCGGCGAAAGTACGGTAGGTTCTGATTCTAATTTGTGGCTAACACTAGAGGATAAATCCATTGATAGTCGAGATGATTGTCGCAGTGCATCTCCTATCAAATGATAGGTTTCCCATTCCTGTTGCAGATCATCGTCTTTTCTAAGTGATTCAATCACACCCGAAGCATCTTGTTGATCAAGTTCACCGTCCATTAATGCTGATACTTTACTTTTCACATTACCACCTCTTGTCTTTATTAGTCCCTAATAAAGGGCGCAGCTGTTCAGATATCGCTTCACGTGCACGAAATATGCGTGAACGCACAGTACCAATGGGACAATTCATAATAGTTGCAATTTCTTCATAACTTAATCCGTCAATTTCTCGTAAAGTAATTGCGGTACGCAATTCTTCAGGCAATGAATCCAGTGTCTGATTAACTGTTTGAGCAATTTGCTTACTCATCAGTTCACTTTCTGGGGTATTCATTTCCTTTAATATGCTATTTTCCTCAAAGTTTTCAGCATCCTCATTGTCAAATCCTTGCAATGTGGGCACTTTACGTCCCTGAGACACTAAGAAATTTTTTGCAGTATTTATCCCAATTCGATATAACCACGTATAAAAAGCACTATCTCCACGAAATGAAGGCAATGCTCTATATGCTTTAACAAAAGCTTCTTGAGTAACATCTTCAACTTCAGCTGAATCACGGATAAATTGTGATAACAGTCGAGCTAGCTTACGCTGATATTTGATGACTAGTAGATCGAATGCGTGCTTATCTCCGCCTTGAACCCGCTCTACTAATTGTTGATCGACCTCCCGATCACCCATACTACCTGATCCCTGAGCATTTTGAATGAATTTGTAATGTTACCGTTGTATCGTTAACTGTAGCATAATGACACAACACAACAAGTATACCTATTCAAATGAATCTCGGGAACTGCGTAATTATATGTCACTCGGCGTAGAGACAATTATCCCTATTAATTAGTTCACTAATCAGTTTCTTAAACCAGCAATGAATACAACCATGAAGCCGATTGAGTCTGCTATTATCCAGTGCTTTACTCATCTGGCATCTAGTCCAACAGTCCAATCTAATGTCTAACAAAAACTTTGATACGCTTATTATTGGCAGTGGATTAGCTGGATTCACGCTCGCACTACATTTGGCTCACACAAAAAAAATTTGTATCGTAACCAAACAATCTGTTGATGCGGGCGCCAGTTCGTGGGCTCAAGGAGGCATAGCAGCAGCCTTGTCGACAAATGATTCACCGTCCAAACATGTCCAGGATACTTTAATTGCCGGAGCGGGTTTATGTGATGAAGCAATCACTCAATATATTGCCGAGAATGCGCCTCGAGCCATCCATTGGTTGATTGATCAGGGCGTTCATTTTACTAGTGATCACAGTAATGAAACCGGCTACCACCTCACCAAAGAAGGTGGCCATAGCATGCGACGCATCATTCATAGCGGCGACGCAACCGGCAAAGCTGTCCAGCAAGTATTGATTGAGAAAATTCGATCCCATCCAAACATCTGCGTGTTGGAACATCATATTGCAATCGATTTAATTACCAGTGACAAGCTGATAAGCCATGCGGCTTCTTCCCATAAGCAATGCTTTGGTGCCTATGTACTCGATAAACAAAAAGATAAGGTTTATACATTCACAGCACAAAACACGGTACTGGCAACCGGCGGAGCCAGTAAAGTTTATCTCTATACAACCAATCCAGATACAGCCACTGGCGACGGGATTGCAATGGGATGGCGCGCAGGTTGCCGAATCGCCAATATGGAATTCATTCAATTTCATCCCACTTGCCTATACCATCCTCACGCAAAATCATTTCTCATCAGTGAAGCCGTACGTGGCGAAGGTGGATTATTGACACTCCCTAACGGAGAGCGTTTTATGCCATGGCATGATCAGCGTGCTGAACTGGCGCCACGTGACATCGTAGCTCGTGCTATTGATTTTGAAATGAAAAAGAGAGGACTTGATTGCGTTTATTTGGATATTTCCCATAAACCAACCGATTTCTTAAAAAAGCATTTTCCAACAATCTACGCACGATGCCTGGAACTAGGCATTGATATTACTAAGGAACCAATCCCAGTTGTTCCTGCCGCACACTATACTTGTGGTGGTATAGTCACTGATAAATATGGAAAAACCGATCTACATAACTTGTATGCCATCGGAGAGACCGCCTGTACTGGATTGCATGGCGCTAATCGATTGGCCAGCAATTCTCTCCTTGAATGTTTAGTGCTTGCTCAAGCAGCAGGAAATGACATTTCTAACCAACCCCCTCAATCATTGCCATTACTCCCGGATTGGGACGAAAGCCGTGTTACCGATGCGGATGAGGAAATTGTTATTTCCCACAATTGGGATGAATTGCGTCGATTCATGTGGAGTTATGTGGGCATTGTCCGTACGACAAAACGCTTGCAGCGCGCTCAACATCGAATCGAGCTATTGCGAGAAGAAATTAATGAGTACTATACAAACTTTCGAGTTACCAGTGATTTATTGGAATTACGCAATCTGGTCGATAGCGCAGACTTAATTGTTCGCAGCGCAATGTTGCGGCATGAAAGCAGAGGTCTGCATTACAGCAAGGATTATCCTAACACATTGCCTGTTGCTAAAAATACTGTTTTGCATAGAGAGGCCACTTAACTTATACCATTTCTTGGAATCAAAAGTAAGTTGAGCAGTGACAAGTTGAATTGCCATACTGACAATTAGCACCATGGCTAAAACAAATTCATTCTTTCTAAAAAATGAACAAAGAAACCACAAGAAGCACTCCAAATAAACACGATCCGACACTACATATGCTTCTTACAAGAGAGACAAGAAAGATTTATGACAACTAGCGCGTACTTCATGCGCACACCTCTTTCTTATCCCATTAGGAATCAATTAGGACGACTATTCTAATCCTGGAATAAAAGCAAAAACCCCACCTAAGTGGGGTTTAGTCTGAATGCCCAGCTTCTGGCATTGAACACAAATTATTGCTTACGACGTCGAGAAAAGACTCCTAAAAAACCCAATCCCACGATCAACATAGCATAAACCTCCGGCTCCGGGACCGGTATCGCCAATGCTGTTTGCATGCGATCAAAGTAAATTCCATCATCCGGCATACTGCCATGGAAAGTAATCGAAGTGAATTCGACACTGTCAATCACACCGATGAAGAGTTGGTCAAAACTGAATCCGTTATGTCCACTCAAAAAGTTAATTTCGTTCCCATTTGATAGGGTGGCGCTAAAGTCAGTAGGACCTTTCGTTCCAAGATCTCCCACATCAATAGCAAATGCCGTAATCGGCGTGGCAAATGTAAACGTAATACTGTCCGGAGTTGCAAAAAAAACACCCTGATTACCATCGGTCGGAATCAAAGAAGAAACACCAAAGAAATCAGAACACCATGCCCCTCCATCGCAGGATACATCAGCCGTTGGAAAAGCAAGGGAAGTCCCACCATCTTCACCCGAAATTGATTCGAAACTTTCCATCTCGATTGGAGCAGCACCCACTCCTGCTACAAAAGAAGCTTCATCGGTATAACTAATCGTCGCAGAAGCACTGGATGTAACCCCAATCAGAAAAACCGCAAGTATCGTTTGAGTCCATTGAATTCTCATTATTTCCTCCTAAAATCAAGGTTGTGGCCATACCTGTGTTCCGTTATAGAGGATGGGCATATCGCGATCGACTTGCGCGGCTGATGGTTTCACAAGCACTTCTATGCCATTCCCACCACAAGATTCCGGCAATGGAGAGGATTCCAAATCACGATTCACAGTAAAAAATGCTGGCGAGTCATAAGCATGCGAACCGGGCACTCCATCATACTTGGAACCCACCGCAGGAACCCATAAACTCACCGCATCCTCTGTAAAATTGGCAATAGTGGTAATTTTGCAAACATCGACAATCGCTACCGCAAATCTCACGCTGCTTGCGCAGGATTCAGGCTCAAAAACTACGGCGCTAGTGGTAAATGGGATATGCGCATTAAGATTAGCCGCAAGACTACGGCCGCCACCTGACCAGAATCCAATTACATTGCCATTCGCATCTAATTTCTCATCTTGTTCACTAAAAACTGATCGATTTTGCAGCAATTGAATCAGATTTCCCCAATTCTGAATAAAAGAACTGATACCACCACTATGGGGATCGTTCCCAGCAGTAATTACTGAGTCATTCCCATCCGGGAAAACAATGCTGGTTCCAATAACCGGCGATCCACCACACCCGTGTCCAATGACGATATTATTGTTCGATTTCTTCAGCTCGGTGACTTGCGGTACATCGAATAAGGTATGAGCCAATACTTCCTGAAAGAAGCTTGTCAATATCATTAGGATTAATAATCCTTGAATTTTTGAATTGAGTAAAACACTTATTTGCATAGCAAAACTCCTTTGATGAATCATTTTTGCGATTAATTGTAGAATAGGATATTGAAAAATTAAATGCCGAGTGAATCCATGGCAACCCAACATTGGTTTTCTAAATAGGCATCAATCCGATCAGACAAGCTCATATTCCTGATATCTATCAACCTATGAATGGATAAAACACAGAAAATAAGAAATAGCAGCACTCGTTCAAAACAACCGCTACCAAAACATTTTAAAGGCATTTTCATGGATAGCTTGATGCTTAGCAATGTGACAAAATGTCGCACCAACAGGAATAATCAACACTATGAGTATACTTAAAGTTTTCCAGGCATTATTCAGCACTGAAGAACCCCATTTTTGAAGGAAATCGACTTAAGCTAATCGATCATGCAGAGGCCGCTGTGCCCATCAGGGCGACCGTTATCGTGTCATATTGCGAGCAATAAAATAATCTTCCCGACACCACTACTGCGTTTATATGCAAAATGAATGATTGTTCATTTATGAATTGAATAATGACCTAAAAAGACATCCATCACCTATCACCTTAAGCGCTAACTCACAACATGTCAGTCAACACCATTCCTATTTACACGAATTCTTATGCGGCTCCAGCCTGGTTACCGGGGGGAAATATGCAAACCATTTATCCTTATTTGAACAAACCTGCGCGACTGTTTAATTACCGACGTGAACGCTGGGAACTGGAAGATGGGGATTTCATTGATATTGACTGGACAGATGGATCTGCACGCGCGCCGTTAGTTATTTTTTTTCACGGGCTGGAAGGCAACTCTTCCAGTCACTATATTCTAAGTGTCAATAACCGCTTGCGGCACTATCATTGGCGCAGCGCCGTTATTCATTTCCGCGGGTGCTCCGGAATGCCTAATCGGCTATCTCGTGCATACCACGCTGGTGATTCAGCGGAAATTGATCAGATGTTACAACGCATCATTGCCAACCAAGCCCACACCGACAGCGCAGCCCAACCGGTTTATATCATCGGTGTATCGCTGGGAGGCAATGCGCTACTGAAATGGCTGGGAGAAAAAGGCGAGCAGGCAAAAAAATTAGTCGCCGGTGCAGCCACGGTATCCGTACCGCTTGATTTGGCTGCGGCGGGTTCCGCCTTGGATACCGGTTTCAATCAAGTATACACGCGCCATTTTTTGAATACGCTCAAATATAAAGCCCTGGATAAACTTGATCAATTTCCCGGTTTATTTGATGCTAAAGCGTTGAAAAAATGCTCATCGATTTATGAGTTTGACAATTTGGTCACAGCACCGCTACATGGCTTTCGCGATACCGATGACTATTGGCGTCAATCCAGCAGCAAACAATGGCTCGGGCATATCAAGGTTCCCACCCTAGTGATTAATGCCCGCAATGATCCTTTTATGCCCGCATCCGTTTTACCTGCGCCGCAAGAAGTATCGTCCTCTGTTACCCTGGAGTTTCCGCAAGAAGGTGGTCATGCCGGATTCATGCAAGGCCCTTTCCCAGGACAACTCAGTTGGTTACCCAGCAAAATACTCAGCTTCTTTCATCACAACTGTCAATACAATGAACGATTTTAATGGGTTCGTAAAATTTCAGGTTCAAAAGATTGCTTAAAGAAATTGCGCCACAAAAGCACTACCCACATTTTTGTGAATGGACTTTCTACCCGATGAACGCTAACGTTCTGCAGGTTTTAACATGATGTAGAATAGCGTTCGTCTGCATCAAGGACGCATGCTTGAGATTGTCGATAGACTGCACTGGATTTAACGGTCAACGGATCGTGCCTCTGTCCTAACCAACGGTTAATTTGGATTTTAATAGTATCGCCATGCCCATTCACCCTGCTTTTATCCACTTAAGATTGCACAGCGAATACTCTATCCTGGATAGCACGATTCGCATCGACGAAGTCGTATCAAAAGCGGTAGCGGATCAAATGCCAGCCTTGGCGCTGACTGATCTGTCCAATCTGTTTGGTCTGGTCAAATTCTACCAAAGCACCTACAGAAACGGAATCAAACCGATTCTGGGATGCGATGTCTGGATCACCAATGAATCGGACCGAAACAAACCCGTTCGCCTGCTGCTATTGTGCCAATCCCATGCCGGTTATTTACTGTTATCCCGTCTATTGTCGCGCGCATACCGGGAAAATCAGTATCATGGCAGGGCCGAAATTAAAGAAGCCTGGCTGCACGCCAATGCATCAGGCACCGAAGGATTAATCGCGTTATCCGGCGCACGCTATGGCGAAATCGGATTGGCCATTTTACAAAATAATCTGCCGCATGCCGAAACGCTCACGCAAAAATGGGCCGATCTGTTTCCGGATCGATTTTATATTGAGCTGCAAAGAGACGGTCATACCAATGAGGCCATGCTGGTGCAACAATCTCTAGTGCTAGCGAGAAAATTTAATTTACCGGTGGTAGCCACGCAATCCGTGCAATTCCTCAATGCCGGGGATTACCGCGCGCATGAAGCGCGCGTGTGTATCGCAGAAGGTTATGTATTGGACGATAAGCGTCGCCCGAGAAATTTTACCGAGCAGCAATACTTCAAAACGCAGACAGAGATCGCACAACTGTTTGCCGACATTCCGAGTGCCTTGGCCAACACCATAGAAATCGCCAAGCGCTGCAATCTGGTATTGGAATTGGGCGTGAACCGGCTGCCGCTGTTCCCTACCCCCAACCATGAGAGCCTGGAGCAATATTTGCGAGATCAGGCGAGCGCCGGTCTGGAAATAAGGTTGCTGAAACTTTTTCCCGATGAAGCGACGCGTATTGGCAAAGTCCCCCAATATCAAGCGCGCCTGGAATTTGAAGTCAATACCATTATTCAGATGGGATTCTCCGGCTATTTTTTGATTGTGGCCGATTTCATTAATTGGGCCAAGCAAAACAATGTACCCGTTGGTCCGGGGCGCGGATCGGGCGCTGGCTCATTAGTCGCTTATTCATTGGGAATCACCGATCTTGATCCATTGCGCTATGATTTGCTGTTTGAACGCTTCCTCAATCCTGAGCGCGTATCAATGCCCGATTTTGACATTGACTTCTGCCAAGACCGGCGAGAATTGGTCATCGAATACGTCAAACAGCGCTATGGCATGGAAAAAGTCTCACAAATCGCCACGTTTGGCACCATGGCGGCGAAGGCCGTGATTCGCGATATCGGACGGGTGCTGGATTTGCCGTACAACTTTGTCGATCAACTCGCCAAGCTGGTGCCGTTCGAAATCGGCATGACCTTAAAAAAAGCACGTCAGCTTGAACCGCAACTCAATCAGCGCGCCGAAGAGGAAGAAGATGTGCGCAATCTGCTCGAACTGGCGGAAAGCCTCGAAGGCATCACACGCAATATCGGCATGCATGCGGGCGGCGTATTGATTGCCTCCAGTGAAATCACCGACTTTTGCCCGATTTACTGTACGGAATCGGGTGATTCTGTCGTCAGTCAGCTCGACAAGGATGACGTTGAAAAAGTCGGATTGGTCAAATTCGACTTTTTAGGATTGCGCACCCTGACCACACTGGATCGTGCCGTCGGATACATTCGTGCATCACAAAAAAACTCCCCGTCTTCTGGCAACAGTGAAACCGATTCAACCCAATCGCTTTTTTCACTGGAAACACTGCCGCTGGACGATGAATCGACTTATGCATTGATGCGCAAAGGCAATGCAGTGGGCATTTTCCAGTTTGAATCACGCGGCATGATCGATCTGCTGCAAAAAGCCAAGCCCGATTGCTTTGAAGACATCATCGCACTGGTTGCTTTGTACCGCCCTGGGCCGATGGATTTGATTCCTGAATTCATTGACCGCAAACACGGCAAGAAAACAATCGAATATCTCGATCCCCGCCTGGAACCGATCCTGGGACCCACTTACGGGATCATGATCTATCAGGAACAGGTCATGCAGATTGCGCAGGTGATCGGCGGCTACAGTCTCGGCAGCGCCGATTTGCTGCGCCGCGCCATGGGTAAGAAAAAAGTGGAAGAAATGGCGCAACAGCGCGACATTTTCGTCAATGGCGCAATCAATAACCACTTAAGCAAAGAGAAAGCCACCGAACTCTTCGGTTTGATGGAGAAATTCGCCGGTTACGGCTTCAACAAATCCCATGCAGCCGCTTATGCGCTAATTGCTTTCCAGACCGCCTACCTGAAAGCGCACTATCCGTCTGAATTCATGGCGGCCTGCTTGTCTGCCGACATGGACGACACCGATAAAGTGCATATTTTTGTTGAGGACAGCCTTGCCAATGGACTGACGATTCTGTCTCCAGACATCAATCTTTCCGATTACCGCTTCGTTCCGGTGGATCAGAAAACCATTCGCTTTGGCCTCGGCGCGGTCAAAGGCACCGGCGAATCAGCCATCAGCTCGATCATTGTCGTGCGCGAACAGTCCGGGCTGTTTAGCGATTTATTTGATTTCTGCAATCGCGTCGACCGGCGCATCGCCAATCGGCGCGTGATGGAATCCCTGATTCGCGTTGGCGCCTTCGACGCCATCAATCCCAATCGCGCCAGTTTGCTCGCTTCTGTCGGTCTGGCCATTGAATCGGCTGAACAAATGAGCCGCGCTGCCAGCCAGACGAATTTGTTCAATGAAATCGACGGTCATGCGCATATGAAGCCGCAACTGGTAGACGTTAATGCGTGGTCAGACCGCGACAAACTGCATCATGAGAAAATCAGCCTGGGTTATTACTTCAGTGGACACCCGTTTGATACCTACGCGCTGGAACTCAAACGCTTCATTCGCACCCGGCTGGATCGACTCAATCCAAGCCGTGAACCCCAGTTGCTTGCCGGCATCATTCACTCTATCCGCATCCAGATGACGCGCCGCGGCAGAATGTGCATCATCAATCTGGACGATGGCAAGGCACGCGTTGAGGCGGTTGTTTTCAGCGAACTCTTCGATGCCAACCGCGCCTGGCTAAAAGAGGATCAACTACTGGTCATTGAAGCAAAGATCGGCAACCGCGGTTACAACAACGAAGAGGATGATGAACTGCGAATCACCGCCGAGCAGCTCTACGACCTGGCGGGAATACGCTCGCGCTTCGCCAAGCAACTCAAAATCCGCTGCGACCAAACCACACTCCCCAATACCGACAAACTCAAGGCTTTGTTATTGCCCTTCTCATACCAAGCGCAGAAATCCAATTCCTTCAGCAATTCCAATCAAACCGGCTGCCTGGTCACGCTCACCTATCAAAATGCAATGGCCAGCGGCGATCTTGAATTAGGCACGGATTGGCGGGTCAATTTGCACGACGATTTGTTGCAGTCATTAACTGCGCATTTTGGAATTGAGAATATCGAGATTGTTTTTTGAGAGCGCAGAACATCACTCCAGAGATTAATATTAGTTAAATGAATAAACACCACATAGAAGTCAGAGACTTAATTAATAACTTCGCGACGAGAAGCTTTAGGGATATTGCTGATCAAGATTATATCGCAGCACGTCTATCATATCGTCATGGCCTATACTCGCAATTTCATTGGCAATCACTACAAGCGCTTGAAAAATATTTAAAAGCAATACTGCTATATAATCGAATTGAGGCGAAGAATATTAATCATGATATTGAATGTGCACTTGAACATACAAAGAAATTACCGTTCGAAATACTCCGCAGTAGTTCTACAAATAACTTTATTAGTCATCTTTCGAACTATGGTCGTTTTAGATACCTTGAGTCATCGTACGAAATTAGGGGCCCAAAACTTGTAGAGCTGGATAAAGCAGTTTGGGAAATCAGGAGATACTGCAAAGTTCTTAATTATGATCTGAAACTACTTGATGGCAAAATGCAAAATATGCTAGAGCCAGAAATTGAAATGATAAGGAAAAGCGAGAAAATACCACCGCAAAAATTCAAGATATCAGGCGGCCTACTGGAAAAGATCATGGACAAGACTGACAATACAGCAAGGAATGCACTGATTTGGCAAAATTTCTTTTTTGGAAAAGTCACACGAAATCGCGTAAAAGTGCCAATATCTTTCCATGCCGTTAATTCTCCGTTGTCTCTTAACCCTGAAATATTAGATGAAGTGATAAAGTATATTTTCTTACCAAAGGAAGTTATCAATGCATATCGTGAAATTGCAAAGCAAAAAAAGTAGAAAACATCAACATAAGAAGGAGTATTTATCTCATCTCAAATAACCCCTTCTCACTTCTCCAACAACGGACTCATCGGATACTCCAACGCTTCTTTAATCGCCACCAGCGACAACACTGCTTCCCGGCCATCGATGATCCGGTGATCGTAGGACAAGGCCAGATAATTTATCGGACGAATGACGATTTGGCCGTTCTCGACCACAGGCCGTTCCTTGGTGGCGTGAATGCCGAGAATAGCGCTTTGCGGTGGGTTGATGATCGGGGTTGACAGCATGGAACCGAATACGCCGCCATTGGTGATCGAAAAAGTGCCGCCGCTGAGTTCTTCGATGGTCAATTTGCCGTCTTGCGCGCGTTTGGCAAATTCGGCAATCTGGATTTCGATCTCGGCCAGCGTCAAGCGATCGGCGTCACGAATCACCGGCACCACCAATCCACGTGGACTGCCAACAGCGATGCCAATGTCATAATAGTCGTGGTAAACGATGTCATTACCTTCCACGGAAGCATTGATGATCGGGTATTTCTTCAAAGCCGCAATAACGGCTTTGACAAAGAACGACATGAAACCGAGCTTGACGCCATATTCCTTCTCAAACTCGGCTTTGTAGCGTGTGCGCAGATCAATGATCGCCTGCATATTGACTTCGTTGAATGTGGTCAGAATCGCTGCGGTTGATTGCGATTGCACCAGGCGCTCGGCAATGCGCTGCCGCAGTCGCGACATAGCGACCCTGCGCTCCTGGCGGGCACCCGGCGCTGCTGTATTGACTGCACTGGGTTTAATTTCTGCAGTTGGAACCGCTTCAGATCTGCTGCGCATATACGCTTGCACATCTTGTTTGGTGATGCGGCCACCCAGACCCGTACCTTTGATAGCGCTGGTTTCCACTGCTTTCAGGTTATTTTCTTCCGCCAGTTTGCGGGCAGCGGGCATCAGCATCGGAATGGCTGTATCCGTTTCAGTTACACTGGCTTTTTCCACATTTTGAGCAGCAGAGGCTTGCGATGGCTTACCTGCCGTCACTGCCGCCGCTTGAGTGCCTTCTTCGGAACTGGCGGTAGCTTCCGTATCGATCATGGCGATCACTTCGCCGCTGATCACCGTTGCACCATCTTGTTTTAAAATTTTCGTCAATTTGCCGGCACTGGGAGCCGGTAATTCCAACACCACTTTGTCTGTCTCAATATCAATCAGGTTTTCTGATCGATTCACCTGTTCGCCTGCCTTTTTATGCCAGGCTACTAAAGTAGCTTCGGCTACTGACTCAGATAACACGGGTACTTTGACTTCAACTAGCATGGGCGCCCTCTTTTTAAATTTTATCTCTGAATGCTGCCACGATTAATTCGTTCTGTCTGATTTTATGCTTGGCGTTATAGCCATCGGACGGGGAAGCGGAAGATGGCCGTAACGCATAACCCAACACTTGTTCAGGCTTCATATGGCGCAACAAATAGTGTTGAATGCGGTGCCATGCGCCCTGATTACCCGGCTCTTCCTGACACCAGATGACTTCCTTGGCGTTGCCGTAGCGGTCGATCTCCGCTTGGAACTCCTCATGCGGAAAAGGATACAACTGCTCCAGGCGGATGATCGCCATGTCCGTGATCTGCTGTACTTTGCGGTAAGCCAGCAATTCATAATAAATCTTCCCGCTGCAAGCAATAATGCGCCTGACCTTGTCCGGATCCAGATTTTCAGTTTCTGATATCACGGGATAAAAATGCCCCTGCGCCAAATCCTCCAGGCTCGATACCGATTCTTTCAGCCGCAACATGCTTTTGGGGCTCATGATAATCAGCGGCTTACGCAGAGGGCGGATCAATTGCCGGCGCAACACATGAAACATTTGCGCTGGCGTGGAAGGCACGCACACCTGAATATTGTAATCTGCGCATAATTGCAAATAGCGCTCCAAACGTGCGGAAGAATGTTCAGGCCCCTGCCCTTCGTAACCATGCGGCAACATCATCACCAAACCGCACACCCGCCCCCATTTGGCCTCGCCCGATGCAATAAACTGATCGATCACGACCTGCGCGCCATTGGCAAAATCACCAAACTGCGCTTCCCAGATCACCAGCTCATTCGGTTGCGTGGTGGCATAGCCATATTCAAACCCCAGCACAGCCTCTTCCGACAACATGGAGTCGATCACCACGAAATCCGGCTGTTCCGGATAAATATGGCGCAGCGGCACATAAATGCTTTCCTCTTGCCCTTCATCCATCTGCTCATGCAATACCGCATGGCGATGGAAAAAGGTTCCGCGCCCCGAATCCTGGCCGGAAAGCCTTACTGGATAACCTTCTTTCAATAACGAAGCATAAGCCAGATTTTCCGCCATTCCCCAATCCAGAGGCAATTCCCCTTTGCCCATGAGACGCCGGTCGGCAATGATCTTCTGTACCCTCGGATGCAGCTTGAAATTTTCAGGAATATCCGTCAGGCGCATGGCAAGCAGCTTGAGCGTTTGCACCGACACACCGGTTTTAACGGCCTTATTCCACTTGAAAGGTTGAAGAAAGGGCGTCCAATTGACCACGTACGGCGACTTGTAGTCATAGCAGACACTCTTATTCGGATTGACACCTTCATCCATGGCATTGCGGTAAGCCTGCACCAATTCATCCGCATCGCTGGCTGTGATCACTCCGGCTTTGATCAGCTTATCCGCATACAGCCTGAGCGTACCAGGATGCTTGTTGATGATTTGATACATCTTCGGTTGCGTGACCATCGGCTCATCTTGCTCGTTGTGTCCCAAACGGCGGAAACAGACCATGTCGATCACGACATCCTTATGGAATCGCATGCGAAAATCAAACGCCAATTCAGCCACCATCAGCACAGCTTCGGGATCATCGCCATTCACATGGAAAATAGGCGCCTCAATCATTTTGGCAACATCAGTGCAATATAATGTTGAGCGGCTGTCGCGCGGATCCGAGGTGGTAAAGCCGATTTGATTATTGATGATGATATGCACGGTGCCGCCCGTGCCGTATCCGCGAGTCTGCGACAGATTGAGGGTTTCCATGACCACGCCCTGTCCGGCAAACGCAGCATCGCCGTGAATTAAAACCGGCAGCACCTTATCGCCTAATCGGTCATTCAGAAGATGCTGGCGCGCACGCGCTGAGCCTTCCACCACCGGATTGACAATTTCCAGATGCGAGGGATTGAAAGCCAGCGCTAATCGCACGATGCCTTCGGAGGTTTTGATCGCAGAAGAAAATCCCTGATGATATTTGACATCGCCTGACGGTAAATCCTGCGCCTGTTTCTCTTCAAACTCACGAAACAAATCAGCCGGCATTTTGCCCAGCGTATTGACCAGCACATTGAGTCTGGCGCGATGTGCCATACCCATCACTATTTGCTGAACGCCGGCTTTCCCGGCGCGATGAATGATGCAATCCAGCAGTGGTATCAGGCTTTCATTGCCTTCCCCGGAAAAACGTTTCTGCCCGACGTAGCGCGTATGCAGATATTTCTCGAGTCCTTCTGCAGCGGTCAATCTTTCTAAGATATGGCGTTGATATTCAGGCGTGTAGTTCGGGCTAGAACGTTGACCTTCCAGTCGCGCTTGTATCCAGCGTTTCTGCTCAATCGACGAAATGTACATATACTCAGCACCCACCGAACCGCAGTAGGTTTCACGCAAAATTTGCAAAATGTCGCGCAGTGTGGCGTGTTCCGGACAAACCAGCGAGCCGGTATTGAACACTTTGTCCATATCTTGTTCAGTCAATCCGAGTTGCGCAGGATTTAATTCGGATACTTCCGTTTGCTGTTTGAGCCCCAAAGGATCCAACCTGGCCAGACTGAGGCCGAGATACCGGTACATATTGATCAATTGCAATACGGCAACTTGTTTGCGTTCGGTAGAATCCGCCGGAATCACGTCAGATAGGACCGGGTGGCTTTCCACCTCGCCTTTTTTCGCTGCCGTTGCGGCAACGCCGGCTATCGCTACCGGCGCGATGAGTGGCTGAGCGGATTCAGCTGCCTGTGATTTGGCCAATTGCTCAAAATAGTCACGCCAAGCCACTGCGACCGAATTGGGGTTATGCAAATATTCTTCATAAATGGCTTCAATAAACGCTGCATTGGAGCCTGATAACAGAGAATCATCAAATAACTGCTTGCTCATCGGATTGGCAGCCTTAAATAGAAACTATTTTTTTAAATAGGAACTGGGAACATCGCGCATGGTTGTACCGGTATACAATTGACGCGGACGACCGATTTTATAAGCGGGATCAGAAACCATTTCATTCCATTGTGCCACCCATCCCACTGTTCTTGCCATTGCAAATATGGCCGTAAACATGCTGGTCGGTATTCCCAGCGCACGTTGTACGATGCCGGAATAGAAATCAACATTCGGATAGAGTTTCCGTGAGATGAAATAATCGTCTTCCAGCGCAATCTTCTCCAATTGCAAGGCCAGTTTGAATAAACGATCGTTTTGCAAGCCCAGCTCATTCAAAACCTCATGGCAGGTTTCACGCATTAATTTGGCTCTGGGATCGAAATTCTTGTATACCCGATGACCAAAACCCATGAGTCGATAATTATCATCTTTGTTTTTGGCGCGTTTGATAAATTCATCAATCCGTGAAACATCACCAATTTCTTCCAGCATATGCAGGCAAGCCTCATTCGCTCCGCCATGCGCGGGACCCCATAAACAAGAAATACCTGCGGAAATACAGGCAAAAGGATTGGCTCCGCTGGAACCGGCCAAGCGTACTGTTGAAGTGGAAGCATTTTGTTCATGATCGGCATGCAAAATCAGAATCCGATCCAATGCACGCACAATGACAGGATTCGCTTCGTATTTTTCAGTCGGCACCGAAAACATCATATGCAGGAAATTCTCGGCATAGCTAAGTCGATTTTGCGGATAAACGAATGGCTGGCCAATATTGTATTTATAAGCCATTGCGGTAATGGTAGGCAATTTTGCCACCAGGCGAAAAGCCGATTGTTCGCGGTGCACTGGATCTGAAATATTCAAGGCTTCGTGATAAAACGCTGACAATGCCCCAACAACACCGACCATGACCGCCATGGGATGGGCATCGCGTCTGAACCCGCTATAAAATCGAACCAATTGCTCGTGCAGCATCGAGTGATTTTTAATCGCCCGATCAAATTCTGATTTTTGCTCAGTGTTCGGCAATTCGCCTTGCATCAACAGATAGCAAACATCGACAAAATCACAATGCGTCGCAAGCTGTTCGATGGGATATCCACGATACAGCAAAATCCCTTTGTCGCCATCAATGAAGGTGATATTAGAACTATTGCTGGCGGTCGACAGATAGCCTGGGTCATAAGTAAACAAGCCACTTTTTGCATGCAGCGTGCGAATGTCAACGACATCCGGCCCCATTGTTCCCGCTAAAACGGGTAATTCAATAGGTGCGCTGCCATCATTCAGATTTAAAGTTGCTGTGCCTTTTTGCGCCATATTACTTCTCCACATATTGCTTATGATTGATTAGTATGCACTGCTAGCAGTTTCGGAGCATCGACAAATACCCGCTTAAATCTAGCTCTTTTGTAATAATTCCAATACCTGATGCCAGCTATTGTCTGTCGTTACTTGTCGTGCGGTGATCAATTCCCACAGATCATTGTCCGGTAATGCTAACAATCTTTCAAATTGCACTAAACCGTCCTTATCCAACCGGGCATAGTGCTGATCCATGAAGCGTTGTAAAACAATATCCAGCTCGAGCAAGCCACGTCGACACCGCCAGCGTGCACGCTCAAACTCTTTCATACCATTCTTTTGACCATCATATCCTTAATTTTGCCAATTGCATTGGTGGGATTTAAACCCTTGGGGCATGAGGCAACACAGTTCATGATTGAATGACAACGAAACAAACGATAGGGATCTTCCAGATTATCCAACCGCTCAGCCGTCGCCTGATCGCGGCTATCGGCAAGGAATCGATAAGCCTGTAGCAATCCTGCAGGTCCTACGAATTTGTCCGGATTCCACCAGAAAGAAGGACAGGAAGTTGTGCAACATGCACATAAAATACACTCATACGCTCCGTCCAATGCCGCTCTGTCTTCCGGCGACTGCAAACGTTCGGTTTCAGGCGGTGGATCGTTATTGATGAGATAGGGTTTGACCGAATGATATTGCTGGAAAAATTGAGTCATATCCACAATCAGGTCACGAATCACGGGCAATCCCGGCAAAGGGCGTATTTCCACCGGTTCCGCCAGACTACTGATGGGAGTGATACATGCCAATCCATTGCGCCCGTTGATATTCATGGCATCCGAACCGCACACGCCTTCGCGGCAGGAACGGCGAAGACTCAGACTGTCATCGACCGATTTAATGCGCAACAACGCATCCAGCAGCATCTTGTCGGTCGCCGCCAACTGGATGTCATAATCCTGCATATATGGTTTTTCATCTTTATCGGGATCATAGCGGTAAATCGAAAACTTCATGGGCTGACTCCAGAGGGTTTGAATACGGCTTATAGTCGATAGAAATAACTCAAAATATGACGAAGTATACAGATTTGAAGCCAGATTAGCATAGATTGGTTTGTCATTTCCACCCGGCAAGCAAACAGCGTGTTGAAAAACGCGCTGAATAGATGCGATTAATGTAGTAAGGATTCAGGTAGAATTATACCCGTTAGGTTCGTGTGGCTGAACCAACGCAAAAAGATGGAGCAATTGAGCAGTGCCATCAAGCCTTCGTGAATATTTTATAAAGGAAAATTTTAGATGAATTTAAAACATAGCGCCGTTTGTGTCCTTATCCTGAGTACCGTTTTGATGGGTTGTGACGAGGTTCCCGAAGCTAGTGCGGTGAATTGCTCGGGTAGAGGTATGGAATCAGCACTGACTGCATTTAAGAACGATGAAGCCAAACGCCAAGCATTTATCGACCAATGCGATGCGTTGAAAAAAGCAAATTAAATTGCACGGAGAGGGATTCAGATCCAATTCCAAAATTGGTGTCTAGCAGGCTGTTGAAAGACCTTTCCGCGACAGCCGTTGCAAAGCAAAAACAGGCACAAAAGTACATTTATATTGCATAAATGATCGCTTTGATGCCTGTTTTTTTTACACCTTGACGACAGCGCAGTAGCGATACACGCAACAATGATCGTTGCATAATCTTCAAGCACGGCAAATAGCTGCTGCATTGTATTCACAGTCAAACCACCAACAAACAACCTACACCGTCCCCATGCACTGCTCATCAATATACGCCTTGATCGCATGCACATCGGCATCTTTCACCACATAACGCTGCGGGAGGCTCTCCAGATTTTCGAAACCGGACGGACGTTCGGGTTCGTGGCCGATGGCTTCCTGGATGCTTTCAGCAAATTTCGCAGGCAACGCGGTTTCCAGGCAAATCAATGGCACTCCGTCTTCACGGTGCGCTTGGCCGACTTTCAGGCCGTCCGCGGTATGCGTGTCGACCAGCACCTGATAACGTTGATAGATGTCGCGAATGGTGGCAATCCGCGCTGCGTGGCTGCTGCTGCCGGACACAAAGCCGTAATCCTTGATTTTCGCAAAAAACGGTGTAGTGGATAAATCAAAGGCATTGCCTTTATCCACCGCTGACCACAATTCGGCCACCTGCTGGGCGTTTCTGCCGGTCAGGTCGAAAATAAAGCGTTCAAAATTGGAAGCCTTGGAAATATCCATCGACGGGCTGCTGGTATGCTGTGTTTCTGTGGTGGCACGCGGACGGTACACGCCGGTTCTGAAAAATTCGTCCAGTACGTCATTTTCATTGGTTGCCAAAATCAGACGCTTGATCGGCAAGCCCATCATTCTCGCTACATGCCCAGCGCAAATATTGCCAAAATTCCCGGACGGCACGGCAAACGACACTTGTTCATCATTGCTTTTGGTCGCGGCAAAATAGCCTTTGAAGTAATACACCACCTGCGCCACGATGCGCGCCCAATTGATTGAATTGACCGTGCCGATACGGTGCGCTTGTTTGAAAGCGTGATCATTGCTGACTGCCTTGACGATATCCTGACAATCATCGAATACCCCGCGAATGGCAATATTGAAAATGTTTTCATCCTGCAAGGAAAACATCTGCGCCGTCTGGAAGCGGCTCATTTTTCCCAGCGGAGACAGCATGAAAACCCGGATGCCGTGCTTGCCGCGCATGGCGTATTCCGCGCTGGAACCGGTATCGCCGGAGGTTGCACCGAGAATGTTCAACTCGTCGCCGGTTTTAGCCAATTGGTATTGAAACAAATTGCCGAGCAATTGCATCGCGATATCCTTGAACGCCAACGTCGGCCCATTGGATAATCCCAGAATATGCAGGCCTGGCTCCAGTGTTTTAAGCGGAGTCACATCCGCGCTGCCGAACACTTCGGCGGTATAGGTTTGAGTAATCAGATTGCGCAAATCATCCGTCGGAATATCATCGACAAAGCGGGACAGGATCTCGAACGCTAGCATCGGATAACTCAAGTCGCGCCACGCGGTCAATTCCGCTGCGGTAATGTGCGGATACGCTTCCGGTATCGCCAGCCCGCCATCGGGCGACAAACCACTTAACAGGATTTCGGAGAAGGATTTAGGTGGCATTCCACCACGAGTTGAAATATATCGCATGCTTATTTTCAATGGATTGAGTAAGGGCTATTGCATCACACAATAGTGTTAAAAAACAGGGACAATATCCAGAAAATGGATGCAATGCCCTTCACTGCATCCATTTCAATGATTCGATGCTTAATTATTTAATTCTTCGATGCGAATGCGAATGACTTTATTCGTCACCACCGGCAAGGATTCAATGCGCGCAATGGCCGCATTGATGTTTTTCTCCACCGTCAAGTGCGTCAGCATAATGATACTGACGCGGTCAGAATCGCTGTCAGGCTCCTTTTGAATCAACGCACTGATGGAAATATCATTTTCCGCCACGATGCGCGTAATTTCCGCCATCACGCCCGGCTTATCGATCACCTGCATTCTGAGGTAATACGATGTTTCCACATCGTCCATCGAAATCACCGGCGTATCCGACAACAAATCCGGTTGGAATGACAACGTGGGAACGCGGTGCATCGGGTCCGCCGTTTGCATGCGCGTCACATCCACCAGATCGGCAATCACCGAGCTGGCGGTCGGTTCGGCTCCTGCACCGGCACCATAATAAAGCGTTGCACCCACTGCATCGCCTTTGACCACAATCGCATTCATCACGCCTTCAACATTGGCAATCAAGCGGCGCACCGGAATCAACGTCGGATGCACGCGCAATTCAATGCCTTTTTCCACGCGCTTAGTGATGCCCAGTAATTTGATGCGGTAACCCAAATCTTCGGCATAGCGAATATCTTCACCCGTCAGCTTGGTGATGCCTTCGGTGTACACCTTGCTGAATTGCACCGGAATACCGAATGCAATCGCTGACATTAGGGTGATCTTATGTGCCGCATCGATACCTTCGATGTCATAAGTCGGATCGGCTTCGGCATAACCCAGTTTTTGCGCCTCAGCCAAAACCTGTTCAAAGGGCAATCCCTTATCGCGCATTTCCGACAAAATAAAATTCGAAGTACCGTTGATAATGCCGGCAATCCAGGTAATACGGTTTGCGGTCAATCCTTCGCGCAGTGCTTTGATAATCGGAATGCCACCCGCCACGGCTGCTTCAAAAGCCACCATCACGCCTTTTGCGCGCGCCGCTGCAAATATTTCGGTACCGTGGTTTGCCAGCAGAGCTTTGTTCGCAGTCACGACATGCTTGCCGTGCGCAATCGCTTCCAGTATCAAATCCTTGGCAATCGTCTGGCCGCCAATCAATTCCACCACAATATCAATATCAGGATGCGTAGTGATTTCGTGCGCATTATCGGTGACGATCACGCCTTGATCCGCAAAGCTGCGGGCTCTGTCCAGATCCCGATCTGCGATCATTTTGACGACGATGGCACGACCCGCACGACGGGCTATTTCTTCCTGGTTACGCTTCAAGACGGTATACGTGCCGCCACCCACAGTGCCAATGCCTAATAAACCAATATTGATAGGATTCATAAATTTTAAAAGTTAAAAAACAGATTGATGAGATAACCGGTTGCCAGATTATATGAGCCGGAGGGTGAGAAATAAATAGCTAATACGATGCAGAATCAGTTCCATGACGTCTGCGATAGCGCTGAAGAAAATGCGCAATACGTCCGACCGCCTCAGTCAGATCATCCACATTGGGTAGAAATACCACGCGGAAATGATCCGGTTGGTGCCAGTTGAAACCGCTGCCCTGCACCAGCAACACTTTTTCTTCCAACAAAAGATCCAGCACAAACTGTTGATCATTGTCAATCGGATAAATGTCAGGGTCCAGACGCGGAAACAAGTACAGCGCCGCTTGCGGTTTAAAACAAGTCACACCGGGAATATCCGTCAGCATTTTCCAGGCGACATCGCGCTGACGCATCAGGCGACCGGTTGGCAGCGTCAAATCGTAAATACTCTGATAGCCGCCCAATGCCGTCTGGATACCAAATTGCGACGGCACATTGGCACACAACCGCATCGAGGCCAGCATATTCAGCCCGCCGATGTAATCGCGCGCATGGTTTTTCTCGCCGGACACCACCGCCCAGCCGGATCGAAAACCCGCTGCCCGGTAATTTTTAGATAGCCCATTAAACGTCACAAACAACACATCGTCTGCCAGTGAAGCAATCGACGTATGCACGGCTTCTTGATACAAAATTTTGTCGTAAATCTCATCGGCATAGATGATCAACTGATGCTGACGGGCAATTTCAATGATTTCCAGCAATAATTCTTTCGGATACAGCGCACCGGTCGGATTATTCGGGTTAATGATGACAATCGCACGTGTTCTGGGCGTAATCTTGGCACGAATATCGTCCAGATCCGGCAACCAGCCTGACGTCTCATCGCACAAGTAGTGCTTGGCCTTTCCACCCGACAACACCACCGCAGCCGTCCACAGTGGATAATCCGGCATGGGAATCAGCACCTCATCGCCATTATCCAGCAGCGCCTGCATGGTCAGAACCACCAGCTCGGATACCCCATTGCCAATAAAAATGTCATCCAACTGCACATTCTTGATCTGCTTTTCCTGCGTGTAATGCATGATTGCCTTGCGCGCGGCAAACAACCCTTTGGAATCGCAATACCCGGAAGCATCCGACAAATTGCGAATGACATCCTGCAAAATCTCTTCCGGCACATCAAAACCAAACGTGGCCGGATTACCAATGTTCAGCTTGATAATGTGATGACCTTCCTCTTCCATTTGCTTGGCACGCTCCATCACCGGACCGCGAATGTCATAACACACATTAGTGAGTTTGCTGGATTTTAAAATTGGACGCATGATGAAAAAAATTAACGAAAATAAAAAGATTCAAAACCCAAAGAACTGGTTTTTTCATTAAAAAACGGGACGGTGCAATTATATACACAATCAAGGCTGTTCAGTTGACGGAACTGGTCAGGAAATCGGGCTTAATCAACAGCGATGATCTGGATTTTTGAGTGGTTACTGGCCAATCTGGCAAATAAAGTATCTTCCGCTCATTCCATTCATAGCAAACAGTATAACTATTTGTATTGGATATTATTTCTGAGGAAGATTACTATCTGCGGCGAATGGGTAATAGTGCTCATTCATACCGGAGAGGACTATGGCGATTATTAATGGAACAAGTGGCAATGATACTCTGAGTGGAGCAACTGGAAGCGATGATACTTTAACTGGTGGTTTAGGGGATGATTTTTATGATTTCTCGGGCGTTTTCGGTAACGATTTAGTTGTAGAAACTTCTACTGGTGGACTCAATGACACGATACGTATACTAAGCGACATTCCGGCATCAGTCATACGACTGGTCGGGAATAGTGTTGACGATCTTTATATCATTGCTGATGGTTATGGCTCAATCAGACTTCAAAATCATTTGCTCGGATCCACCGTAGAATCTTTTCAGATTGGCGCCGCCCCCCTGATTTCCCTTAAACAAGGAATAAGCTTTACCGGCAGTATTAGTAGCGATGCTCTCTATGGTACTAATTTTAACGATGTCTTTAACGGCAAAGAAGGTAGCGACTCTTTTACTGGCAGACTTGGTGATGATACCTATAATTTCTCAGGTATTTTCGGTGATGATCTAGTTGTGGAAACTTCTACAGGTGGGCTCAATGACACGATACGTATACTAAGCGATATTCCGGCATCAGTCATACGACTGGTCGGGAATAGTGTTGACGATCTTTATATCATTGCTGATGGTTATGGCTCAATCAGACTTCAAAATCATTTGCTCGGATCCACCGTAGAATCTTTTCAGATTGGCGCCGCCCCCCTGATTTCCCTTAAACAAGGAATAAGCTTTACCGGCAGTATTAGTAGCGATGCTCTCTATGGTACTAATTTTAACGATGTCTTTAACGGCAAAGAAGGTAGCGACTCTTTTACTGGCAGACTTGGTGATGATACCTATAATTTCTCAGGTATTTTCGGTGATGATCTAGTTGTGGAAACTTCTACAGGTGGGCTCAATGACACGATACGTATACTAAGCGATATTCCGGCATCAGTCATACGACTGGTCGGGAATAGTGTTGACGATCTTTATATCATTGCTGATGGTTATGGCTCAATCAGACTTCAAAATCATTTGCTCGGATCCACCGTAGAATCTTTTCAGATTGGCGCCGCCCCCCTGATTTCCCTTAAACAAGGAATAAGCTTTACCGGCAGCACTAACGGAGATTCTCTTTATGGCACTGCTTTCAATGATACCTTCAATGGAAAAGGCGGCAATGATGCGCTGATAGGCCGTTTAGGTAATGATACTTATATAGTCGACAATGGCGGGGTCTCTATTTTCGAAAGCTTAAGCGAAGGCACGGATACTGTTAGAAGCAGTATCAGCTTCAGTTTGCCAGTGAATGTAGAAAATCTCACGCTAACAGATATTTCAGATATCAATGGAGCGGGTAACGATCTAAACAATATATTAATTGGCAATTTGGCAGTCAACCAGTTAAACGGCGGTTTAGGCAATGACACGCTTAACGGCGGTGCAGATGCCGACACTATGATAGGCGGTCTCGGCAACGATAATTATGTGGTCGATAACGTCGGTGATGCGGTCACTGAGAATCTGAATGAAGGCACTGACAGAATTAGTAGTAGCGTAACCTATACCTTGCCAGCCAATGTGGAGAATCTAACGCTGACCGGCACAACAGCCATCAACGGTAGTGGCAATGGATTAGCCAACATTTTGATAGGCAATTCAGCGATTAATCAGCTCAACGGCGGTGGTGGTAACGACACGCTGGATGGCGGCACGGGGAACAACACACTCACTGGCGGAGCAGGTCAAGATATCTTCAGATTGACTACCGCCGGTCACATCGATGCGATTACCGATTTTGTCGTAGTGGATGACACCATTCAATTGGAAAACGCAGTATTCACGGCATTGGCTACACCGGGTACACTCGCAGCCGGTCAATTGAGAATCGGTGCGCAAGCGTTGGATGCGAATGATTTCATTATCTACAATAACGCCACGGGCGCTCTGCTTTATGATGCCAATGGCAATGGCGCCGGTGCGGCGGTACAGATTGCCACATTGAGTGCCGGTTTAGCCGTGACCAATGCGGATTTTGTGGTGATTTAAGTGCTAAGGAAGCACTGATTAGGCAATAGCCCGAATAATCATCCCTGAGAATCTGTTGCTCGGGGATGATTCCTCATAAGTTATTTGGATTAGCTCAAACTTGATCTGACAGCTCCAAAAATTAGTTTCTATTCAATCTGACATTGATTGACTGAATTCGATCCATAGCTGACGATCACTAGTCTGGTCTTCCTTGTATCGAACAAGATTAAGACAAAGCTTTTTGACAACAAAACCTCAACTTCTCTCCAGAGCCACATGGGCATTCGTCATATGGCCCCAATTTCTGACGCTTCGATTCTTCATCTAGCATGGTACGACTCCGTTTTCGCCAACGGGCAATTCGTGCGTCGGAATTGCGAAGATCACCCCATACTACAGGCGTGAACGCAGAAGAGGTATCACGATGAATAAAGAGACCTGAGGAGAATTGATCATGTGCTTTCTGAAGTACATCAAAAGAAAGAGCCTGAGTAAGACCCGCATTGATCGCGGTAACGATTTGACTTCCATTATCTGTAGCAAGACACTCCGCAACTTCACGACGAAAGTTTTCTCCTACTGAAGACTCACGAAACTGTAAAATTTTTAGGAGCAAACTACGCTCTCTGAAAATGATTGATCCTATATCTGAATCGAATCGTCCTGTCAATACATAGCTCGCAGCATTATCCGCCCATTCTTTACCTTCGATGGAGGAAAACGCCACACTAGCTAGTTTTTCGCTACCGAAAATCATCCTGGCTGAACTAGCTTGAATATTCTGACAGATAATTCCATTGCTTATCACTTTGGCAAGCCTGAGAGTCGGGAATGACAGCCACTTAGGGATATTAGTATATGGTGTACCTAAACTGAACCCTAACATGCTACGTATTGAAGGATTTGTTAGTGCTCCGAGTGTTTTTCTTACAATAGAATCAAACTGCTTCACACCTGACATATCAAAAACAGTGGACTCAAGAATTTTAAATAGCTTTTCGGCCTCAGATTCCTTACCTTTAATAGGAATAATCTGTTTGCGAATACGTTCGGATATGCTGATAGGCGAAAATTCTTCGGGTGAGTTGTTATTTGAAGGGGTCATCATTCCCAGATTGCCAATTGGCGATTGAATATCCGCAAAAAGAATCGCTGGAACTGAAGGAGGATTAACTAATCGAAGAGAGCCACTTTCAACAAAAATCCAAAATGCTTCGGAGCCAAGAAGTTCATGCGCACTAGTTAAATGGTCTATTGATACACAAACCACATCGAAACATAGTAATCCAACAACAATGTCATGAAGAGCTGAGTAGTTATAAAACTCAATCTCGTCATTAACATATCCCTCCCCAACAATAGCTTGATGTTGACCTTCCCCTTCGAGCGGTGCAAAGCTTATTGTCTGAGAAGTTGACCACTTCCCAGGCGCAACAAGATCAGCAATATAGTAGAGGCTTTTGGAACGATAAGTTTTTTCCTCATACTCCTGTGCTGCCTGTATAGGCTGACTTTTAACAAAGTCAGCGATTATTTCTAAAATCTGAAGAGCATCACGATGATCGGCCTGTTCTGGTTCATATCTTATGCGTCGTATAGTTGACGGAAGTTCAGTTCGTTCTTCAGATGTGACTATGAAATGTGGTCCCGTACCGAATAATGAGCGCCCAACAGAGGATGATTGTAATCTCCGAAGCACATACTCGTCTCGCACTCCATATCCAAGAAACAGAACAGTTGCGTTCAAAAACAATGTTTGCAAAGCATCCAGATAGACATTGTCCACTTGGATAGAATCGTAGTCACATTGTGAGAAAACCATGGACTCAACTGCACTGACCGAGCCGTGTAGTTTGCAAATAAATGGAGTCCTTTGGTGAAGTAGCTGTGAAAGACACTCAATGTCAGAACGTTGAATGGTGGAATGATCGGGTAAAGAGCGTTCCAACGCCTCATCAACATTAGTTGTAACAATGTAAGTATTGGAAAGATTACATATTGCCCTTATAAAACGTTTATATACTCCATTGGTGACTTGAGGACGGAACCGAGTTGACAGAAATGTGAAATATCTATGTTGGTTCGCAATGCGCATCTGCTCAAATAACTGAGGATATTTGGCTTCATTTAGCAATTGAGAAGATAATCCTTTATTGTAACCACTCTCTTCCCTGGAGAATTTTGAGTGCATCTCAGCGGCTAGATCTAACCAGTTTGGATAGCCCGCCCACGAGCTTACTCCTGCACCTACCCACATTATTAAAGGACGAGATTGATCTCTTACGACGGTCGTAAGTGAATTCAATGCCGCAGAAGTTTCCTGATCCGAACTAAACAAGCTGTTTCCTCCATCTTATGACCGAATCAATTTAACCAAAATTAATATTTATCGAAAAATATCGCCCTTAGCAAATCCATAAACAGCTACAAGATTTTGATTTTGGAAGGTAGCTCTTAGCCAGAAGCGGTCATTATTAATAATGCTAATTGTCAGTACTTATTCCATTCTATTTTTGAATATGTCAGATAAAATTCAAACTCTTACAAGTTATTTTTCGTTGCGGGACGGCAAGCGTCGATGCTCGGTTTTAGGGTGCTGCGTCATCTGGCAAGCGCGGCGGAAAATCAACAAGGTTCTCTGCGCATGCCCCAGAACCGTGTCGGATGCGTAACCAGTCGCACGGCTTTGCTCGGTGATTCCCGCTGGGAAACCGGTGATCAATTCCAGTCCCTGGATGACATGCTCCATGGTATAAATGGCAAACAAACCTTGCTCAACCGCTTCCAGGATTTTGGAATCCAGCATCAGATGCTGGCGATTATGATGCGGAATCAGAACGCCCTGCTCGCCATTCAATCCCATTTTCTCGCACAACTTGAAATAACCTTCAATCTTGTCATTGATTCCGCCCACTGGCAGCACCTCGCCGTACTGATTCAACGCACCGGTCACCGCAATGCCCTGTTTCAAAGGCACTTCCGCCAGGGAAGACAACAACACATAAAACTCGGCGCAGGAAGCGGAATCTCCCTCGATACTGCTGTATTCCTGCTCAAACACGAGGGATGCACTGAGCGCAAGCGGCGCGATATGCGCAAACAAGGCCGTCAGGTAGTTCTGTAAGATCAACATGCCCTTGTCGTGAATCGGACCGGTCATATCGACTTCACGGGAAATATTGAGCACACCGTCTTCTCCGGCAAATGTGCGTGCGGTCAGCCGCAGCGGCATGCCAAAGCTATGGTCGCCCAGATCGATTTGCGTCAGTGCGTTAATCTGCCCTACCTTGTCGCCTTCCAGTGCAATGAAAACCTCGCCTTCGACGATCGATTCCTGCATGCGCAAATCCGGATAATTGTGGCGGAAGGTGCGCGCCTGCAAAGCGGTGGTGATATCCGCCGCTTCCACCAATTTTCCCTGGCGCGCTTTGCAGAGTGCCGCACTTTCCAGTATCAACATCTCGGTTCGGGCAAAAATAGCGCTCTGGCGTCTTTGATCTTCCACTTCGCGATGCGATTCCTCCAATAAACGAGCCACCGCCGCCGCAGAAAAATGTGGCAATTTTGCAGCATCGCAGGCATGCGCGACAAAAATAGACGATGCCTGGTAAGTTTGGGGGGTGGCCATAAAACTTTCAGCAAAATCCACTTTCACGCGAAAACGCCGCATGAATTCAGGATCGATTTCCTGCAATAGATAGTATTCATCGCGCGAGCCAACCAGAACAATTTTGACATTGATTTCCACTGCCTCGGGTTCGAGCGAAACCGGCGCGTTGGAAGTCAATGTCGAGCCCGGCTCTTCGATTTGCAGTCGTTTGCTGCGCAAGAAACGCCGCAATTTGACCCATAAGTGCCCATCCACCAGCAAATCGCTCAGGTGCAACATCAGAAAACCGCCATTCGCCTTGAGCAGACTGCCCGCGCGTATGCGCATGAAATCAGTTTTGAGTTTTCCATTCTCAAACTGGTAGTCGATACTGCCAAATAGTGCATGGGATACCGGATTGTCTTCGATCACCACCGGCGCTCCTTGCAAATCCGCATTATCCACCACCAGGTTAATCTGATAGCGCGCAAAAGTGTGATTCAGCGTGGCCTGATGTTTTTCTTCATCGCCATTATTGGCTTGAAACAGCGCCAGATTATCGAGAATATCTGCGGTCACTTGTTCAAAGTAAGTTTTCAGCCGCTCGCTCTGTTTTAATTGTTTTTCCAACGCATCCTGAATTTTCTTGAAGGCAAGATTCAATAAAGGCTGCACGATGCGGCGCTGCAATTCACCAAGTGCGCTGTTCCTGTCTTTTTCCGCGTTTTTGAATTCCTCAAAATAAAGCGCAATCGCTTCCCGAAATAGCTGTTCAGCTTGATCGATTTCAGTTCTGCGTTTTTTGGGTAACTTGAGCAAATTTTCTTCAGTCAGAATGTCACCTTTCTCATCCAACAAGGTAAAAACGATCTGCTCATCTTCGCGGCGAATCGTGAAACTCAGGGATTCCGCCAATTTATCCAGTTTTGTATACGCTTTGACCGCTTCCGTTTTGAATTTCTTGTCAATACGATCACTTTTAAGCTTGAAATCCTGCCCATTCAGGCATTGCGTGATTTCTGCAGGCAGCGATTTCGCCAATTGCGTCAGCGATTGCCGCAGCAAACGCCCTTGTCCGGCAGGCAAAAACAAAGCCAGCGGCTTCTCAGGCGCCGCAAAATTGTAGAGATAGCATAAATCCGGAGGGGTTGATCGACCAGCCGCCGCGGCAAACATCGCCTGCTGTAGCAAAGAAGACCGGCCCGATCCGACCTCGCCCAGTACGAACAAATGATAATCCGGCTGTAACATACTGAGGCCAAAACGGGTAGCCAATTCCGCCCGTTCCTGTCCAATCCATGACAGTGGATGCTGCAATAACTCAGAAGTATCAGAAAATCCCAGTGAATTCGGGTCTATGGTAATGCGTAAATCAGAAGAATGGAGTGATAAGGTCGACATGGTTAAGCCAATAGCAATTGGGCGAAAGTATTACGCCAATTGTCGGTATTGTACCCATTTAGAGACTGTTACGTCATGCAGGAATTTCTGGCAGGCCGTTGAAAAACATTTTCGAGGCCACCGATACCAGGCAATAACCAGCGAAAAAATGCCGTTTATGCGTGATCGATTTAACTATAGGAAGGCAAAACAGTAACGGATTGTCGATTCATACGCATTGAATCCGCCAAATTGACAGAAGACTTCTTGAGTGCAATCACCAAGAAGCCTTCTCATGGATAACGACTTAATTAAAGTTGAAAGTCCATTCTCTGGTCCAATCATCGTTTGCATCTCTAAATGCACCCGCATAATCGACTGGCGTAAAGAAATTGTCATTCACTGCAGCACCGCCCAGTGTCAGCGGCGATCCGGTGGCAGGCAAATAGCCACTGAGTAAAGGATCTTCTGCTTTATTGCCAGACTGCGACAAGAACCATTCGGCCACAGTGAATGTGGCGCCTTCACCATCGGTGAAATTGTTCGCGCATTGAACAAAAGAATTCTGAATCGTTAATCCGCCTGACAGACTTCCTGGCGAACCAGCATTGGCAAAGGTCGAGGCGCCGTCAATCATTAGACAAGATGGAGATCCCGTCATGACGGAATTCCAGATATTAGCACCGGTTCCACGGCGCAATAACACGCTTTGGGTAGCGGAATCACCCGTGCGACCCAGAATGGTCATATTAGACACAATCGGTTGAGAGCGAGGAAGGTTGTCGTGATTTTTATCGTTGTTGTCGGCTTCAATGCCACGATCACCCACTTCGGCTGACTGTTTAATCAGAACAAACTGCGCGCGACCTTGCCAACCACTGGCCCAATCCAAAGAGTCATCCTGAATGTTAGTCAACACCAGATGTTTCATTTGGACCGTACCGCCAAACATTTCCACGCCATCATCCAAGCCCGCATGCACTTGCACATAATCAATCTTTGTTCCTGAACCAACGCCACCCAGAGTCAAGCCATTGAGCTCTTCATCAGGGCGAACAGCAAATCCGGCAAACAGAATTTGCGTGTATTTGATCAATCCGCTGTTGTCCGCTGGATTGTTACCACCATAGAATTCAGTCGTAATGGCTTCGTTCGGCACTTCACATAGCGTAACGCCCTCGTTACAACCATTCACTGGCGCATTGCCGGAAATGAGCAAACCGCCCCATTCCCCCGCTGCCTGCTGGTTTGCTCCCGACATGACAATTGGATTGTCCGGCGTACCTTCCGCCATGATTTTTGAACCGCGACGGATCCACAAATAATCAGCACCTGATTGACCAAAAATCTTGGTACCCGGGTTGATGGTCAAAGTGGCGCTTTCTGCATTGTCACCGCCAATATAAACGCCGCCTGACAATATCCAATTGGTATTCTTTGTCAGTGTCGCATTGGTTTTAATATCACCACTCAAGACGCAAGAACCATCGGTAGGCCCTGGTTGCGCAAAACTTGGGCAACCTTGGAATTGATTGCTGACGAGTTGTTCTACAGTGAAACGAAACGGATCGGATCCGGGAACATATTTTAATTTAGCATAAAAATCATCCGCTCCCACCACGATGGAAGGGATATGCACTGAGATGGTATCCGGATCAAAAACATTGCGCTGTCCGGTCGTTGCAGATATCGAATTAGCCGCAATCATTTCCAATTGATTGCCGTCCACGATCTGTAATTTAACATTGTAAAATGCAGATGATCCGCCGCTACCCAGCACTTCAACGACAGGAAGATCAACAGTATTGGTTGCCGGATCATAGGCTGCAGTTGCAGCGTAGCCGCTGAATGCAGCCGTGCTCAACAGCAAGGCTGATGTAGTGATGATTTGTTCTTTGATACGATTAAGTTTAAACATGATTTGCCCACCTCCAATATTATTTAGGGTGAGCCAATCTAGCAGGCGAACATTACAGGCGTATTACATTTAAAAGTAATACAAAGTGTGCATACAGCTCATAACGCTGATAGCAAATTTCCCTCTGAAGCACTCCCAGCTTAGTGCTTGTCAGTTAAAACCGTGACCAATGATCCGCGACAATTTGCCCGTTCTGTATAATGAATCGATGATTGTACTGACCTATTCTATACAGCCAAACTTCGCGCTTGATGTAGGCAATGCCGCCGAATGCTCTGGTCTGAACAAGCCCCAAATCTGTGCGCACATTCGGCTCACCCAAGTTGATCAGTAGCTTGTCAGAGAAATCGCCTTTGGAGATGATATTGCCATTAGGCGCACGAAAACCGCTCAACAGCATCACTGCAAATACAATCAGTAGAAGCTTTTTCATGATGAAATCCTTTCAATACGAACTTGTTTTTACGGGCGATATTTTTATATCGCCGACGGTTGTCACTGTAGATTGAAGATACTTAATACAACCTGAACAAATGAAAGGATGGATCTGGTGGGAACAAACAGGTAGGACATTTGCCTGGGAAGTCGTTTGCAAATGGTAGAAAAGGCAACCTGGAATCGATCCCAAGTTGCTTTAACAGGCGTTGAAAAACTATCTGCGTTGCCGCTACGGTGTTAAAAACAGGCTCAAAATGCTCATTTATTACACATAAACTGCGCTTTTTCGCCTGTTTCTGCCTTGTATCGGCTACCTCGAAAACGTTTTTCAACGGCCTGTTAAGTACTGCTTGAATAAGTCAAACTAATAAGCCAAGCGAACACTCAG
>CADEDO010000020.1 GCA_902826115.1 uncultured Nitrosomonas sp.
TAAGTAACTGGTAAGAAACGATTTCAAGCTTTTGGTGGAAGCATCGACTAAATAGTGATTAAACAAAAAGCAGATACTTTGAGTGAATGAACCAATGTGCCTTGTTGTCGTATTAAACGCCAGATAGGTATGCGGGAATTCTATAATTAATTTTTATCAATAACGGCGGGAATTTTCGGTTGTCGATTTAACTGGTTTTTAAACAATCTGATCGACCAAACCAATATTTAAAATCCCGCCCTTTTATTGAGTCTTAAAACTGCTAGCACTAAGGAGGAAGTTCGATAATTTAAATGAATATCTTTCCATGCGTGCTGGAAATCAATCATTCGCAAAACCACCCTGTTGATTTTCCAACAGGGCAGCAAAGCTATTTCCAAATAAACAGACTAATCAGCTTGTCTTCTTAAGAAAGCTGGAATATCCATTGGATCAACACCCGATTGACGCATTGCTGCCACTGTCGCATTGCTTCTTCTGCCTGTGCGCATAACGGCTGGTTCCTCTGATGAATACACCGAATCCCTGTCGTCAGTTCCGGTGCGGCTGTGAATGACTGTCAGAGGAGTATTTTGACTCTGACCAACCAAGTTGCCGAGTCCGGTGGCGACCATAGTTACACGTAAATCATCACTCATGTTTTCGTCAATCACAGTGCCTACGATAATGGTGGCATCTTCAGCGGTTAAATTCTTGATTGCGCTCATTACTTCATGTACTTCGCGCATTTTTAATGATGAACTGGCTGTGATGTTGACCAGAATGCCGCGTGCTCCTGACAACGAAACATCTTCCAATAGTGGGCTTGAAACAGCGCGTTCTGCTGCAACACGGGCACGATCAACACCGGCGGCAATGGCGGAGCCCATCATTGCCATGCCCATTTCCGACATCACAGTTTTTACGTCTGCAAAGTCTACGTTAACCAGACCTGGGCAATTAATTACTTCGGCAATGCCGGCTACTGCACCGTAAAGAACATCATTGGCGGCTTTGAATGCATCAAGCATAGAAATGTCATGACCTAACACCATCATCAGCTTATCGTTGGGGATCACAATCAATGAATCGACATGTTGTGACAGTGCTTCCATGCCTGCCTTGGCGGCTGCAAGACGTTTGCCTTCGAATGCAAAAGGTTTGCTGACGACGGCAACGGTCAAAATGCCCATTTCTTTGGCGACTTGAGCCACCACAGGTGCGGCGCCTGTACCTGTTCCACCGCCCATGCCTGCAGTGATAAATAGCATATCTGCGCCTTGAATCAACTCTGCAATCCGATCACGGTCTTCCAATGCAGCCTCGCGTCCGATTTCAGGATTGGCCCCTGCGCCCAATCCTTTGGTAATACCTGTACCCAACTGCAATATCGTTGGTGCTTTGTTACTTTTCAATGCCTGAGCATCAGTATTCATACTGATGAACTCAACGCCGTGCATTCCATTCTGGATCATATGATCCACTGCATTGCTTCCGCAACCACCAACGCCAACGACTTTGATGACGGCTTCCTGAGTATCGTTATTCATGATTTCGAACATAGTGTTTCTCCTTTAGTACATTGAAATTAAAGCCTATTGACTGCTAACACAACTCTTGAAATATCTACTTTAAAAGTTTTTCTGAAACCATCCCTTCATTCTGGAGAAAATCTGCTTGGCAGACCCTCCTTGCAACCTTGAACCCTGCTGATGCTGCATTTGTTCGATACCCGCAAGTATCAAGCCGATACCTGTCGAATATCTTGGCGTATGAATCACTTCCTTAAGATTGCCATGGTAATTTGGCAAACCTAGCCGTACTGGCATGTGAAAAATTTCTTCGCCCAGTTCCACCATGCCGCGTAATGATGCTGATCCGCCTGTTATTACTATTCCCGATGAAAGCAATTCTTCAAAACCACTTCGGCGCAGCTCAGCTTGCACCATGCAATACAGTTCTTCCACTCGCGGTTCTATCACTTCCGCTAATGTTTGCTTGGAGAGCTGACGAGAGCCTCGATTGCCCACATCAGGAACTTCTACCATTTCGTGAGTATCCGCTAAACTTCTGAGTGCGCATCCATAACGGCATTTGATGTCTTCTGCGCTTTTAGTTGGAGTACGTAATGCCATTGCAATATCATTGGTCACTTGATCGCCGGCGATCGGGATGACGGCTGTATGCCGAATGGCGCCATTGGTGAATACGGCAATATCCGTTGTACCTCCGCCGATATCCACCAAACAGACACCGAGATCCTTTTCGTCTTCAGAAAGCACGGCCATCGCAGATGCCAATGGTTGCAAAATTAAATCTCTGACCTCCAAGCCACAACGATGCACACATTTCATAATGTTCTGCGCGGCTGAAACTGCGCCTGTCACAATGTGCACTTTAACTTCCAGCCGAATGCCGCTCATACCCACGGGTTCGCGCACATCTTCTTGACCGTCTATGATGAATTCCTGATTCAGGATGTGCAGGATCTGCTGGTCGGCTGGTATATTCACGGCCTTTGCTGCTTCCATTACTCGCTCGACATCCTTCTCAGTGACTTCTTTATCTTTGATTGGCACCATGCCATCCGAATTGAAGCCTTTGATATGACTGCCTGCAATGCCCGTATAAACTTCATTGATCTTGCAATCGGCCATCAATTCGGCTTCTTCCAGCGCTCGCTGAATAGCGTTGACGGTGGTTTCAATATTGGCCACCACCCCTTTTTTCAATCCGCGCGAAGGATGGCTGCCTAAGCCAATGACCTCAAAGCCGCCTTCAGGAATGACTTCTGCGACGATAGCGACGATCTTGGATGTGCCGATATCCAGACCCACTATCAGATTTCTATTTTCTCTGGCTTTATTCATTTAGTTACATCTCCCTGGTCTCACGTTTCTCTCCTCGGACCGGATTTATGGGGTACATGCTTGGTTGTTTCAGGCATGCGGATAGCAAAACCGTTTGGATAACGCAAATCAACATAAGCCAGCGGCTCTTGCTGATTTAATCGGGCAATACTGTGGTTGTAAACTGAAACATAACGAATAAGCCGCTCTTCAATTTCACTACGTCCCAATTCCAATATCGTTCCTGTATTTAATTGAATGCGCCATGCGTATCGCGGAGTGAGTGTAATTTCCGTTATTGATTGCTGCAATGGTGCCAATATTTGATTAAACCGCTGATATCGCTGCGCTACCTCTTGTGCACTTGCTTCTTTAGGTCCGGTAAAAACAGGTAAATCTCTGTCAACTGTGACTCGGAATACTTCGCCATATATGTTAACTAAAGCATGACTCCCCCAATAAGCTAATGCCTGATGCTCTTCAAGCGTTACATTCAAACCATGAGGCCATTTTCTGTTGACTTTGGCATCACGCACCCAAGGTAATTTGATAAAAGCTTCGCGCACTTCGGTCAAATTGACCGAAATAAAATTTCCCTTAATCTCATCTCTGGCAAGCTGTTCAATCTGCTCCAGGGTAACATTCTGCAGCTCGTCATCCTCAGTCTGGGGATCCTTGACAATCTGAATATTGATCTCTTTGATCGGAAATAATGGCGGTTTGATGAGCCGTAGGCCAATGGCATAAAGCGTCGCTATTGTCACCAGGGTGATCAATATTTTGGATAGTAAATTAAGTGCCTGATGGTTATTCCACATGTGACATCGCCAAAATTTTTATGACCAGATCTTCAAATGAAATTCCTGCGGTTTTGGCCGCCATCGGTACCAAGCTGTGGTTGGTCATTCCGGGGGAAGTATTTGCTTCAAGAAAGTAAAATTGTCCTGTCTGATTCAGAATTAAATCGATTCTTCCCCAGCCTTCGCATCCCAGCACTTGATAAGCTTTTAATGCTTGATCTTGAATGATCAATTCCAGTTCATCGGATAAGCCGCTGGGACAGAAATAACGCGTGTCATCGGACAAATACTTGGCCTGATAATCGTATAGCTCACCGGCAATCTCGATTCTGACTAAGGGAAGCGGCGTATTTCCCAGAATCGCAACGGTCAATTCCTGGCCTGCGATAAATTCTTCAGCCAATACCAAGGCATCATGTTGGGCCGCTAATCGATAGGCTTCTGCCAAATCCTGTTTGCGTTGTACCTTACTTAATCCGATGGTGGATCCTTCGCGTGCGGGCTTCACAATCAATGGCAATCCCAATGTTTCGGCTATTTGTTCAAAATTGCTGTCAGCTTGTAATAGGGCATAGCGAGGAGAATGGATGCCAACTGCTTGCCACACTAATTTCGTGCGCCACTTATCCATAGCCAATGCGCTGGCCAGAACACCGCTGCCGGTATAAGGCAGCCCCATCAATTCGAGTGCGCCTTGGATGGTGCCATCTTCACCAAAACGCCCATGCAACGCGATGAAAACTCTGTCAAAACCTTGGTGCACTAAGGCTTCCAGAGGCTGTTCCGCCGGATCAAATGGATGAGCGTCAATACCGCTTTTACACAACGCAGCCAGCACGGCTTGTCCACTTTGCAGTGAAATCTCACGTTCTGCCGATCGACCGCCCAACAGCACGGCGACTTTGCCAAAGTTATGCGCCATCATCATGCATTCCTCCTGGCATCACCAATAATTCGAACTTCCCGGATTAATTCGATACCGGTTTCTTGTTTTACTTTGTTTTGTACTTGCATCATCAACGCTTCAATGTCGGCAGCACTGGCATTGCCTGTATTGACAATAAAATTGGCATGTTTGGGTGAAATCATGGCACCACCAATGCTATGTCCTTTTAAACCACAAGCTTCAATCAAGCGAGCAGCATAGTCACCGGGCGGATTACGGAATACTGAACCCGCATTCGGTAGATTGAGTGGTTGACTATCAATGCGTTTCGCTAATAATTGTTTGATTTTCTCGCGGGATTCGGTTTGATTGCCGTGCGGTAATCTTAAGTATCCCCCCGCAAACCATTCTGTTGCTCTCGGATTCGCCAATTCTGGTCGAAGGTTGGTGCTGCGATAGCCAATCGTGTAATCACTATTTTGTCGAACAAGCACTTGACCACTGTGGTTGACAATCTGCACTTTCTCAACGACGTCCCAGGTCTCTGATCCAAAACATCCTGCATTCATTGCCAGTGCACCACCCATCGTACCCGGAATGCCTGCCAGAAATTCAGCGCCGGTTAAATGGTGCTTGGCTGCAAATCGTGCAACTTTTGCACAAGCAATACCGGCGCTTGCAAAAATGAGACCGCCAGATTGGTTCTGTTCAACTAATTGCAATTCATTTAATTGGGCATGAACTGCAACTACGGTGCCTCGAAGACCGCCATCCCTAACCAGCAGGTTGCTGCCCAATCCAATGACATAAATGGGTTCATTGGGCGGTAAAATGCGTAGAAAATTTGCAAAATCATCCAAGTCTGCCGGCAGATAATAGTGCTCGGCATAGCCGCCAACTCGCCAGGAAGTATGTTGACTCATGGGTTCATTGCTGCGCATCTCCCCACGCATTCCCCGCATGCCAACCTCATTTGTCAATGAATCAATTATTGACACATTGAGTCCTATGTACTGTGATAAATGAGTCATTGCCCATAGATTCTTAGCGGTATTCATGGCCATTCACGACGAGTAGCTTATTTTTCATTTGTGTAATCGCAGGCGCTACCTTAGCAACGGAACCTGCGCCCATGACCAGTACCACATCACCATCTTGTACAACATTCAGTATGGCTTCGGGTAGGTCATCCACATTTTCGACATAAATAGGCTCTACTTTGCCTTGTACGCGCACTGAGCGTGCCAGTGATTTGCTGTCGGCCGCAATAATCGGATCTTCGCCAGCAGAATAGACTTCAGTTAATACCAATACATCCACTTGGGACAAGACTTTGACGAAATCTTCAAAAACATCTCGGGTACGCGTATAGCGATGGGGTTGAAAAACCAGCACTAAGCGGCGATTCGGGAATGCGCCGCGCGCTGCTTTTAGGGTTGCTTCCATTTCAAAGGGATGATGGCCGTAATCATCAATCAGCGTGAAGCTTTCCTGAGTGGATAACTTGATGTCTCCATATTGCTGGAAGCGTCTTTCGACGCCTTTGAACTCTGCTAGCGCCTTGACAATGGCTGTGTCGGGGATGCCAATTTCATTGGCAATCGTAATGGCTGCCAATGCATTTTGTACATTATGTAACCCAGGCAAATTCAGTGCGATATCCAATTTTCGTGCGGAACCGTTCACGCCTATGACCGCAGTAAACTTCATTTGGCTGTTGCTGTGTTGAATATTGATCGCGCGCACCTGCGCATCTTCAGATAATCCATAAGTTGTAATAGGCTTGGTAATAGCCGGCATTACTTCGCGCACATTGGCGTCATCCATGCACAATACCGCCATGCCATAAAAAGGCAGATGTTGCACAAATTCTACAAAAGTCTGTTTCAGCCGGCTAAAGTCATGCCCGTAGGTATCCATATGATCTGCATCAATATTGGTTACCACGGTAAGCACCGGTTGCAAATATAAAAATGAGGCATCTGACTCATCTGCTTCAACGACAATAAATTCACCACTTCCCAATTTGGCATGGCAGCCTGCCGCTTCCAATTTGCCGCCGATAACGAAAGTGGGGTCCATATCGGCCGCCGCAAGTATACTGGCTATCAGGCTAGTTGTGGTTGTTTTTCCATGCGTGCCTGCTATGGCGATGCCACTGCGGAATCTGAGTAATTCGGCCAACATTAAAGCGCGCGGTACCACTGGAATATTCTTGTTTCTAGCGGCAATGACCTCAGGATTGTCAGGCTTTACTGCGGTAGAAGTGACCACGACATCTGCACCCGCTATTTGCTGGTTGGCATGACCGGCATAGACGGTGATTCCCAGTTTGCTCAGACGCTGAGTGACTGAGTTACTGATCAAATCGGAGCCGCTGACTTGATAACCCAGATTAACAAAAACCTCTGCAATTCCACTCATACCGGCGCCGCCAATACCGACAAAATGAATGTGTTTGACTTTATGCTTCATGTAACACTCCACTCAATTCAATACATGCATCGGCCACCACTTGGGTGGCATCCGGTTTGGCAAGGCTGCGCGCGGCTATGGCCAGATTGAGTAATTTCTCACGCGTCAGAGTGGATAACAAATCAGCTAATTTTTGCGCAGTCAACTCATTTTGCGGCAATAATAAGGCGGCGCCTTGATCGGATAGGAATTGAGCATTCCTGGTTTGATGATCATCTACTGCATGAGGATAGGGTACCAGGATGCTGCCCACACCGGCTGCACTCAATTCCGCCACTGTCAACGCACCTGCCCGACATAGCACCAAATCACAGGTTGCATAGCGGCTAGCCATATCATCGATAAATGCCATGACTTCGCACTCTAATTGTAGATCTGCGTACGTTTTTTCAACTGCTTGCCATTCCGTCGCGCCGGCTTGGTGGATAACCGCTGGGCGAATATCTGCTGCTATTAATTTCAGCGCTTGCGGCACAACCGTATTGAGCATTTTTGCGCCTAGACTACCGCCGACAACCAAGAGTTTTAATTTTCCTTGTCGACCCTGCCAGCGTTTTTCAGGTTTTTCCATTTGCGTAATCTCAGGCCGTACCGGATTGCCTGAGAACACTACTTTCTCTTCCTCAGCGAACATGGCATTGGGGAATCCCAGCATCACTTTGTCTGCTAACTTCGCCAGGATTTTATTGGTTAATCCGGGTATTGAGTTTTGTTCATGGATGATCAATGGCTTATTCAATAATGACGCCATCATGCCGCCTGGAAAGGCAGGGTAGCCACCCATGCCCAGAATCACATCGGGCTTCACGCGCTGGATAATGCGAGCGCTTTGCAAGAATGCTTTGATCAAACGCAGTGGCAGCATGAACCAAGCGGTCAATTGCTTGCCCCGTAGCCCAGAAAAACTGATGATTTCAGTTGTATAACCATGCTGTGGAACCAGCTTTAATTCCATGCCCGCTTGTGTACCCAACCATACGACATGCCATCCCAATTTTTGCAGATGGTCAGCAACAGCCAATCCTGGAAACACATGTCCTCCAGTACCGCCTGCCATAATCAGGATAGTGGGTGTTTTCATACCGGCAATCCTCGCAATCGCTGGCGATTTTCCCAGTCAATGCGCAGTAGCACCGCTAAAGCGATACAATTTGCGGTGATGCTGCTGCCACCAAAACTTAATAAAGGTAACGTCAAGCCTTTGGTGGGCAATACACCCATATTGACGCCCATGTTAATTAACGCTTGGATGCCGATCCAAATGCCGATGCCTTGTGCTACTAATGCGGAAAAGGGGGCTTCCAGTTTTGCAGCCAGGCGTCCGATGATGAAAGCGCGCGTGATGAGCCATATAAATAAAATGATGACCGCGACGACGCCCACAAATCCAAGTTCCTCCGCGAGCACCGAGAGTAAGAAGTCAGTATGCGCTTCCGGCAAATAAAATAACTTCTCGACACTGCCACCTAGGCCCACACCCAGCCATTCGCCGCGTCCAAATGCGATTAATGCGTGACTTAATTGATAGCCTTTTCCATAGGGATCGGCCCAAGGATCCATAAATGCCACTACGCGATCCAGCCGATAAGGTGAACTTAAGATTAATCCATACAAACCGACTGCCAAAATACTGATCAGACCAATGAATATTTTCAGGCTGACTCCACCCAGAAACAAAATAGACATGGCCAGTGTCGTGACGACAAAGAAAGCCCCAAAATCGGGTTCTAGTAACAACAAGAATCCAACAATGGCCATTACGATGGTGATGGGCAGAAAACCTTTCAGCAAATAATTGAGGTCCGCTGCCTTCCGGTTAACATAGTCTGCGGCATACAGTATCATGAAAAATTTCATGAATTCTGATGGTTGCAAGTTCACCACATAGAGTGGAATCCATCGTTGACTTCCGTTGACCTCATGACCAATACCGGGTACGAGTACGAGTACCAGCAGCGATGCGCTGGCCATAAACAGGTAGACGGTATATCGCTGCCATATTTGCATAGGCACTTGAAAAGTAATGAAACCCAATAATAAGCCTACTCCCAGGTAGATGCCGTGGCGCAATAAGTAGTGAGTCGCTCGTTCAGCTCCGAATTGTGCTTCTGCGATCGCGATTGAGGCAGAATAAATCATGATCAATCCAATACTGAGCAATAGCAAAGTCGACCACACCAATGCCTGATCATAATCAGTCATGACTCTTTGCTTCTGGTTGTTTGCTTGATAAATCATCAGTTAATATGTTTCTGCTTAAAACTAAAAAAATTATTTTCAATTGCTTGCACAGCTGCTACGAATACTTCTGCGCGATGGATGTAATTCTTGAACATGTCAAAGCTGGCGCAAGCCGGTGAAAGCAATACCGCATCGCCGGCTTGCGCCAGCAGAAAGCTTTTTTGTATGGCTTCTTCCATGGTGGTTGAAAAATGCAAAGGCACGCCACATTCTTTTAGCTCGTTAGCGATAATGCCTGCATCCCGGCCAATCAGTACGACAGCGCGCGCATTTTTTGCAACCGCAGGTCGCAAGAGTGAGAAATCCTGCCCTTTGCCATCGCCGCCGGCGATTAATACCACATTTTCTTTCATACCATTGAGAGCCGCTACTGCCGATCCGACATTGGTGCTTTTGGAATCATCATAGAAAGTCACCTCGTTAAAAGCGGCTACTTTCTCCACTCTATGGGGAAGTCCGCGAAATTCCCGTAAAGCTGATAGGAGAGGGGCAATGGATACACCGACTGAGCGACACATAGCCAGAGCTGCCAGTGCATTGGCTGCATTGTGTAATCCATGGACAACCAGCTCAGAGGTTTTCATCAAACGCTGATCGCCTTCCATTAACCATGTGTCATCATCTTCGTGCAAAATACCAAAATCGATAGAAGTGGGGGGGATTTCCAAACCAAAAGTAATTTGCTTTCTGTCGGTTAAGGCCATTGCACACACTGCCGGATCATCCCGGTTCAAAACTTGGATGCCTGCGCCAGTTTTTTCATGCAGAAAAACCCTGGCTTTTGCCAATGTGTAATCTTGCATGCTGGCATAACGATCCAGATGATCTTCGCTAAGATTCAGTACCGTGGCGACATCGGCATTTAGATGAGCAGTTGTTTCCAGTTGGAAGCTGGAGGTTTCCAGAACCCAGGCTTGCGGCCAATGGTTGGTATCCATGCAATGCATGAGTGCATTAAGAACAGCGGGACTGATATTGCCGGCTACTTCCACATTCCAGTTCGCTTTTCTTAGCATGGCGCCCACCATGGCGGTAACGGTGGTTTTTCCGTTAGATCCTGTGATGGCGAAAATCTTGGGTTTGGGCAAATTGCTTTGCTCAAGCGCCCAGGTAAACAGCACCATGTCGCCTACAACCGGAATGTTGCGCTGAATGGCTTGTTGTACGAAAGAATCTGCTAGGGGAACGCCCGGGCTGATCGCTATCATTTCAACGCCATCCAGCATGCCGGATTCAAATTTGCCTTTATGAACCTGCAATTGGGGAAAATCTCCTGATAGCGCTTCCCAGTTAGGAGGATTCGTGCGGCTGTCCGCTACACGTACTTGTGCACCTTGACGTGAAAGCCATTTCACCATGGACAGTCCCGTTTCACCCATGCCTAACACCAGTACTATTTTATCTTGCAAATTCATCTTAGTTTTAATGTTGATAGTCCAAGCAACACGAGAATGATGGTAATAATCCAAAATCTGACGACGACCTGATTTTCTTTCCAGCCTTTCAATTCAAAGTGATGATGTAATGGCGCCATGCGGAAAATACGTTTGCCCAGCAGCTTGAATGAGGCTACTTGTAGCATGACTGACAGTGCCTCGACCACAAAAACACCGCCCATGATCACCAATACAATTTCCTGCCGTACGATGACAGTCACGACGCCTAAAGCAGCGCCCAAAGCGAGCGCGCCTACATCACCCATGAAGACTTCGGCGGGATAGGCGTTAAACCACAGAAAGGCGAGACCGGCGCCTGCCAGAGCGCCGCAAAATACGGATAATTCACCTACGTTAGGGATATAAGGAATGCCCAGATATTTGGCAAATACCACGTGACCTGTCACATAAGCAAACACTGCGAGCGCGCTGCTAATCATCACCGTTGGCATAATGGCCAACCCATCCAAGCCATCTGTGAGATTGACTGCATTACTGGTGCCTACGATGACAAGATAAGTGAGGATGACAAAGCCTGTCGCGCCTAATGGAATGGCGACTTCCTTGAAGAAAGGAACGATCATGTCTGTTTGAGCGGGTATTTCGGCAGTTGAAGCCATATAGATGGCTACGATCAGCGCAATGACAGATTGCCAGAACAATTTTGCGCCGGCCGAGAGGCCTTTAGGGTTGCGGTACACTACTTTTCGATAATCATCAATCCAGCCGATCACTCCGAATCCGAGCGTAGTGAGCAGTACTACCCAAATATAGCGATTGCTTAAATCGGCCCATAGTACAGTGGTCAGTAAAATGGACATCAAAATCAAGGCGCCGCCCATCGTGGGAGTGCCTGCTTTTACCAAATGGGTTTGAGGGCCATCATCCCGCACGGATTGTCCAATTTTGTAAGCAGTCAATTTACGAATCATCATCGGGCCAATGATGAAAGAAATGATCAATGCTGTGAGAACCGCCAGCATGGTGCGCAAGGTAATATAACTAAATACATTGAAAGCACGAATGTCCTGAGCTAGCCACTGAAAAAATGCTAACAGCATAGAAACCTCAGTCGTTGTGATGTGTTATTGAGCATTCTATTTACTTTCTTTGTGAGCCTTCATGTGATCGGTTTTAAATCTCTAACTGCTTGACGACGCGCTCCATTTGCATGAAGCGTGATCCTTTTACCAATAAGGTGACATCGTCGGCCAATAAGCTTTCGGTTGCATTGAGCAATTCATCGAGTGTGTTGAAGTGCTGTGCATCTTTGCCGAATTCTGCTGTTGCATAGGCACTTAATTCACCTAGTGTCAATAATTTATCCAATCCTGCCTTGCGCGCCTCTTTGCCGATCATGCGGTGTAAATCAACCGTCGATTGACCCAGTTCTCCCATATCGCCGAGTATCAGAATTTTTTTTCCTTTTGTAGAGGCCAGTACCGCCAAAGCCGCCCGTACCGACTCAGGATTGGCATTGTAAGTATCATCGATCAGCAGTGCATGATGCAGTCCCAGTTTTTTCTGCATGCGCCCCTTCACGCCGCGGAAACATTCGAGCCCTGATGCAATTGATTCTTTCGGAATGCCTAAAGCAGTCGTCGCTGCGGCGGCTGCCAGCGCGTTATAAACGTTATGAACGCCCGGTGTCTGTAACTGTATGGTTTCCATGCCATCAGGCAATTTCAATTGAATCGTGTTCATTAATGGATCAGTTGAGTAGTCGGCGCTGACCCGGGCTTTTTCACGTAAACCAAAATCGATGATTGGTCGCGAGCCAGCGCATTTGCGCCATAAAGGCGCGTAGCTATCATCGGCATTGATGATTGCCGTTCCTTGTTGATCCAATCCTTCAAAGATCTCAGCTTTTGCGCGCGCTACCGCCTCAATGGAACCCAAGCCCTCAATATGTGCTGCGCCGGCATTAGTGATCAAGGCAATGCTGGGTTTGGCCAGTTGTGTCAGGTATGAAATTTCTCCCACATGATTCATGCCCATTTCAATGACCGCATAGCGATGATGTTGGCGTAGCCGCAGCAGCATTTGAGGCACGCCGATATCGTTGTTGAGATTGCCTTCAGTGGCCAAAACAGGATCCAATGATCCATTATTTTCTGCTGCACCAGCGGCTGTTGCCTGGCGAAGTATTGAGGCAATCATTTCCTTGACGGTGGTTTTGCCATTGCTGCCTGTAACGCCAATGAGCGGCAGCATAAAACGGTTCCGCCAGTGAGCCGCCAATTGCCCTAAACCTAAACGAGTGTCTTTAACCCGGATTAAAGGAATATCGACAGGGATGTCATGGTGCTCGACGGTTTGCTCAATCATTGCCGCAACTGCGCCTTTCTCAGCCGCGTTGCCGACAAATTTGCTGCCAAAAAAGTTTTCGCCGGTTAAAGCAATAAACAAATCACCTTGTTTCAAAGTGCGGCTGTCCGTGCTCACGCCAGTGAATATCACATTTTTTCCGTTCCAGTCGGCATGCAATACATGAGCGACTTCTTTGATCATCATCACTTTTGCCCTCGCACTTTTATTGCCAAATCCTTGAGTACTTGGAGCGCAACTTCAGCATCGTTAAAAGGAATCTTCAGTTCTTTTATTTCCTGAAATTTTTCATGGCCTTTACCTGCAATCAAGACAATGTCACCTGAATCGGCATTGTCGATGGCCTGATATATGGCTAATGCCCGATCGATTTCTATCTGGTAATTTTCCGCCTCCACCCCTTCGACAATATCCTTAATGATGTTCATGGGTTCTTCTGAGCGTGGATTGTCGCTGGTAAAAATCACGGCATCCGCTAAGCGCGTTGCAACTCCACCCACCATCGCGCGCTTGCCTTTGTCGCGATCGCCGCCACAACCCACCACACAATGCAGGCGCGCATTGTGCGCCACTTTTTCTTTACTTTGATGAGTGGCGCGCAGGATTTCTCGGAGTGTACACAGTACTTTTTCTAATGCGTCGGGAGTATGCGCGTAATCTACAATGATAATCGGTTGGTTTATGCCGCCATATTTTTCCATACGCCCCGGAATAGGCTGCACATGCTGTAATGCCCGAACCGCATCGGATAGCTTGATGCCGCTAGCAATCAGAATGGCGATCACGGCCAATAAATTGGAGGCATTAAATTTGCCGAGCAAGCCAATTCTTAAGTGTTCATGATAGTCTTCATAGTCAATATCAAATTCTATGCCTTCGATGTCCGCTTTAAGATTGGAGCCATAGAGCATTTTAAAATGTGGGGAATAGCATCCCGCTTCCGGATACCGGAATCCATAACCCATTATTTTTGTCGTCTTGTTGGCTAGTTGTCGTGATAATTCAACGCCCAGCACATCATCCATATTGATCACCGCGTACTTGAGCTCCGGCCAAAAGAACAGACGCGCCTTGGCAGCCGCGTAAGCGTCCATATCCTGATGATAATCAAGATGATCGCGCGATAAATTGGTGAGTACGGCAACGGAAAATGTGGTTCCGTTAATACGGCCTTGCACAATGCCATGCGATGATACTTCCATGACTACGCTATCCGCGCCTTGACGTTTATATTCTGCCAACGAGCGCTGCAATACGGTAGCGTCAGGCGTTGTGTTCTCGGATTTTTCAAGTTTGTCGCTAAAGCCATTTCCCAATGTACCCATGATTGCTGTTTTCCTGCCCAGGCAGGTCATGGTTTGGGCAAACCAGTGACAGCAGGATGTTTTACCATTAGTGCCGGTTATTCCAACGGCCCATAGTTTTTCAGAAGGCTTGCCATAAACATGATTGGCGATCAATCCACTTTTGGTTTTCAGCTCACTGATCGGTAATGAAGGAATATGCCAATCCGGATTCCATGAAAAATTCTGTGGATCCCACAAAATGGCATTTGCCCCAGCCGCAATCGCTTGCGGAATAAATTTGCGCCCATCACTTTTTTCTCCTGCATAAGCGAGAAATGTGTCTCCATGTTTTATCTGGCGACTATCCACGACTAGATTCTCAATGGGAACCCCGATCTCATCGAGAAGATGTGGGTCAAATGAGGCGGATGCTTTTCTTTTGATAGTCATCAAACTCATCCTTCATCATCCATTTCGGGAGTGGCGGTAAAGGTCACCACATTATTGGCAGGCGCATCAGGTGGAATATTCAATATGCGCAAGGCGCTGGTCATTACCTTATTGAAGACAGGAGCAGCTACGGCGCCGCCAAAATATTTTCCGGCGGAAGGCTCATCCACCATCACTGCAATAATCAGACGGGGATTGGATACTGGCGCAAAGCCCACGAAAGTGGAAATATAGTGTTTCTTGGCGTATTGACCATCAATCAGCTTATGTGCCGTTCCTGTTTTTCCAGCAACGCGATAGCCATCAATTTGCGCCAATGGTGCCGTTCCTCCCGGCTTTGTTGCCATCTCTAACATCTGACTCATCGCTAAAGCGGTGTCGCGAGAAATCACCCGTTGCCCCATGACTGGCATGGTTTGTTTCAATAGGGAAATTGGCTTTAACTCGCCTCCGCTGGTAAAGATCGTGTAGGCGCGAGCCAATTGCATCAAACTGGTTGAAATGCCGTGACCGTAGGACATGGTGGCTTGTTCAATGGGGCGCCATGTGTTGTATGAGCGCAATATTCCACTGGCTTCCCCTGGAAAACCTGAGTTGGTGAGTGTTCCAAATCCTGAGCGATTAAACATTTCCCACATGGTCTGGGGGGCAAGCGATAAGGCTATTTTTGCTGTGCCTACATTGCTGGATTGCTGAATAACTTGGGCAACCGTCAATTCTCCCTTGTTATTGACATCGCGGATAGTTCTTCTGCCTACTTGCATCATACCTGGGGAGGTTTGCATGACCGTGTTGGCATTCACTTTGCCGACTTCCATCGCGATGGCGACAGTAAATGGCTTCAGCGTCGATCCCGGTTCGAAGGTATCAATCAAGGCACGATTGCGAATTCTTTCGTGACTGATCGTTGATCGATTGTTGGGGTTATAAACTGGCAAATTAGTCAGCGCCAATATTTCACCGGTTTGCGCATCCAATACAACAATACTGCCAGCTTTGGCTTTGTTGGCTTTAACGGCTTCTTTCAATTCAGCGTGTGCGCGATATTGAATTCTTCTATCAATGGATAAAATCAAATCCTGACCTTGCTTGGGTAACCGGATATTTTCAATGTCTTCAATGATTCTACCTTTGTTATCCTTGATAACGCGACGGCTGCCTAATTCACCGGCGAGTGTTGCTTGCCAGCCACGTTCGACGCCTTCCTGACCTTCGTCGTTGATATCTGTAAAACCCAGAACATGCGCGGCAAATTCACTTTCAGGATAGTAGCGCTTGGATTCATGGGTGAGATGGATGCCCGGAATCTTTAGCTTCATGATCTTCTCGGCGGTATCCGGAACCACTTGTCGTTTCAGATACACAAATCGACTGTTTTCCCGTTTCAGGCGATTATCGATTGTTGTCGCTGGAGTCTCGAGCAGATTGGATAGTTGCTTGAGCTGTTCTGGGCTGATTTTTACCACTTTAGGGTCTGCATATACGGATGCAATGGGTGAGCTGATGGCCAGAATTTGCCCATTCCGATCAGTGATCATGCCACGATCCGCATTCATGGCTATCACTCGACTGTAGCGCGATTCTCCTTTTTCCTGTAGAAAATCATTATGCATGCCCTGTAGATAAGCAGCGCGACCCATCAAGGCAATCAAGCCCAGCACTAATAAACCAAGCATTAGCAATGAGCGCCAGGATGCCAGTTTGAGTTGTGGGGCTTCGGTTTTGATCATGGCTTAAGAGCCTCCGGGCGCAAACGGTCTTCTGGCGTATCTATCGATACAATTTGTATACTTGCAGCGGCAGGGGCCATCATTTTTAAGTGTTCTTTTGCAATATGCTCGATACGTCCATGCATAATCAGTGTGCTTTGCTCAAGTTGGAGCCTTCCCCATTCCACATCTAGTTTGCGCTCAATTTCTTTTTCATTCTCCAGAGCCATGAAAAGCTTGCGAGCAGTATGCTGAGAGGTCACGATGCCCAGTGCGCAAGCAATTAATATCAAAACAAGAAGAATGTTCAGTTTGAACATGCAAATTACCCGTTTAATGTAATTCTTTCGGCTATGCGCATGACAGCACTTCTTGCTCGCACATTCGCGGCGATTTCATTCTCACTGGGACGTACTGCCTTACCGATCAATTTTAATTTTTGCTTACTGAATCGTTGCAGATCTTTTTCTCTCAGAGGAACTCCGCGCGGTAACTCGTCCGGGTTTGCGGCTGCTCGCATAAATTGCTTGACCATACGATCCTCCAATGAGTGAAAACTAATGACTACCATTCTTCCCCCGGCATTGAGCAACTCAATGCACTGCGGCAGAGTTAGCGACAGCTCCTCAAGCTCCTGATTGAGAAAAATCCGAATCGCCTGAAAAGTGCGCGTCGCCGGATGCCGCATATTTTCCCGCTGACGCTGGCGCGAGCGTACGACCGCTGAGATAATTTCGGCAAGTTGTAGTGTGGTAACAATAGGTTGCCGCGCTCTTGCCATAATAATCGCTCTTGCAATCTGCCTAGCATACCGTTCTTCGCCATAGTCTCTTATCACCTTTTCCAATTGATCTTCTGTAACTGTAGCAAGCCACTCCGCTGCAGTTTGCCCACTATTTGTGTCCATGCGCATATCGAGCGGCCCTGCACAACGAAAACTAAATCCGCGTGATATTTCTTCCAACTGTGGTGAGGACACCCCTAAATCCAACAGCACACCATCAATCTTTTTAATGCCCATTTCTTGTAACATCAACTGCATTTTGGAAAAACTTCCATGCATAATGCAGAATCGTTTATCTTTAATTGCTTCGCCTGACAAAATTGCAGCGGGATCCTTGTCAAACGCGATTAATCTGCCGCTTTTACCAAGTTTTGACAGGATCAGGCGGCTATGTCCTCCACGCCCAAACGTACCATCCACATAAATGCCATCAGGTTTTATCGCTAATGCATCAACCGCTTCGTGCAGTAACACCGTAATGTGCGAATGCACTTTTCTACCACTTCATCACAATGAAAAACCTTCTAGTTCAATTGGCATATCGTCCTCTTTGAAGGACAACGCATTTTCGATCTGTAAATTCCATTGTTCTTCATCCCATAATTCAAATTTCGCACCCTGACCCACCAAGACCACGTCTTTGGACAAACCTGCAAACTGGCGCAGGGGCAGAGATACAAGGATGCGTCCCGTCGTATCCATTTCAACATCACTGGCATTACCCACCAGCAATCTTTGCAAACTACGTATTTTTGGGTTAAAGCTGGAAAGATTATTGAGTTTTTGTTCTATCGGTTCCCAGGCTGGCTGAGGATAAATTAACAAACACTTTGATGGATCAACTGTAACAATTAAGCGCCCTTCGCAAAAAGACATCAATCCGCCGCGGTATCTTGCGGGTATCGCAAGCCTCCCTTTTGCATCCAGACTGAGTTGCGTGACGCCACGAAACATGCTGTCTCCTCATATTAAGGAAAAATTAATTTGGGATTTAAAATATTTGCCCCACATTTCTCCACTTCTTCCCACTTTAATCAAAAAAATAACGCTAGTCAAGTAAGAATCTGGTTATTTGTATTTATATGACAAAGACTTAAAGGTGAAATTAATGACAATTGAACGTCTTTAAAATATCTAAATAAATAAGATAGATAGGTGAGTAACTGAATGTGAATTGTTAATTATGTTTTAAGGATGAGCTTGAATAAGCTTGTTTGCTTGCAGAAAAGATTGCACACTCTTGATGTTTATAAATCCCACCTACTTAGATACATGTCACCTGCATATTGGCAACAAGCAAATCGAGAATTAGCTGCGTGTGACGCAGTCATGCAGCGCTTAATCCGGCATTTTGAGGGCGCTTCACTGATATCAAGAGGATGTGCTTTTACCACCTTGGCTCGTTCTATTGTGGGGCAACAAATTTCAGTCAAAGCTGCTGAGAGTGTATGGCAGAAGGTGATTAAAACTATTCCGGATATGACGCCACAGGCTATTGTTTCTGCAGATCAAGATGCGCTACGAACTTGTGGTTTGTCTATAAGGAAAGTGACTTATCTTCAGGACTTATCACGACATTTTATGGAAGGGATGTTGAATGAAAATACCTGGACCGATATGGATGATGAAGTCATCATCGATCAATTGACGAAAGTGAAAGGGATCGGGCGCTGGACATCGGAAATGTTTCTGATATTTCACTTGCAACGTCCGGATGTTTTGCCACTAGATGACATCGGATTACAGCGCGCTATCAGTCAACACTATAATGACTGCCAACCTGTTGACAAGAAAACGATGATCGAAATCGCCAAACCGTGGCAACCTTGGCGCTCGGTGGCTACGTGGTATTTATGGCGCAGTCTTGATCCGTTACCAGTAGAATATTGAATTCGCATGTAAAAACCTGTTTATATTCCTGGCGTGGAATTTAAGTCCAAATTTCAAAAATACAGTTAAAATTGCAATCCATCTCAAAAGTGCTTTAAATCCATGACACTTGCTTATTTTGACCACAATGCTACCACTCGTATGGATGATGCTGTGCTTGAAGCCATGCTGCCCTATTTCCAGCAGGAATTCGGAAATGCTTCCAGTCGCCATGCGTATGGTATTGCCGCGCGGCGTGCAATTGACAAAGCGCGTAAGCAGGTAGCCGAAGCAGTCGGCGTTCAGCCAGTGCAAGTGATTTTTACCAGTGGCGGTTCAGAAGCGAACAATCTGTTCATTCGCGGTGCGGCTGATAGCTTAAAGCCAGCCCATATTTTTATCAGCGCTATTGAACATCCATGCGTATTGAAACCGGCTCAAGCACTGGCGCGCCGCAATTGTGATCAATGGGTGATGCATCAGCTCATGGTCAATGCAATGGGGCAGGTAGATCTTGATGCTGCCGGCAGAGCAATGAATGAACATCCGCCTGGATTGGTTTCTGCCATGCTGGCAAACAATGAAACGGGCGTTATTCAGGATGTAGCTAGTATCGCTGAAATTGCCCGACAACAGGGTGCGATCATTCATACTGATGCCATTCAGGGATTAGGGAAAATTCCAGTGGATTTTTCTGCACTGAAAGTGCATGCCATGACATTATCCGCGCACAAGATTTATGGCCCTAAAGGCGCTGCAGCCCTCATTGTGGATAAACGGTTATTACTGCGGCCTTTGATTTACGGGGGGGGGCATGAGAATGGACTGCGTTCCGGCACGGAGAATGTGCCTGCGATTGTGGGTTTTGGTGTGGCTTGCGAATTAGCACAGTCGCGCATGGCGACAACGGCCCGGCAGGTTTCCCTGTTGCGCGATCACCTGGAAAAAGGATTGATTGGCATGGGTGCGGTGATATTCGGAGCAGGTGCTGCACGCATACCGAATACCTGTTATTTTGCATTGCCGGATATTGAAGGCGATACGTTGGTGGTTAAACTGGATAAGGCCGGTTTTGCCGTAGCCGCTGGCGCTGCCTGTTCCAGCGTTAATCCAGGGCAGAGTCATGTGCTATCAGCCATGCAGATCGACCCCATGCTGGCGCGTTGTGCTGTACGTGTCAGCCTGGGAACTAGCAATACCTTAGTGCAAGTAGAAGATTTCTTGCAAGCAACCAAACATATTGTCGAAACATTGCGGCACATCAGCAGTCTTTAAATCAATTATCAACATTTATGACTAATAATAAAATCCAACGGCCTGTTAAAGCCATCATTCTGAGTGCTGGACAAGGGCGGCGCCTGTTGCCATTGACGGAAAATACACCTAAATGCCTGTTACTTGTTGCAGAAAAGCCGGTACTTGCATGGCAAATTGATGCCTTGCTGGCAGTTGGTATTGATGACATTACGATCGTTGCAGGCTTCCAAGTGGGCTTGATAGAGGCGCTATTACTACGGCGCTACGCGGACTATCCCAAGATTAAAGTACTGTTTAATCCTTTTTTTGAAGTTGCTGATAATTTGGCTAGCTGCTGGATTGCGCGCACTGTCATGGATAGCGATTTCCTGTTATTAAATGGCGACACCGTGATTGAATCTGCGCTGCTTGCCCAGGTGTTGAATTCAGAGGCAGCGCCCATTACACTCAGCGTGGATTATAAAGATACCTATGATGCGGATGATATGAAAGTGCAATTGGATGCGGATGGCCGGGTTAAACAGGTTAGCAAGATTATTCCGCCGCATCAGGTTGATGCGGAATCCATCGGTTTGATTTACTTCCGTGAACAGGGTCCAAGTATTTTTCGTCGGGCGATTGAATCAGCACTGCGTCATCCGGCAGAACTAAAATCCTGGTATCTGTCCATTATTGATGCATTGGCCAAGCAACATCTGGTCAACGCATGCTCGGTTCAGGGGTTTCGTTGGTGTGAAATTGATTTCATTGAAGACTTGGCCAAAGCCGGTATCATTTTTAGTGATTAGATTTTTAGGATTGAGCAAATGATGAATCAACCCGTGCCATCATTACAAATGCAAAACTGGAACGCCACCATGCGTAAGTTTGGTGCACCGCACACCATCATTCGTTCCTATCAGCATTGGTCAGTATTGTTAAGGCCCGCTCAAGCAACGCTGGGTGCGCTAGTGTTAGCAGCGCATGAGCCAGCGCAGGCATTTTCAGAGCTCAGTCAGGGTAGTTTTGCCGAACTGCACAAAATTACCCGGCACATTGAATTTGCGCTGACAGAATCCTTCCAGAATGACAAAATTAACTATTTGATGCTGATGATGGTTGATCCGGATGTGCATTTTCACGTCATTCCCCGCTATGCGCAAGCTCAGTCATTTGCCGATATGGAATTTATTGATGCGGGTTGGCCGGCTATGCCTAATCTGGGGCAAATCAATAAAACGGATGAAGCCATCAATCAATTGATTATGAATCACATACAATCCTTTTGGCCTTAAGTGAAACGATGCGGAACGACAAGTGACTGAACAAAAAACTCCTTACGTCAAAGAATTTCCATTACGCGAAGCCCATCATTTGGTGCGTGATCTGATGACTCCAAATCCCTGGATCTATTGGACAGATTTTATGTTTCATATTACATTGGGCTGGACTGCTTTCTTCACGGCGCTGTTATCGCCACTGTTTTCTCTCTGGCAATTAGCCGGGTATGTGCTCGCCGTAGTATCGTTGTATCGCTCGGCGATTTTCGTGCATGAACTGGCGCATTTGAAAAAGGGCACGTTCATCAATTTTCGCCGAGTATGGAACATCATTTGCGGTATTCCTCTGATGATCCCATCGTTTACCTACGATGGCGTGCATAATGATCATCACAAGCCGGATGTTTACGGTACCAGCAAAGATGGCGAGTATCTTCCGTTTGCAACCCGGAGGCCTGCGGAAATGGTTGTTTACGTATTATTGTCTTTCCTGATTCCGGTTTTGTTGGTGGCGCGCTTTTTGTTACTGACGCCATTGTCATATTTGATTCCACCATTGCGAAAAATTGTGTGGGAGCGTGCTTCGTCACTGACGATTGATCCGACTTACCGACGCGCGGAAAATGCCATACGCAACGATTTGAACTGGCGTCAGCAGGAGATTGCCGCCAGTCTGTTTGCTGCGAGTGTCATTGCTCTGGTGGTGTTGGAAGTATTTCCTTACGCGTTGTTGGTACTGTGGTATTTGATTGCGGTGACGATTTTTATACTGAATTCATTGCGTACACTGGCTGCTCATGCCTATCGCAATCCGGGGGAGCAAAAAATGACGTTGGCCGAGCAATACCTGGATTCCATCAATATACCGGGCAACTTCCTGATCACGCCTTTATGGGCCCCGGTCGGACTGCGTTACCATGCAACCCATCATCTGTTTATGAGCATGCCCTATCATAATCTGGGAAAAGCGCAGCGCCGCCTGGTGAGTGGTTTAGCGGATAATACCCAATACATCAAGACCATACGTGGCGGTTTGTGGGATGCATTGAAACAGATTTGGCGCGAATCTTCCACGTCTGCTTCATCGCATCACTCATAACTGCGCTCATGACAACAACTAACCAGACAGGAAAAAATCTACCGCAGGGCATTACGCAATTAGTATTACTGCGTCATGGTCAGAGTGTGTGGAATCGGGACAAAATTTTTACCGGCTGGAGTGATGTTGCGCTAAGCCCAAAAGGGCAGAAAGAAGCTGAGCAAGCTGCCTATTTGCTCAAGCAGGCTGGCTTTACATTCGACTTGTGTTTTTGCTCAACCTTACAACGCGCGAAAACGACACTGCAAATCGTTCTGTCTGCCATGCAACTGGAAGCGATACCGGTTCAAGAAAGCTGGCATCTGAATGAGCGTCATTATGGCGCATTGGAAGGCATGGAGCGCTGGCAGGCCATTAAGAAATTTGGTATTTGGCCTATTCTCGGGTGTCAGATCAAATTTGATGCCGCGCCGCCTTATTTGAATTCCCTGGATCCGCGCTTTCCTGGCAATCAAGCCTGTTATAAAGATATGCAGCCAGATGAATGGCCCGTGGGTGAAAGCATGCAGCAAACCCTGGCAAGACTTGAGCCTTATTGGCGAGAAACCATTCAGCCTGAAATTCGACTGGGTAAACGGATACTCATTGTGTCCCACAAAAACACGCTGCGTACATTGATGATGCTGTTGGATCAGCTCACGTCACGTCAAGTAATGAAGCTGACCATGGCGACTGGGCGACCGCTGGTTTACGAGCTGGATCAGCAACTCAACCCTGTGCGGCATTATTATGTGGATTGCTGACGTTTTTTTCTGACCGGGCATGTCAATCATCCATAGCTTCGAGCCCATTGTCGGCAGTCACGCCAAAATACTGATACTGGGCAGCATGCCAGGTGAGGCTTCACTATCGGCTAATCAATATTATGCCCATCGCCGTAACGCTTTCTGGCCCATTATTGCCCAATTGCTGCAAATCAACCCGGATGCGGCATATCAGGAAAAGATTACAGCGCTAAAGTCATCACCGATTGCACTCTGGGATGTGCTTAAATCCTGTAAACGACAAGGCAGCCTGGATTCAATGATTGAAGCCGACACGCAAGCAATCAATGATTTCCAGTCTTTCTTCAGCGTTCATCAACAAATTAAGCATGTATTCTTTAATGGTGGCAAAGCCGAAGCTTGTTTTAAACGGTATGTTTTGTCTGTTGATGAATTGAAGTTTCTGAGTGTATCGCGGTTGCCGTCGACAAGCCCTGCAAATGCCAGGTTGTCCTTGGAAGATAAATTGAGAATATGGCATGAAATGATCAACTCCGTGCTGGGGTCGGAAGACGGGCATACTAGCCACCTTTATGACTCATAGGGTAGTGCCGCATATAGCACTTGACGACAAAGCATTTGATACGTTTTACTTATGTTGCTGTGAAACAGCGACAATTAGTCAACATTCAACGGAAAGGAATTTATATCATGAAGAAACTTATTTTTATTGTGCTGGCTATTTTTATAGGCGGCTATGTGGCCTTAATGGTGCAATATTTCTAGCAAGCAACCCCATCTAAATTAAACTAGCCATTTAGGCATAACAATGAGGTTTATGTGAACAGTGACGAACGGTTCAATCTGAAAGGCATATTGGTTAAATGGGGCGGTGTGTTTTTATTTGCCCAATCCGGTATCAGAAAGCATTCAACGCCAATGTGTACCAGTGTTTAGCAGATGCCTTTATTAAAAATAAACATTGTTTTTTTTATTTTTCTCGCGCTTGCAACCATTGTTTCTCATCGAGTGGTTGAAGAATATCAACCGGATGGCCCCGAACTGTTAAACGACCATTGGAATACCAGGGTGTTCGCAAATGGTCGGGTGGACGTCGATGAAAATCAGTTGACTCTTTTTTCCAGTGACTCAAGAACGAGCGTGGGTGCATATCATGATGTTCCACTGGTTGAGAAAGGCGTTATTTTAAAATTATCCGCTGATGTAAAGTGTAACGATGTCGTGCCAGGTGAGAAACCATGGAACAGCGCGAGACTTATGCTGGTGCAAAGCGATGGAGAAAATGGTCAATGGCATTTGCCACATGTGATTGCCTTTCTTTCAGGCACTCATGACTGGGCAAACTATTATAGCTACTTTACGATTGAACCCGAAACACAAGGCATCCAGGTGGTCGCGGAATTAAGTCAATCGACGGGATCACTTCAGGTAAAAAATATCCAGCTCTATCCTGTAAAACAGACGCAAACTTTTACTTGGGTAAAAAACATTATTTTATTTTCATGGGGTGTTTTTTTTCTTTCGCTGATTGGTTCATGTTTATTGATGAGCCAGAAAACATTTATCTTGCGCGCATTGCTGATATCTAGCTTTGTTTCTATCATTATTGGAACAGCTTTGCCGGGCGTTATCAAAAAACAAGTATTCGATACCATCGAAACTCAAATACACGCGGAAAGTGAGTCATTCAAAGCAGTCATTCCATGGGATTTGTCCAAGGTGGGCCATCTTTGCTTCTTCTTTGTGCTGGGCATGATGCTTTGTGTCATGATGGCCAAGGTATCGACTATTCATGTGATGACAGTCATTCTTTTGCTGGCTGGCGGTACTGAGATTGCCCAGCTCTATATCGCTGGGCGGAATCCCCTCGTTACTGACATTTTTATTGATGCGGCGGGAGGTATCGTCGGGATCGGCTTGATCAGGCTTTTCGGTATGAACAAAAATGCTGCTTCAAATGAAAGTAAAACTTCTTCCGATAGGCGATGAGGTTAGGGTAATTTTCAGGTGTCTGACGAAGCCAGAAAACTTCATGTCTCGCTGTTAACTTGATCCTGCTGGCTTATAATACTAATCGTGGCTTCGTCTTATTTTCGGATACATTTTCCGTATATCGAAAATGGGGCGGAAAGAAGCCGAATGGCTTCTTTCATCTAAATCATAGGTTCGTTCACGCCCTCATGCTTCCGAATTGCGATAAGCAGTGACTTGAATTTCAATCTTCATGCGCGGATCGGATAGTCCTGCTGCAAGCATCATGGCTGATGGCCTGACATCGCCCAGATATTTGCGCATGATCGGCCAGCATTTCTGAAAATCCTCTGCATTGGGAAAGACGTAAGTCACACGCACCACATCTTTCATGCTTGCTCCCGCTTGTTTCAATGCGGAATCGATATTCTTAAAGCATTGTTCAGCCTGTTCCAATAAATCATCTGAAATGGTCATATTGCTGTAGTCAAACCCGGTCGTGCCGGAGACCAAGATCCAGTTGCCTTCGACAACCGCGCGCGAATAGCCGATTTCGTGTTCAAATGTGGAACCTGAGCTGATTAATTGACGTGACATACTATTTTATCCTTGTTGTTGATCGATCATTGATATGAAAAGTTGCGTAATATACAACTATAATGCGCCAGTTTACTGCAAAGTTAATCTTTAGCCAGCGCTATCATTCAAGCATACAAACAATCCATAATGTCGACAACGCTCTACTGGCATGACTATGAAACATTTGGCGCTGATCCACGGCGGGATCGCCCTGCTCAATTTGCGGGAGTGCGCACCGACGAAGCGCTAAACGAAATAGGGGAACCGCTGGTAATGTATTGTAAGCCGGCGCGCGATTTTCTACCTCATCCGGAAGCTTGCTTGTTGACTGGAATTACCCCGCAAATTGCGGATGAAAAAGGCTTGCCCGAGCCGGAATTTATCGCACGTATTCACGCCGAATTTGCACAAGCGAATACTTGTAGCGTAGGTTACAACACGTTGCGTTTCGACGATGAAGTGACCCGTTTTACCTTGTATCGCAATTTTTACGATCCCTATGCACGCGAATGGCAACAAGGCAATTCGCGCTGGGACATTATTGATCTGGTGCGCATGACGTATGCCTTGCGCCCGGATGGTATTACTTGGCCGCAACATGATGAGGGGCAACCCAGTTTTCGTCTGGAAGATCTGGTGGCGGCCAATGGTATCCAGCATGAATCGGCACATGATGCCTTATCGGATGTGCGTGCCACCATTGCCCTGGCACGTTTGCTGCGCATACAGCAGCCGCGCCTGTATCAATGGCTTTTTCGGTTGCGCAACAAACACCAGGCGGCTGCGCAGCTCGATTTGGTCAATCACAATCCCGTTGTGCATACCTCGCGCATGTATCCGGCGAAAACAGGCTGCACGACACTGGTGATGCCACTGATTGCAGAGCCGGGCAACAACAATAGCGTGCTGGTTTATGATTTGCGCCACGACCCGGATATGTTTCTGGATCTGGATATTACCGATCTTGATCAACTGTTGTTTACTCGCAGCGAGGATTTGCCGGAGGGGATGCAGCGGCTACCGGTTAAATCGGTAAAAATTAATAAGTGTCCTGCCCTGGCACCACGGAATACGCTGGATGCACAAGCGGCAGAGCGCATTGCGCTGGATCTGGATGCTTGTCATCGGCATTGGCAAAAACTGAGCGAGCACCCGGATTTCTTTCGGCGTGTTGCCAAAGCCTATACCAGCAGGGAGTTTGAATCGTCTGGTGATGTGGATGTGGCACTGTACGAAGGTTTCCTGGACAGCGCGGATGCTGCGTCGCTGGCTCAGATACGGCGCGCTTCACCGCAGCAACTGGCAAAAATGCGCTTTGATTTTCATGATCAGCGGTTGCCTGAATTGTTGTTCCGTTATCGGGCGCGGAACTGGCCGGAAACATTGACAGCAGCGGAAACCGAACAATGGCAACAGATGCGCTTGCAACGCCTAATGCAAGGCAATGGCGGAGGAAGCATCACATATGCAGGCTTCGCAGATCAATTGGCGGTGTTACGTGATATGCACAAAGATCACGTCCATGCGCAACAAATCCTCGAAGCATTGGAAGCATGGGGTAAGGATGTAGTCAATTCGCAAAGCGATTGATTCTTGGCAAGTGAGCGGCAAACCAGCGGATACCCTATCCGGTCATGATAGAATCTATCCATTGATTGATCAATTTATGCCCATTCATTCACGCTTTTTAGACCATGAGCATGCGGATTAGAATGCTTTAATGTCGTCTTGATTTTTTGCATGTACCTTTATGAAAAATAATTACCTTGAAAGAATACTGACTGCGCAGGTTTACGATGTGGCGATTGAGAGTCCGTTGGACCATGTTGTCAATTTATCGAATCGTATCCATAACCGAGTGTTGTTGAAACGGGAGGATCTGCAGCAGGTGTTTTCATTCAAGCTGCGCGGTGCGTATAACAAGATGATCAAGCTGTCTCCGAATGTGCGCAGTCGCGGCGTGATTGCTGCTTCTGCGGGCAATCATGCGCAAGGCGTGGCGCTGGCCGCTAAAAAGTTAGACTGTAGCGCTACCATCGTGATGCCGGTGACCACTCCACAAATCAAAGTGCATGCAGTCATGGGGCATGGAGCCACGGTTGCATTGCATGGTGATTCTTATAACGATGCCTACGAACATGCGGTGACTCTGGCCAAAGAAGAGCAAATTACCTTTGTTCATCCCTACGATGATCCTGATGTGATTGCCGGGCAGGGTACCGTTGGCATGGAAATTTTGCGTCAATATACAGGCAATATTCACGCCATTTTTGTGCCGATTGGCGGTGGCGGTCTGATCGCCGGCATCGCCGCATATGTAAAACGGCTGTATCCCAAAATTAAAATTATTGGCGTCGAACCAGTCGACTCGGATGCCATGTACCGCTCATTGCAGTGTGGCCGTCGTGTCAAATTGGCGCAAGTAGGCTTGTTTGCCGATGGTGTGGCGGTGCGGCATGTGGGCAAGGAAACCTTCCGATTATGCCGCGAACTGGTCGATGAAGTGATTCTGGTTGATACCGACGCCATTTGCGCCGCGATCAAGGATGTATTTGAAGATACGCGCACGATTATGGAGCCTTCCGGCGCACTTTCGGTTGCCGGCATCAAGGCTTATGTTGCGCGTGAAAAAATTCAGCATAAAACGCTGGTTGCCATAGCTTCCGGTGCCAATATGAATTTTGATCGCTTGCGTCATATCTCGGAGCGCGCTGAAATCGGTGAACAGCGAGAAGCGCTGATGACAGTGACGATTCCCGAAACCCCTGGTAGCTTTAAGAAATTTTGTAATTTGCTGGGTACAAAAAGCATAACTGAGTTTAACTATCGCTATGCAGATCCCAAAATAGCGCATGTTTTTGTCGGTGTATCCATACGCAACCAGGAGGAAGCGAATACCTTAATCAAGGAATTAAGGCAGAGCGGTCTAGCTACAGAAGACATGAGCAACAACGAAATGGCAAAGCTGCATGTTCGCCATTTAGTGGGCGGGCATGCACATGACGTAAAAAATGAAATTCTCTATCGCTTTGAGTTTCCCGATCGCCCAGGTGCATTGATGAATTTTCTAAATAACATGAGTCACAATTGGAACATCAGCTTGTTTCATTATCGTAATCACGGTGCTGATTACGGTCGTGTTCTCATTGGTATACAAGTACCCCCAGAAGAGAAGTCTGACTTTAAAGCGTTTCTGAATCAATTGGGTTATCGCTATTGGGAAGAAACAAAGAATCCAGCTTATAAATTGTTCCTCGGGTAAGATATTCGCACGCCTTGCTTCCTAAAAGGCGTCATTTTCCAGGTCTTATTCCATTTTTGACTGCGAGTAGTTGCGGTTATGCTACAGCATGATAGCAGTAACGTCACTTGTCATTAAAAATTGAATATTTAAATAGGCCCTATTAGAACTGGAGAAAATAATGGAAGACGATTTTTCTAAGTTTAGATTGATAACCGGTATTGCGACAGTCGAAAAGAATCTGCCGGTTATTGTGCTACCTGAGAAGAAAAATGTTTCAGAACAGCCTGTTGCTATAAGTAAGAATTGGATTTTGGGCATTGTTCTGGTCATCCTGATGCTACTTTTGATGGCTACACTTGCCATTAGTGAACAGCAAACCAGACATCATGCGGCGCATTCAGAGCTCATTTCGCGCATGCAGATGCACCATTTGCATTTATCCAGGGTTGCGCAGCAAGCGCTGATGGGTAATGCAAGTGCGTTTACACAACTCCAGGATAGTCAGCGGCAGCTCAATCAATATATCGATCTGTTATCGCAAGGCGGGGGATATCGTAATTTGAAAATTGCTCCCTTATCCGATCTTGCATTATCTTTAAGCCTGGATGCCTACCATAGCCATTGGCAGCATGAACAAAAGCAAATTAATGTGATTCTGAATCATCAAGATTCGTTAATTAAACTGGGCAACAACATCAGAGCCATCAGTATCACCCAAAGCCAGTTAATCAAGTTTATCGATGAATTAATCCATCACATGCAACAGATTGGAAATTTGTCGCATGAAATTAGAGGTATGGAAGCATTAAAATCACATGTGCGCAATATCACAAGAAATGTGAACACGATACTTCCCAATGAATTCCTGATGGCCGAAATTGCCAAGCAGTTGGCACAAGATTATGCGCAAATTGCAGCAATCACACAGAATCTAATTCAAGGAAATAATGCGTTGATATCAGTTGCCAACAAGAATGAGACCATCCAGGATTTACTGTCACATGTGCATGCGCTGCTGAGAAAATTTGACGATCACATGAATATGATTCAGAAAGAAATTTCAGCCGTGCTGCCGAGCAAATTGGCTATCCATGAAATTGCCAACAAAAATGAAGCCATATTGAGCATGACCAGCGAATTGGATGATGAGATTCAAGAGCATGGCCTGTATGTGGATTCGATAATCAATGCGCTGATTTATATTTTGGGTGCAGGCGTGGCACTGACGCTTATCTTCTTTGCCAAATTGTTGCAACAAAGCTCGCGTAACCAAGCGCTAGCGAGTAAACATGAAGTTGATAAGACCCAGAAGGCCATCCATAAACTTCTGAGTGACATGAGGAAAATAGCCGATGGTGATCTCACTGTTCGTACCAATGTCACGCATCCCACAACAGGCGCAATTGCTGATGCAATCAATTACACCATTGAAGAACTGCATACCTTGGTGGAGCAAGTGAATCAAGCCACCGCTTTGGTGGTTAAATCATCCGATCAGGCGCAATATGTATCATCCGGATTATTAAATGCGGCTCAGCAGCAGTCATTCAGAATTGAAGAAACGACTTTAGCCGTTGTCGGCATGATGGAATCCATAACAGAGATCTCTGATTTGGCTACTGAATCGGCGAGAGTAGCCAAACAATCGCTGATGACGGCTGAGAAAGGCACTACTGCCGTGCGCGAATCGATCGCCGGAATGAATGAAATTCGCACGCATATCCAGGATACATCGAAACGAATCAAGCGATTGGGAGAAAGCTCGCAAGAAATCGGTGAGATTGTTGCATTGATCACTGATATTACTGATCAGACCAATGTGCTGGCTTTGAATGTGGCATTGCAAGCAACGGCCGCTGGTGAAGCAGGACATGGCTTTACCGTCATCGCGCAAGAAGTGCAGCGTTTAGCTGAGCGTTCAGCCGAAGCCAGTAAGCAAATCAGTGAATTAATCGTTACGATTCAGGGTGATACGCAGGATGCAATTGAAGCTATGGAAAGAAGCACATTGGGTGTTGCCAAAGGCACCAAACGTTCGGATGCGGCTGGGCGGGCTTTGGAAGAGATAGAAGAAGTCTCGAAACAGTTGGCACAACTGGTTGCCAATATTTTCGATATTACGCATACCCAAACACAGACGGCCAATACAGTAGTAGCCAATATGGAAGAAATATTGCATATTACACGACAAAATACGCAAGGTACGCTACAAACCACGGCATCGATCAGGCAGATAACCGGGTTTGCATCAGAGCTTAAAGCCTCTGTATCCAACTTTAAGGTCTGATTCTATTATTGATTTAATACTAATTGATGGTATTTAAATATGAGCGCTCAACCAAAACTTAATATTTCTTCGATCATCGGAATCAAAGAGGGTATTCATCAAGTCTTCTCATTGATTGACCAAAACCTGGAAGATTTCAGCAAACATCCAGCCAATTTGAATCCGATCAAAGATTGCAGGAATTATATTTATCAATTGGATGGCTTGCTTAAAATGCTGGAGCTAACCAGCATTACGATAGTCAGCGAGAAAATTGGGCAATTAATTGACGCGCTCATTGAAAAGAAAATAGAACCCAACGAGCAAATTTTAACTGCGCTTAAGCAATCCCCCAAAGCCTTGCTTTATTATTTGGATGAGCTGATTGATGGTGTGGAAGACAATCCGCTGCGCTTGTACCCGACTTATCGTGGGTTGATGCAAGTGTATGGGTTTGAGAATGCACCCGAGAGCGATCTGTTTTTCCCTCAATTGACAGCTACGCCGACATTAAAAGCAGAAGCCGCCAATATTGACCCTGTTCTGGTTAAAATTTTATCTAAAAAAATCGGTGGGGAGTATCAGGCCGGTTTGCTCAAATGGTTGCGCGATCCAGCGAATCGGGATGGCTTGCTGCAAATGGTTGCAGCGGTTAGTCAGCTTGAGGCATTTCCCGGCACTATGGAGCAACGTGCATTCTGGTGGGTGACTGCGGGTTTTCTGGAAGCTTTGTTGCCTCAGGAAGCTAATCGGATTGATGTTTCCATACGCCGGTTATGCGGCAAGATTGAACAAGCCATTCGTCACTTGGCTGCCGGGACATTAAGCAGCACCTCTGTATTGATGCGGGAACTGCTGTATTACCTCGCTCATAGTGAAGCAAGCAGCGAACGTGTTAAGGATATCAAACGCAGTTACACATGGCCCAATCAAGCGGTAGCTTCGGCAACGGTTACGTTTGAAGAATCCGAAACTTTGCGCCCTGTCCTGGATACGATCCGTAGCACACTGATGCAGGCAAATGATATCTGGCGTGAATTCTGTGCCGGACAGCAAGAAAGCGTCGCACTTTTATTTGAGAAAATAGAACAGCTTAAGCAGTTAGCCAAGCAAACTCCCTGTGTTCCTCTGGGGAAGCTAATCGATGTCATCAGTGAAACGGTTACTTACCTGCGTGCCCATCCGCAAAGTTTGAGCGAAGAGCTGGCCATGGAAATGGCTACAGCCTTGTTGCTGATAGAAAGCATCGTTGATGATTTCAACAAACTGTCGCCGGATTTGCCGAATCAGATTGATATCCTTTCTTCCCGCTTGCACAGTGTTACCGAAGATAACGAGAATGCTACGGAATTGCCTTGTGCTCCGAATCTGAACGAGATTGCAAGCAAAACACAAGAAAAGGAACTGGTGACCCATGTTGTGCAGGAAATGCTGACCAATCTGTCTCAGATTGAGAGCATTCTGGATAGATTCTTCTTTGAGCCTGCCGAGCGTTCGGAACTATCCACCCTGTCCCTCTTGTTCAAACAGGTTTCTGGCGCTTTGGTCATGCTTGATCTGCAACGCGCCAATACGTTATTGAATCTATGTCAGCATCTGGCGGAGAAGTTGCTGGAACCCGGTCATGAAATCGAAGAGGCTGAGCAAATCCTGCTCGTTGATGGACTGAGTAGTTTGGGCTTTTATATTGAAGGATATCGCAGCGGGCAACCGGATGGCCAGCAAATCATTGATGAAGCCATTATGTTGTTTGAGATCAGTGCGACCCCTGAAAAAACGCCTCAATCCACGCAAGCGACAACACCGCAAGCCGGCAAAGCAGCGCAAGTTGAGGTGGTTGAGACAGACATCGCATCAATAGGCATTGCCAGCGCGCAGCCCAGTGGGCACATCGACCCTGAGTTGCTTGCCATTTTCCTGGAAGAGGCCGAAGAAGTGCTGATAGGCATTGCCAATGATGCCCAAAAATGCCAGATTGATCCGTTCGATCATGAATCACTTACGAGCCTGCGACGTGGATTCCATACGCTGAAAGGCAGTGGCCGCATGGTTAAATTGACGGAGATGGGGGAAGTGGCCTGGGGGCTGGAACAGGTGCTGAATCGTTGCTTGAACGAAAAACGACCGGTTACCGATCCAATCATCCGTTTAATTACACGCACCTGTCAGGACTACAGTCAGTGGTGCCAGCAATTGCGAGAGCAGGGCACTGCCAGGGTGAATGCCGATGAGTTGATGCGTCTGGCAAAAGATCTTCTGAATGACAAAGATATTGAAATATCCCTGATTGATTCAACAGCAGCTGGAAGTGATCAGATTACCCCTATCACGATTGATACTGCACTGGCGCCAGAAGCTACAGAAACCACGCGCCTTGATTTTTCACCGACGGAAACGGAAACTGCGCAGCCGCTACAACAAGCCGTTTCTGCTGTGGTCGATTCGGTCAGCCATGAGGTACTTCCTGTTTTCCTGGAAGAAACGCAGGACATCATTCCTCAAATTGGCAGCAAATTGCGTGCATGGCGCATCTTGCCGCAAGATGATGATATTCATCGCGCATTGCTGCGGTTGCTGCATACTTTGAAAGGCAGCGCCCGTATGGTAGGGGCTATGCAATTGGGTGAATTGGTCCATGCGATGGAAAGTCACGTGGAAACCGCTTTTAGCGAGCGCAATATTACCGACGCCGCACTGGATCAGTTGGAGAATGAATTTGATGTAATCAGTGGCAAGATTGAGCAATTGCAAGCTGCGGAAGCAGTGTCTGCTGCAATCCAGCAAACCACGGCTGTCAGCCCGGCTGCCGATGCGGCAGCCGCATCTGATAAAACCGAATTGCTGCAATCAAAAACCATTCTGCGCATCAATTCCGATTTGATCGATAGACTGGTGAATGATGCCGGTGAAGCCAGTATCCAGCGTTCAAAAATTGAAGCGCAGCTCAACAGCTTCAAGCAATCTCTGCAGGATCTCGCTGAAAGCACGCACCGCTTGCATGATCAATTGCGCGAAGTGGAAATTCAGGCGGAAACGCAAATGCAGTCGCATCTTGCGCAACAACAGGAGGCAGAGCAGACATTTGATCCCCTCGAATTTGATCGATTCTCTCGTTTCCAAGAGTTGACGCGTCTGATGGCTGAGAGTGTCGATGACATTATTTCGGTACAAAAGAGCATGCGGGCAACGCACACAGCGGCTGAAGAAGCGGTGAATCAGCAATCAGTGATCAATCGCCAATTGCAGCAATCCTTGCTGCAAATCCGTACGATACCTTTCAGTAATTATGGCGAACGTTATTATCGCATTGCGCGCCAGGTAGCTGAAGATTTGGGAAAAAAAGCCAATCTGGATATTCAGGGGGGCGACGTCGAGATTGACCGCAGCGTATTGGAGAAAATTAATCCGCCACTGGAGCATTTGCTGCGTAACGCGATTGCGCATGGCATCGAAGAACCGGCGCAGAGATTGCAGGCAGGAAAACCTGAAACTGGACAAATCACCATACAGTTGCGTCAGGAAGGTAACGAAGTGAACATTACCCTCAGTGATGACGGTCGTGGTTTGAATTTGTCGCGCATTCGTGAAGAAGCACAGCGGCTTGGCCTGATTCAAGGTGATGAAACACTCGAAGATGACAAAATCATGTCATTGATTTTCATGCAAGGTTTATCCACCACCGACTCCATCACCGGAATCGCCGGTCGCGGGATAGGCCTGGATATCGTCAAGAATGAAATTTCGATGCTGGGTGGTCGCATCCATGTGAATTCTGTTCCCAATCAGGGAACAACTTTCAATATTTACCTGCCGCTCAGTCTGGCAGTGACACAAACCATGATGGTGCGGGCGGCCAAACAAACTTATGCGATACCGACCTTCATCGTCGAGCATCAGCGCGAATTCGATCCTGAGATGTTGAAAAAAATCTATCAGGATCATCGGATTGAGTTTAATGGGAAAAAATATCTATTCGCTCATCTATCGCATTTATTGGGCGAGCTCGATCATGTGCCTGATATTACTAAGCATAGCCATGTGCTGTTTTTGCACAGCGGCACGCAGTATCTGGCCATTCATATCGATGAGCTGATCGGGGATACGGAAGTGGTGGTTAAAAACATCGATTCACAACTGGCGCATGCGCCAGGCGTGGAAGGCGTCACCATCATGGGCGACGGTGAAGTGATTTTAATCCTGAATCCGGTGAAATTGATCCAACGTGCGGATGCACAAAAAATCTTCAGCACGCCGGCTTCAGAACTAGGCGCCACTCCTGCCAAGCGATCCATCACGGCACCTACAGTCATGGTGGTTGATGACTCATTAACCGTGCGCAAGGTTACCTGCCGTTTGCTGGAGCGTGAAGGCTGTGATGTGTTGATTGCAAAAAATGGAGTAGAGGCCGTTCAAATACTGAAGGACAACATCCCGGATGCCATGTTGGTTGACTTGGAAATGCCTAAAATGAATGGCTTTGAATTGATCAAGCAAGTACGTGCTAATCCAATCACTAAAAAGATTCCGATCATCATCATCTCATCGCGTACCGCAGATAAGCACCGGAAAATTGCCAAAGATCTGGGCGTCAATATATTCCTCGGCAAGCCTTATAAAGAGGATGAATTATTGAAGCATTTGTCTGAGTTGATTAATCGATAAGGAAATATCAGCAATAGAGAATAATACTGCATAATCCCAATATCTGATCGTCCTCTGAATCAGATCAAGTTCATAATCATCATGAATTGACAGGGAGGTCACTATGGGAAGCGAAGCAGTCAGACCGATTCAACAAGCGCTGAAGAGCCAAGGGCTCGAGTCGGGTGGGATCGATGGTATTTGGGGCGCAACACCATTGCCGCAGTCAAACAATTCCAAATGTGAAGTGGATGGTATTGTTGGTCCGCAAACCACGGCAGCACTTTTCAAGGATGTCCCATCGGCCATTGAATCACTCCTTCCCTGGTTCGAAGAAGCCAAGCACTTGATGGACGCGAAGGAAGTACTGGACGAAGGATCTTGATATCAACTATGCCGGTGATGACATCCCATGGTGTGGGCTATTTGTTGCCCATTGTGTTGGAGCGACATCGCAGCAAGAGGTACTGCCGGGGAATCCACTGGGTGCGCGGCAATGGGAAAATTTGGGAATAGCACTACGCCTTGCCTCGGCACAGTAATGGTGTTCTGGCGGGAATCACTGGCAAGTGGAAAAGGTCATGTGGGTTTCTACGTCGGTGAAGATGATGAGGCCTATCAGATTCTTGGCGGTAATCAATCTGACAAAGTTTGCCTGATGTGGTTGGGTAAGGACCGATTCCGTAGCGCACTTTGGACCAGAACAGCTTTCTCACTAACAAGCAGAGTGGTACAAAAAGACAGGGATGAAGGTCTGTCGCTCAATGAAGCTTAATTTATCTGGTCACTTTGCTGATACAAACCTGGTGTTACATTGTAGAGCATGCTGCAATAGCTGCTTTTAGCTCTGCTGCTGCGGAGCTTAAGGATAGGCTATGCATTGACAGACTCCTTCAGCTGATGGTTCCAATTGGATAAAGTCGAGATAAAAGTAATATTGATTTTTTTAGAGTCAATTGAGTGTGATATTTGACTGTAGAAAGCATTATAGTGCGGATGAGATTGGTAACTGTTAATAACTTCCGCATGTGCCAGTTGTATACGCCAACAAAGGCGGTATTGACCCGGCTCTGATAATGCCCAACTTGAGAAAATCTGGCGCACGCCAGGAATTGTCGCTAATGTTTTACGTGCCTGTTCAGTCAAGGTATCAAATTGCTGCAGATAACGGCTCTCAACATTACAAATAATGATTTGTTCTACACACTGCCAAGGGCGGCACTGAATCAAAACTTCCGCTGCGCGACCCGCTGATCCCCAGAGATGCATATACAATTTGATTTGTTCATGGAGGCTTTCTTTAACACCGTGCAACGATTCAATATAGCCTTTTTTGTTGCTTGTTTGGGCATTGGAACGAATTACTGCGGCAGCGATATCGGAAAGCTCCGTGTAGCAGTTAATTTTAGCAATGCCATTTAAAATCAACTTATGGTACTGCTCTTCAACTAATCCACTTCCGCCATGCAGCACCAGTGGAATGCCGAGTTCATCGTTAATACGTTTCAGACGTTTGAAGTCTAATTTAGTGCTGCGATTGGGTTGGCGGCCATGCATTGTGCCAACGGAAACTGCAAGAAAATCAATTTTGGTACGTTCAACATACACTTTAGCTTCTTCAAAGGAAGTATAGACGACATCTCCTAAATTATTGATTGCATTTTCTCCCTCCACTCCGCCTATAAAACCAAGTATCCCCTCAATTGCTGTGCCGCATGCATGAGCTATTTCTGTGACCCAGCTGGTTTGGGTGATATTGACTGGGAATGTTTCTGAAGAAACATCCAACATGACACTGTTGCAACCCAGATTAATCGCTTGGACAATGGATTCATGCGCTTTTGCATGATCAAAGTGGATAGCAACCGGCACTTTGGCGTGATGTGCGGCTCGTTCAACAGCTGGCATGATCAGGCTGAAATCATGTTGGTGGAAGAGCGGCTCAGAAAGATTGAGAATAACTGGTGAACGACAGAATTCGGCTGTCATGATAATAGCTTCCAAGAAGTCCAGGCTTACCAGCCCAAAACCACCGATGGCGTAGTTATTTTGGTAAGCATGATTCAACATGTCGCGCATATCTACAAGTGGCATTTTTATCCTCTGAAATTTAGGGGTGTGAAAGAATTAGCTTAATGCATAATTTTTTCAAGTGCCTGATCCAAATCATCCAGAGCTGACCCCATGATAAGACCTGCACAGCTATGGTAAAGCCACAATTCACAAGAAACAGGTAGGTGTAAATTACGTCGCCCACGAATCTGAAACTCGCGCCATGCCAAGATGGGCTGATCCTCTGTATTGCTATCAACACATAACCACATGGTACTGTCTAGAATGACTTCTAATCCACGATGCTGCTGTAATATAACTCGCAGTGGATAGCCTAATCGCAGCAGCGCAAGCCGCCCGCGGTTATAACAAGCCGCTTCAATCTTTTTAGGGAAAATTCTCCAGGGTAGAGTCAGCGTTTCCATCGCTATTAAAAATATGTTTTAAATTTTTATTTTTTATTTTTTAAATTGGGTTCATTATCCGATGTGCTTTCAAGAAAAACACGACTGGCTAGAATATCTTCCGCTTCTAATGTGATGAGATCAGTTTTGGACAATGATTTCTTTGTTCCGGAAAATAATCGATTTGCTTGGCGCAGTCGAGCACGATCAAGCGCGTTACGAACCGAGCGCGCATTAGCAAAATGCTCCGACTTCATACGCAGGCGGATATATTTCCCGAATGCTTCTTCTCCGGCTGCACTGAAACAGTAATTCTGACTTTCTAACATTAATTTGGCGATCGCAACTAATTCATCAGGACCATAATCCGGAAAGTCGATATGGTGCGCTATGCGCGAGCGCATGCCGGGATTGCTATGAAAGAATTTATCCATGCGATCTTTATAACCTGCCAGAATAACAACCAAGTCTTCGCGGTTGTTTTCCATCGTTTGCAGCAGAATTTCTATTGATTCCGCACCATAATCACGTTCGTTCTCTGGTTTATAAAGGTAATAGGCCTCATCGATGAAAAGAACCCCCCCCATTGCTTTTTTAATGACTTCTTTTGTTTTTGGTGCGGTATGTCCAATATATTGACCGACCAAGTCATCTCGAGTTACCGAAACCAGATGCCCTTCACGCACATAGCCCAGGCGGTGTAAGATTTCTGCCATGCGCAGGGCTACTGTCGTTTTTCCTGTACCAGGATTCCCAGTAAAACACATGTGTAAACTAGGTGCGCCTGCAGATAATCCTAATTGTTTGCGAACGCGATCGACCAGCAACAATGCTGCGGTTTCACGTATGCGAGTTTTCACAGGGATTAAACCAATCAACTCCCGATCTAGTTTATCCAGCACTTCCTGGATATTAGATGCTTGGAACTCTGCATCCAGATCAATCGATGTATCTTGAGTCGATGTTAAGTTTTTAGTTTGTTTAGACATGTTTGATCATCTCTATAGGATAGATACTGGCAGCATATATCTATTGTATTAATTTAATAATTAGAACCCTTTGTTAAATGCAAAAAACTTATTAAGCGACTGCGTTTGCGTTGTTAACAATCTCTCTCTTCTTAAGGAAGAGAGAGATTGCTTGCTGCTAGTAGCGTTCAGCTTCTGGTTTGTCGGTTGCATAGGAGTGAATGGTATAACTAATACTCCTCCCCGCACCTTCTTGACGTACTAAACCAAAACCCGGTTCTTTCTCCGGCCGGTTGACAATATATGACATTGTTGGGCTCTCAACGCCGCGTGTCGAGTTAAACGCAGTCACACGGATATAGTGATTTGGAAAGGTTTTGCGGCAGCTATTAATTTCCATCAAAATTCCTGCCGGATCTTTCAAGTCAAACATTGGATTGCCAAACATTTCCCAGTACGTGTTACGTGGATGCGGGTCATCCGTATATTCAATTCCGATTGCCCAGCCATTTTTTAACGCATATTTGAGTTGCGTTGAAATTTGCTTGTCGGTTAATGGAGGCAGGAAAGAAAACTGCCCCTGTGTGAGTATGTTACCCGGATTGGTCATCATGACTGTTTCTCCTAAAATGATTAAACGTTCGCAGTTGCGGATGGCACAAAGTCAGCGGTATCCGTAGAATCGTAGTTAAAGGTGATATCTTTCCACGTTTCCAATGCTTGTTTGAGCGGCGTACACCACTTGGCAGCATCGGCAAGAATTTGCGGACCTTCTTTGACGTAATCCCGGCCTTCATTTCGAGCCATGATCATCGCTTCGAGAGCTACACGATTAGCGGTTGCACCTGCCTGAATGCCTTGAGGGTGTCCAATGGTGCCGCCCCCGAACTGCAATATCACATCTTCGCCGAGATAATCAATCAGTTGATGCATTTGACCCGCATGAATACCGCCTGAAGCAACTGGCATTACTTTATTGAGAGAAGCCCAGTCTTGGTCAAAGAATAATCCATGTTCAAGATTTTTTTCAGTGCGTGTATCGCGCAAGGTGTCGTAAAAGCCCTTGATCATCAGCGGATCACCTTCGAGCTTGCCCACAACGGTGCCTGCATGAATATGATCGACACCCGCCATACGCATCCATTTACAAATCACACGGAAATTCATGCCGTGATTTTTTTGGCGTGAATAGGTCGAATTACCCGCACGATGCAGATGCAATATCATGTCGTTTCTGCGTGCCCATTTTGCCATCGACTGTATCGCAGTGTAGCCAATCACCAGATCGATCATGACAATGACTGACCCCAGAGATTTTGCAAACTCCGCTCTTTCATACATGTCTTCCATCGTGCCGGCCGTCACATTCAGATAATGCCCTTTGACTTCACCGGTTGCCGCGGATGCTTTATTCACTGCTTCCATGCAATACAGGAAACGATCACGCCAGTGCATAAAAGGTTGTGAGTTAATGTTCTCATCGTCTTTCATGAAATCCAGGCCGCCTTTAAGCCCTTCGTATACAACGCGACCGTAGTTGCGTCCAGAAAGACCCAGCTTTGGTTTGGTCGTGGCGCCAAGCAGCGGACGGCCAAATTTATCTAAACGTTCGCGTTCTACCACGATACCGGTTGCAGGACCTTGGAAGGTCTTGAGGTAAGCAACGGGAATGCGCATGTCTTCCAGACGCAGGGCTTTGACCGCTTTGAAACCAAATACATTGCCGATAATGGAAGCGGTTAAGTTTGCGATCGAACCTTCTTCAAATAGATCAATATCATAGGCGATATAGGCAAAGTATTGCGCTTCGTTTTTAGTGCCCGGACCTGTATTGGGAACAAGCTCAGACTTGTATGCTTTGGCACGATAGAGTTCACACGCAGTTAGCCGATCAGTCCATACCACGGTCCATGTCGCCGTAGAAGACTCACCTGCAACAGCTGCCGCTGCTTCTTCATGATCTACCCCCGGTTGAGGCGTGATGCGAAACAGCGCGATGACATCCGTGTCTTTGGGTACATAGCTAGGTTCCCAGTAACCCATTTTTTTGTACGGAATGACGCCGGATTTGTAACGTTCTTTACCTTCTTTCATGGTTTCTGAAGCCA
>CADEDO010000021.1:0-32157 GCA_902826115.1 uncultured Nitrosomonas sp.
TGAAGGTGGAAGAACGGTTGGTGCCGGTGTTGTCGCAAAAATTATTGAGTGATTTAAGAAAGTCATTAAAGAGTGAAAATTCAATCGAATTATAGGTTGAATTAATAAACTCAAGGTCAGGTATATGCAAAACCAAAAAATTAGAATTCGCCTAAAAGCTTTTGATTATCGTTTGATAGATAAATCTGCAATTGAAATTGTTGAAACTGCGAAAAGGACTGGAGCAGTAGTCAAAGGACCGGTTCCGTTACCTACAAGAATAGAACGATTCGATGTGTTACGTTCACCGCATGTCAATAAAACATCAAGAGATCAGTTTGAGATAAGAACGCATTTGAGACTAATGGATATAATTGATCCAACAGATAAGACAGTAGATGCGCTGATGAAGTTAGATTTACCAGCTGGTGTAGATGTAGAAATTAAATTGTAAATTTCTAAACTATACTACAGGCAGATTTGATAACTAGCTTTAATACAAAGATTTAATTAATAAAAACTCCTGAGTAAAGGAATAAAAATGAGTTTAGGATTAATCGGTCGTAAGATCGGTATGACGCGAATTTTTACAGAGAATGGCGATAGTTTGCCTGTGACGGTGATTGATGTATCAAATAATCGCGTAACTCAAATCAAGAAATCAACAACAGATGGTTACTCAGCGCTGCAGCTGGCTTTCGGAAAGAGAAGAGCAAGTCGTGTAAATAAATCATCCGCAGGTCACTATTCAAAAGCTGGCGTAGAAGCTGGAAGCGTCATTAGAGAATTTAGAGTACAGGAAGATGAAGAGCTTAATAAATTTGGACTGGGAGTTCAAATTAAGCACGATATATTTACAGTAGGGCAAAAGGTTGATGTTTCAGGAATTACGATTGGTAAAGGATATGCCGGCGTTATCAAAAGGCATCACTTTTCTTCTAATAGAGCGAGTCACGGTAATTCGAAGGCTCACAATAAGCCTGGTTCGATTGGTATGGCGCAAGATCCCGGGCGAATTTTCCCAGGTAAGAGGATGTCGGGTCATCTGGGAAATGTAAAAAGAACAATACAAAATCTTGAAATTATTAGAATTGATAATGATAGAAACTTGCTATTAGTTAAAGGTGCGATACCTGGTTCCAAGGGAGGCAATGTAATAGTGCGCCCTAGTATAAAAACAAAAATTGCGGATTAATAAGCAACATAAATAGCAAGAAGGTGAACAGATAATGGAACTTAAGCTTATCGGTAATAAAAATCAAACGGATAAAATTTCTGTTTCTGATGTGCTTTTTAATAGAGATTATAACGAAGCACTTGTCCATCAAGTAGTGACTTCATATCTATCGAATGCTAGAGGTGCAACTAGAGCGCAAAAAGGTCGATCAGATGTGGCAAAGTCTACACGAAAACCATGGAGGCAAAAAGGAACAGGGCGTGCACGTGTCGGAATGGCTTCAAGTCCGATTTGGAGAGGAGGTGGGAAAATATTTCCTAATAGTCCAGATGAGAATTTTAAGAAGAAATTAAATAAGAAAATGTATCGTGCGGGCATCAGTGTAATATTCTCGCAACTCATTCGAGATCAAAGATTACTAGTTACTGATAATATTAACGTTGATACGCATAAGACAAAGGAATTTTTGGATAAAATAAAAAATCTTGGTCTTAATGAAGTCATGGTAATAACGCATGAATTAAATGATAACTTGTATTTAGCATCAAGAAATATTCCACGAGTTGCGGTAATAGAAGTTAAAAATGTAGACCCGGTTAATCTTCTGAAGTTTGAGAAGATATTGATTACTACAGAAGGGCTAAAAAAAATTGAGGAATCTCTCGTATGAGTAATGTAAATCTAAAGCATGAGCGATTGCTAAAGATTATTTTAGCCCCGTATATATCTGAGAAAGCTACCTTTCTGGGGGAAAAAAATAATCAAGCGATATTCCGTGTAGCAAACGATGCAACCAAGAAGGAAATTAAATCTGCTATTGAATTGTTATGGAAAGAGCAAAAAATTGAGATAAGTACTGTACGTACGATAAATGTAAAAGGGAAACAAAAGCGATTTGGACGTTTTGTTGGAAAAAGAAGCGATTGGAAAAAAGCAATAGTGAGTATTAAAGATGGAAAAGAATTAAGTTTTACAAATTTTACAAATTCAGAGGCTAAGTGATGGCATTAGTAAAATTAAGACCAACATCGCCAGGACGCAGATCAGTAGTTAAGCTTGTTAATAAAGAGCTATATAAAGGTTCGCCTCATAAAAATTTATTAGAGAAGCAATCTAACAGTGCTGGAAGGAATCATCACGGTCGAATCACAACAAGACACCGAGGAGGTGGACATAAGCAGCACTATCGAATGATTGATTTCAAACGTGATAAGTTTGATATAGTTGCTACTGTGGAGCGCATAGAATACGATCCCAATAGAACTGCAAATATTGCTTTAGTTTGTTATCAAGACGGAGAAAGAAGATATATTATTGCTCCTAAAGGATTAAGTGTAGGTGCGCAAATTTCTAGTGGAAAGAATGCTCAAATAAAACCTGGTGACGCGCTGCCGTTGCGACATATACCAATGGGTACAATAATACACTGCATAGAATTACTGCCAGGCAAAGGTGCACAATTAGCTCGTGCTGCAGGTGCATCGGTACAATTACAGGCAAGAGATGGTAATTATGCACAGCTTAAATTACGGTCCGGGGAAATTCGAAAAGTTCATATAGATTGCTTTGCAACTATTGGTGAAGTGGGAAATTCAGAACATAGTTTACGATCAATAGGTAAAGCTGGTGCTGTGCGCTGGCGAGGGATAAGGCCTACTGTACGTGGCGTTGCTATGAATCCAATTGATCATCCTCATGGTGGAGGAGAGGGAAGAACGTCTGCAGGTCGACATCCAGTCAGTCCATGGGGCACTCCTGCAAAAGGATATAGGACAAGAAACAATAAAAGAACTGAAATCATGATAGCAAGACATAGATATTCAAAGAAAGGATAATATTTAAATGGCTCGTTCAGTAAAAAAAGGACCTTTTGTAGACGTTCACTTATTAGAAAAAATAGAAAAAGTACGCGAAACTAATGATAAAAGACCAATTAAAACTTGGTCCAGAAGATCTACAATTTTGCCTGACTTTATTGGGTTGACAATTGCAGTTCATAATGGGAAACAACACATACCAATTTTTGTAACTGAGAATATGGTGGGACATAAGTTTGGTGAATTTTCACTGACGCGTACATTTAAAGGTCATGCAGGTGATAAAAAAGCTGTAACCAAGCGATAGGGAATTAAAATGGAAACTACTGCGATACTACGAGGTGTACGATTATCAGCACAAAAAGGGCGTTTAGTGGCTGATCAAATTAGAGGATTGTCTGTGGATAGGGCGTTGAATATTCTAGCCTTTAGTCCTAAGAAAGGTGCTGGCATTATCAAAAGACTTTTGGAATCTGCAATAGCCAATGCAGAGCATAATGATGGCGCAGATATAGATGAATTAAAAATCTCAACAATTCTTGTAGATCGAGGTACGTTGATGAAGAGAACTAGTGCAAGGGCAAAAGGAAGGGGCAATCGAATTGTTAAACCAACTTGTCATATTTTGCTAACAGTCGATGATAATATCGATAAAAACAAAGAAGGTAGAAATTGATATGGGGCAAAAAATACACCCTACTGGATTCCGCTTGTCAGTTCAAAGAAATTGGTTATCAAGATGGTATGCAAACAGTGGTAATTTTGCGACGATGCTTAATGAAGATATAAAAGTAAGAGCCTTTTTAAGTGAAAAATTAAAAAATGCATCTGTTGGCAGAGTTTTAATTGAAAGACCGTCCAAAAATGCACGAATTACAATATTTAGTTCACGCCCCGGAGTCGTTATTGGTAAAAAAGGCGAGGATATAGAGATATTACGCGCCGAATTGCAAAAACGAATGGGTGTTCCTGTGCATGTGAATATCGAGGAAATACGCAAACCAGAGTTAGATGCGCAATTAATAGCAGATAACATTGCACAGCAATTAGAAAAAAGAATAATGTTTCGACGAGCAATGAAACGTGCAATGCAAAATGCTATGCGTTTGGGAGCACAAGGTATTAAAATAATGAGTTCTGGTCGATTAAATGGTATTGAAATTGCTCGAACCGAATGGTATCGAGAAGGAAGAGTGCCGCTCCATACACTTAGAGCTGACATAGATTATGGCACATCAGAGGCAAAAACTACTTATGGGATTATAGGTATCAAGGTTTGGATATTCAAAGGTGAATTGCTGGGTGATACAGAGAATAATGTAAACCTAACATCCACTGTAGCTATGGAAAATGATAAAAAAAAGAGTGCAAGAAGATCTCCAAGTACCATGAATAAGTTGTCGAATTCCGCACTGAAAAAAGATGTCGATTCAATTTCTAATGTTGAGTATGAGTCTGTAATTATGAGCACTAATGCCGGTAAGACTGATATATCTGTAAAATCTGGAGATAAAGATGCTTCAGCCAGCTAGAACCAAATATCGTAAGCAGCAAAAAGGTAGAAATACAGGAATTGCTACACGTGGAGCAAAAGTTAGTTTTGGCGAGTATGGTCTTAAAGCAATTGGTAGAGGTCGTTTAACAGCCAGGCAAATTGAAGCTGCGCGAAGAGCTATGACAAGACATATAAAAAGGGGAGGCAGAATCTGGATTAGAATTTTTCCTGATAAACCAATCTCTCATAAACCTGCTGAAGTTAGAATGGGTAAAGGTAAAGGAAATCCTGAGTATTTTGTGGCTGAAATACAGCCTGGAAAAATGTTGTATGAAATGGATGGTGTTAATGAAGAATTAGCTCGTGAAGCATTTCGATTGGCTGCTGCAAAATTACCTATCAAAACAACGTTCACAATTAGGCAAATAGGTGTATAGCAATGAAGGTTAGTGAATTAAGAAATAAAGATATTTCAGAATTAAATAAAGAACTTTTTTCTCTATTAAAAGCACAGTTCGGGATAAGAATGCAATTAGCTACACAACAATTATCTAATCCGAAACAGCTTACTGCTATAAAAAAAGACATTGCTAGAGTAAAAACTATTATAACGCAAAAAATTAACAATCATGACAAGTGAAAAAAACAATCGTTCTCTTAGTGGAAGAGTTACTAGCAATAAAACAAATAAAACAGTAACTGTATTAGTTGAAAGTAGAATAAAGCATCCTCTGTATGGTAAATACATTACACGTTCGAAGAAATATCATGCTCACGATGAAAGCAATCAGTATGTGATTGGTGATACTGTTGTGATTGAAGAATGTAGGCCAATATCTAAAACTAAGAGTTGGATGGTAACTCAATTAGTTACAACTAACGCACAAGAATAGAAATCGCATATAACTATTTTATAAGTATTTATTTGTTTGGTGGCACTTGCAATTCTTTTAATGAAAGTAAATAAAGAAAACTATAAGTACCGCTTTATTCCTTTATAAACAAAATTAAAAAGCGAAAAATATGATCCAAATGCAATCAATATTAAGAGTTGCTGATAACACAGGTGCACGATCAATTATGTGTATTAAGGTCTTAGGAGGATCTAAAAGACAATATGCGAGTATTGGCGATATAATAAAAGTCAGTGTAAAAGACGCAGCACCAAGAGGAAGAGTAAAAAAAGGCGATGTCTATAATGCTGTGGTAGTGCGTACGGCAAAAGGTGTTAGGCGTATAGATGGGTCGCTATTAAAATTTGATGAGAATGCAGCAGTATTATTAAATAACAAACTTGAGCCAATAGGAACTCGTATTTTTGGTCCTGTTACTCGTGAATTGCGCAATGCACGTTTCATGAAAATTGTGTCATTAGCGCCAGAAGTATTATAGATGTAAACAAGGATTAATATGAAAAAGCTAAGAAAAGGTGATGATGTTATTATAATTGCTGGTAAAGATAAAGGTAAGAGAGGAACTATAATTAGTGTGAAAGATGAAGATCACGTTGTGGTTCAGGGGATTAATTCAGTAAAAAAACATCAGAAACCTAATCCTACTAGTGGTAGTGTTGGTGGAATCATAAGTCGTGAAATGCCGATTCATATTTCTAACGTTGCAATCTATAACTTTACTTTACAGAAGGCTGATAGAATCGGTTTTAGACTAGATGCTGACAACAATAAAACAAGAATTTTCAGATCTAACGGTCAGCTTATAGAATCATAATACGGAAAACTAATTCAATGGCTAGATTACAAGAATATTATAGGAATACTATTACAAAGCAATTGATTGATCAGTTTCATTATAAATCAGTAATGGAAGTTCCGCGGGTAACAAAAATCACACTTAATATTGGATTAGGTGAGGCAACTGTAGATAAAAAAATTGTTGAACATGCCCTATCTGATATGAAAAAAATTTGCGGCCAACAACCCGTGACTACTAAAGCAAAAAAATCAATTGCGACGTTCAAAGTTCGTGAGGGATATCCAATTGGTTGTATGGTAACGCTCCGTAAAGTGAAAATGTATGAGTTCTTGGATAGATTAATTACAATTGCTATTCCTCGAATACGTGATTTCCGTGGAATATCTGGTAAATCATTTGACGGGAAAGGAAATTATAATATGGGAATTAAAGAACAAATCATATTTCCTGAGATTGATTACGATAAAATTGATGCATTACGTGGCATGAATATCTCTATTACTACTACAGCTAAAAGTGATTTAGAGGCTAAAGCATTGCTATCAGCTTTTAATTTTCCATTTAAGAATTGAGGATGCAATGGCAAAGATTTCTATAATAAATAGAAACATAAAAAGATTAAAATTAGTTCACAAATATGCTGAGAAAAGATCTAATTTAAATAATATTATGAATGACCTTACATTAACTGAAGATGAAAGGCATATTGCACGCATTAAATTGCAAAAATTGCCCAGAGACTCTAGTCCTGTACGTTTGAGAAATCGATGCTCACTAACTGGTCGACCTAGAGGTGTTTATTCTAAGTTTGGACTTGGTAGAAGTAAGTTGAGAGATATTGCGATGAGCGGAAAAATTCCAGGAATTATTAAAGCGAGTTGGTAAAAGAATATTTTGATTTACAATCTTAAGAATGTGTATTTAACTTAAATTAATATATTAGGTGAATCTATGAGTATGAGTGATCCAATTGCTGACATGTTGACTCGCATACGTAATGCGCAATTGGCAAGGAAGAAAAATGTCAAAATGCCAAATTCACGTATAAAAATATCAATTACCAAAGTCTTAAAAGATGAAGGCTATATTGATGATTTTGTTGTAAAGAATATTGATAACAAAAATATTCTTGATATTTCACTCAAATATTATTGTGGTTCTCCAGTAATTGAGAATATTAAGCGTATAAGTAAACCTGGATTAAGAATATATAAATCCAAAAGCGATTTACCGAATGTTATGAATGGACTTGGGATTGCTATCATATCAACCTCGAAAGGTGTTATGACAGAAAGAAAAGCTCGGGCTAATGGTGTTGGTGGTGAATTATTATGTGTCATAGTTTAAAGGGTCTTAATATATGTCGAGAGTAAGCAATAATCCAATAGCTATACCACCAAATGTTGAAATTAATATCTCTGATGATGAGATTGCTATTAAAGGACCATTGGGTAACTTAAGACAAACTTTTCCAAGTGATGTTAAATTGGGCATTAGTGATAATATTTTGAAAATAACAACGACTAATGAGTCTAAGCACGCTAACGCTATGTCAGGTACAATTAGAGCTCTGGTAGCAAATATGGTAAAGGGAGTATCTGTTGGATTTGAAAAAAAACTACTTCTGGTAGGGGTTGGATATCGCGCTAATGCCAATACAACAAATGTAAATTTAGCCCTCGGGTTTTCGCACCCGGTTGACTATGTTATTCCTGATGGAATAAAGATTGAAACACCGACTCAAACTGAAATACTAATTAGAGGTATTGATAAACAAAAAGTAGGGCAAATAGCGGCAGAAATTAGAGCTTATAGAAAACCTGAGCCATATAAGGGTAAAGGTGTGCGCTACTCGGATGAAGTTATTCTACTTAAAGAAACCAAGAAAAAATAATTGAGATTTATATGCTTAATTTAAAAGAAAAAAGAATTAGACGTTCTCGCAAAACAAGAAATAAAATATCTGAATTAGGTATAATACGCTTATCGGTACATCGTACTAATTCGCATATATATGCTCAATTAATTGACAAAGATAACAATAAAATTATTACAAGCGCATCTACATTAGAGCCTGAAGTTCGTAAAGAGATAATTTCGGGAGGAAATGTTTCAGCAGCAATGTTTATCGGTAAAAGGATCGCTGAAAAGGGAAAAATTTGTGGCGTTTCAAAAATTGCGTTTGATCGAGCCGGATATAAATATCATGGTAGAGTGAGAGCATTGGCAGATGCTGCACGTGAACATGGACTTAATTTCTAATAAAAGGTTTTTTTAATGGCCAAGACAGGAAAAGCAATCAATAAAATTGCTGGAGCAGAAGAAAATTCGGATAATCTTCGTGAAAAAATGGTTGCAATTAATCGTGTAACCAAAGTTGTTAAAGGTGGTAGAATTCTTGGTTTTGCTGCGCTCACAGTAGTTGGCGATGGTGACGGCAGCGTAGGAATGGGTAAAGGAAAATCACGAGAAGTGCCGGTGGCTGTGCAAAAAGCAATGGATGAAGCTCGCAGAAAAATGATTAAAGTTAAATTGAAAGATGGAACTATTTTTCATCCAATTATTGGGTCGCACGGCGCTGCAAGAGTTTATATGCAGCCAGCTCCTGAAGGTACTGGTATTATTGCAGGAGGACCAATGCGAGCAATATTTGAAGTTATGGGAATGACGAATATCCTTGCGAAATGTATAGGTTCTACTAATCCATATAATGTCGTCAGAGCTACCCTCAAAGGATTGAGTGTAATGAATACTCCGGCGAGTATAGCGGCGAAGCGCGGGAAAACAGTCAAAGAAATACTTGGAAATGAATAATGAATGCTGTAAATAAAAATATCAAAATAACACTAATAAAGAGTGTCATTGGAACTAAGAAGTCACATCGTGCAACAATACGTGGTCTTGGTTTAAAAAAACTAAATAGTGTGTCGATTCTTGCTGATACGCCTGAAACAAGGGGTATGATTAGTAAAGTTAAATATCTTGTGAAATGTGATTAAACTATGTTTTTAAATAATATTAAACCCGCTACTAATTCAAAAAAGCAGCGAACAAGAGTTGGACGAGGAATTGGTTCTGGAATAGGTAAAACGTGTGGTAGAGGACATAAAGGACAAAAATCTAGAGCTGGCGGATTTCATAAAGTCGGATTTGAGGGCGGGCAAATGCCTATTCAGAGACGGCTACCTAAACGAGGATTTTGTATTCTTGCTAAACGCAGATATCCTACGTTAAGATCTTCAGTTTTAAATAATTTATCTGAAAATACTATAGATATATCTGCATTAGTTTCGAATAAATTAGTTCCAACTAATACTAAGAAAGTTAAAATTTATTTTTCTGGTAAAATTGAAAAGAAAATAAATTTGACTGGCGTTGTTGTTACTAATGGTGTTCGTGTTCAATTAGAATCAAACGGCGGTTCTGCCGTATAAATATTATAGGAAATAAATTGGCTATAAAAGGCAATTTAAATAAACCATCCGTAGATAAGTTTGCTGAATTAAAGCGAAGGCTGTGGTTTCTTTTATTAGCACTCATTGTATATAGAATAGGAGCACATGTTCCAGTTCCCGGGATAGATCCTGTTGTCCTTAAAGATTTGTTTGAGTCTCAAGAAGGAGGAGTTCTGGGAATGTTTAATATGTTCTCAGGTGGAGCTCTCTCGAGATTTTCTATCTTTGCACTTGGTATAATGCCATATATTTCAGCTTCAATTATAATGCAGCTAGGGACTGTGGCAGTTCCTTTTTTAGAAGCTCTGAAAAAGGAAGGTGAAAGTGGAAGAAAGAAAATTACCCAATATACAAGAATTGGAACCCTAGTACTTGCTCTTGTTCAGAGTTATGGAATTTCAATCGCTTTGCAATCTCAAGCTGGTCTAGTAATTTCACCTGGTGGATTATTTTTATTCACTACTGTAATGACGTTGGTTACAGGGACAATTTTTCTAATGTGGTTGGGTGAACAGATTACAGAGCGTGGTATTGGTAATGGAATATCATTAATTATTTTTGCTGGTATAGCAGCAGGTTTACCAAATGCTATTGGCGGCACACTCGATTTAGTTAGCACTGGTTCTATGCACTTTTTAGTTGCTTTAGTTATATTTGTTTTAGCTGCTCTTATTACCAGTTTTGTTGTTTTTGTTGAAAAAGGTCAAAGGCGAATATTGGTTAATTATGCTAAGAGGCAAGTTGGGAGTAAGATCTATGGTGGACAAAGCTCACATTTGCCTTTAAAGCTTAATATGGCTGGGGTAATACCTCCTATTTTTGCATCTAGCATTATTTTGTTTCCAGCGACTTTGGCAGGGTGGTTTGCAGATAGCGAATCAATGTTGTGGTTGAAAGATATTAGTGGCGCACTATCACCAGGACAACCAATTTATGTTGTGCTTTATGCTATAATGATTGTGTTTTTTTGCTTTTTTTATACAGCTTTGGTTTTTAATCCAAAAGAAACTGCTGATAATCTTAAAAAGAGCGGTGCTTTTGTTCCCGGAATTAGGCCTGGCGAACAAACAACTCGGTATATAGAAAAAGTTATGTTGCGATTGACTTTGGCTGGTTCGATCTATGTGACATTAGTTTGTTTGTTACCAGAATTTCTGATATTAAAATGGAATGTCCCTTTTTATTTTGGCGGTACGTCACTGCTAATCATAGTTATCGTTACAATGGATTTCATGTCACAAGTACAATCACATGTGATGTCGTCACAATATGATAGTTTACTTAAGAAATCTAGTTTAAAAGGCATTGTAAACAAATCCTCGCTAAGATAACAATCTATAGATTTTAATTAATGGCTAAAGAAGAAACTATTCAAATGCAGGGAGAAATTCTTGAAACACTTCCAAATGCAACTTTTCGAGTTAAGTTAGAGAACGGTCATATAGTCCTTGGGCATATATCAGGTAAAATGCGTATGCACTATATAAGAATCTTACCTGGTGATAAAGTTACAGTTGATCTAACTCCTTATGATTTAACTAGAGCACGAATTACCTTTCGCGCAAAATAATTTTTAATTTTATATAGCAAATATTTAGGATATCGAGGAATATTATATGAAAGTGAATGCGTCAGTAAAAAAGATCTGCCGAAATTGTAAGATTATTCGAAGAAATAGAGTTGTTAGGGTTATTTGTCTAGATCCACGCCACAAGCAGAGACAAGGCTAGTACCTTATAATTTATAGATTTAAACATAGGAAAAATAATGGCGCGTATAGCTGGCGTAAATATACCAAATCATCAACATGTAAATATTGCCCTTACAGCAATTTATGGAATTGGAAAATCAAGCTCTAATAGTATATGCAAGCAGGTAGGCATAGATACTGATATCAAATTGAGGGATTTATCTGACGAGCAAATTGACTTATTACGTGATCATATTTCTAAACTTACGATTGAGGGTGATTTGCGTAGAGAAATTTCTATGAATATCAAAAGATTGATGGATCTGGGTTGTTATCGAGGATTACGACATCGTCGTGGATTACCAGTTCGTGGACAGAGAACACGTACTAATGCGAGAACTCGGAAAGGCCCTAGAAAAGCTATACGTGCTAGATAATTTTGTTAGGAATTTTAATGATTAATAAGGAATACCATTTATATGGTTAAAGCTAATACGCGAATTCGAAAAAAAATTAAAAAAAATGTTTCTGAAGGAATTGCTCATATACACGCATCTTTTAATAATACTATCGTTACAATAACGGACAGGCAAGGAAATGCACTTTCTTGGGCTACTTCTGGAGGAGCTGGCTTCAAAGGATCTCGTAAAAGTACTCCATTTGCAGCGCAAGTAGCTGCTGAAAATGCAAGTAAGATAGCTATAGAATGTGGTGTCAAGAATTTAGAAGTTAGAATAAAAGGTCCAGGTCCAGGTAGAGATTCTGCTGTAAGAGCGTTAAATTCAGTAGGCTTTAAAATTACAAGCATTACTGATGTTACACCTGTACCTCACAATGGTTGTCGGCCACCAAAAAAACGTCGTATTTGAGGAGATTACTTTGGCTAGAAATCTTGAACCAAAATGTAAACAATGTCGCCGAGAGGGCGAAAAGCTTTTTTTAAAAGGCGAGAAATGCTTCACTGATAAATGTGCGATTGAAAGAAGAAATTATCCTCCCGGGCAGCATGGACAAAAAAAAGGACGATTATCAGATTATGGTGGGCAGCTTCGTGAAAAACAAAAAGTGCGCAAAATATATGGTATCTTAGAAAGACAATTCCATAATATTTACAAAGAAGCAGATAAGCGTCGTGGTATAACAGGAGATAATTTGCTACAGTTATTAGAAAGCCGTCTAGACAATGTAGCTTATCATATGGGGTTCGGTTCTTCACGCTCAGAAGCGCGTCAAGTTGTTAGACATAATTGTATTCTTGTTAATGGCAAAAGAGTAAATATTCCTGCATATATTGTTCGTTCTGGAGATATTATTGAGGTAACTCAAAATGCTAGAAGCCAACTAAGAATTAAGTCGGCTATTGAGGCCGCTGATGGACGAAACTTTCCGAGTTGGATAGATATGGATGTTAAAGGAATGAAAGGTGTTTTTAAAGCTAAACCAGAGCGTTCTGATCTTTCTACAATGATTAATGAATCATTGGTTGTAGAATTATATTCTAAGTAATTTATTTATTGGTTTGCTTTACGCTAAAGGACATTACTATGCACGGTAATGAATTGTTGACACCACGTATTATAGATGTTCAGAACATATCTCCATTGCATGCAAAAGTAGTAATGGAACCCTTTGAAAGAGGATATGGGCATACTTTAGGAAATGCTCTTCGTCGTATTCTATTATCGTCTATGACAGGCTTCGCTCCTACCGAGGTAAAGATAGCTGGTGTAGTTCATGAATATTCTGCTTTAGATGGTGTTCAAGAAGATATAGTCGATATTTTATTGAATATTAAGGGAATTGTATTCAAGCTCCACAATTGTGAAGAAACAGTTTTATTTTTAAAGAAATCAAGTAAAGGTATAGTGACTGCGGCAGATATTGAGCTTAATCATGATGTTGAAATAATGAATCCTGATCATGTTATTGCTCATTTAACTTCCGGTGGAAAAATTGACATTCAGCTTAAAGTTGAGAAAGGGCGCGGCTATGAACCTGCTATTTCTCGGAAGCATAAGGAATCTGATAAGAGTATTGGTACTATTTTACTAGATGCTTCTTTTAGTCCTATTAGACGCGTTAGCTACGTTGTTGAGAGTGCTCGTGTTGAGCAGAGAACAGACCTAGATAAACTTGTGATGGATTTAGAAACAAATGGTGTTGTTGAACCTGAAGAAGCTATACGCTACGCAGCTAGAGTGTTAGTTCAACAATTGACTGTTTTCGCAGATTTGGAAAGTACACCATTACCTAAAGAGCAGCCGCAGACACCCCAGATTGATCCGATTTTGCTTAGACCTGTTGATGATCTCGAGCTTACAGTAAGATCCGCAAATTGTCTTAAAGTTGAAAATATCTATTATATTGGTGATTTGATTCAACGTACTGAAGCGGAATTATTGCGTACTCCTAATTTGGGACGCAAGTCTCTCAATGAAATTAAAGAAGTGTTAGCAGCCCGTGAGCTTACATTAGGTATGAAACTTGATAATTGGCCACCTGCAAATCTTGATAATATTGCTAAGGATTTAAATCATGCGTCACAATAATGCGTTAAGGAAATTAAATAGATCAAGTAGTCATCGTGCCGCGATGTTTAGAAATATGAGCAATTCATTGTTGCGACATGAGATTATTAAAACGACCTTACCTAAAGCAAAAGAATTGCGGAGCTATGTAGAACCAGTTATTACTTTAAGTAAAAATGCTACGTTATCTAATCGAAGACTTGCTTTTAATAAACTTCGCGATAAAGATATTATTGCTAAGTTATTTAATGAACTTGGTCCTAGATACATATCTCGACCTGGTGGATATATTCGAATTCTTAAGTACGGCTTCCGGAAAGGTGATAATGCGCCTATGGCTTTAGTTGAGTTAGTTGATAGACCTTCTTTATCTGATTCAGAAAACGATGAATCAGAGGTTTTAACAAACAACTAATTTTGGATGTATTTTTGTAATCCTAGTATTTATCTCAAGTACTAGGATTACACGTCTAATAGGTTTTTATAAATATATTTCCTATTAGCATGAATCATTATATTTTTCCGATTCTTCGTATTTTATCTGATAAACAGATACATTCTTGCGAATCGCTATCTGAATCTCTGAATTGCCCACAGTCTGTAATTAGTGATTCCCTAGGTATTTTAGAGAATTTGGGAATTAAGCTAATTAAAATTCAAAATATTGGCTTCCATTGGCCCAATCCTGTGGTCTGGCTTGACTCCAAAAAGATTAAGCAGAATTTAAACAATCATAAAAACTCTATTGATATTGTTATTCTAGATTTCATTGGCTCAACGAATAATTTTCTTCACGTTAAATCAACATCAGTACAGGCCAGTAAGACTATTCGTGTTGTTGCTGCGGAATTGCAGTTCGATGGCCGCGGTAGATTGGGGCGAAAATGGCAAAGTGGATTGGGAGATAGTCTTACTTTTTCGCTTAAGTGGAATTCAGTGCGTAGCGCTTACACACTTTCTGGCTTAAGTTTAATTGTCGGTGTAGCGATAATCCGTGTTCTCAAATCTTTTTCAATACATGACGTAAGCATAAAATGGCCTAATGATGTTGTTTTTAATTATAAAAAACTTGCTGGAATCTTGGTTGAGATGCGTGAAAATGCTCTCGGTTCGCGTGATGTGATAATAGGTGTAGGGATAAACTTTAATCTCTCCAAGTCATTATATCGTGATGTGTCATCGCATATTTGTGACTTATTTGATATTTCAGGTACCATTTTCGACCGTAATTTGATATTTGGTTCTCTTATTTCTGAATTAGTGGGTATGTTGTATTCTTTCGAAGAACATGGGTTTGCTTATTTTAAAGATGAATGGATAGGCTACCATGCCTTTGAAGGAAAGCATGCTTGTTTATTGTTACCTGATAATTCAGTTATTGAGGGAATTATTGATGGAGTTAGTGATGATGGTGCCCTTTCCTTAGTGACATCCAGAGGTAGAGAGTTTTATAAGGTTGGCGACATTTCTCTCCGATTATCCTAATTGGACATGCACAATGTCTCTTATTTGCTTGTTATTGATTCAGGCAACACAGCGTTTAAATGGGGAATTCATGATGGGTATCAGTGGCTTCAGAAGGGTATAGCTTCATATGAATGTTTAACATCTATAAAAAATGATTTTAGAAAGTTACTGAATCCCAGTGCAATAATTATTTCTCATGTTTCGCGTGCAATAACAAAACAGCAAATAAATCAATTAATATCAATTTGGCCTACTGAAGTATATTGGGTTGTTTCTCAATCTGCTCAATGTGGAGTCTTCAATAGTTATCAAAATGCAGCTCAACTTGGCAGTGATCGGTGGGCATCATTAATTGCAGCATGGTCAAACGTGCATGAAGCATGTTTAGTTATTAATGTTGGTACAGCAATGACTGTTGATGCTTTATCAGATAGTGGGAAATTTATGGGAGGAATTATATTGCCTGGTGTCAATTTAATGCGACACACTCTATCGTTAGGAACTCAACTGAGTGATCCTATTTTGGTAGGGGCTTATAAGAACCTTCCAACTAATACTAATGATGCTATTTACAGTGGTGTAATATATGGTCTAATTGGTTCAATTGAGCGATTTTATAATTTATTTTCACTTGAGTTAGGTCGTCCAATTATACGATGTATTATTAGTGGTGGAGATGCTCCCGTGCTTATACCTTTTATGAAACTCCCCATAATACATGTTGATCATTTAGTTTTGGAAGGCCTTGTTATCATTGCAAAGGATCTTCAATTATATAAAGACTCTTCCATTTATTAAGTTTCTTATGAATCATTTCCATAATGTAAATTTTTTTACCTCTGTTAGCGAGATACGACATTTGCCTTTTAGCGTAGGTATTGAAATTGCATTTGCTGGACGTTCGAACGCTGGTAAATCAAGTGCTATCAATACACTTACAAATCGTAGCCGTTTAGCATTTGTTAGTAAAACTCCCGGACGTACACAGCAAATTAATTATTTTAGATTAAGCGATTCAGATCAATATTTTGTTGATTTGCCAGGCTATGGATATGCAAAAGTGCCTTACTCTATACGCCATCAGTGGGAGCAATTACTAAGTACATACCTTCAAACTCGTATTCCTCTTAAAGGTCTTATTTTAATAATGGATATTCGTCATCCAATGAAACCATTGGATATCCAGATGTTAGATTGGTTTGCTTCAACAGGGAAGCCAATTCATATTTTACTCTCGAAAGCGGATAAGCTTAGTAAGCTTCAAGCTAATATCACATTAAGAGACGTGACTTTATTTCTGCAAAAAGCTTATCCTCAATGCAGTGTTCAGTTGTTTTCTAGTTTATCGATTGTGGGAGTTGAAGAAGCTTCGGCGATTATTAATAACTGGTTAAGAGCTGATAAAATGATCATTTCATCAGCTTGTCAAGAAATAAAAACCCCCGGTTAAAGGGGAGTAAAACCGGGGGGGAACTGCCTTAATATCACTTAAGGCCCTGTCTCAGGGAGGAAAGACAGGGGACACAATCAAGATATCCGTTAATAAGACGGTCTTAAACTCTAAATAGTTCCCTTACTTTTTTGTTTAATTTTTACTTTATTTTTTATTTATATTCATATGTTTTCTAATGGACTGTTTCCTCAAAGAAGATTGCGACGCATGCGTCGCGATAGTTTTTCTCGTCGTCTTATGCAAGAAGCGCACTTAGGAATTGATGATTTAATTTATCCGGTTTTTGTATTAGATGGGAAGAATCGAATTGAAAATGTCACATCTATGCCTGGTGTTGTTAGGCAAAGTATTGATATTCTTATGATTCAAGCAGAGAAATGTTTGCATCTTGGTATTCCCGCCCTAGCGATTTTCCCGGTTATTGAAACAGAACTTAAAAACCTTACTGCTTCTGAAGCTTATAATCCTGATGGTTTGGTTCCCAGAGTGGTTAGGTTATTGAAGCAGAATTTTCCTGAGCTTGGGGTGATTACAGATGTGGCACTAGATCCCTATACAAGCCACGGCCAAGATGGTTTGATTGATCAATCTGGCTATGTGATGAATGATGAAACTGTCAATGTTCTTTGTCAGCAAGCGCTGGTGCATGCGCAAGCAGGCGCAGATATAGTCGCTCCTTCAGATATGATGGATGGTCGAGTTTCTGCAATTCGAAAGTCTTTAGATGCTGAACAATATATTCATACACGCATTTTGGCATATTCTGCAAAATATGCTTCAAATTTTTATGGACCCTTCCGTGATGCGGTTGGTTCTGCTGCAAACCTGGGGGGGGGGGATAAGTATACTTATCAAATGGATCCGGCAAATTCTGATGAAGCTCTGTGGGAAGTCGGATTGGATCTAAATGAAGGCGCTGACATGGTGATGATTAAGCCTGGAATGCCTTATCTGGACATTGTGCGTCGTGTGAAAGATCGATATGGGGCACCTACTTTTGTATATCAAGTGAGCGGAGAGTATGCCATGCTCAAAGCAGCAGCGATTAACGGATGGTTAAATGAAAGAGCCTGTGTATTGGAAGCTTTGCTTGCTTTCAAGCGCGCTGGTGCCGACGGGATTCTGACTTATTATGCAATGGATGCAGCTAACTGGCTCAAAACGGAATCTTAGTAGCTGTTTTTATTTGTTGTTGTGCTTCTAAGATTCTGCGGAGCTCTAAAAAATCCAAATATTTTTAGAACAGTTGATCTTTAAGGTCTTTGGTTACTTTCGGTGTGTGATCAACGACAGTGTCAGAAACTGGGGGTAGTTGCTCGCTGAAGAAATATTCATTGATATCTCCAGCAGACTCTCTAAACCCAGTTGCTGAATTAATTTTGGTTGCAAGAATTCCATTAGGCGGTTTATATTCTGCCATGGGAACACCTTTCAGAACAGGCCCCATATAATCCATCCAGATAGGTAAAGCAATACGTCCCCCAGTTTCATTATTTCCTAATGATTTTGGTTCGTCATATCCTGTCCACGCAACAGTGACTAAATCTTTCTGGAAGCCACAAAACCAAGCATCTACAAAATTGCTGGTGGTGCCTGTTTTCCCCGCTAAATCGGTACGCCCTAATTGCTTCGCTTTAGCAGCCGTACCGTAATTGACGACATCTTGCATCATGTGGGTCATGATAAATGCATTGCGTGGATCAATGACACGCTTGGCGCCATTGAGAGGGGTGATCGGTTGAAATTGCTCGAGCACGTTACCTTTTTCATCTTCAATACGCTTAATAAAATAGGGGGCGATACGGTAACCGCCGTTTGCAAAAACAGAATACCCAACAGCCATTTGCATTGGAGTCACTGAACCAGAACCCAAAGCCATGGGTAAATAAGGCGGGTGGCGACTGGAATCGAAACCGAATCGGGTAATGTAATCTTGTGCATACTGAATGCCTATGGCTTGTAGTATTCGAATAGAGACAAGATTCTTTGACTTAACCAGCGCAGTTCGCATGCGCATCGGACCTTCAAATTTTCCATCAAAATTTTTGGGTTCCCATAGTTGACTACCTGTTTGAGCTGCACTAAAAGATAGCGGGGCATCATTAATGATCGTGGCAGGCGTGAAGCCTTTTTCCAGTGCAGCGGAATAAATAAAAGGTTTGAAGCTAGACCCTGGTTGCCGCCATGCTTGAGTTACATGATTGAATTGGTTTTTATGAAAATCAAAACCCCCAACCAGCGCGTAAATAGCACCGTCATTGGGATTTAGTGAAACCAGCGCTGCTTCTAGCTCTGGAAGTTGAGCGATATGCCATTTTTCCTTTTTGTCTTTTTGTATGCGAATTAATGCACCAGGGGTAATATATTTCTTTCCAGCTTCTTTTTTATTGGCTAGAAATTTCTGAGCAAACTTAAGCCCATCGCCTGAGATTTCGATGATTTCCCCACCTTTGCGGTAAGCTTGCACGATATTGGGTTTTACAGCTAGCACAATTGCTGCAAAAATATCTTCACTTTCACTGATCTCATCCAATGCGTCATCCAGGGTTTTTTCCTGATTAGTTCCATTTTTCAGTAAATCGATATAACCTTCGGGCCCGCGATAACCACGGCGTCTGTCGTATTCAATGATGTTTTTTCGTAAAGCTTGATAGGCAGCTTCTTGATCTAGCTGACGAATGGTTGTATAGACTTTAATGCCATTGCTATAGGCATCTTCCTGATAACGATCATAGATGATTTGACGTACCATTTCAGCAACGTAATCTGCCGGCATAGCAAGCGTGGATGATTGTTTTCTGACGGCAATGGGTTGTTTTTCTAACTCAGTCAATTCTTCGTCTGAAATGTGATTGAGTTTATGCAATCGACCCAATACATAAAGCTGTCGACTTTTTGCGCGTTTAGGATTCACGATAGGATTGTAACCAGAAGGCGCTTTGGGTAATCCTGCCAACATAGCAGCCTCAGCAATATTGATTTCTTGCAGCGATTTGCCAAAGTAGGTTTGTGCCGCTGCTGCAAAACCATAGCTGCGTTGGCCGAGGTAGATTTGGTTTACGTAAAGCTCCAAAATTTTGTCTTTACTTAAGTTATGTTCAATCTTGAATGCAAGTAAAGCTTCACTAAATTTTCGAGTGAGTGTTTTTTCCCGAGTCAGAAAAAAATTTCGTGCAACTTGCATTGTGATCGTACTGGCCCCTTGCCGTACACTGCCCGCTGAGAAATTCGAATATGCCGCGCGTAGTACTCCCAGATAATCAACGCCACCATGCTCATAAAAGCGATCATCTTCTGCTGCAAGAATTGCTTGTTTAAGGTGTGTTGGCACTTCAGAAATTTGTACTACGTTTCTACGTTCTGCGCCAAATTCTCCTATCAATAAACCTTCATCACTATAGATGCGTAATGGTATTTTAGGACGATAGTCAGTCAGGGAATCAAGCGAAGGTAACGATGAATAGATGACTAGTGCAGCGAATCCTGCGAGTAGAACACTAATCAAGCCTAATGCAGATAATGCAACAAAAGAATAATACAACCAGCGAGCTAACATGAATATGAATTTTATGAAATGGTGCGGTATTTAATATGCACAGTTATAGGGGGTATATCTAGCGTTTTTCCTTGATTAGAATTTCTGCGATTCTGCCAGAATCTATGTCAGTTATTCAATCTGTTATATGAATTATGCAGAGAGGGATAGTTTACATACATTTGGCTTTAATTGGGTAATTTATAACTTGCGAATATCACTTCCAGATAACCAATGCTCAAGGGAAAATTTGAAATCAATCTAGACTTCTTTAAATTGAAGTCACCATCATTAATAGGTGTAGATATTAGTTCCTCATCTGTGAAAATGGTCGAATTATCCATGGTTGGTAAAGGAAATCAGAGTTACCGTATTGAGCGCTATGTAATCGAATCGATGCCGGTAGATGCGATGTTAGATGGCGCAATTGTAGACTTAGAAGCTGTCAGCGAGTGCTTGCAACGTGGCTGGAAGCGTATGGGAACACGCCAAAGAAATGTAGCACTTGCATTACCAGCGACTGATGTCATCACCAAAAAGATTTTTGTGCCTGCTGGTCAGCGTGAAGATGATCTGGCTTATCAAGTAGAGACTGAAGCCAGCCAATATATACCTTTCTCGCTGGATGAGATTGATCTAGATTTTCAAGTGATTAGACCTGTTCCAGAAAATCCGGAGGAAGTGGAAGTTCTTATTGCTGCATCGCGTAAGGAGAAAGTGGAAGATCGTGTCGCGGTTGCTTTATCGGCTGGTCTGAAAGCAGCTGTTATGGATGTTGAGCCTTATGCAGCTCAGGCCGCATTTGAGTTGACTTTGAGTCAACTACCTGAAGGCGGTAAGGATAAAGTGGTTGCATTGGTGGATATTGGTGCAACAATTATGAAAATTAATGTCCTGCATAACGGAGAGTCAGTTTACACGCGGGATCAACCATTCGGCGGTAATCAACTTACTCAGGAAATTCATAATCAATTTAATCTGTCATCAGAAGAATCAGAAATTGCCAAGCGCAGCGGGAATTTACCCGAGAACTATAAAACCGATGTTTTGCAGCCATTTTGTGAAACACTAGCTATCGAAGTGATGCGCGCTATTCAGTTTTTTTATACTTCAACGCAATATACCGAGGTTCATTATATTTTCATTGCAGGAGGATGCGCCGTAATCCCCGGGTTAAATGAAATTATTGCTTCACGGACGCAAGTGAGTACGCTCATTGTGAATTCCTTCTCAAACATGGAATTGTCCAGTCGCATCATTCCAAGGCAACTTAATTTGGATGCTCCGGCACTGCTAATAGCATGTGGCTTGGCTTTACGTAGCTTTGATCCGTCATGATACGAATAAATTTACTGCCTCATCGTGAACTTAAACGGAAAGCCCGGCAGCAACAGATTGCAGTCCTGGCTGGTTTAGTGAGTCTTGTAGGTATTATCGTTGTTGTAGGTATTCATACATTGAATGCTGGGAAAATCGAATATCAAAATGGCCGCAATCAATATTTGAATGATCAAATTGCTCTTCTTGATAAAGAAATAGCAGAAATTCGAGATATAAAAACGCATATCAAAGAATTATTGGCGCGCAAACAAGTGGTAGAAACATTGCAGAATAGTCGTGCTGAAGTAGTCCATTTGTTAGATCAATTAGTGAGACTACTGCCTGATGGAGTATATCTGCAGAGTATCAAGCAATTGGATCATGATATCAATTTAGTGGGATATGCCCAATCTAATGCTTGGGTATCCACCTTGATGCGTAATCTGGAGTCTTCCCCTTGGCTAGAATCAGCTCTGTTAATTGAAATTAAATCCGTGAATGTAAACAATATACGTCAAAACGAATTTAATATGAAAATAAAGCTTAAGCAAACATCATTGAATGATGGAATTTAAGCTTTATTCCTAGCCCTTTCCAATTTATCTAGAAAATCGAGGTAGCATTACAATGAATCTAATTATTGAATTGCGCCAGCTCGACATCAATGATGCGGGAAATTGGCCTGTTGCATTTAAGGCTGGCGCATTGACTATATTGTTTGCGGCTATCATCGCTGCAGGCTATTTTTTAGTTTGGCAAGAGCAAGTTGAAGTGTTGGAAGATGCACAAGCTCAAGAAGAAACATTGAAAAACTCATATCTAGTAAAAAAGAGAAGTGCAGTAAATTTACCTGCTTTGCGAGAGCAATTGGTTGAAATAGAGCAATCATTAAGTGCGTTGTTGAAACAGCTTCCCGACAAATCGGAAATGGATGCCCTATTGGTTGATATTAATCAAGCTGGCTTAGGCCGTGGTTTGCAGTTTGAGTTATTTAAACCGGCAGCTGCAGAAAAGCTCAATACATTTTATGCCGAACTTCCCATATCGGTTCGTGTGACTGGTGGGTATCATGATATCGGTGCTTTTGTCAGTGATATCGCCCAATTGCCGCGCATTGTGACCTTGAATGACATTAATATTGCACCTGCAAATGATGGAAAATTGGTTATGGATGCGGTTGCCAAAACGTATCGCTATTTGGATGAAGGAGAAATAGCGAAGCAGTCGGGAGGAAAATAAATTATGATGAAATCAATATTATTGCTAGGATTGCTGATGTGTTCCTGGATGATGTCAGCGTGCAGTCAAAGCGACTATAGTGATTTGGAGACATTCATCAGTAGCTCTGGAAATGGATTGCATGGGCAAGTGGATCCATTACCCGAATTCAAGGCATACAAGCACTCTACTTATGAGGCCTTTGATATACTCAGTCCATTTGTGCCCAGGAAAAGTAATCAGGCGCAAAGTATAGTCAGTGAGATTCAACCTGATCTAAATCGGCGTAAGGAGCTGCTTGAATCCTATCCGCTGGAAAGTCTGTCGATGGTAGGATCGCTTCAACAAGAAGCTAGGATTTTTGCTTTAGTCAAATCTCCAGATGGTGCTCTGCATCGTGTTAAAAAAGGTGACCATTTAGGTCAGAACTATGGGAAAATAGAAAATATTTCAGAATCTGAAGTTAAGCTGTTGGAAATTGTGCAAGATGGCGTAAGTGAATGGATTGAACGGACTAGTGTACTCATGCTAAAAGATTAGGAACGTAACCGTGCGGCTATCGACAAGAAAAATAAATATTCTAAGCTTTACCCTAACAGTAATATTCGTTTCTTTTGTTTCTTCGGTTCTAGCTGAACCACCTCCCCTCTCAGAATCACCTCAGAATAGTATTCAATCAATCGATATTTCCAATGTTCAGAATGGAGAAGTGGTCGCTAAACTGGCTTTTGAGCGGCCATTGCAAACACTACCGATTGGTGTTTCGCTAAGCAATCCTTTCCGTGTCTATTTTGATTTCTTTCAGGTTTCAAATGGTACGGGAAAGAATGTTCAAGAAGTGGCTGAAGGGGATCTGCGAAGCGTGAATATCGTTCAGGTTGGGAATCGCACCCGAGTGGTATTAAATTTATCCAAGTTAATGAAGCACGATTTGCGCATTAAGGATAATACTCTTCTAGTTAAGCTTATTGCTGTTGCTGAGAATCAGGCAGCCAATGAAATTGTCCGATTTGCTGAAGATACTCCCAATAAGCAAATGAATAGTCTACGTGATATTGATTTTCGACGTGGAGCAAATGGTGAGGGTCGTATCGTCATTGATATGACCAAAGTTGGTGCAGGAGTCGATGTGCAAAGACAAGGCAATGATGTTTTGGTCGAGTTCATGGATACCTCCCTGCCAAGTAGTCTTAGAAGACGTTTGGATGTGGTGGATTTTGCAACACCTGTACATACCATTGAAACTTCCAAGAAAGGAGATAACGTGCGGATGATTGTGAAATCTAATGGCCGATGGGAGCATACCGCTCGTGAATCGGGCACACAATTCATTTTGGAAGTGAGAGCAGTGACTGATGATGAGGAAGAATTAGCAAAAAGGAAACGCGTGAACGGGGGGTATACCGGTGATAGGTTGTCACTGAATTTTCAGGATGTAGAAGTTCGTGCTGTGTTGCAAGTGATTGCCGACTTTACCAATCTTAATATCATAGCGAGCGATTCTGTAACAGGTAATCTCACCTTGCGCTTAAAAGATGTTCCTTGGGATCAGGCACTGGATATCGTGCTACAGGCACATGGACTGGATAAACGTAAAACTGGTAACGTTATTTTTGTAGCGCCGCGCAAAGAAATGGCAGACAGAGAGCTGCTTGATTTGGAAGCACAGTTGCAAGTCACTGAAATGGAACCGCTGCGCACTGAGATTTTTCATTTGAATCATCGCAGGGTTAATTCATTGTCTTTCGAAGGCATGCTGAGTAAACGCGGCTCGATTAATTTAGATGAAATTAGTAATACGGTAACTGTTACAGATATTCCTACCAAGTTAATCGAGGTTAGAAAGCGCATCCAGCGGTTGGATGTGTATGAAAGACAAGTGATGATCGAGGCCCGTATTGTTGAGGCGATAGATACATTCAGTCGGAATCTGGGGGCGCGTTTTGGTATACAGAATTCATCTGGAGTGGGTAATCAGGGACTCGGTATTTCAGGTAATTTGACGGATTCAAGTGCACTTGCTGCGGGTGGTTCAGCAGGAGGAGGCAATAATTTGAATGTGAATTTGCCTGCTGCGGCTGGAGTTGGATTATTGGGAGGGCCGGCTGCATTAGGTTTGAGTTTGATGAAGATTAATAATGGCCGGTTAATTAACCTTGAATTGTCCGCATTAGAAACAGATAGAAAGGGGAAAGTCATTGCCAGCCCGCGTGTGGTGACTGCTCATGGAATAGAGGCCCTTATTGAGCAGGGTGATCGTGTTCCCTATCAGCAGGCAACCAGCAGCGGTGCAACCAGCATCCGTTTTATGGACGCAACGCTCAGGTTGAAGGTGAAGCCATTGATTACTTACAATAATCAAATTGATATGGAGTTGAGTGTTAATCAAGACAAAATTGGTGCAACCATTAATCAATTCTTGCCGCCTCCGATCAATACCAAACAAGTGACGACCAAGGTCCTGGTGGAAAATGGGGGAACCGTCGTGATTGGAGGTATCTTTGACCGAACCGAGAATTATGTTGTCAACAAAGTACCGATGTTGGGTGACATTCCAGTACTGGGTTACGTTTTTCGGAATACGGCCAAAGTGGATGACAAACGTGAGTTACTGATTTTTGTTACGCCACGCATCTTAAGTGATAGTCTTAATTTGCAGTGATGAATCATTATTGTCCTTCAGGAAATCCAGTCTGGCGCCAAGCTTCATAAGCAACTATGGCGACTGCATTAGATAAATTCAAACTACGACTGGTAGCTATCATCGGTATTCGAATACGATGAGTATCTGGAAAGGCTTCCATCAATTGTGTGGGTAACCCGCAGCTTTCCGCACCAAATAAAAATGCATCTCCAGCGATAAATGTGACCTTGTCGTAGCGTTGTTTTCCCTTCGTAGTCATAGCAAAAATACGATGATCCTTCAGACTCTGAGAGCAGTCTGCCCAATTTTCATGAACTTGAATCCGGGTAAACTCGTGATAATCGAGACCAGCACGCAGTAATTGTTTGTCTTTAAGCGCAAAACCTAAAGGTTTTACAAGATGCAGGTGCATGTTGGTGTTTGCACACAAGCGGATGATATTGCCTGTATTAGGGGGGATCTCAGGTTGAAAAAGAATGATGTTAAACATATGGCGTAAATAATAACTGATCCAAACTAGAATAATGAAATTAGAGACTTAATGCTGTTTGAATATAAATGATATGATTATTTGAGCATTTGGGGATTGGCTTGATTTATTTCAGGAAGGGTTCTGGCTATTACCCAGTTACTGATTTCGGAAGCACCTTGCTTACGCAATACTTTGGCCAGTTCATTTAAAGTTGCTCCCGTGGTCATCACATCATCGACCAGGGCAATATGTTTTCCTGAAAGATCTATTGTACAACTAAACGCTTGGCGAATATTTTTTTGCCGCGCTTTCCAGGGCAAGCCAGTCTGCGGTGGTGTATGTTTGATGCGATCGCAAATATTGGGTAATAGAGTAATTTGCATTTGTTTGGCGATGTAGCGACTGATTTCCATGGCTTGATTAAAGCTGCGTTCACGTAATCTTATGGGATGTAGTGGCATCGGTATGATGATATCTGGCAGTGCTGTGAGTGTGTTTAATTGATCGATGAGTAATTTGGCAAGAATCGGTGCAATGGCTAGATTTGTTTGATATTTGAGTGAATGAATCAATGCATCAACTGGAAAAGCGTATTGCAGTGCTGCAATGGTGCGCGTGAATGCAGGAGGGTTTGACAGACAAGATCCACAAATTTCCGCTGTTGGTACTGGCCAGAAACAAACTGGACAATGATGATCCGGTAATCGTGGTAAGTGTATTTCGCATGATTCACATAAATTCTGATTGCCTGACATTCCACACAACACACAATTTCTCTGATCCAGGATTTGCATAAAATTTAATCGGTTGTTTAAAATGAATGAATGGAAATTTGACAACGATAATTGAATCCCTGATCATCCAGAGTCTTTGGCAGTTGGTAACCTCTGTATCCCACTTAAATAGAACGATAGGAAAATTGGCATGAATTTCAATTCACTCACAACGAATGAAACGCAAAAAGATTTAATCAGTATAGCTGAGAAATCGGAAAACTCGGCGCACTGGAGTGTGTCAGAAATTCTGTCTTTATTGGATGCGCCATTTAACGATCTGATGTACCGGGCGCAATGTGTGCATCGTCAATACCATGATGCGAATGGCGTGCAGTTGTCCACGCTGATTTCTGTGAAAACAGGGGGCTGTCCTGAGGATTGCGGCTATTGTCCGCAAGCCGCACGCTATCATACCGGGGTTGATAATCAGGATATGCTAGCGCTGGATGACGTCGTATCTGCCGCAGCAGCTGCGAAGGCTAAAGGAGCTTCACGTTTTTGCATGGGCGCAGCCTGGCGTGGTCCCAAACAGCGTGATATGGATAAAATGACCGAAATGGTGCGTGCTGTGAAAGCACTGGGAATGGAAACCTGTGCAACCTTAGGCATGTTAAAGCCGGGACAAGCGCAGCAACTGGGAGAGGCCGGCTTGGATTATTACAATCATAATCTGGATACAGCGCCAGAATTTTATGAAGAAATCATCACTACACGCCATTATCAGGATCGTCTGAATACCCTGCAAGAAGTTCGTAATGCCGGCATCAATGTCTGCTGTGGCGGTATTGTGGGCATGGGGGAAACGCGCCAATCTCGCGCAGGGCTGATTGCGCAGTTGGCCAATTTGAATCCATATCCCGAATCAGTGCCTATCAATCATTTGGTGCAAGTTGAGGGCACTCCATTGTATGGAACCGCCGCACTGGATCCTCTGGAATTTGTGCGTACCATCGCCGCAGCGCGGATTACCATGCCCAAAGCCATGGTGCGTTTATCCGCAGGCAGACAAGAAATGTCTGAAGCCGTGCAGGCATTGTGTTTTCTTGCGGGCGCCAATTCTATTTTTTACGGCGATAAATTATTGACGACAGGCAATCCGGAAACAGATCGTGATCGCGCACTACTGGATAAGCTGGGGCTTCATGCTCTGTGATGCATGTTTTCTGAGTTAACCGAACAGCTGCGTGCTCGCGATCAACAAGGTTTGCGGCGTGTTCGGCAAGTATTGGAAGGCCCGCAGGCAGCTCACATCACCATCGACGATCGTGAATATCTCGCTTTCAGTAGCAATGATTATCTGGGGTTGGCCAACCATCCCGAATTAATTCAGTCAGTCTGCGAAGGCGCACAACAATATGGCGTGGGCGCAGGCGCGTCGCATCTGATTAACGGTCACTCTTCTGCGCATCATCGTCTGGAAGAAGCATTGGCGGATTTTACCGGTTTCCCAAAAGCTTTGCTGTTTTCCACCGGTTATATGGCCAACATTGGCGTGGTTACAGCATTGGTGGGACGTGAGGATGCCATTTTTGCGGATAAACTGAATCATGCCTCACTGAACGATGCGGCATTGTTATCGCGAGCCAAATTCATTCGCTTTCCACACCTTGATTTCACCGCTCTGGAGCAACGCTTGGCTGCATCCACAGCTAGACGCAAACTGGTTATCATTGACGCGGTATTCAGTATGGAAGGGGATAGGGCGCCCATTCGACAAGTGGTGGCGCTGTGTGAAAAATATCAGGCCTGGTTGTTATTAGATGATGCGCATGGTTTTGGCGTACTAGGTCAGCAAGGGCGAGGCAGTTTATTTTTGCCGGATAGCCCTGCCGGACATTCGCCCCATGTCGTGTATATGGCAACGTTGGGTAAAGCGGCCGGCGTGTTTGGCGCATTTGTCGCAGCGCAGCCGGAAATCATTGAGACACTCATACAGACCGCCCGCAGTTATATATATACAACCGCTACTCCACCGTTGTTGTCACACGCATTACTGGTCAGTCTTAAAAAGATTGAGCAAGATGAATGGCGGCGTGAAAGATTAACGCAACATATTCAACAACTGAGAGAAGGATTGCGCTCATCGCCCTGGAAATTGCTGCCTTCCGATACGCCCATTCAACCTTTATTGATCGGTGCGAGTGATGAAGCGGTGCGCATCAGTCAAGCGTTACGCGAACAGGGGATTCTGGTGCCCGCCATTCGCCCGCCTACCGTGCCACAAGGTACGGCGCGATTACGTATTTCCCTATCGGCGGCACATCAGCCCCAAGATATCGTGCGCTTAATGCAAGCGTTGCATCAACTAGCATCTTTGTCATGATGCCATTGCATATCGAATCCATAGGGAGTGGTCCCGATCTTGTGTTATTGCACGGCTGGGCCATGCACAGTAGCATCTGGAGTGGGATTCGCGACCAATTGAGTGAGCAGTTCCACCTGCATTTGGTGGATTTGCCGGGGCATGGATTGAGTCCTGCGTGCGAACCTGGAACACTGGAGCATATGATTGATCTCATCACAGCGATTTTGCCCGAGAACTGTCTACTGGGGGGCTGGTCTCTGGGTGGACAGATTGCGATGGAATTAGCGCTGCGTGAGCCATCCCGCGTGCAGAAACTGATCCTGATTTCCACTACGCCTTGCTTTGCCAAGCGTAATGATTGGGAATGGGGCATGGAACACAAACTGTTGCAATTATTTTTAGAGAATTTGAAACAAAATTACACTACGACAATCAATCGGTTTCTAACCCTGCAAATGAGTGGTGATCACAATGCGGCAAGGATTTTGTTACAGTTGCGCAAACACTTTTTTCAGCATGCCGAACCTGATGCTAAATCATTGCAGAAGGGTTTGAAAATATTGCAAGACAATGATGTGCGCATGCAAATGCAAGCAATCAAACAGCCAGTCTTATTATTGCACGGCGAAAATGACGTTATCACCCATCCAGCCGCTGCCCATTGGATGCATCAGCAGTTGCCGCAATCGCAATTGGTGATGTTTCCACACTGCGGCCATGCGCCATTTTTATCCTATCCCGATCAATTTATGAACCATTTACATGAATTCCGACGAACACATTCTTGAAAAGAAGCACCTGCGCAACGCGTTTGAGCGTGCAGCAACCAGCTACGACCAGGCTGCTGTGCTGCAACGCGAAGTTTGTAACCGTATGCTGTCGCGCCTGGAATATATCAAATATCTGCCTGACATCATTATCGATGCCGGAAGCGGTACCGGCTATGGGACCGAGCAACTGGCAAAAAGATATCCTTCCAGTCAATTGATTGCGCTCGATATCGCCTGGTCGATGCTATCGTACGCTCGCCCCGATACGACCTGGTGGCAGCGCCTGTTGCATCAGCAGCGCGCCAGCTATATGTGTGCCGATATCGAAAATCCTCCGGTGAAAGATGCCAGCATCGGTTTGGTGTGGTCGAATCTCGCGCTGCAATGGTGCAATGATCTGGATCATACGTTCAGTGAGATGAATCGCATTTTGCGTACCGATGGCCTGCTGATGTTCAGTACCTTCGGTCCGGATACCTTAAAGGAACTGCGCCAGTCGTTTGCGCAAGTGGATACTTTCAGTCATGTGAATCGCTTCATCGACATGCACGATATTGGTGATTTACTGGTGCGCAATGGCTTTTCCACACCGGTGATGGATATGGAATACATTACTGTGACCTATCCGGATGTCACGAGCGTGATGCGCGATTTAAAAGCCATCGGCGCACATAATGTGATGCAAGGCAGGCGCCGGGGATTGATGGGAAAAAATGCCTGGCAAAAAGCCATCGGTGAATATGAAAAATTACGCACGGATGGCAAACTGCCAGCAACCTTTGAAGTGGTTTATGGCCATGCCTGGAAACCGCTGCGCAGATCGGTGTTAACCCCGGAAACCCGCAGGCAACTGGGATTAATGGGGTAGCCCGCGCTAGCGTATGACAACAGGTTACTTCGTGACCGGAACCGATACCGGCATCGGCAAAACCACCGTAAGCTGTGCATTGCTACGTGCTTTCGCAGCACAAGGAAAATCGGTGATTGGCATGAAACCAATCGCTGCCGGTCGTGAAAACGGTCAATGGATGGATGTTGAACGGTTACTGGCGGCAAGTAATGTGGTTGTTTCACGCCAGCATGTCAATCCCTATGCCTTTGATCCGTCCATTTCTCCGCATATCGCCGCACAGCAAATGGGAGCGGGCATTGATCTGACGGTTATTCACCAAGCGTACCGCGAGCTTTGCAAGCATGCGGAAGTTGTCATCGTCGAAGGAGCCGGCGGATTTCTGGTGCCGGTCAACAATGATCAAACAGGCGCGGATCTGGCACAAGTGCTGAATCTGCCGGTGATATTGGTGGTCGGCATGCGCCTCGGTTGCTTGAATCATGCGTTGCTGACCGCCCAAGCAATTCGAGCTGCCGGTCTGGCATTGGCTGGGTGGGTGGCGAATGGCATCGATCCAGGGATGATGGCCGTTGCAGAAAATATCGATACGCTGAGGCAGCGCATGCTCTGCCCGCTGCTCGGGATTTTGCCGTTTTGTGGAGAAACCGATAGTCAGCAGATCGCCGGATTAGTGAATACCCAATTACTGACCAATTTCACCGCGTGAATTCCTAAAGGAATCCGATTGGGTGATTTGAGATACGCAGTGAACCGAATGAGTGACTGGATTGACCAATACCGTATGCGTTTGACAGCAAAAATGTCATACAGTAGATTTATTTTTCTTAATTAGAGTAATTTTTCCTATATCCATGAGCTACTTAGATCTAACAGACAATCAATTGAATCCCAATGGGCATTGGAATCAGCCTATCGAAAGATCGTGTCCGCCCTTAGCCAGCGAACTGGCGCTTTTTGATCAAAACGGCTATGACTTAACCGATTTAGAGCAACTGTATGCCGAGGCCAACTTAACGCCTGCTCACGCCCACAGAGAGCACCGGCATGCCGTAAAGGCTCCTTGGTTTACACAGCCGAACAGGGTAGAAGGTGCTGTTCTCAACCATAGCCTATTGTTTGAGCGCAAAGGATACAGCGGAAACGCTCTGGAACAATTGGAACAATGGGCGCAATCGAATCCATTGGTCTATAAAATCATCAAGATGCGCCCCAAGTGGGGATTGGATTTCAGCATGGATTATGCGGACCGCGCCGGCAACGTGTTTGAAGTGTTGCACTGGGAATACGACGGCTTTGACTATGACGAAGTCGCCGAACGCAAACAACAACTGGAGGCTAAATTTGCCGCCACGGACTGGGATGATGCAGCAGCCTGCATCCTGAAACTGAAAGACCAATGGCATCACCTGGATTTCTTTGCGCAAAGCGACTGGAAATGCAACTACTTTGGCATTGTTAAAGAGCGCTTTAAGATGGTGATTTGGGAGTGA
>CADEDO010000021.1:32257-41223 GCA_902826115.1 uncultured Nitrosomonas sp.
ATGCAACTACTTTGGCATTGTTAAAGAGCGCTTTAAGATGGTGATTTGGGAGTGAGAAAACGATTGAGATGCTAACAAGATGTTTAGAAACTCAATTTTCTCATCTGATGTAATATGTTGAATCATTTTAGAAGTCTAATTCTAGTCAGTATGTTTCAGGAGCCAGGGTGGAATCATTTGTTCAGCGAGTTGAATTATTGATTGAGATCGGATGGAAAATAGACGACTTCACAGCATACTTAAGTTGGTCTCGTAGAGTCACTGCTTTTCTTCAGGCAGCAATGGGAGAACAAACTGCTTCAGCATTTCTGGCATTTGAGGGAGATGATGGTTACTTTTTCTGGAAGGAATTTCGTGATCGTCAGCTCGGTCATCTCGAAGGATTAGCGCTTCGAGTTGAGTCTGTTGGCTTGGTTGAAACAAAATCTCAGATTGATCCTATGCAGCGTATATTTGCATCTAAATCAAACTCACGAAAAGTCTTTCTGGTGCATGGTCATAATAAGGAAGCGAAAGAGTCGGTCGCGCGTTTCCTGGAGCGTATAGGCCTTGAGCCTATTATTCTCCATGAACAAGCTAATGAAGGGAGAACAATCATTGAAAAATTTGAATCTTTTGCAGATGACGTGCCCTTTGCAGTTGTACTTATGACTGGAGACGATGTCGGCTCCAAAGTTGGCTCGGAGCAAATTCTTGTTCCAAGAGCACGTCAGAATGTAATACTTGAACTTGGTTACTTTACTGGCAAGTTGGGTCGGAGTCGCGTGTCAGCACTGTATATTTCAGGGCTTGATGTTCCATCTGACCTTCACGGTGTTTTGTTCACCGAACTTGACGAAAAGGGTGCATGGCGTACTAAATTAGCACAGGAATTGGTGAGTGCGGGTATGAAAATTAAGCTTGAGGGCTTATTGCATTCATGACTTAGACCGATGTTTCCCCTAAGAAGATCTTTATGCCCTACAAAGAAATCCTGAGTTTCGTTGCCATCGTGCTGACATTGGCAGCCTACATTCCCTATATTCGCGCAATCTTTAGTGGCACCATCAAACCGCATGTGTTTTCCTGGGTGATTTGGGGAGCGACCACCTTGCTGGCTTTTCTGGCGCAACTCGAGGCTAATGGCGGCGTAGGTGCTTGGCCGATCGGGGTTTCGGGAAGCATTACGATTTTCATTGCATGCCTGGCCTACCTGAAACGTGCGGACGTGACCATTACCAAGTCAGACTGGTTGTTTTTTGTCGCGGCCATGTCGTCTTTGCCGCTGTGGTATTTGACGTCAGATCCGCTGTGGGCGGTCGTGATGTTGACAACCGTCGATGTACTTGGGTTTGGACCCACAATCAGAAAGGCTTATCATTTTCCGTATTCAGAATCTTTGCTGTTTTTCGGCTTATTCGCAGTGCGTAATCTGTTGGTGATGATGGCATTTGAGAATTATTCGATGACCACGCTATTATTTCCGGCAGTTATTGCGACAGTATGCGTGCTGTTAATGATGATGATCGCGTATCGAAGGCGACTGTTTGCCGCGTAGCAGCGAGCATTCGTTCAGTTCCTTTTCTTTTTATAACTGATAGTTGTTGGTTAATCAGAATGCATGGTGATTATTGTGCTAGTGTATTGATTGTCCAGTTCAACTTTTCGGTGGATTCATTTGAGGAAAAGGATCTTTCTGACTGGCAATTGTCTTTCTAGACTTATCAATTTCAAGGAGATTACGATGTTTACTCGATATTTATCTTTGATCGGTACTTTCTGTGTTTTTTCCTATGCGAGTGCTGTTTTTGCTGGTGAAAGCGGCATGGATTCAAATTTCGTACAATTTAGGAACATCAGTAGCACGAGTCCGGCTGCGCCGACGGTGGTTAATGCCGTGACCGTGACGTGTCCTTTAGCGGGTTTCCTGATTTCCACTGCCAGCGGGCAAATTAGTATGAATACCAGCGGTAGCGCGGGCGAGGTAGACATTCAATATGGCATTTCAAAAAATTCTTTGGCCGCGGATATCAATCATCACCACTTATTAAGGCAATACACTGACTCAGGTACGACTTGGGCTACCGCGCATTATCAACGTATTGACAGTTGTACGGCGGGGCAGACTGTTGCCCTGCGTTTTGTTGCACATAGATTAGGGGCTGCGTTTGCCGATGCGCAAAAAGCCAGTTTGGTGGTGTTATTTGTAGAAGGTCCGCGTATTTAACGGTTTCAGGATTATGCTTGATTATTTGAGATTTTAACGCCGGTAATGGCTGATCCGGTCAACCTTCTTTGGAATGATTCCGCTCTTGGAGCGGGATCATCTACCAATTCTCAATCATCACGCATAAACAGTCATGCTTTAATCAAGAAATCGGTTATTCAAATATCAATTCGAGTGATCTGAAGAAATTGTCTGGCTGGTTCATGAGCGATATTGGTATCCAGACTGACGATATTGGTAGTTAGATTGAGAGCCTTATTCCGATCTTGAAGGGAAGTGGTGATGCGGTCATTGTCACTGCATATGTGGTGATGAGTCGACCAGATTTCTTTATCCTCGATGGAAGATTCAACATGGATATCCCGTCCGGTTATGCCCAATTTGCTTTGTGACATAATGACATATACGCCACTGGCGAGATCAAAACTGCCAGTGGCATTGCGGCTGGGCGTATTAAGATTTTCAACAGTCAGCGTGGCATGATTGTCGCGCGAATTCAGTACTTGGATAGTGACCTTAGTAGGTTTAAAAACGTAAAGTTTGGTTCGCATGGTAATGAAAATTCAATAAATGATGAGAGTTCAGTTTATCGACAACTATGATCAATTTATTAAATGTCGATACCACAAGTAATATGGAAAAATTCCCTGTTTGACTCTTGAGTGTTTTTACTTTTTACTTTCTGGCTCATAATACGAGTGGTTAGATCAGGAAGACTCTCTCATTATTAGTCGAAGTGAAGCAATGAGTTGTCATGCCGGTAGCTCGCCGTTGAGATCTTCAATGCTGATTAATCCTAAGCATCGAATCTTTCAATCTGCCCGCCTTCGTCCGGATCGTCTTCGTAAATAAATGCCAGCAAGGTTTCGTGTTCGAGAGTCGTTGTACTGGCCGGTGGTAACGATGCGATTGAAACGGTGGCAGTGCAAATCAGTAAGCTGACAGCGAGCAGAATGGTTTTTTCATCAGCGGGCGATAGATTCATTTTTATCCTTAATAATTCGTGATATCAGTGTTGAAGAATGATTGATTAAAAGGATAGTGCTTGTATGCCGGGAAATATGTGAGGAAACTCACAGTTCGATAGATAAACTGAGGACCGGCAGCAACTGTGAACCTCATCATTTATGCAATGAAATTCACGGTTCGACAGATTGGTGGCATCAATAGTGTAGGTTTGTGTATTTTCTGGCTACTAATGCAGGTTGAGCGTGTTGCTTGCCCTATGGTGATAATAGGCAAGCAACGTGTTGCAGATCAGTTAATAGTTTCAGCGGTTTTCATTCGGCTGGCCCACTCAATGGCTTGCGCTTCTAAGTCGGTTAATTCATCCAAATTCAAAAAACCGAGTTCGGCCAGGATGGCTTGAATCGATGCAATGTCGCTTTTCTCGTTAGCTTCCACTAATTTTAAGGCTTTTCCTAATCGTCCTTGGCGGGCTAATAATGCTTGGCTCATCTCATCGGAGATTCCCAGTTTATCCACTATTTGGTGAATGTCGATGCCCAGTAACTCATCCAGTAATGACAAAATTCCGACCATAAATGCTCTTTCATGATGATTCTTATCATGGGGGCGCTCGATCGTTGCGATAAGTTCCATCAATTTGCCGCGCGTGACGGCAGCTTGTGTTAACGTTGCTGACAGACTGTCTTCATTGTGACCGGAGGTATACAGCAGCAGTTGTAACCACTTTTGCAGTTGCTTACGCTCCATTAACAGGATGGCCTGCTTGATTGAATTGATTTTCTGCGGTATGCCGTCGCCAAATGAACTCACCATGCGCATCAGGTTATAACTTAAGCCGGGTTGATATTTGAATTCCTGTTCAATTTCATCAATGTCATCGTAATTGCTACTGTTGCGCATGACCAAAGATAATAACCTCAATAACGCTAATTTTCCGGGCACTGCCCGTTTGACTGACATGACTTCAGGTTTTGCGAAATAGTACCCCTGAAACATCTGGAAACCCAATTGCCTACAGAGCGTTTCTTGTTCTTGACTCTCGACTTTCAAAGCCAACAACAAGACTGGCCAACGATTTAATTCAGCAACCAGTTTTGTCAGCTGTTCTTCATTCAGTGCGAGAATATCTACTTTCACCACGCTAACCATAGGTAATAATTGCTCAATCTTGCGATTGATCGCAACGACATTATCAAGTGCAAATTGGTATCCTTTCTGCTTTAATTCCTTGCAACGCTGAAGAAATTCGGGGGTGATCGAGGTCGGCTCTTTGACTTCCAGTACAACATGTTTGCTGGGGAGCAAACTGATGATGTCACTCATGATCAGGCCAGGATCCGCATTGATAAAACCGCGGTGCTGTTGACCCAGTACATTGTGGATGCCGAACTTGCCATAGGCATTGACAATGACATTAGCAGATGCAGATAAATCATCTGTTACATATGCCGCTTCCTCGGATTCTTCTTGTCTGTAAAGTAACTCAAAGGCAACTAGATTGTGATTGCGATCTAATATTGGCTGCCGACCCAGAAAAAAACCACCCATCTGCACCTCCACATTATTCATTGTTTCATTGAAATATTTTTTCTCACCGATTTGATGGTGTGCTTCTTAACGATCATTTGCAGGGTTAAGAATGAAAGTGAGAATTTTTATTACTTGGAGGAGCATACAGGAATGACACCGCTGACTTAAAAGAGAAAAAACGGTTTTTTGAGTGCTTAATTAGTCAGTTTGATTCCATTGGCAGTAAACGAGACCGACATAGGGTGATTGCGCTGACTACTGATCAGAAAAGCTAATCATTGTGAGATTCAGGCATATACTACTGCCATAAATGGCGTTCCTATTCACTGCAACAAGAGTCGATGATCGGTTATGAAAACGGCAGTCGTGCCTGTTATTTGGATTATTTGCGTAGCTTTGCTGCCTGCCTGGTTGGTAGCACCAGCACTGTCAATGGATGAGCCCGGCTTGAGTTTGGGATTATTAGCAGGTTGGCTCGGTATGGGGATGATTGCCGCCAGCTTACTGCTAATGGTTCGAGAACCTTTATGGGCATCCTGGTTTGGCGGCTTGCAGCGTATGTACCAATGGCACCATGCAATGGGGGTGGTCGGTTATTTATTGCTGCTCGCGCATCCTTTGTTGCTGGCATACCATTACCTGCAATTAGATGCCGAAATTGCATGGGAATATTTATCCCCATTCAATCCGCAAGCAACCAATAGCTTGGGTTGGGCAGCTTTGCTTATTTTTACGCTGGGACTGGCCGTGACCTTCGTTTCTCGATTACCTTACGGATTATGGCGGCGCCTGCATGTGTCATTGGCTGTGGCGATGGGATTGGGTTTAGGGCATGCCTGGTTTGTCAGTGGATTTTCCAATAGCCTATGGATGGTTGTTTTGCTGACAATTGTATCCGTAGGCTGGAGATTATTACGTGCGGACCGCGGCATGGGTGCGCGTCCTTATGAAGTCAGTCAGGTCTATCATCCGGCTGCACATATTACAGAAACCATTTTAAAACCGCTGGCAAAACCATTGCTGGTTGCGCCGGGTCAGTTTGTCAGCGCCGCTTTTTTTGAAGGACCTTATTTTCAGGGTTGCGGTGATTTCCATCCTTATACTGTCAGTCAGGTTGCCGAGGATGGAAGTTTGACACTCAGCATCAAGGCGCTGGGGGCTTGTACGCAGCATATACAGTCCCTGCAACCAGGGGTGGCGGTTCGTTTGCAAGGTCCTTACGGTACTTTTTTATTGAATCGTCCAGTGGCATCAGAAGTGTGGATCGCTGCCGGCATTGGTCTGACTCCTTTTCTGGCTTTGTTGAGAAGTCAGTCTGTCATGCAGCAGACTGATCTGATATATGTGCATCGAGAAAGTGAACATATTCCCTATCAGTCGGAACTGCAGAGATTTGCAATTGAACAGAAGCATCTGACTTTCTATTCTTTAACAATGGAGACGGATCCGTCTCCATTGTTTGCATGGCTGGAGAAAATTGATCGGCTCAACGAGAAACAGGTTTATCTTTGTGGGCCGCCGCCGTTAATGCTTAAAACTACGCAATGGTTGCAGCAGCATGGCGTGCCCAGGCAACAGATTCATTTTGAGCAATTTGATTTTCGCTAATTGGCATACTTAATTCTGACTTCATCCTATCCATTATCCAATGATCAGCCACGTTTCCGGTTTAGCTGACTTCAACGCATGAAAGCTCACGTCTCTCACTCCATATCTTTTGATAAGAAAAGACAATTTATTTTTTTACCTGTGTTACTCGTTGGTATTTGTCTTTTATTGATCGGCAGTTATGTCGATCATCTGCATTCACGCGGTATGGAGCGCGATTTGCGCATTTCGGTATTGAATCGCTTGAGCCTGTTGCGCGCCAGACTGGAGGATAATCTCACCAGTAATGCTCAGTTGGTACAAGGCCTGGTGGCATCGATTTCTGTCGAACCCGATTTGCCGCAGGATAAATTTGCAGAATTGGCACAACACTTATTTAGAGGTCACTCGCAACTACGTAATATTGCCGCTGCACCTGATTTGGTGATCCGCTACATGTACCCAATAGCGGGGAATGAGGCTGCGGTGGGCTTGGATTACAGGCGATATCCCGATCATTGAGGCGGTGCTGCGTGCACGCGATAGCGGAGATCTGATCCTCACCGGTCCGATTGATCTGGTTCAGGGCGGACAAGGGTTTGTTGCACGCTTTCCGGTATTTCTCGATAGCAGCGAAGGTCAGAGGAAAATATTTTGGGGTGTTATTTCAGCCGTGATTGATGTGCATCGATTTTATCAAGCCAGTGGCCTGACCGATATGACGCAAGCATTTGATATCGCGATTCGAAGTACAGATTCACCGGGTCAAGCAGGTAAAGTATTTTTTGGAAACGGGGAGCTATTCGATCAGCAGCCGATATTACTGGATATTGCTTTACCCAGCGGCTCCTGGCAGATGGCTGCGGTACCCAAGCAGGGCTGGTCTGTACCCGGAAGCGAGCACATTCTTTTCCGTCTGGGTCTGATTCTGGTGGGTAGTTTAATGCTCCTGCTGCTGTTTGCGATCGCAAAAGTTCAACAAAAGAATCGAAACAATGAAATTCGCTTGAGCGCACTGTTTGTGATGTCGCCTATTGGAATCGCTCTGAATGATTACGCTACGGGTAAATTTATCGAATTCAACGATGCGTTGCTGGCGCCTACGGGTTACGTGCGCGAAGAACTGTTAGCGCTTACTTATTGGGATATTACGCCTCAAGAGTATATGGCGCAGGAAAAACAACAACTCGAAAATATGCTGATAACGGGCTGTCTCGGTCCTTACAAAAAGGAATATATCCGAAAGAACGGTCATCGCTACCCGGTTCAACTCAATGGTGTGGTGATCTATGATGCCTATGGCAGGAAATTAATCTGGTCGATCGTTGAAGATATTACTGAACGTTATGAAGCAGAACAGGCATTACTGGAGAGTCAGGCAAGATATCGGCGCTTGGTGGAAAAGATTGGTGATCAGTTTGTCATTTATAGCCACAAAGCCCTGACGGGCGAAGTCACTTATGTGAGTGATGGCATGGATAAGGTTTTTGGCCTATCGAAAGAGGCCACGATTGGCAAGTCCTGGGACGGTATTATCAATTGGCTGCCTGAATCGCGTGAGCGAGCTTATTCGATCATTACCAGGATCGTTGCAGGAGAGATCGATTTTGTCCAGTTTGAAATGTTTTTTATTCATCCTGACGGCAGCGAGCGCGCAATCCTTGTTTCTTGCCATCCAGTCAAGGATTCGGAAGGCGATATTGCCATTGAGGGCATTGTAGAGGATGTGACTGAGCGTAAAGCGGCTGAGCTGGCGCTCATCGCCGCACGACAAGAAGCTGAACGGACCAATAAGGCCAAATCGGAATTTCTTTCCAGCATGAGTCATGAATTGCGCACGCCTATGAATGCAATCCTTGGTTTTAGTCAATTACTGGAAATGGAAAATCTCAACGATCAGCACTTGCGATACGTGAAGGAAATTAAAAATGCCGGTATTCACCTGCTGGCATTGATCGATGAGGTGCTCGATCTGGCAAAAATTGAATCCGGGCATATCGATCTGAAGCTGGAACCAGTGGAAATAGGCGCCATCTTTGAAGAATGCCTGAGCTTGCTCAGGACGCAGGCGAATAAACAAGGGATTACGCTGACACATGAAGGAGTAGCCAATCAAGCGTTGCGGGCTGATCGCGTGCGGCTAAAGCAAGTGCTGCTCAATCTGGTTTCCAACGCGATCAAATACAATCGCAAAGGCGGCAAGGTGCATGTTGAAACGAGAAAATCAGATCAACCGGGTTATCTGAAAATACTCGTGACTGATAGCGGAGAGGGTATTGCCGCTCATCGGCTGGCAGAACTTTTTCAGCCTTTTAACCGGCTGGATGCTGCCAATACCGCTATTGAAGGCACCGGCATAGGTCTCTATCTTTGCCGCCAGATCATCGAACTCATGGACGGTAACATTGGCGTGGACAGTGAGCCGGGTGTGGGCAGTACTTTCTGGTTTGAATTGCCCATAGCACCCAAGACATACACTGACATGGATGTGGAAAAAAGTAATACACTGCCTGCGCCGGCTGCAGACATTGGCGCCAAACAGCAAACGATTGTTTATATTGAGGACAATCCCGCCAATCTGGAACTGGTTGCAAAGATATTGAGTTATCGTCAGCATATGCATTTGCTGACAGCAGCTACCCCTGAGTTAGGCATTGAGCTGATTAAAATACAT
>CADEDO010000022.1 GCA_902826115.1 uncultured Nitrosomonas sp.
AAACAAAATATTAATAAATTCAATCAGCTAGTTATACTTTTTGAGTAAGCTCTACTTACACCTGGCTTTGGAGCAGGTGGCAGTCCTGACGCAGCAGCAACCTAAGGAAGTCTTCGTAGACTTGGGTTATCGCGGCGCAACTGTCCCGGCTGGGGTCAAGGTCTATCACCGCAAACTCAGGCGCGGCATTACCGCGCGGCTGAAACGCGATATTCGGCGACGCAGCGCCATCGAACCGGTAATCGGGCATATGAAAAACGACGGCCGCCTTCGCAGAAACTGGCTGCAAGGCACAGAAGGCGATGCCTTTCATGCCATCCTCTGCGGTTGCGGACACAACCTGCGGATGATTCTGAGGAAGCTGCGGCTTCTTCTTGTCTTGATTTTCCTACGCTTGGATTGGCTACCAATCAATGATGACAGAACTAATCATCGCCTTGCTGGCGCATATGCCTGAAAATAGAATTGTTCAGGGTGGACTAAGTACAGAATTATTTCTACATAAGACATGTTTCGATATAAAACCTGTTTTCTCCTCAGGTCTTCTGAGCTAGAACAGCTGATTAGATTTGTTCAAACCACTGAATCAAGTTTTTCCTACTTTCTTTATAGTTGCCGAATATTCAGGTGTGTAAGAGCTCATTCTTAACTGTGCCGCGCCCATGATAGCCGTTCGATAAAAATATTGTCATAGTAGCGACTACTATACCATTCATGCTGATCTGAATACTTGTGGTATCCATAGACATGTGTTTCCGCAGTAAATTGAACTCGACGTTGTGAATACGCCGACCAGATGAATCCACCAGATGCCCCTCCCCAAAAGTGCCTGGATACAGGGATACAGAAATCAGCATACAGCTGTTATGTAAACCTCAACACTACGTGAATAAGAACATTAATAGATTGTTGCGCTAGTGCTAGTAGTACTTGCCCAACAAAAAAGCAAATTTGTCTTGTTTACACGCAAAGACCACATGAAACTCTTAAATACTTACTAGAGAGAATCAGAGCACCCTCCAGAATTGCTACAAAACATTGATTATCCCGATTGGTTCTTAAATCCGCTCTCTATACAACAGATGGACTTAAGCTTCTTCTGTTTATCTGAAAATCAATACTGTGGCTAAACTAGTGCTTAATGACCGTTTCACCAAGACTTTCCTCATTATTAGACTGTAAAGGAGTCTGCGTAATAGTAGCTGCAGAAAGTAATTCAGGCCTGTGCTCCAAAGCCAGATCAAGAACTTGATCAATCCATTTGACCGGATATATGGTCAGTTGATTTTTTATATTTGATGGAATATCAGTTAGGTCTTTCACATTCTTCTCAGGAATAATCACCGCTTTAATACCTCCGCGATGAGCGGCTAGCAATTTCTCCTTTAAACCACCGATTGGAAGAACTTCACCTCTCAAAGTAATTTCACCTGTCATTGCCACGTCTGCCTTGACAGCAATATCGGTCAACGCTGACACCATGGCAACACAAATACCGATACCCGCACTTGGTCCATCTTTCGGTGTTGCTCCTTCTGGAAGATGTATATGAATATCGTTTTTCTGGTAAAAATCTACTGGTATGCCCAAGATATGTGAGCGCCCCCTAACTACAGACAAAGCAGCCTGTATGGATTCCTGCATTACTTCACCTAACTTACCTGTAGAAATATTCTTCCCTTTCCCAGGCAGCACAACAGCTTCAATGGTCAATAGTTCACCGCCAACTTCTGTCCACGCCAATCCAGTAACTTGCCCAACTTGATTATTTTCTTCTGCCACGCCATACGTGTAGCGCCTAACTCCCAAAAATTTATCCAGATTACGCGAAGTAACCACTACTTTATTTCTTTCTTTTTTAAGTAACATTGCTTTTACAGCTTTCCGGCAGATTTTTGAAATTTCGCGCTCCATTGCTCTTACACCCGCCTCTCTCGTGTAATAGCGAGCAATATCACGTAATGCAGAATCTGAGACTGATAATTCACTCTCATTAAGACCATGATTATTAATCTGCTTCTTAACCAGATAGCGGGTGGCTATATTTAACTTCTCGTCCTCTGTATATCCCGATAATTGAATGACTTCCATACGATCAAGTAATGCTGGAGGTATATCCAGCGTATTTGCAGTAGCTACAAACATAACATCCGACAAATCGTATTCCACCTCAATATAGTGATCTACAAATGAGTCGTTCTGTTCTGGATCCAATACTTCCAGTAATGCAGAAGATGGATCTCCTCGAAAATCCATTCCCATCTTATCAATCTCATCAAGTAAGAATAATGGATTCTTGACTCCTACTTTACTCATATTAAGCAGAACTTTACCAGGCATTGATCCAATGTAGGTTTTCCGATGTCCACGAATTTCAGCTTCATCTCGTACACCACCAAGCGACATGCGCACAAACTTTCTATTAGTAGCATGTGCAATAGACTGCCCTAAAGAAGTTTTACCAACTCCTGGCGGGCCAACCAAGCAAAGAATTGGCGCTTTCATCTTATTCACACGCTGCTGTACTGCTAAGTACTCAATTATTCGTTCTTTAACTTTCTCTAAACCGAAATGATCTTTCTCAAGTACCGCTTCGGCATTTGTTAAATCTTGATTGATTTTACTTTTCTTTTTCCATGGTAAGGCTACTAACGCATCAATATAATTACGGACAACTGTAGCTTCCGCTGACATCGGAGACATTAAACGAAGTTTTTTTAATTCTGACTCGGCCTTAGTAAACGCTTCTTTCGTCATTTGGGCAGATCTTATTTTCCTTTCAATTTCTTCTAAGTCTGCACCGTCTTCACCTTCACCAAGCTCCTTCTGAATAGCCTTCACTTGTTCATTAAGATAGTAGTCACGTTGACTCTTTTCCATCTGACGCTTAACTCTACCGCGAATGCGTTTCTCTACTTGAAGAATATCAAGTTCTGTTTCCAGCAAACCTAGCAAATGTTCCAAACGCTTAGGTACATTAAAAATTTCCAGAACCTCTTGTTTTTGCTCAAGCTTTAATGGCAAATAAGCTGCGATAGTATCTGCCAAACGTCCAGCATCATCTATACCGCCTAACGAAGTAATTATCTCTGGTGGAATTTTTTTATTAAGCTTCACATACTGGTCAAACTGAGTCAGGATTGCTCGCCGCATCGCCTCTGCCTCAGAGTTATTCTCGGTATCTATAAATACTTGTGATGCTCTTCCAGAAAAGTTAGTCTCTGAATCTACTAATTCTAAAATCTGAGCACGATAATTACCTTCAACTAAAACTTTGACCGTGCCATCAGGAAGTTTAAGCATCTGTAGTAAGCTAGCAACGCTACATACATCATAGAGATCTTCAGGTGCCGGATCATCTTTAGATGCTATTTTCTGTGCAACAAGTAAAATATTTTTATTCGACTCCATTGCAATTTCAAGTGCTTTGATTGATTTCTGTCTTCCTACAAATAGTGGAATAACCATATGCGGAAACACAACCACATCTCGTAAAGGTAAGAGCGGTAGTATCAATTGTTCAGAATTATCAACTAAAGATGTCATATCTACTCATTTATAAAATTCATAACAAAAAGTTTTTGTTATGTAAAAATTCCCAACTTACGATAACACCTATTTACGTTAGCACATATTTACTAAACTAAATAATTAAAAAAGCAATAATAAATATGTGTTCTCTCATTTTATCAGACTGAAATAAGATCAATTTGAAAACTCATTGTTCATTTACTTGGAACGTTTAGCAATTTTAGGTTGGTCAGAGTAAATCAATATTGGTTTAATATCATCAGTACTTGAATTATATTCAATGACTACTCTTGAAATATTTTCTAATGATGGAAGATCGTACATAATATCTAGTAATATTTCTTCCAAAATCGAACGCAACCCACGAGCTCCAGTTTTGCGTGTCAATGCTCGTTTTGCAATGGCTTTAAGAGCTGGTTCACGAAATTCTAGATCTACTCCCCCTTCCATATTAAACATTTTCCAGTATTGCTTAACTAGTGCATTTTTAGGCTCAGTCAAAATTTGAATTAATGCCGCTTCATTAAGCTCTTCTAATGTCGCTACAACAGGTAAGCGACCAACAAACTCTGGGATCAAACCAAATTTAACCAAATCTTCTGGTTCTACTTGCTGCAAAACCTTATTTATGTCTTTCCGTTTGTGGCTTTTTACTTCGGCACCAAAGCCAATTCCACTTTTCTCGGTACGCGCTCTGATTACCTTGTCTAAACCATCAAAGGCTCCACCACAAATAAATAAAATGTTGGTAGTATCAACTTGTATAAACTCTTGATTAGGATGTTTCCGCCCTCCCTGTGGAGGAACTAAAGCTGTTGTACCTTCGATTAGTTTTAATAGCGCCTGCTGAACTCCTTCACCTGACACATCTCGTGTAATGGATGGATTGTCTGATTTGCGGGATATTTTATCGATCTCATCAATATATACGATACCTCGTTGTGCTTTTTCAGCATCATAATTACATTTCTGAAGCAACTTCTGGATAATATTTTCGACATCTTCACCCACATAACCTGCTTCAGTTAGAGCCGTAGCATCGGCCATAATGAAAGGCACATCCAGTAGACGAGCCAAAGTTTGGGCAAGTAATGTTTTACCAGAACCAGTCGGCCCAACGAGGAGAATATTACTTTTTGAAAGCTCGATATCATCTGTTTCGTCTGGCTTTGCCACATTTCTCAGGCGTTTATAATGATTATAAACTGCTACAGAAAGTGTTTTTTTTGCAGATTCTTGACCTATTACGTACTGATCCAAAGTTTGGCAAATTTCACGCGGCACTGGCAGATTTGATTTAACCAACTTCGTCGCTTCGTCTCCTTGCATTTCTTCACGAATAATGTCATTACAAAGCTCTATGCATTCATCACAAATAAATACAGAAGGGCCTGCAATAAGTTTCCTGACTTCATGCTGACTCTTGCCGCAAAAAGAACAATAAAGAAGTTTCTCGCTACTAGCTTTGTCTGGCATATTTTTTTATCCTACAGTAATCAAAATTAGACACCCGAGATTAAAATAAAATTCCCGTACAAGCATTCATTTAATTTGCACTTTCTTCCCTATGCGCTAGAACAGCATCAACTAAGCCATAATTTACGGATTCTTCCGCACTCATAAAATTATCACGGTCAGTATCTTTTTCTAAATCAGATACTGACCGTTCTGTGTGCTTTGCCATAATCTCGTTTAATCGTGCTTTCAGATACAGAATCTCACGCGCATGAATTTCAATATCAGAAGCTTGACCTTGGAAGCCTCCCAACGGTTGATGTATCATAACGCGAGAGTTTGGGAGACAATAGCGTTTTCCCTTCGCCCCCGCGGTTAATAATAGCGCGCCCATACTTGCTGCTTGACCTATACATAGAGTACTGACATCTGGCTTAATATATTGCATCGTGTCATAAATAGCTAAACCAGCAGACACTACACCACCCGGTGAGTTAATATACAGATGAATATCTTTTTCCGAGTTTTCGGATTCCAAAAATAAAAATTGTGCGACTACCAAGTTTGCACTCACTTCCGTGACAGGCCCAACTAGAAAAACAACCCTTTCCTTTAATAAACGTGAATAGATATCATAAGCCCGCTCACCTCGCCCACTTGTTTCAACTACCATTGGGATCAAGCCCAAGTTTTTAGGTGTTAGATCATTTAGATTATCGAATAGTTGCGTCATTTCAAGATATCCCCATCAACTCATCAAATGTTACGGTTTTGTCTATCAATTTAATTTTATCGAGCGCCCAGTTCACTACGTTCTCTTCTAATGCCAGTGATTCTGCTTCTTGCAAACGTTCTGGAGACGCGTAATGCCATTTGATTACTTGATCTGGATTCTCGTAGCTTTGCGCTGCCTCTTCGATTATGTAACGAACTTGCTCTGGTGAAGCTTTCAGAGCGTGCACCTTGACAAGTTCAGCCAAAATCAAGCCCAATTTAACTCGATACACTGCTTTATCTTTAAACATATCCGGCTTAAAAGACATTTCTTTAGCTTTCATTCCTCTAGATTCGAGATCATTCTTTGCGTTCTGCATCAATCGCTCTATTTCCTTATTAATCAGAGCACTTGGGGCCTCAATTTGAGTTGTATCCAATAACGATTGCATGACTTGCTCTTTCAACTTAATTCTAATTCTCTTAGATACTTCACGTTCCAAATCCTGCTGGATGCCTTCTCGGAGCTTCCCAAGATCACCATCAGAAACACCCAGTAATTTAGCAAAATCAGCATCCACATTCGGCAAAACAGGCTCTTCAAGCTCATTTAGTTTTACTTCAAATGTAACGGTTTTTCCAGCCACATCTTTACCATGATAATTTTCCGGAAAAACAACATCGAACGATTTACTATTTCCTACTTTCATACCGACAAGAGATGTTTCAAAATCTTTAAGAAATCTTCCGTCTTCAAGTATCAATTGAATATCTTTGGCCTTTCCACCAGCAAACTCATTACCATCAATCACGCCATGATAATCAATTTTAACCCGATCGCCTTTTTTCGCTGCCCGATTAACGGATTGAAACACCACGCGTTGTTTACGTATCATTTCCAACGTTTTTTCGATATCGGCATCTGCAATCTGCACATTAGGTCGTTCTATGCTTTGTTGACTTAAATCTCCAATCACTATTTCAGGGTAAATCTCAAATGTTGCAGTAAACGTATACTCTGAAGGACCATCACTATTGCTTGTTGATTTTGCTTCAAAGCGCGGATATCCAGCAACCTGCAAATTCAAAGCCTTAATGGCATCAGTGAATTCCTTGTGTACTGCATCATTCAGAACATCCTGCTGGATTTGTTCTCCATACATTTGAGTAACTATTTTTAGTGGGACCTTTCCAGGACGGAAACCATGTAATTTGGTTGTCTTTGCTAATCGTTTTAAGCGCTTTTCAATCTCATCGTGGAGCTTTTCAAGAGAAACTGTAATATCAAAACGACGTTCTAATGTACTAAGGGTTTCTACATTTGATCCCATTAAAATTCCTGACTAATTAAATATTTTCAACACATTACAAAACCATTCAATGGCTACACTCTTGTTTATTGAACAGAACGCTCTGTAATATCATACAATTTGGTGCGAAAGGGGGGACTCGAACCCCCACACCTCTCGGCGCCAGAACCTAAATCTGGTGCGTCTACCAATTCCGCCACTTTCGCATTTTATTTTATCAAAGCGATTATACCTTTTAATCCTCCTGACCGCAGCCAGATCATTCAATACTCTGACAAAATACTGTCTGACCGTTAATTCCTTTACTATCTGGCCCCATCAAGAACAAATACGTCGCCATCAAATCTTCCGGTTGTCGCATCGTTTGCTTGATTTCCCCAGGATGGGTTTTAGCACGTTGCGGTGAGTTTACAATGCCAGGCACCAATGCATTGATGCGTAAATTTGCAATAGATTCCCATTCGTCCGCTTGAACCTTCACCAATGCCTCAACTCCTGCTTTCGCCACCGCGAAACCTCCCCAATAAGCAGATGGATTATGTCCTTGAGTACTTGAAGTCATAATAACACTGGCATCTGGAGCATTCTTTAGCAACGGCAAGCACGCTTTAGTTAAAGCAAAGGGAGTCATTAAGTTGACCTGCAATAGAGTCCGCCATTGCTCGATTGTCTGGTTTTCTATCGGACTTAGACCGTATAAAAATGCAGCATTATGCAGAATCCCATCCAAACGCCCCAATTGCTGCTCTATTGCCTGCGCAATTATTTTAAAATCTTTATCTTCCGCGTTTTCCAAATTAAGTGGATAAATTACTGCTTGGGCTTTACCGAGAGCTTCAATCTCATCATATACACGCTCTAATTTCTCTACCTTACGACCATGCAGAATTACTGTTGCACCATAGTCTGCATAAGTTAATGCGGCCACACGCCCCAAGCCTTGTCCAGCTCCCGTGATAAGAATCACTCTATCTTTGAGAAGACGCTTAGCAGGTGAGTAACTTTCTAATTTATCCATAATTTGGAATTTATCACGATAAAGAATTTTTGCTGAGAAAATAAAACAACAAACAAGTTGCACTACTCATCCGATCACTCTAATAAAGACAAAAAAACAGACCCCAACGCTATATTGGGGTCTGTTTTATTTCAAGTATCGAGCAACTGTGGCAAATGCTTACATATCCATACCACCCATACCACCCATACCACCCATACCACCACCCATGCCACCAGCTGCAGCTTCATCTTTAGGCAACTCAGCCACCATTGCATCGGTTGTTAGCATCAGACTCGCAACTGAAGCTGCGTTTTGCAAAGCAGAGCGAGTAACTTTTGTTGGATCCAAAACACCCATTGCAACCAGATCACCATACTCACTAGTTGCTGCATTGTAACCAAAATTACCCTTGCCTTCAGCAACTTTGTTCACAACAACTGATGGCTCATCACCGCAATTGATTACGATTTGTCGTAATGGCTCTTCTAGAGCACGTAGCACAATCTTGATACCGGCATCCTGATCATGATTGTCACCTTTAATTTGTTTGACAACCGAGATGGCTCTCAACAATGCTACCCCACCGCCAGGAACCACACCTTCTTCTACCGCAGCACGTGTAGCATGCAAAGCATCTTCAACGCGCGCTTTTTTCTCTTTCATTTCTACTTCAGTAGCAGCACCCACTTTAATCAGTGCTACACCACCTGCCAGTTTAGCAACACGCTCCTGCAGCTTCTCTTTATCATAATCACTGGTAGCTTCTTCAATCTGTGCACGGATCTGTTTGACACGCCCCTCAATATTGCTTGCATCGCCAGCACCGTCAATGATGGTCGTGTTTTCCTTGCCCACTTCTATGCGTTTTGCTTGCCCCAGGTCATTCAGTGTAGCTTTTTCCAACGTCAAGCCAACTTCTTCCGCAATCACGGTACCACCAGTTAGAATTGCAATGTCTTCCAGCATCGCTTTACGACGATCACCAAAACCTGGCGCTTTAACTGCACAGGTTTTAAGTATGCCACGGATATTGTTTACCACTAAAGTCGCCAATGCCTCTCCATCAACATCTTCAGCAATAATCAGCAGTGGTTTACCGGCTTTGGCTACCTGTTCTAATATGGGCAACAAATCACGAATATTAGAGATCTTCTTGTCATGTAGCAAAATAAAAGGATTATCCAATAATGCAATTTGCTTTTCTGCACTGCTTACAAAGTAAGGTGAGAGATAACCACGATCAAACTGCATACCTTCAACCACTTCCAGCTCATTTTGCAATCCCGATCCATCTTCAACAGTGATCACACCCTCTTTACCAACTTTTTCCATCGCATCTGCAATGATTTTTCCGATTTCAGTATCAGAATTTGCTGAAATGCTGCCAACTTGTGCAATTTCCTTGGCTGTTGCACAGGGCTTTGAAAGTTTCTTCAATTCACCAATTGCCGCACTAACCGCTTTATCAATTCCGCGCTTGAGATCCATTGGATTCATGCCAGCAGCCACATACTTCATACCTTCTTTGACGATAGCTTGGGCTAATACAGTTGCCGTAGTAGTACCGTCACCAGCCACATCAGATGTTTTACTGGCAACTTCTTTCAGCATCTGCGCACCCATATTTTCAAACTTATCTTTCAGCTCGATTTCTTTAGCAACTGAAACACCGTCTTTAGTGATAGTTGGCGCACCATAAGAGCGATCCAACACCACATTTCTACCTTTAGGTCCCAAGGTTACTTTTACTGCATCGGCTAGAATATTTACACCTGCCACCATTCTATGGCGCGCTGAATCACCAAATTTCACTTCTTTTGCTGACATAACTTATCTCCTAATTTCTCAAATATTGTCTTTAGCAGGCCATTGGATTGAATCAATTAACCTTCAATCACACCCATAATATCTTCTTCCCGCATCACCAGAAGTTCTTCACCTTGAACCTTGACAGATTGTCCGGCATATTTACCAAACAATACCTTGTCACCTACTTTAACTTCCAGCGGACGAACTTTCCCATCGTCGCCAACTTTACCTTTTCCGATTGCCAGAATTTCACCTTGATCAGGTTTTTCTGCCGCACTATCTGGAATAACAATACCTGACGCGGTTTTACGTTCATCTTCTAATCGCTTGACGATCACACGATCATGCAAAGGACGAATTTTCATGCTGCTTTCTCCTATTGAAATTAATAATTTGAAATTTACGAAGTATTTTGTACTTTGTTTTAAGGAATCAAGAAAAATCAAAACCCCAACATTACAAAAAATCGATATTAGCACTCATCGACCAAGAGTGCTGATGATGATATGATCTATCTTTGATAATTTCAAGACTAGGAGATAAAAAAATATCTATCTATTTATAAATTAAACAATAAATATAAAAAAAGAAATCCAAAATGGGATCAATACTAAAATAAAGTACGATTGCAAACACTGATATTTATGGTCGGATTAGTAGCGACTTAGTTTCTTCATGACGATAGATGATTTTTAATGCATAACCCAACTAGGTGAATTCAACAAAACATAATGCACTGACTCAAATTCGATTTTAGCCACAGACAATATAGCATTGATTATTTGTCATATTCTTCATGAGATCACTGTTTATTTAAAAAAATACTGCACATGATCATTCAGTAATGATGCCGCCACCCAAGCATACTTTGCTTTCATAGACAACGACAGATTGACCAGGCGTAACCGCCCATTGATCTTGCGCGAAATCAATCCGACAATGATCCTGCGTAAAATTTGTTATTGCACAAGGGGCATCTACCTGGCGATAGCGAGTTTTTGCGGCGTATACCCAGTTGCAATGAGGCCGTTTGCCACTGATCCACGTCAGATCAGTGGCTTGCAACGATGGGCGAAACAAACTCGGATGATCATGACCTTGCACAACAATCAATACATTCCTATCCATATCCTTGGCTGACACAAACCAAGGTGCATCGCCACCATCACGCGTACCGCCTATTCCCAACCCTTGCCGCTGGCCAATGGTGTAATACATCAGCCCAATATGCTGACCGATCACTTTCCCTTCCGGGGTTTGAATTTCTCCTGGCTCATGCGGAAGGTAGCGATTAAGAAACTCACGGAATGGACGCTCCCCGATGAAACAGATCCCGGTACTGTCTTTCTTGGAAAAATTCGGTAGCTTGAGCTCTTTAGCGATCTTTCGCACCTCGCGCTTATAAAGATGTCCGACTGGAAACAACGTGCTAGATAGTTGTTTCTGATTCAGGCGATACAGAAAATAGCTCTGGTCCTTCGTTCCGTCTTCACCCTTTAACAATTGGAATACACCACCCACCTTCCGCACTTGGGCATAGTGGCCTGTGGCGATATAATCAGCACCGAGTTTGTTGGCATGATCCAGAAAAGCTTTGAACTTGATTTCAGCATTGCACAACACATCAGGATTCGGTGTCCGCCCAGCCTGATACTCAGTCAAGAAATGTGAAAAAACCCGGTCTTTATACTCAGTCGAGAAGTTGACTACTTCGATGGGAATATCAATCACATCAGCAATGGAAACGGCATCCAGAAAATCCTGCCGGGAAGAGCAATACTCTTCGGTATCATCATCTTCCCAATTCTTCATAAACAGTCCAACAACATCATAACCCTGCTGCTTCAGCAAATAAGCCGCCACTGACGAATCAACGCCGCCCGACAATCCGATGACCACCCGCTGTTTGCTCATGGCATCATGACTCATAGCGATTCAGTAATTCCAGTGGATAACGTTTTCCAGCAATATGATCCTGGATACATTGCATCACCAACGGACTGCGGTGGCGTTGAATGTTTTGCCGAATTTCATCCAAACTGAACCAATCCGCACGCAAAATGCCGTCATCCAACCCTCGATTAGCATCATGATCAGTCACACGACCATAAAAAGCAAAACGCAGATACGTAGTATCCACCCGCTGCGAATGCCATTGATAAACACCCAGCAAATATTCAGGCACGAAAGTAAACGCCGTTTCTTCCAATGTCTCGCGGATAGCTCCCTGAATGATGGATTCTCCGGGATCCAAATGTCCTGCCGGTTGGTTTAAAAACAAACCGGCTCCCGCCTCCGGCTCCTCCTCGACCAGCAAGTACTTTCCATCTTGCTCAATAACAGTTGCAACCGTCACATTAGGTTTCCAGATCATAGTTTCTTATACAATAAATGAAGTTGGATTATTATCGCATTGGTGCTATCAATTCGGTAAGCATTCAGCCAGCGATTCACTGATTTATCCGCTGATACTTAAGCAATGTCTGTCGACAATAATTCACTCCGTTGATATAAAACAACAAACCAGTTCAAAAATGAATCACTATGAATCGATGCCCTACTTTCGACACAATGCCTTCCCGCTCGCTGACACTGTAGATTAAATCCGCAGCCTTTCGAAAAAAACGTTTGGATTCCGATCATTGCTAGAGGTTTGCAGCAAGTTCCTGCATAATACGGAACTTTCCAAATTAGCAACCCAACATTAACTGCCGGGCTGTATTTTTGAATCTGCCACACTTACTTTCTTTATACACATGTTTCTTATTGATTTTATCCTCCACATTGACAGACACTTGCAGGAATTGGCATCAGAATATGGATTATGGCTTTACGGCATCCTTTTTCTGATTGTATTTTGTGAAACCGGGCTTGTCGTGTTGCCCCTATTACCCGGGGATTCACTACTGTTCGCTGCTGGTTCGCTGGCATCATTAGAAGGTTCTCAGCTGAATCCCCATGTCTTGTTTGCCGGATTATGCATTGCCGGTATCTTAGGGGATAGTGTCAACTATTGGATAGGCAAGAAAGTCGGTCCCAAAGTGTTTACTTCGGAACAGTCTCGCTTTTTCAAACGCGAGTATCTGGATAGAACACGCGCCTTTTATCTCAAATATGGCGCCAAAACCATCATCATTGCACGTTTCATACCCATCATCCGCACCTTCGCACCTTTTGTTGCCGGCATTGGCACCATGCCGTATACCACTTTTATTGTTTATAACATCGTCGGTGCTGTGTTGTGGGTGGGTACATTCATTTATGCCGGTTTTTATTTCGGACAGCTTCCGTTCATTCAGCAAAACTTTAAACTCGTCATTTTAGCGATCATCATTTTATCGATTACACCGCCCGTCATCGAATATCTCAAGCATCGCTACAAAAAATAACCAGGTCTATTGGAAACATGGAAGCCAATCCAGACCATTGAATTGATGATTAACCATGCCGTTTTCTCACCTGAAGGATAATTGCCATCGTGGAAGCCTCACACAGTCGTATTCATGGTGCTTTTGCACATTGGACCACCACCGCCTACCGTCATGCACTATGGGTTTTACTGGCAGCACTGCTAACAGCCGTAGGCTGCGGCTTATATGTTGCGAAAAACCTCGGAATGAATACCGATACCACCGATATGCTATCCGAGGAATTGCCCTTTCGCGTCAACCTGAAGCACTTCAATGAAACGTTTCCACAAGACATCGACACGCTGCTGGTGGTGCTGGATGCACCAACCCCCGAGCAGGCTCGCTCGATAACGCAACGCCTGTCAGCGCGACTAAAACAAGATACCGATAATTTTTACGATGTTTATCCTCCGCGGGTAGATGATTTTTCTGCGCGCAATGGTTTACTGTACCAAAGTATTCCAGAACTCGAACGCATCACGGATAGTTTGGCCACGGCGCAACCGCTGATCGCACATATTAACCGAGATCCTACCCTGGCTTCTTTCGCAGATGTATTGACCAGCGCCATCGAGGAATTGCATAAAGGGCGCAGCATGGAGTTGGGCGCCGTGCTCGGTGAAGTCAGCACGACGCTGGATAAGCGACTGAGCGGCTCACCTCGGGCATTGTCGTGGCAATCCTTGTTCGGCGGTGAAGCGCAGAAAATTACCTACCAGGAACTGATCGTCATCAAACCAAAGCTTGATTACAGTCAGTTATTGCCAGGTGAGCAAGCCATCGATGCCCTATACGCCGCCGCAGAAAGTGTCGGGATAACCAAGGATGGCCCAATCCGGTTACGCGTCACCGGAGATGTCGCATTGGCCGATGAGGAACTCAACAGTTCACTGAGCGGCATGGAATATGCCGGAATCATCACATTCTTCATGGTAGGAATCGTGCTTTTCTTTGCCATGCGCACCGGAGGATTGATACTCAACGTACTGATTTGCTTGTTAATGGGATTGATCCTCACCGCCGCGTTTGCCACCGCCGCTGTCGGTCATCTGAACCTGATTTCCATCGCCTTTGCGGTGTTATATATCGGTTTGGGGGCGGATTTCGCCATCCATTTTCTACTGCGCTATCGCGAAGTAGTAGAAAGCGGCTTGCCGCCAGCAGATGCCATCCATATCTCCGGCGGCGATGCTGGAGCGGCACTGACGGCTTGCACCATCACCAATGCTATCGGTTTTTATGCCTTCATGCCCACCGATTATAGTGGCGTAGCGGAATTAGGGATCATTTCCGGCACCGGCATGATCATCAGCCTACTGGTTACCCTCACCATCGGCCCTGCACTGCTGCGCTATTTACCAAAAAAAGAATCCAAAAAATCAGTTGCAAAGAGTTCTGTTGGCAAAATGCTCGAATTGTCTCTGAAATGGCATAAATTGACTTATGCTGTCACTTTCGCAGCAACCATCGCGGCGCTCGCACTCATGCCCCAAGTCAGATTTGACTACAACCTGCTGAATATGCAGGATCAGAAAGGCAATGCCGTGCAGACATTTCGCGAACTGCTGGCAGACTCCGATCTTTCCCCCTGGCACGTCTCAGTCCTGGCCAAAGATCGTACAGAAGCGGAACAGTTGGCACAAAGGCTGGCCAAGCTCCCTGAAGTCAATCGGGTTGCCACTATCCTGGATTTTGTACCGACCGAGCAGGACGAGAAACTCGCACTGATCCGGGAAATGGCGCTGACAATCGGGCCGATTTCGTCTCCAGCACAAACCCAAGCGTTAATCGGTGACGATGCTTTGACACGCCAGCGTAAAGCATTGGATGCGCTGGCCATAGCTTTAGATCAATTCCTGGCGGAACGCCCCGATCACTCCACTGCTGCAACCGCACGCCAATTGCGCTCGTCACTGGCTAATTTATTCACTCAACTCGATCAAACCAGTGCCAGCGAAAAACACACTCTACTGCATTCGCTGGAACATGATCTGCTCGCCATGCTGCCCCTGGCTTTACAAAGTCTGAATACAGCCACAGAAGCCACTCCCTTTAGCGAGCAAGACCTGCCAGTCACACTGGGCGATCGCTGGCATAGTCAAACTGGAGAATACCGCCTAGCCGTTTATCCCTCTGAAGATCTCAATGACAACGAAGCTTTGCGACGATTTGTATATGCCGTGCAAAAAATTGCACCGAACGCCATCGGAGCACCCGTGATCAGTCTGGAAGCGGGTGAGGCTGTAGTACAAGCATTTATCCAGGCATTCCTGTTGGCATTGATTGGTGTGGTCGTCATTTTATTGATATTGCTGCGCAGCATAAAATATGCCCTGCTGGTACTGCTCCCGCTATTATTGTCGAGTCTGTTCACCGCTGCACTTACCGTTTTGTTGGATGTTCCGTTCAACTTCGCGAACATTATCGCCTTACCGTTATTGCTTGGCTTGGGCATCGACAGTAGCTTGCACATGGTATATCGCAGCCTGAATAATGAATTGGTCAGCGAAATCCTGATTCACACCAGCACCGCACGCGCCATCTTTTTCAGCGCATTGACAGCGCTGGTCGATTTTGCCAGTTTGATGTTTTCATCCCATCAAGGCACTGCGGGCATGGGAATCATGCTCACGGTAGGACTGAGCTTTACGCTCATCTGTACGCTGGTGATATTACCCGCATTGCTGCGAGTCCCGGATTCCACGGCCAGCACATGAACTGCAAAAGAAAACAGCATGCTTGATTAAGGTGCTGAATGCCCGCAGAAACTAAGTTTTTATCTGACTTCTGCGGGTTACCACAACATTGCTCAATCGGATTCAGAAACTCACCAATCATTGATTGACAATGCTCAATCTTTGCTTTGTGCAGTTGAAGCATCATGATCGCAATCCACCAGAGGACGAATCGGGCTGATCACATCCTCACCGCCTACTGGCGTATCAATGCCGCGACCGACGTGACTTTTGCGGTAACCGTACAGAAAATAGAAAACCAATCCAATCCCTGACCAGATCGGAAACACCAGCTTAGCGTCCGTGGGTAAAAACATGAACAGCGTAATGCACCCCATCACTGCAAGCGGGCCAACTAGCCAGATTACAGGTGCCCTGAACGGCCGCACGCGGCTTTTGTCTTTGATGCGCAGGATCATGACCGCAAATGCCACCACCATAAACGCAAACAATGTACCGGAATTGGAAATATCGGCCAGCTTGCCTACAGGGAAAAAAGCAGCCGCAATGGTCACCCCGAGGCCAGTCACGTAAGTCACAACATGCGGTGTTTTGAAACGTGGATGAATGCGGCTTAATACTTCCGGCAGCAAACCATCGCGTGACATAACAAAAAAAATGCGCGTCTGTCCAAACAACATCATCAAAACCACCGAGGGCAATGCCAGGAAAGCGGCAAGACCCAGTAAATTACCGATTTTCTCCCAGCCGATTTCGCGCAAAACCAATGCCAATGCTTCGCGTGAACAAACCAATGGCTGCTGCCCGGCGGTAGCCAGCGATTGGCATTGGTCAGCCAACAAGCGAGAACCCGGAATCAACCCATTGCCATCCGCACCCATCACTGGCTGCGCGCCAACGGCTCCGATCGCTCCTGCCGATACCAACAGATAAAAAATAGTACAGATACCCAACGAACCAATCAGTCCGATGGGCACATTACGCTGAGGATTTTTGGTTTCCTCTGCGGCAGTGGAGACCGCATCAAAACCTACATAGGCAAAGAAAATAGAAGACGCCGCAGCGACCACACCCGCTTCTCCCAGCGGCAAAAAAGGCTGGAAGTTCGACCATTCGGCAACCGGCATCGTCAAAGCAATAAACAGCATGAGAGCAGCGATCTTGACCGCCACCAGAACCGCATTGAAAGTAGCGCTTTCTCGGGTACCAATGACCAGTAGCCCGACAACCAGCATACAGATAATAACCGCCGGCAAATTGATGATTCCACCGGCAAACGGACCATTTGCCAGCGCAAAGGGCATCTCTATTCCCAATGAATTTTGCAACAGACCGACAAAATAACCCGACCACCCCACGGCAACGGCGCTGGCGGCAACAGAATATTCCAGCATTAACGCCCAACCAACCAGCCACGCCACCAACTCACCCATGACCGCATAAGAATAGGTGTACGCAGATCCGGACACTGGCACCATTGAAGAAAGCTCAGAGTAGCAAAGTGCCGCCACGGCACAAACAAAGCCAGCAATGACAAAGGACAGCATCATGCCAGGACCTGCTTTTTGCGCAGCCTCGGCTGTCAATACGAAAATACCCGTTCCAATGATCGCACCAACGCCCAATAGAGTCAGCTGCCATACACTCAAGGATCGGTGAAGGCTCTTCTTTTCAGCTGTAGCAAGAATGGCATCGAGCGATTTCACGCGCCAGAAGATCATAAATTTTCCCCTTTATTGAAAGCAAGTGTTGCAATAAACCCGAAATTCTGCGGGGACATAGTGTACAAGAAATGACGTTGCGGTAAAGACAAAATAGGCGCAACCATTGACGCTCTGATGAATGGTGTTTAATTGTTCATTGCTCTGCGCTGATGGGCTGTTGTTGATGGGAGCTGAACACTTGAGTACCCGGATAATATACTTTTCCCCATGCCACCAAGGCTTCCAGCACCGGTCTCAGATCCTCGCCTTTTTGGGTCAATTGATAGTCGTAGCGCACTGGCTTTTGTTGATACGCTTGTTGCAGCACAAATCCGGCGGCTTCCAGCTTTTTCAATCTGTCTGCCAGAATATTGGTAGCGATTCGCTCAGGCGAGGCCATGAATTCATGATAACGTCTTTTCCCCAAAAATAGATCACGAATGATCAGCAGTGTCCATTTATCGCCCAGATGATCCAGCGCACAGGCAATCGGACAGCATGATCGCTCAAAATCCGTTTTATTCACAGCATCCGTCATACTCACCGCACCTCATTCAAATAATCACACAGCATAATGTAATGCAATCACTTGCAATTAACAAGTTTATCAGGTAAGGTCACTTGCACTATACAAGTCTAACTAATGGATAATAATTACCACAAGGATCGCTGACATGCTGACACTCTACCAATTCGAGCGCACCTGGGGCATTCCCAACCTGAGTCCTTTCTGCTGCAAAATTGAAACTTACTTGCGCATGGCGAATATTGACTACACAATCAAACCGTCGTTGCCCTTAGGAGCCCCAAAGGGCAAATTGCCGTACATTGAAGATAGCGGTCAAGCCTTGGCTGACTCTCGCTTTATCATCACCCATCTCAAGTCGTCTCATAAAAATCTGGATTCAGAACTGAATGCTGCAGAACTTGCCACATCATTAGCCTTGCAACGTTTAATCGAAGAACATCTATTCTGGATCGCACTTTATTCCCGCTGGCAATACACAGACCAAAACTGGCAAGTGAATAAGCAAGCAATTTTTGGTGGGTTGCCACCGATCATCAGGGATATCGTCGCGCACGGCTGGCGTAAGAAAATCAAGCGACAGATTTTGGGTCACGGCACCGGCAGACATCAAGCTGATGAAGTCTTTGCCTTGGGCAGACAAGATTTGGATGCGCTGTCCGCAAGCCTGGGCAATCAACTCTATTTCCTGGGTGATGAGCCAACAACGCTGGATAGTTCCGCTTTTGGGCTGCTGATCAATATCATCGGCTGCCCCATTGAGTCACCGTTAAAGAAATATGGCTTAACCAAAGACAATCTGGTCAGTTACGTGGAGCGAATTCAACACGAATATTATTCCGATCTGAGCACGCGCTAAAATAAGGAGCTGCTCATGTGCAATACATGAACAGCTCTCTTTCAATTAATGCGTACGCGCAGGCGTATAGACACCTTGGGTTGCACTTTCTTGTTTACGTGCAGAGTCAGTTGCCTGCTTAAGTTCCTGCAACATCGTCTGCAATTCCGCAGATTTATCAGGCTCTGCTTCAGACGCCTGAATTACCTTCTGAATTTTAGTGCGAATACTGTCTACGCTTTTATACAAATCATGCTCACGTGACTTGGTTACATCGGATGTAATGACTTTCTTTGCTGCAACCGCTACGCCTGGGCAAGTTGCAGCCTCTTGATGAAAGGCGGCACGGTTTTCTTTGAATTGTTGGGCAATTTTTATCCGCTGAGGAATAAAAACATCGTTCAGCAAGGGTGACAACGCACCCGTCTCATCAACATGAACAAAACCAAGACTGGCGGGCCAGGTAGCGTTGTTGCCAAGATCATTGTTGCCATCCTCTGCAGAAAATTGATGACAACCGCCACAGGTCATGGTGCCCGCACGATTCATCAGTTGAGCCGGTGACACGCCACTTAAATCCGACAGCGCGGCTAATCGCATTTTAACTTGATTAATCAACAGGAGATCAGTTTCAGTCGCTGGATTATCGGCGTTGCCTTGCGAGATTGATTCAAAATCATTGAATCTCGGATCGTAACCAGCACTGATCCCATTAATGATGTCGTTTGCAGATGCATTCTTCTTGATACGATCAGGGTTGACCAAGTTACACAACGGCTGTCCCAGAAAGGCGTCACGAAAACTATTGAAATCCTCTTCGCTAAACACTGAGGATCCACTGGCAATCCGGAACAAGGCAGCAGTCGGAGAATCATCGACTGGTTCAGGTTTGAAGATTGCGCGCCCGTCCAAGTCAAAACTCACCAAAAACTCACGCAATGACCAGGGCACCGTTCTTGGATTAGGCGTTTTAAATAGATTAACGCGCAACTGTCCCATCGGCAAACCATAATTCTCAGCCTTTACAACCGGCTCAACCCCTGGAATGCCCTGATAATAGAGTTTCTCAAGCGCTGTAACAGTCTGAGCAACATTAGCGTCACTTGAACGCTCTGCCCAGAAATCAGTGATCGGGGCACAGCCTGCCAGACCTTTACTGGGATTGGGATTGGGTACTCTTGCCTCAAAAATGATGGTCATGCGATCCAATGGCTCGCTAGATTTTTTCGCATAAACAATCCGATATTCACCACAATTACTGCCATCCGCAGGCGCGAGGTCAAAGCGATTGAAAAGGCCGACAGGAATCATGCCATCCGGCGATGCTGGATTTAACCAATCGGTTGGATTCATTACGGATTCCAGTGGTCGAGGTATCACCTCAATCATTTTTCCTGAAACGGGATGAACAAATGCGCTTTCAGCAAACGAATCCACAACGCTTTTTAACATCGACACTGAATTTGTTGGAGCACCACCGGCAGTAGCCACGACTTGCTCCATGGTTTTGGCAAATGCAAACGGCTTCGCCAGTGCGTTGACATCATGAATGACTACCGATTTTTTATTGATCGTAATTGGTTTAGGCGCTTCATCTTCAGGCTTTTTCTTGTCGCAACCTAGGATGCTGACAGCAATCATCAAGCACAACAAAAAGGTACTGCGGGAAGTAATCGATTGGGAACGTATGACTGACATGATCAAACCTCCAATTGGGTGATGTAAAAAGAACCAGCTTCTTTTTACTATAGGCTAAAAATATAAATCAGATTTTGATAATGCTCGTGTACTCCTTCTAGTAAGTTGAAATCAAGAAATGGACATGGCGTTTCAGATTAACACATACCAAGTATAAAAATACACCATCGGATAGATGGGTGAAATTTACCACTGTCGATTCCACACGCATGCAATCATGTTTAATCGATTTGAATTACTAGATTGCACTTTTGATTTCCTATTTTGAGATTCACCCCCAACAATCTGCCCGTCATTATTGGAACCAAAACATGAAGATCATTCCAAAAAGATAATAATCCTAATAAAATCAACACGAGCAACTCCATTGATATTATCGAGCATCCCGCTCATTGGCCGATGCGATCCACGCGAAAAGTCTCTCCGCAACTGGATTTACCCTGAGCCGGTGCATTCACGATCAGATTTTCGAGATCAGCGCCCCGAATTAAATCGGCATTCAGACTCAATTGAATTTCCACTAGCATCCCCAGCTGATTGCAATTCAGCTTGATGCGCTCGCGCGCGGAGGCTCCCAGCACTGCGGCAACTCGATTGAGGAAATCCTCAGTCCGCACTTCCTGACCGATCCTGCGATTCATAAAATAAGCCATTCCGGAATCGTTAAATTGGCGGGTCAAATCCACGCTGAGATCAAAGTAATCATTGATCGGGTTAGCCTGGCAAGTCCCATGTTTATGCCACTCATGCCGCTCCAGGCAAGAACCGGCAGTCACACTGGGCATCACTTCGGCTAATGCGGTCTTTGAATTTGGGTTTAATGGCAGTTCTGGATAATCGCAGAAATTTTGCTTCTGCCCTTTGATCTCGCCACAAAAACCATACTGCGTACCACATTTTTGTTTGTTGGGCCATAAACCATGCAACGCAAAGTGCCTGGCTTGATAAACTTGCGGATCAGAAATTTGACATTCAGGTTTATCGGGCTTGGTCTCGCAGAAAGCCGGCTGCCATGATAGCGCCAATACATAGCTATCCGCTTGACCGGCAATGCTGCAACTCTTTTTGTCGTCAGGTTCTTCTTCCGTCACTTGTGCCTGACCACAATTGGCGCTGACCCAACGTTCCTTGGGATTGGCCGTCGGCACAATCACTCGATACCAGCTCGGATGGTCGGGTTGATTCACTTCGATGGTGTCGTAACTTTTACCCGCCAGAACCTGGGCATTATCCGGATTGGTTTGTTTATTCTTTGACACATACGCAGAACAGGATTGCTGTGCAGAAAAAGTCCCGATCGTTTTGGCCGCCCAGAGCGACTGTGCGTGACTGATTGCGAAAACAACCAATACAACTTGAAGAATAGTATTCTTGCGAAGGGATATCATTTCTTTTTCTCCTATCTAAGATTAGGCAAAAATTCAATACACTGACAAGATAATGACGATTGTTTGATAACCCGTTGAATAACTGATCCATCGTCAAACCCAGCGTCAGCAGCTTATCACCTTTCAGCTTGATCGATGGATTCCTGTATGTCTATCAAAGTGGATATCGAAACTGCTGAAACCCCTGTGAGAAACAATAAAAACGCCCATACGCTTTAATTTTGATTAATGCGCTTAGCTGACCTCATTGAAGTCAGCTAAGCGCTTCATTGACTGACATATTATTAATAGATAATAAAACTCTACTTCCGGCAGCAACGCCTCATTAACCAACCTTACTGATACTCCCTTCCGCGCTTTCTGGCATGATATTTTTCCACCCATTGCAGCAGCCATTGCGGCACATGTGCGCGTCTCCATTCCGCTGCTGCATATTTATTGGCTTCTGACCAGGTGGGATAAGTATGGATAGTGCCGAGAATCTTGTTCAAACCCAAACCATGCTTCATGGCCAGCACAAATTCAGCCAGCAAATCGCTGGCATGTGCGCTCACGATACAAACGCCCAGAATACGATCCTTACCCGGCACGGTGAGTACTTTGACAAAACCGTGCGCGGCCTCATCCGCAATCGCGCGATCCAGATCCGCAAGATTGAAGCGTGTTACTTCATAGGCAACGCCACGCGCTTTGGCATCATTTTCCGACAATCCAACGCGCGCCACTTCCGGTTCGGTGAATGTCGTCCATGGAATCACCGAATAATCCACTTTGAAACGCCTAAGCTCGCCAAACAGCGCATTCACTGAAGCATACCAAGCTTGATGCGCGGCAATATGCGTGAACTGATAGGGACCGGCAACATCGCCGCAAGCTACAATATTCGGATAAATGGTTTGCAACCAGGCATTGGTTTCAATCGCGTGCTTGCTGGATATCGGAATACCCAGTGCTTCCAATCCAAAACCTTCCGTGCGCGGCACTCGGCCAACGGCACATAGCAATGCGTCCAGCGGCAACCTGATTTCCCCGGTGTCCTTGCCTCGAATGATCAAAGCATGCATGCCGTTTTCAGTTTCACAGCGGAGTGCCTCGGTTTGCGTCAGTAGATTGATGCCATCAGCTTGCAATGCCGCTTTCACCAGCATCACAGCATCCTCATCTTCGCGCGGCAGACAGTCACCGCGCACCACTTGAGTGACTTGGCAGCCCAGGCGAGCAAATGCTTGCGCCAATTCACAACCAATCGGACCACCGCCCAGCACAATCAGCTGTTGTGGCCGTGCAGTCAGTGACCAAATAGTATCGGAAGTATAGTGCGGCACCCGTTCCAATCCAGGAATGTCAGGAACCAGGGGACGTGCGCCAGTCGCAATCACAATAGCGCGCGTGGTCAGGGTTTGGCCATTCACTTCCACCGACCAGGGAGAAGTAATACGCGCCGTGCCCTGCAACACCTCCACTCCCAACTGAGTGTAGCGTGCGGCTGAATCATGCGGCTCGACAGTCTTAATCACGCGTTGAACACGCGCCATCACTGCGGCAAAATCATAATCAATGCTGGCTTGCGCAAACCCCAGCGCTGCGACATTTTGTATTTGCTTCAGAAAATTGGCTGAGCGAATCAGCGCTTTGGACGGCACGCAACCCACATTGAGACAATCCCCCCCCATTTTGTGGCTTTCAATCAAAGTCACTTTGGCGCGGGTAGCCGCGGCTACATAGGCAGACACCAACCCGGCGGCGCCAGCGCCGATCACCACCAGATTACGATCGAACTGGCGTGGCTTGGTCCAGCGCGCATACAGGCGGCGTGTTTTAATGAGCTCAATGCCCCAGCGTGCCAGCCATGGAAAAAAAGCCAATAGAAACAGTGAGACCATCAAGGTCGGCGACAAAATATCCGACGGATGATGAATAGTCGCCAGTTGCGTGCCGGCATTCACATACACGGCCGTGCCTGCCAACATACCCACCAGGCTGGCCCAGAAGAAGGTCGTACTCCGGATCGTGGTCAATGCCATCAATAAGTTGAGCAGGAAGAATGGCAACACCGGCGCCACACGCAAGGTAAGCAAATAAAAGGCGCCATCCCGCTCCAGTCCCTGGTTAATCGGCTCCAGGCGATCGCCAAAGCGGCGCTGCACGGCATCGCGCAACACATAACGCGCCACCCACAAAGCCAAGGTAGCACCGATGGTGGCGGATATCAGCACCACCGGCAACCCTACCCATAGTCCGAATATGGCACCGCCGGCGAGTGTCATGATCAGCGCGCCGGGCAAGGACAATCCGGCCATTACGATGTACGTTGCCGCATAGCAGGCGATGAACCACACAGGCTGCGCATGGTAGGCTTGCTGCAGCGCTTCATGCTGTTTTTTGAGCATCTCCAGACTGATAAAACGCCCCAAGTCAAAATAGAAAAACAGCCCCATCAGCAGGCCGAGCAGCATCAGTACCCACCAGCGGTGTTTCATAGCCGTCCTCTAAAAGTAACTTCTATCGTTTCATCTCACTGCACGAAGCGCCATACTGGAAACAACTATAACAGCGATGATGCTTCAAACTGACCGGCACTTGCAGGCTCTCGGCCAACGTGGCGCCCAGCCTATAATCAACATCGTCATCCACCAATGTGCACGCATACACCCCGCAGGCATTTTCGCTTTTCACGACCATGCGACTGAATGCACACATAAACTCCCTGCGTGTTGCTTCAGTTTGATAATCCACCATGCAACTTTGGGTGATCTGCGGCGCGAGGGCTTCTATGCCGGGCGGGTGGAAGTCGGGAAATTCGATACGCGGCAAATCTGCCGGCAAGCCTGCACCGCGGAATACTTCCGAAAAGCACTTAGCCACTTTATCAGCAGGCAGATCAGGAATCATTTGATTGGCCACCGATACGCTGAATCCCATGTCATGCAATGCGCACAAACCATCTAATGCCATCGAAAACATACCTTCGCCACGATCCTTGTCATGCTGATCCGCCAGAAAATGATCCAGACTAACCCGGAAATGCACTGAATGCGGCAGTTCAAGCAGCGATTGCAATTGTGGCAGGCGTTTGAGCAATGGCTCGGTGGCATTGGTCAGCACCATGCAGGGGCGATGCTGAAGTGCGTACTCAAGGAGTCGAATCATATCTTTATTGATGAAAGGCTCGCCACCGGTAAAAGAAAATTGCCGCACTCCCAGCGTTAAGGCTTCATCCATAAAAGGTTTAGCATCTTCAAAACGCATCAACTGCAGGCGGTTATCGCCAGGTTTGGAACCTTCCAGACAAAAAGGGCAAGCCAAATTGCAGGCAGTGCCGGTGTGAAACCAGAGCTCTTCTAGTGCATGAGAATGAATGAAACCGCGTGGTTTGTCATCGGGCGTAACATACCAAGCCGTTGAACGCACGCGTTCTTCACTGAGGGCCGCATTGGACATTGAAACAACTTTGGCATCCTCCATACTCAGCAACACCCGCTGGATTGTTCACTCGTCACTCCATCTGCAAATGGCATCCCCATACCACAACCTGGAAAAATACCAAAGTGCTGATCAAAATTGCCATAAAAGTCGAAATGTTGAATGAAGCGCGTGTCATGCAACATGCGCCAAGTATTGCCACACACCGGAAATTGTTTACCGGCTTCAATAAAGTGATGTTTATCCAGTCTGAACGCATGCGGATGATGCGGAATCGTGCCGCGATATACCACTGCTTGCCCATGATCCTCGCACGCCAGTTCCAGATCATGCAACTTGAACAACCGATAGGTTGCCGAATAAAAACGAATATTGCCGGTTTTTTCCGCCAATGTGGCGTTATCGATACGAATCGGGCGATCATCGACCAGGCGCGGATCGGTAAAGCCCTGTCGGCGCGCTAGCTGCAGAAAATCATTCCAATACAGCGCTCCACCCAGGCATTCTCCATACAGCACCGGATCACTCGCCAGCGCAATCGGTATACGCCGATCGCTGTATACATCGGAAAAATACAATTCGCCACCGGGTTTCAGCACTCGAAAAGCTTCCCGCAATACCGCCGCCTTGTCCGGCGCCAGATTGATGACGCAATTGGATACGATCAAGTCCACGCTGGCATCCGCCAATTCAAGTTCGTGCAACCGCTCGATATAACCATGCAGAAAGCGAACGTTGCTGCGTTTGTAACCAAATGCTTTTTGGTGAAATCGTTCATGCTGACGCGCAACCGCCAATTGCTCTTCAGTCATGTCCACTCCAATCACCTGCCCTTTCTCCCCCACCAATTGGGACAGCACATACACATCCCGCCCTGCTCCGCAGCCCAGATCCAGAATGGTCAAACCGGCCAGCAGTTCGGGTAAAACCAAGCCGCAACCGTAATAGCGCGTCAGCACCTCGGCATGAACTTGCGCCAACAGTGGTTTTACAAAATGTGGCAGGCCGGCATCGGTACAACACGCATTGGTTTGTAAATCCTGAGAGCCGGTCAGTGTTTCGCCATAATATTTTTGTACAATCTCTTGCATGCTAGTCCTTGTCAATGCGTAATGAACGCCATTATGTCACTCAAGCGTCTTTTTTTGAATGATAACGCGAAGCCAATTGTTGGGGGGTAACACCGCGTGCAAAGTTCAATGCCAGGCATCGATTATGCCAGGTACGCTGCCACCAGCCATCACGTTGCCAGCGCCGAGGGTCGACAAAAATAGGTTCCGCTAATGGCACAAACTTGCCCGCTTGTCGCGCCGCACGCACTAAAGGCACTTCCTCAAATAATGGCCAGGGTGCGTGTCCGCCGATTTGATGATAAATCGAGCGCACAATAAAAATCCCTTGGTCGCCATACGGCACACCGAAACGACAACGCAATGCAATCGCCGGCTCCAGAATCCATGCCGGCCAATCGCGCGGTGCAGCAAAACGAAAACGGAAATAACCACCGAGCGCACCTTGCGCCAATGCATTTGCCATAGCCGTTAACGGATCCGTCGATAGTTGTGCATCGGCATGTAAAAACCACAACACATCGCCTGCCGCCTGGGTCGCTGCAATCCGCAATTGTTGCCCGCGGCAAGGCTCGCTGACCATACGCCGCACTTGGAACTGAAGGCAGATTTGCTCGCAAATATCACTGTTGGCGGCATCGACCACTATGATTTCATAGGGTTTGCACGGCAAGCTGAACAATTGTGCCAGCAAATTCGCCAATTTCTCTTCGTCGCGATAACAAGGAATCACCACACTGAATTTAAGCATTATCGACTATCTTAGAAGAAACGATCCGTTTTGCCAGCTCAAGGAGTGCACGCCGCGCGGGACGTCGATCCTGCGCCAATGATGCAATCAATTGTACAAAATCCTCCACTTCATCGACATCATAGCCTTGCCCCTCGGTTTGCACCGAGTGCCCGGCCAAACAACATGCTTCCGTCAATGCGACTCCCAACCGATCGCTGCTCCACGGCAAAGCGGACAATTCCGGCCAGGCACGACGATTGGCCATCAACACTACGCCGCCATCCCGTGCCGGAATCACCACCACATCCGCATGTTGCAAAGCGTTACGGGTAGCAGTATAGTCAGTTTCAGTCAATCCGGGCGAATCACTGCCAATAAATACCAGTTGCCGCAATCCCTGTACACGCAATGTTTGATCCAGCGCATTCAACCGCTGGCCCAGATTACCTGCCATCTGCGGTATAACCTGTACAGGCGAAGTGATCGGTTGCGACAAAGTGCGCGCCCAGTCATTATCCTGAACATCGGCAGGAGCAATGACCACCGGACCGGGCCAATCGCACGCATCTTCCACGGCACAAGCCAATAACGCGCTCGCTATCTGAAACGTCATTTCCGATCCCAAACGCGCAGCCAGCCTTTGTTTACCGACGCCCGGAGCGGGTCGCTTGCACACTAACACTAAAGTAACTGGCTCCATTTCTGCTATATTCCCCATATTAGATAGTTCATGATAAAACTAAATGCTTAATTACTACTCTCAACAGTCATCAGTTTGCTGCAGAATGTACTGATTTTAATTTCTCCATCGCTGCAATACGCATGGCCCATCAGGCGCCAGCGGCTTTTATCCCAGATAACATGATCTGAAAAGCTTGAGGCGTTATAATACCGGTCAAAAAATCGAATAATCCGTTAGAAATTACACTATGTCACAATCATTATTTCAAAGAACACCATTACTTGACGGCGACAATGTCAATTCAAAACGTGAAGAGATCCGACGTTATTTTCACGCGACGCTGGATTGTTATGAACAACTTTTTGAAACACTGCGTAATGATGAAGCCTACTACAAGAAACCCATCAGCCTCCGTCACCCTCTGATTTTTTATCTGGGTCATACGGCCACATTTTTTGTCAACAAATTGATTCTTTCCGGATTGATCACTGAACGCATCAATCCCAGACTGGAATCGATTTTCGCTGTCGGCGTGGACGAAATGAGCTGGGATGATCTGGACAGTACCCATTATGATTGGCCCACTGTGGAAGAAGTCCGTACCTACCGAAAAACCATGCGCAATCTAGTCGACAAGCTGATTACCGACACGCCGCTCACTTTACCGATCAACTGGGAAAATCCCTGGTGGCCGATTCTGATGGGCATCGAACATGAGCGCATTCATTTGGAAACCTCGTCGGTTCTGATTCGTCAGCACGCGCTGCAGTTTGTACAACCTCATCCGAATTGGGAGCCTTGTCGCAAATCCGGCACGGCACCTCGCAATGAATTGATTCCTGTGACCGCGGGTACTGTGACTATTGGCAAAAATAAAATCGATCAATCACATTATGGCTGGGATAATGAATACGGCTCGCACAGCGCCGACATTGCCGCTTTTCAGGCCAGTAAATATCTGGTCAGTAACCAGGAATTTTTGCCTTTTATCGAGGCCAACGGTTATCGCACCGAAAGTTATTGGCAGGAAGAAGGTCGTTCATGGCAACAATTTACCCATGCGGAGCACCCTACTTTCTGGACCAAAAAAGGCGATAACTGGTATCTGCGCGTCATGACCGAAGAAATCGCCATTCCATGGGACTGGCCGGTAGAAGTCAATTATCATGAAGCAAAAGCATTTTGCAATTGGAAAGCGGTCACCACTGGGCAGCCCGTTCGCCTGCCAACGGAAGATGAGTGGTATCGACTGTACGATGTTGCTCAGTTATCTGAAGTACCGGTAAATGCGCGGGCCGCTGGTAACCTGCATCTGGATTACTACGCATCCAGTTGTCCGGTGACCGAATTTCCACAAGGCGAGTTTTTTGACATCGTCGGCAACGTCTGGCAATGGACTGAAACCCCAACCTATCCTTTTGCAGGCTTTGACGTGCATCCGTTATATGACGACTTCACCACGCCCACGTTTGATAACCAGCACAATTTGATCAAAGGCGGTTCCTGGGTTGCCTGTGGCAACGAAACGCTGCGTAGCGCACGCTACGCCTTTCGCCGGCATTTCTTTCAGCATGCGGGTTTCCGCTATGTCGTCACCGATGCTCCGGCGATCCTGCAAAGCTCCAACTATGAAACCGATAAGCTGCTGTCCGAATATGCCGAGTTTCATTATGGCGATGTTTATTTTGACGTACCCAATTTCCCCAAAACACTGGCAGAGATAGCCATCGCCGCGATGGGTGACCGGCCTAAACACACCGCGCTGGATCTGGGCTGTGCATCGGGCCGCTCCACCTTTGAATTGGCGCGCGCTTTCGAGCATGTCACCGGCATCGATTTTTCTGCACGCTTCATCGGACAGGGCGTGCAACTCGCTCAACAAGGCATGCTTCGCTACACATTGACTGACGAAGGCGATCTGGTTTCTTACAAAGAACGTACACTGACCAATCTGGGATTGGATCACACCAAACATAAAGTTGAGTTCTACCAGGGGGATGCATGCAACCTGAAGCCGATATTTACCGGTTACGATCTGATTCTTGCCGCCAATCTGATCGATCGTTTATATGATCCGGCGAAACTGCTGAACAGCATTCACACCCGTATCAATAGGGGTGGATTACTGATGATCACATCACCATACACCTGGCTCACGGAACACACCAAGAAAGAAGCCTGGATTGGCGGATTCAAGCGCGATGGCGAGAACTTCACCACATTGGATGGATTGAAAGAGATTTTGAGCAAGCACTTCCGTTTGATCCAGGGTCCACAGGCAGTGCCTTTTGTCATTCGTGAAACCAAGCGCAAATTTCAGCATACATTGTCTGAAGCCACCATCTGGGAGAAAATTTCTTGAGCGGTGGTTTTGACTTTGACCACGAAATCGATCGCGAAGGAAGCCATAGTGTCAAGTATGACGGGCGGCAAGGCATGTTTGGCAAAAGTGATGTCATCCCAGTGTGGGTGGCGGATATGGACTTTGCCACACCGCCCGCGGTTACTCGGGCACTGGCGCAACGTGCCGCTCACCCCATTTACGGCTATACGCTTTTCCCGGACAGTTTGTATGATTCCCTGATCGATTGGATGCTACGACGCCATGGTTGGACCATCCAACGCGACTGGATCGTCATGTGCCCAGGTGTAGTGCCTTCGCTGAATGCCGCCGTGATGGCATTTACCCAACCTGGTGAATCCGTGATTATCCAGCCTCCAGTGTATTTTCCTTTTTTCTCTGCCGTCACGCAGACGGGCAGAAAGCTGATCCCCAACCCGCTGCAACTGGAAAATGGCCGCTACACTATCGATTTTGATCATCTGGAACAATGCGCCAAGAATGCACGCCTGTTATTACTGTGCTCTCCGCATAATCCGGTCGGCAGAGTCTGGAACTCCGATGAACTGGAACGTTTACTGGCAATCGCTGCGAAGCACGATGTGGTGGTTTTCTCAGATGAAATTCATGCCGATCTCATCTACCCCGGCCATCAACACCATGCAATAGCGACTCTGCCGCAAAACACAGGAAAAATCATCACTGCCGTCGCTCCCAGCAAAACATTCAATATACCTGGCCTGAATCTGTCCACGCTGATTATTCCCGACAAATCCATCCGGAACTCCATCATGCAAGTATTCAATAATATGCACGTGAGCACATCCAATCCATTCAGTATCACCGCCTTTGAAACTGCTTATCGCGAAGGCGAAGCTTGGTTAGATGAGTTGTTGATCTACTTACGCGACACACGCGATAGCGTTACAGCATTTCTGGCTACATATTTGCCGGAAATCAAAATTATCCAACCCGAAGGCACTTATTTGCTGTGGCTGGACTGCCGCACTCTTGACATGACTGATGCTCAACTCAAGCATTTTTTCATTCATGAAGCCGGGGTTGGCATGAGTCCTGGCATCTTGTTTGGTAATGAAGGCAGCGGGTTTATGCGGTTAAATATTGGTGCACCCCGTCGTACTATTTTGAGCGTGTTGGAGCATATTAGAGAAGCTAGAAATCAATAATAGCCGTTGCACGTCATCATCAAAACAAAGCGTTCTTTGCAAACGCTAACGCCAGGACAATTTTAAGACAAACAATCAACCCTTATCCTTCCCATAGGGCGCACAAAAAACATCACCCTAAAGAATTGTCTCTAAAATGACTCACCATCATGCATTATTAAACTCAGAAAAATAGATAATATTGGCTAGCAATGTGTGCGTAAAATTATCCCGAATAAGCGAATCTACCTAGGAGTTTCCTAGGACATTTGACTAGTTAATCAGTATCAATAGCGTCCAATTTTCCAATCCTGCGTATTTACTCAGCCTCTCAAATCAAAATCATAGTGCCTTGCTTTCATCAAGAAAGTATCGAAATGCTGCAAACAGCAATCAAAGGGAAGCATACTATTATAATTTAATACATATACTTATATAAAAAACCTCTCTTGAAACAAACAAGAAAAAATACACTTCATGGTTAGATCAGCAGATGAAAATCGGCAGCCAATCAAATACTGATTGCGTCAAATCCCCAAGCATTAATCCAAGCTAACTTAGAAATCTAATAGGACAGCTGCCCATTCAATTCAGGACAATTTCAGGAGTTTCATCTCTATTATCAACAGAAGATTACGCCTAATATCTCGCCACTTAATGTTCTGCAATTTTTTGAATAATTAACTTCTGGGGCAAGCAATGAAAAACTCTTTACGATTGATAGCAGTGTCTATGGTTCTTTGGTCCGGCTTGTTTTCGATAGCTAGTGTAAAAGCAGCCTCAATTCCATATGCAGATGCGGGAACACCTGATCAGAATATTTACACCTTTACAGCAACATCAACCGGCTATATTGGTGCTTACTTCCAATCAAGCTCGGCAGCGTATACCAATACGCTATCGTTACTTGTCAATGGCGTAATCACACCACAATCCTCTATGGGAGTTTTAAACAATCAAACTTCAAGCGTGGGAGATTATGTCAATCTTGGATATGTGAATGCAGGGGATGTTCTTACCTTCCAATTAAATGTTCTAGATACTGGAAGCATCTGGAACTCCAACGCTTCATTTAATGCTGATGGAATGAATCACATCTACTCAACTGCATTTGCTGGAGATTCGGTTCTTGGCACTCCCGCTGGCACATATCTGGGGTTTGAGGATTTATACGGTGGCGGAGATTTTGATTATAATGATGAAGCATTTGTATTCACAAATGTGAGTGTATCGTTGTCAGAGCAAGTTAGTCCCGTACCTGAACCAGAAACCTATGCCATGCTATTGGTTGGATTAGGATTAATGACATTCACTATACGTCGCAAAACAACCGCCTAATACCTAAGAAATTAGTATCATTTTAGATTCCTTCCGTGTTTGCGCACGGGAGGAATTTTATTCCAAGATTTGGTTATATGAATAACCAAGCGAAATTCCCATTCACCGCATTTTGCTTCATTCGATCCTCAAGATTGATCAATATTTCCACATAGATTGTTTCTCTTTGATGCGATTAAAGTGATCGAAGCAATCTCATTTGTCAGCACGAAACACTGCGCAGCATTAGATTCACTTAAATCGATTGGCAGATTTGTGAATTGCCCAATCTCTCGTTAATTTACTTGAATGACCTCAAACGTAAATATGATCGTAAAATACGTCGGATAGTCCACTTTTCTCGATACCCATGATCGCCAGATCGACACACTTACCACGAGTGACTCGGCTGAGTATATAGCTCGTACACGAAGTAAACGGGGATTCGGGTGCCTGCATGGTTCATACGACAATATTCTCGCTCCCCCTTTATTGAATCACACAAGAATCAAACCACTCATAACCTAAAAATTGTTATATCAGTCATATTGATTTTCTTCATAAAGCAGGACATTTAACCTACTCACCTCAAGACATTTATCTTATTAATTTCATGACATTCCTCTCTATTAGTGCAAAAAAATATAATGCACTATATGCCATGTAGTTCATGAACTTATAGCTTATAAAAAGTCAAATTTCTTGGAGCAAAATTATGAGAAGTTTTTTTGGATTAATGGCAACTTCTGTTGTTGTTTGGTTTGGTTTAAGTATCGGGGCCGCGATGGCAGAAGGACTTGATGAGCAGGCAACAAACCCTGGAGACTATTTTACTGATTTAAATTCCCTTTACGCTTCGATGATCCCAAAACGAAGCAATCAGGCAGATTCGATTATAGAAGGATTTAATAGTGTCCATGACATCAAATCAGTTAACTCCCACAACAATAAATTCAAAGCGCCTCTTACAGATAAAATCAATTTTACCTCAGGTCCATTCAATGAGTTTGTTGTCCTGGTTTCAAACTTGGATATTACGACAACGCCAGCTCTGAATTTGAACCCGAATCCTTTATATACCAACTCAGACAAAAACAACCTAATTTCTACCGCTAACCCTATGCCAGAACCTGAGACTCACTCAATGTTATTAATTGGGATAGGCTTAGTGGGATTTTCGATACGGCGCAGAAGGTTTATTGGTTAATCTGTAAACAATTAACAGATTTCATTAGACTAACTTCACACAGTTGCTCGACGAGCACAAATTATTAGTAGCAACCAATCATTTTTGGAATTCAGAAACAAGAAACCGCCCAGGAAGGCGGTTTCTTGTTTCATACAAATGTTTGTACGAATCTACTTTAGCATTTATTTCTAGTGCCCTGGTTTGCTGGTGCCACCAAATGGGCGTGGATCCTGTCCTTCTTTCAGGCAATTACCATTTCCATCTACACCAAACTCACACTCGCCTGAAGCATTTGGATCACCCATATCAGCATTTGAACAAGCAGTAAGAAATACTACTAAAGTGGCTGCAAAAATTGATTTCATTGCTTTAATTTCCTTTTATAAATTTACCATAATTAAGCCCTGGAAATTGAGTATATAACGGAACTGACAAAATACTCAAGCACATAGCACGTCCACTCACACCATTCTACCCAGTTTGGATGTTAAAACATTCGGTTATCTGCATTAAAGTAAAAGGTGCTTTAATGATCAATTGGTACATTTTATACATTTTATTTCTTGATTTTTGGTTTATAAATTTATAAACCTAATGGCCATGTTACTGAGAAACTTGCTGCAACTTATTGCGCTCCAGAAAAATGGATTCAATTAGAACGCATTGCATTCGAATATATATGTGCTAAGCAAAATCATATAACCATGCGCATTAAATCCAGCATCCACGGAGAATTTCAATCAGATGATTGCCATATTTATCCAGCTTGCGCACTCCAATCCCCGTCACTTGCCGCAATTCATCTTCCGTTTTCGGGCATAAACGAACAAGCTCGCGCAATGTGGCATCATGGAAAATAACATAAGCCGGAACTCCATGCTCCTTGGCTGTTTTCGCACGCCATGTGCGCAATTGTTCCCAAAGTTGACGATCATTCGAATTCAACATTGCAAACTCATCGTCTTGCCGATTCTCTGAAAACTGCTTTTGTTTAGTTTGTTGACGCAAGTAGATTTTTTGCTGTCCTTTCAATACGGCGCGACTTGCGGTCGTGAGATTCAAGCCGCCATGGCCTTCGCTATCTGTTGTCAATAAACCGAGCGCCACCATTTGGCGGAATACTGCACGCCATGCTCTCTCATGTAAGTTTTTACCAATACCAAACGTGCTGACTTTATCGTGATGCCACTCTTTTACCCGCTGCGTTAAATTACCCCGCAGAACGTCGACCAAGTGCCCAACTCCAAAACTCTGCCCAGTTCGATAAACACAAGACAAAGCTTTCTGCACCTCTTCAGTGGCATCCCATACTTGTGGTGGATTTAGACAAACATCACAGTTTCCACATGCAGCAACATCAACTGTTTCACCAAAATAACTCAACAAGCGTGATCGACGACAGGTTGTGATTTCACATAGCGACAACATGGCTTCCAGCTTTCTGGTAGCTACTTGTTTAAACCTAATCTGCGCTTCAGATTCCTCAATCATACGTCGCAGTTGAATTACATCGCCGAGACCATAAACCATCCAAGCATTCGCCGCCCGTCCATCACGACCGGCACGACCGGTTTCTTGATAATACCCTTCAATACTCTTAGGTAAATCCAGATGCGCGACAAAACGCACATCAGGTTTATCAATTCCCATCCCAAAAGCAATGGTGGCAACCATTACAATGCCTTCTTCCCGCAGGAATTTTTCCTGATTCAAACTACGTTCCTGCATACTCATGCCGGCATGATAAGCAACTGCACGAATGCCTTTATCAGCTAGCCAGACTGTCGTTTCTTCTACTTTCTTGCGTGACAAACAATAAACTATTCCAGCATCATTCCTGTGTTCTGCCTGTATAAAATCCAGCAGCTGTGCTCGACTATTGGTTTTATCAATAATTTGATATCGGATGTTAGGGCGATCAAAACTGGAAACAAATACCCTGGCCACCTCCAACCCTAAACGTTCGATAATTTCTTGCCGGGTATCCATGTCAGCCGTTGCTGTCAGCGCAATACGCGGCACTCTGGGGAATCTCTCATGTAACACAGATAATTGACTGTATTCTGGACGAAAATCATGTCCCCATTGGGACACACAGTGAGCTTCATCAATCGCAAATAAAGCGATTCGAATACGTGTGATCAGATTTAAAAAGCGAGGTGTTAGCAATCTTTCCGGAGCCACATACAGAAGATCATACTCACTGGCTAGCAACTTCTGCTCCACTGCTAACGATTCCTGAACTGATAAGGAAGAATTCAGCACCGCTGCACGCACTCCAAGCTCATGCAATGCCGCAACTTGATTATGCATCAATGCAATCAATGGAGAAACAACGATTGCAACACCCTCTCGCAATAGCGCTGGAATCTGATAGCAAAGTGACTTTCCCCCTCCTGTCGGCATCAATACTAAACAATCCCCACCGGCGGCAACGTGCGCAATGACTTCCGCTTGTTGACCACGAAATGCGGGATAACCAAAAACTTCTTTGAGGATGTTAAGTGCTTTGGACATTCAAGGTTCTACGATGACTTATGCGCAATATTCTTTTATCTCAAGAGCCAAATTCTGACAATTCTGTCGGTAAGGTAACCGATCAACCAGCAACAAAATACCTTACTCAAGCGAGAAATCCAATCGATAATTTCCTGACCAAAATAAAAATGTACTTCCAACCATCAAATTACATCTCCCTAGAGCTCAAAAACATGTATTTAGCTCTCACAAATCACGATAATCTACTTTACGATAGTACCGTAAAATATTGATCCGAAAACTGCATATTGATTTTCCAACCAATTTGTTAATATCGATTCAAATTATTCATTGTGCTGTGCTGGTATAATTCTATCTAAATGTATCTTTATTTTGTTTTATTAAATTTGTAACGCTAGTCTGGAGAGAGAAAAATGGTGGTAGCTGATGTTTTGAAATTGATTCAAGACAATGAAGTCAAGTTTGTTGATTTACGTTTTACCGATACCAATGGAAAAGAACATCATGTAACCGTACCTGCACATACTTTTGATGCGGACAAATTTGAAGATGGGCATCCTTTTGATGGCTCATCAATCGGCGGCTGGAAAAGCATTCAAGCATCCGACATGCTGCTGATCCCCGATCCGGACTCTGCCAACATGGACCCCTTCATGGATGAGCCAACACTGCTGATGACCTGCGATGTGGTCGAGCCAGCGGATGGCAAAGGCTATAGCCGCGATCCACGTTCGCTAGCCAAGCGTGGTGAAATTTACTTAAAATCGACTGGTATCGGTGATGTGGCTTATTTCGGTCCAGAACCTGAATTTTTTATTTTTGACTCGGTCCGTTGGCATACCGACATGTCGGGCTGCTCGGTTAAAATTGAATCAGAAGAAGCAGCTTGGAGTTCGGCGATCAAATACGAAAGTGGCAATATCGGTCACCGCCCCGCCATAAAAGGCGGCTACTTCCCGGTTCCTCCGGTTGATTCGCTGCAAGACATGCGTTCTGCCATGTGCCTTACCCTGGAAGAAATGGGTATTGATGTCGAAGTGCACCATCATGAAGTCGCTACCGCAGGTCAATGTGAAATTGGCACACGCTTTAACAGCCTGGTTAAACGTGCAGATTGGAACCAAATCCTTAAATATGTCATACACAATGTAGCACATTCGTACGGAAAAACGGCAACTTTCATGCCCAAACCGATTGTCGGCGATGCGGGCTCAGGTATGCATGTGCATCAATCCATCTGGAAAGATGGCAAAAACTTATTTTCTGGAAATGGGTATGCAGGGTTATCAGAAATGGCGCTTTTTTATATTGGAGGCATCCTCAAACATGCAAAAGCGCTCAATGCCATCTGCAATCCCAGCACCAATTCATACAAACGGTTGGTTGCTGGATTTGAAGCACCTGTCAATCTTGCTTATTCAGCTAGCAATCGCTCGGCTGCAATTCGCATTCCACATACCAGTAGTCCCAAAGGGCGACGCATCGAAGTACGCTTTCCTGATCCAACCGCGAATCCGTATTTAGCATTTACTGCACTAATGATGGCTGGCTTGGATGGTATTCAAAACAAAATACACCCCGGTGATCCGATGGATAAAAATCTCTATGATCTTCCTCCAGAAGAAGCAGCCAAAGTGCCTAATGCTTGCGCTTCATTAGATGAGGCTTTGGAGTGTTTGGATAAAGATCGTGATTTTCTAGTTCGTGGTGGCGTATTTACAAATGATGTAATTGATGCTTTTATTCGTCTTAAGATGGATGAAGTTACCTTGCTACGCATGACGACACATCCAGTTGAATTTGACATGTATTACAGTCTATAGGCACAAGGTGAACTGAACATCCACCTCATAGAGGTAGTAAAGTTAATACCAGAATACACTCTGTTACAGCAATCAATAATTTTCCAGAGACTGATATACAAAGTTAAATTTTTTATATAGAAATACAAAAATTATTTTAATTAAAAGGATTTATTAGTTCTATTTTTTCTTTTCCTTTGAAAAATTATTGATAAACTAATTCGATTGGTTGCTAATGCTATCAGAAACTTTTCTATACAAAATATGAAAATAAGCACCTTAATAGTTCTATTAGCTCTAATTTTATCGGGTCCCTTATGTAATGCCACAGCAGGCACCGACATATATCAGCATGTTGATAAAGAAGGAAATATTACCTTTACCAATCGTAATATTAAAAATGCTCAGAAAATCTCAATTGCATCCTTTTCCAAAAATTCCGAATTAACTCATTCAAAATTATCTTCAAATCCTTCTCATACAAAAGATGCAAAACAAAAAGAGCGAGATGTTATGCGTCGCCAGATTCTAAAAAAAGAGTTAATTACCGAGGAGAAGCTGCTAAGCGACACACAAAATTTTATCGAACAAATTAGTAATAATCCTCAATCAAATAACTCTCAAGAAACTGTCATACAATTAAAAAATAAATTTTTCCTACACCAAAGAAATATAACCGCATTAAAAAAAGAACTCGCTAAGCTATAAGTATCTTCTGCAGTGCACAAATGATCAAAAGGGTGAATCATGAGAAAAGCAAATCACTTCCTACTTATCGTTTTAGCTTGTTTGCCATGCACAACCCATTCTGGCGTCTACAAACATATCGATGAGCATGGGAATGTAACGTACTCAAATATATCTCTCCCAAATTCAAAAAAAGTTGATCTGCCTCCTATTGTTGTTGTTCCGTCAGTAGACACTACAGATATTGAGGAAAGACTGGCGACAAGAAGGGAAAATTCCAAAATTGATGAGCAACGTGCATTAATTGAAAATAAGATATCTGAAGAAGAAAAACACTTGAATGAGATAAAAAATGAATACAAAGATGGTGTTCCTGATCGGCTGGGAAGTGAACGCAACTATCAGAGATACCTTAATCGAGTCGAACGATTAAAAGAAGAAATAAATGTGCGAGAAAACAATCTGAACGTTTTAAAAAAAGAACTTCAAAATTTACCTGTCAAAACTAAAAGCAGGTAATCTTATTTAGATAACTCAACCATCACAGGAGCATGATCAGAAGGACGCTCTAATTTACGAGTCGTTTTATCTATCAAACATGTCTTACAATAACTCGCAAGTTCGTTGGTCAATAAAATATGATCGATGCGCAACCCTCGATTTAGGCGAAAAGCCATCATACGATAATCCCACCAAGTATAAGATTTTTCGGGTTGCTCAAATAAACGAAAGCTATCAACTAATCCTAGATGCAGCAATTTACTGAATGCTGCTCTTTCAGGTTGACTGCATAACACCCTCCCCTCCCAATGCTGTGGATCATAGACGTCGCGATCTTCAGGGGCAATATTAAAATCACCTAATATTGCTAGCTTTGGATACTGTTTTATTTCTTCCTGCAGCCAATCACTCAAAGCTGGCAACCACTTTAATTTATAAATATATTTCTCAGACTCAACAGTATCACCGTTAGGAACATAAATAGAAATAACCCTTACATCATCATATGTGGCGGCAACCACCCTCTTCTGATCATCTAAAAATCCCGGTATGGCAGTTATTATCTCAGCGCCTTTCTGCTTACTGAGTATGGCAACACCGTTATATGTTTTCTGTCCAATAAAAACTGATTGATAACCAACTGCTGCAATTTCTTTCTCCGGGAAATTCTCATCTTGCAGTTTTGTTTCCTGCAAACACAGCACATCAGGCCGATTAATATCTAACCAATCAATAACTTGTGGAAGCCTCACTTTAAGAGAGTTTACGTTCCAAGTTGCTAATTTCATATCCATCTAATAATTCATTATGCAATTTAACCAATGACTGATATCTGCTATCTCTTGTTTGCATACCGTATGTTCCATAGGGTATTCATGCCATTCGAGTAAGTAGTCTGCAGTTGTTAACACCTTTCTGGAAGAAAGTGCATGTGATATAGGTATCACAAGATCATACACTCCGTGTGCCATAAAAATTGGTATAGATGCGTTAGCAGCACTTGCTTCACCGGAAAATGTTTTTGCAAGAGGTAAATAACATGAGAGCGCTATGATTCCAGCAAGTTGATTAATTTGTCGAAGCCCAACTTGCAATGCCATAGCACCACCTTGTGAGAATCCAGCCAAAAATATATGTTTCGAATCTATACCACGCTGTATCTCTCGTTCAATTAAAGCATCCAGAGCTTTCTGTGAGCAATGGATACCTGACTCATCTTGATAACTATTAAAATCTGGATGAAAAATGTCATACCATGCGCGCATGGTATAGCCATTATTTATGCTTATCGGGCGTTTGGGTGCATGGGGGAAAATAAAACGAATATGTTTTTCTGGTGATAGTTCGAATTCCTGAACTATCGGTACAAAATCATTCCCATCTGCTCCTAAGCCATGCATCCATACAATTGTATAAATAGGGCGCTTACCTGTTTCAATTTCAATAGCAGGTAATAAATCAATTGGTTCGATCTTCATATCATTAGAAAAAGTACTTAGCATCTACATTTATGTGAAAACACAAATCCATTTAGTAGTAATCTAGCTAAATCATTATACTTTTTCTTTTATCTCATAAAAAAACCGGTACACCGGCTGTCTTTCGACAGTGGTGTACCGGTGTTAA
>CADEDO010000023.1 GCA_902826115.1 uncultured Nitrosomonas sp.
GGCCTGTTAAACCATCTCTACCCAAGCAACCATTCATATACGCGGAATATTTTATAGTGAATCAGGTTGAATAAATATTTAGCGCGCTCCCGCGAAACACCGTTCCGACGCTCTATACCGGTCACGCGCATCGTGGCTGACACGATGCGTTCACAATTGTGAGACTTAGAACGCAATTCCTTAGGGATGTGTGCTTAAACATCCTTTTATTGCACATTACCACCCTCACCTTCACTAATTATTCACATTTGACAGCTTACTCACAAGCACATTGGTACTCCCATTTTACGCCTTGGGGGATGTAGAAGATCGCAGTCATATTCTCTGAATACTTAAAAAAACCAATCTATAAGCACATCAGAGTGCAACAAGCCTTTCTTCATGCCTCATACAGCGATCGCTTTTTGCATCGGCTTAGTATGTGTGGAGTCATTAATCTCAATATTTTCAAATAGTATCCTTCATCGCTGCTGCACGCTCATCTTCACTAATTATTCACATTTCTTGTGTTATGTTACGAACCACCAGAGGAAAGCATCACAAACTCTGTTTTATAACATAAAAAACAATAACTTATTTATTAGTCAGATTATGATTCATTGAAAAATAATAACAATCACAAATGCCGAATAATCTGAATCTCGTTGTTTTTAAAGCCAAACAAACAAATCTAGCAGAAAGGTAAATCATTCAATGGGGATACTCAGTCTTTTACTTCTAACACCTGCAATCGGCATCTTAATTCTGGCCCTAGTTCCTGGTCAAAATACCAACCAAATACGTTTAGTCGCCAATCTAATCGCTGCAGTGGCTTTCTTGCTGAGCTGCTGGCTGGTTGTTATTTATGATATCCAAGATGGTTCGTTGCAGTTTACCGAGCAGTTTGTACTCAATCCGAAATTAGGCACCGCTTTCGCTCTGGGTGTGGACGGTCTGTCATTACCCATGGTGGTTCTGGCGACGCTACTGACTTCCATCGCTTTGCTGGCTTCATTCAACATAACCAACAGCGTCAAAGGCTATCATATCAGTATCCTGATGCTTCAATTTGGTATGGTGGGTGTGTTTCTTTCCCAGGACTGGTCGCTGTTCTACATTTTCTGGGAATTGACGCTCATTCCACTTTTCCTGTTGATCGCCCGTTGGGGTGGCGTACGCCGCAACGTAGCCAGTATCAACTTCGTGCTCTATACCATGGGCGGATCGATTTTCATGCTGATCAGCCTGTTAGCCATCAGTCAGTACATGCCCGTGCATGGCGGCACGCTGATGTCTTCGATGACCATCGCGGCACAGAGCATGCCCAAGAATGAGCAAATCTGGGTGCTGTTAGGCTTTCTTATCGGCTTCGGCGTGAAGATGCCCGTGTTTCCACTTCATGGATGGTTACCGTTAGCGCACGTTGAAGCGCCCAGTCCGGTGAGTATTTTGCTGTCCGGGATTTTGTTGAAAATGGGTGCTTACGGTCTGATCAGGGTTGTCGTCATGCTACCGGAAGCAGCGCAAACACTACAATCCCTGCTGATTACACTCGCACTGATAGGAATGATTTATGGCGGCGTTCTGGCCTGGCGTCAGACGGATATGAAAGCCATGGTCGCTTACTCTTCAGTCAGTCACATGGGTGTTATCTTGTTGGATATCGCAACCCTGAACAACACTGGCATCATCGGTGCTGTTTTACAAATGACCGCGCATGGTTTAGTGGCAGGCGCAATGTTCTTGCTGGTTGGCTTGCTATATGAACGCACACACACCCGCAACATTTTGGATTACAGCTCATTGGTGCGAGTAATGCCTCGCTTCGCTTTATTTATGACCATCACCCTATTTGCAGCCATGGGGTTACCAGGCACGGTAGGTTTTATTGCCGAGTTGCATGCCATCATTGGCGGATTCCAAGAGTGGGGCAATCTGATGATCTTACTGGGCGTGAGCATTCTGATCGGTACCGCGTATGCCATGCGTACCATTGGCATGCTATTTACCGGTCCGGTTAAACCACAGATGCGCGATATCGAGGATTTGAAATTATACGAACTCGTTGCAGCTGGAGTTCTGGTTGTCGCAATTGTTCTGTTTGGTTTATGGCCTACTCCGTTGATTAATCTATCCACGGCGACCATGAGTCAAATGAGTGACATTATTAGTCAGAGTATTCAATAGGATTATGCATATGACTTCTGATTTTCTTGATTTACGTGAACACATCATTGAAACAATAGACCACCTGGATCATATTCTGCCAGGACAGCGCCCACTTCATGAGTTTGTTCACCACAACACAATACACGGATTTCAACATCTGCCTTTCGAACAAGCAGTGGCAGAATATGAGGAATTAACAGGCGTTTATGGTTACTTGCCTGATTCTAAAAACCGCGAGCTCTACCAACAAGGCAGGATTACCGATGAAGATCTGGCGGCGGCATTTTCTCATGCCAAGCACTTAAATGCCGAGGAAACGGTATTGCAAGTTGGCACTCTTGCCATCAAGCGCAAAGATATTTATCGCATGGCATTGATTCATGATTTGCCGGCGCTATCGATCAGTCAACTGAACTGGTTTATTGAGGAATTGAATGCGCTGAATGTCATTCAGCCAGATGTTTCCCAAGAAGCCCGCTCTCGTATGCTTGCCACCAATAGCGATGAGAGTGCAGTCGTCAAACAACTATGGCAGGAAATTCTCAATAAGCTGGGCATCGAACTCACTGACTTGCATCCAGAAAATATGCTGGATTTGTCAGAGGAACAAGCCAGAGAATGGCTGGAGAAAATCAAAGCCAACCTAGCACACCATAAAGAAGTTCCGATTCACCAGAAAATGAGGGCCGAAGCAGAAGCCAAACTGGATGAAATGTTGGCGCAAATCGGTGACAAAATCACATTACGCAGTTTTGTCATGGCATTGAGCGGCATCGATATCCTGTTCTCCATCAGACCACAGATTATTCGTATTTGCGCATCGGTCATGGATGAGGGTGTCGCAGCCTGGCAGCTACCTGAACGCAGTAAAGCTGGCTTGTATGCCGCCTGGAGATCATCGGTGCAATTCGATGTCAATCCGTTCTTGCACGACTTATCCGACTGGCAGCGCATTGTGACTGAAACCCCGGAAGATCCTGTAGATTGCATCATTATGCAATTGTCCAGCATGGAAATTCCACAGGATAAATGGGAGGGTTACATACAGCATTTGGCGCTTGAGCTGCCAGGATGGTCGGGAATGGTCAATTGGCGCCAACACAACCCTGAATATCATACTGAGAATAATGCGTCCTTGTATGTAGCCGATTATCTGGCTATCCGCCTGACTCTGGATCGGCTCTGGCTGAATCAGACCTGTAAGGATAACTGGAAGATTGAAGCCAAGCTCGGAACCATGAAATATTATTTTCGTAAGAACCTGTCCGAGTTCATCGTCAGGAAGAAGCTATATGGCGGCGAATTACCCGAATACCTGACCAACCTCGCCAAAGATCTCATCCTGCGCGCCGGATCGGAACGGGAGCAACAGCAAGAATGGCAGGCACTGGCCGATTTGACGTGGACATGGCAATTTAGTCCACTTGTCGAGAACAATCTTGAACACACAGCTTTTAATAGCGGCTGGCGCCTGTTCCGGTTATTCCAGCACTTGGGATTGACGATTGATGATGTCCAAAGTATGCACAAAAATGACCTGCTCAATATGCTGACCATCCTGGATGAATTCACTGCACCCGAACGCAGCAAACTATGGCTGTATGCTTACGAATATCATTATAGAGAAGGTTTCTTCCGAGCGATTAACGCCAATGTTCATCGTGGACGATGGGCCATGCGTGTTGAGCGGCCGCAAGCGCAAATCGTCACCTGCATGGATGACCGCGAAGAAAGCATGCGTCGCCAGCTCGAAGAAATCAATCCTGCTATCGAAACGCTGGGAGCCGCTGGTTTCTTCGGTACTCCCATGAACTATAAAGGTATTGACGACACCCGAAGAAAAATGCAGTGCCCGGTTGTCGTCACGCCCTCACATGACGTGGATGAAATTCCCAGAGCAGGCGCTGAACAGTTGATGCATGCGCATAGCGCTGGCAATCGTTTTTATAAAAAGCTTGCCTATGTCATGAATCAATCGCTGCGGCGCGGTCTTATTTTCTCGCATGCAGTGATCGATGCATTGGCTCCCATTGTATTCATAGGCCTGTTAAGCAAAATATTTTTACCCAAATATTTTGTAGCGGCTAACAATATGCTACGTCAAAGTATAGAAAAACCAGTGCCTACCCGGCTCATGTTTACAGCTTTAGAACCAGATACTGTGGCAACGCCAGAGCATCCCCGCTTAGGGTTCACCGATGTGGAGCAGGCTGACAAACTTTCAGTATTCATGCGTACAACAGGTTTATCGTATGGTTTCGCTCCGATTGTATGCTTGATAGGTCATGGTTCCACCAATCAAAATAACCCACATGCCTTTGGTTATAACTGCGGTGCATGTAGCGGAAAACGTGGCGGACCCAATGCAAGATTGTTTGCGGCCATGGCCAATCGTCCGGAAGTCAGAGCATTGTTGGCGCAACGCAATATCAACATACCCGAAGATACGTGGTTTGTCGGTGCCGAACATGACACTTGTAGTGACGAATTCTTCTGGTATGACCTGGAAGATATTCCTGAAAATAAATTACCCGCTTTTGAGGCTTTCAGAAAAGATTTGGTGAAAGCCAGCAAGGCTTCCGCGCATGAACGTTGCCGCCGCTTTGCCTCTGCCAGGAATCCTAAAACACCAGAGGAAGGCAAAGAACATGTTTACTTGCGTTCCAACGATTTTTCTCAAGCTTTCCCGGAATACAACCACGCCACTATCGCCGCGGCCATTGTCGGTCGACGCTCTGTCTCGCAAGGAACATTCCTGGATCGGCGCGTTTTCCTGATTTCGTACGACCCCACTCAGGATGCGGATGGCAAACTGCTGGAAAATCTACTGCTAGCCGTCGGTCCAGTGGGCTCCGGTATCAATCTCGAGTATTACTTCTCCACCATCAATAATGATCATTTTGGCTCCGGCTCAAAGATTACTCACAATATCACCGGCATGTTCGGTGTCATTGAAGGAACGAGTAGCGATTTGCGCACAGGTTTGACCAAACAAATGGTTGAAATTCATGAGCCACTCCGCTTGCAGGTCATGGTGGAAGCCAAAAATGAAATACTCGGTCAGATTTATGAGCGCCAAGCCATTATCCGTGAGCTCGTCGGCGGTGGCTGGATCCTGTTAAGCACAATTGACCCCGATACCGGTGCAATCTCAGTATTTGAGCGAGGCGTTGGATTTGTGCCATGGCAAACCGAGAAAAAAGAAGTGCCTGAATACGACACATCGATTGCTTATTATCAGGGCAGCAACACACCGCTGTCGCCCGTTTTGATTAAGCAGCCTAATATGACAGGAGTGTAAAATGGATTTTCTGGTTGTATTTATACCCTTATTGCCATTAATTGCTGCTGCTTTGATCGGCTTTGGCCATTTATTTCAGCGCATTCATGGAGCACAGGGCGAGCCTGTAACCGCAAGCATAGCCAAAGGTGCCATCACGCTTGCTTGTTTTCTGGCAATTGCACTATTGATTGCCGATCTGATGGGCTTAAATGCCGGCTCTTTAGCGGTCGGACAATGGCTTGGCAGCGGCGATCTTGTGATTAAACTCAATTTCATGACAACCGGTTTTGGTGTTTTCGTTGCCACGCTTTTCTCAATTATCTTAACGGTAGTCACGTTTTTCTCAGTTAATTACATACAAAATGAACCTGGCTTTCATCGCTTCTTTTTCGTTCTGAGCCTGTTCTCGTCCGCAATGCTGTTCCTGACCTTATCTGGCAACGCGGTAGGCACGTTCATTGGCTGGGAATTAGCCGGATTATGTTCATATTTGCTGATTTCATTTGCCTATGACCGTCCTATCGCGACCATCAATGCAACCCGTGTCTTTGTTACCAATCGTATTGGTGATGCCGGCTTTATACTGGGAATAGCGCTCTCGTTCTATTTTGCCGACTCAATCGATTGGAAACATCTGAACGAAGTAGCCAATAATTTGACAACCCCGACGGTGACGGTAATCAGTTTATGCTTCGTAGTAGCGGCGATAGCTAAATCAGCTCAGCTACCATTTACTCCGTGGCTGGCAAGAGCGATGGAAGGCCCTACACCGTCAAGCGCCGTGTTTTATGGCGCAGTCATGATACATGCAGGGATCTTCTTGGTTATCCTGCTGGAACCGGTTATCGAGCGTGCGCCCCTCACCATGGCTTTACTCGTTGTCATCGGGTTCCTGACCGCTGTTTACAGTTTCATTGTCGGATTGACACAAACGGACCTTAAAAGCTCGTTATGTTTTGCCATTTCAGGCCAATTGGGACTCATGTTCCTGGAATGCGGCTTGGGATTGTGGGAATTAGCCAGCTGGCATCTTTGCGCACACGTTGTCATCAGAAGTTATCAGGTGTTGACGGCACCTTCACTGCTGTTTTACGTACATCGCAATCCAATGAGAATGGTGACGCCGTATATTGCCAACAAACATTGGCTGTATATCGCCTCATTGCAGCGTTTCTGGCTAGATCCCATTGCAGACAGAACGCTGGTAAGACCGATTAATGGATTGGGACACGATCTGGATCGTTTTGATAAAAATATCATTGACCGCGCCATGGGAGCGCCTGTTTCAACCAACTTCACGATTTCATCGCTGACTCAATTAGAAAAAAATATCGATAAGAAACTGCAAAACGAAATACAAATTGAATTCGTTCGAGGCAGTGGCGTGATCGGAAAAATATTCGAATGGATAGCCAACATCATGAGCTGGTTTGAGGATCGCCTGGTATTACGCGGTATCGGAATGGATATGCTCGATATTGGTAATAAACTTGGACAAGCTGCCAATACTTTTGAGCAGCTTATTCTCAAACCACGTTATCTGGTTTTGTTTGTATTCATTGTGTTAATGATTGCTGCTTCAATTTGAGGTTCGAATGAATATTACAAATATAACTTTATGGTCGGAAGCAGCCGCTTTCCCAATATTATCGGCATTAACGCTGATTCCGCTGGCAACTTTGGTACTGGTCATGTTAATCCCTTCACCAGCCGTGACTTTACGACTCGGCTTTGTGGGAACGATATCGACATTCCTGCTCAGCATTTATCTGATGTATGTTTTTAACCCGGATCAATCAGGTATTCAACTCTATGAACACTACCAGAATCTGCATCTGACCTATAGCGTTGGAGTCGATGGAACAAACATTCTATTTATTCTGCTAACAACAATTCTGGCACTACTGGCGCTAATTTATACCTTAACGACACGACGCGTTTCCGATCGCACGCATATTGCCTGTTTATTAGGTTATGAGGCGATCCTAATCGGCGCATTCACCGCGATGAATGCGCTACAGTTCTGGCTGTGGTGCTTCCTGGAGCTGATTCCTGTGGTCGTAATGACACTGAGAGCAGGTTCAGGGCAGAATCGACGTTGGGTGGTTGCCTTATTGCTGCAACATTGGGGTAGCGGATTATTAATGGTATTGGCCGGATTCTTGATGCTCGGTTTTGGCCTCATGGTTTCCACGGATGTATTGTCGTTTGATTGGCTGGTGCTAAAAAATACCGATGTCAAATTGGAATACGCCACACTCATTTTTTTCCTATTATTGTTCGGTTTTGCAATCCGCATGCCTTTATTTCCATTTCATGCTTGGTTGCCAGTACTAGCCGAGCAGGGAACCGTTGCCAGTGTCGGCATTTTTTTGGTCAGCCTGAAGCTGGGTATTTATGCGACCATGCGCTTTCTGATCCCTTTGCTTCCAGAAGTTGCTGAACATTGGGCATGGTTTGTGGTAACGATGGCACTAATCAGTATTTTTTACGGCGCCTTGCTGGCACTGATGCAAATTAACTTCCGCCGCTTATTGGCCTTTGCCATTATCAGCCAGACCGGATTGATTGTCATTGGCTTATTTGACTTCAATACCTATGGAATGGAAGGCAGCATCATTTTATCTGTGTCTTTCGGTCTGGCAACGGCAGGTATGTTGTTAAGTCTGGGTATGATTTACAAGCGCACTCACACCGCTTTTATTCCTCGCTTAGGTGGCATGTTTGATACCAATGCAGCCATTGCGGTGTTATTTGTGATTTGTGCCTTGAGTACGATGGTCATGCCTGGAACCCCTGGCTTTGATGGTATTCATCTCTTGATTGAAGGAACCATTAAAGGACAAGGCTGGCTGGTTGCCATTGCGATTCTATTTGGAAACGTATTGACTGTTGGATTGCTGTTACGCGCTTTCCAGCAGATTTTTATCGCTACGCCCAGACGTTCTCAGGAGCCTTTTGCCAACACCCGTCACGCTAGCTCGTTGCCATCACCGAGGAATGAGTGGATTATTGCCATCATTATTTGTGGCTCATTGATTGCAACCGGAATTCATACTTCGCCCTGGTTACATATCATCGACCAGAATATCGATTCCATCAGTAATGTTTATTCCAATACGGGAACCCATTATCCGGATACGCTAACTACACAGCCTATTATTTCAAAGGACAACTAGGATGACTGAAGCTGATTTTCCACTGTTAAGTCTTATTATTACCATCCCTTTATTGGGTGCCTTACTGGCAGGTTCTATACGCAATGTTGACGTTGCCAAGCAAATTGCCTTTTTTACTGCACTAATTACCTTTGTTTTAACAGCCTGTGCCACTTTATTATTTGATGCTGATAAAAGTGGATTTCAGTTGGTTGAACGCTATGACTGGATTCCCCTATTAAAAATTGAATATCTGGTCGGTGTCGATGGTATCTCAGTATTATTTCTACCGATGACTGGTTTGTTAACCATCATCACCATGCTGGCTTCATGGAGCGCCATCTCTCATTCTTCGCGCTTCCATTTTTCGTTATTACTAGCGTTAGAGAGCGTAAGTATTGGAGTATTCTGTGCGCTTGATACCGTATTGTTCTTCTTATTCTGGGAGCTTACCCTACCACCATTCTTCTTTCTCATCGGCTTGTGGGGTATTGGTTCACAACGCCGCAGTGCAGCGATGAAATACACATTGTTTATGCTGGCGGGTGGTGTGACACTGCTACTTGCAATCATCGTGTTAGCAACCAACCATGCCAAGCAAATTGGAGGTCAAATACCCAATGATCTGACTTTTAGCCTGCCTATTCTACTGAATACACCATTACCGGATAATTTACAAACGCTGGTTTTTCTGCTGCTGCTATTTGGTTTTGCCGTGAAAGCGCCACTGGTTCCCCTGCATACTTGGTTGCCGACAGTGTCGATGGAAGGTCCTGCACATATTGTCGCAATTCTGGTTGGTCTGAAACTAGGTGTTTACGGCATTTTACGCTTTGCAATGCCATTGGCGCCGATTGCTGCGGTCGAATTTAGCTGGGTACTGAGCGTGATTGGAGCCTTTACCTTAATTTATGGCGCATTGATTGCGCTTCAACAAACCAATTTGCGCCGCCTGCTGGCCTATGCCAGTGTGAGTCACGTTGGATTGGTCATGGTAGGGATTGCATCACTAAATATACAAGGCTTTCAAGGTGCCATTTTTCAACTGATCAACTTTACTTTTGTAGCCAGTGCATTAATGCTGGTTGCGGGTTTCATCCAACATCGGCTGGGCAGCACCGAAGCCATTCATTTAGGCGGATTGGCCAAAGTGATGCCTAAACTGACATTCTTTTATTTTTTATTTACTTTGGCCAGTATTGGCGTACCCGGTACCAGCGGCTTCCCCGCTGAGTTGCTGATGATTATCGGTGCCCTCAGTACTCACTCGGTATTGGGTGTAGCCGCCTTATCAGGTGCGATTCTGGGTGCTGCTTATATGCTGTCCTTTACCAGACGGACTTTTTTAGGTCCGGTTGTTCACAATAGTGTAAAACAGGCAATTGATCTACAACCACGCGAAATGATTTTGCTACTCATCCCATCGCTGTTAATATTAGGCTTTGGTTTTTATCCTGATTATATTCTTAATACTAACCAAATCGCTTCGGAAGCGTGGTTATCAAGATTGATAACTAAAACACCCTAATAGCCTTTTTATTATTGAAATTGGAGAGTAAAGAAACATGAATAATCCTCGCACTACCGGTATCGACTATTTGCTTGATCTCAATGAACGACATTCCCGTGCGTTCATGGACTTGTCATCAGAGCGTCGTAGATACAGGGGCGAACATCCTACTGAGATAGCCGCTCTGAAATGTATGGACGGCAGATTGCATTTACCGGTGATGACTCAAACGGCACTTGGGATCATTCAGCCATTTCGTAATCTGGGTGGCAAATTTGATTTAGGCTGGCCGTTTTTTCAAGACAAAATTGATCAATGGGTTCAATATTCCATCAGCCGTGGCAGACACTGCCTGGTTTTTGTCACCTATCACTATGCACGCGGAGATTCTCACCGGGGTTGTAGAGGATTTCATTATGATACCGATGCGGCCAGAAACGCAGCCATTAAACTAAAAGATCAATTTATACGTGTCTATGGCAAAGGCGCAGTGGTTCCCATCGTCTGCGGCATTGAAACCGATCTTGACGCGCTGATCTTACATGGTGAAGATGATCGCTCAGTAGTTGATTTAGCTAAAATCAAACAATCTTCCCAACTGGAACTCGAGGAATTGCTCTACTCCTTGTATCCATCGATGCCTGAAAGGATTGTGCGGGATCTGATCCCATTGGTTCGTGGCAATATCAGACATGTTGCGGAAATCCGTGCCGCCAACAGACCTATTGAAGATGCTGAGCACAAAGAGTGGGTATTAGGCGTAGGCCGTGGTTTTGACTGGCTGCATGCCATTAATACCGCATTTATTGTTGGACCTTTTGATCCGAATCTGTCCGTTGCGATTGAAACTGCAGCCAAGTTACTGAAAGGAAACATCGATGATGGTCGGGTCGATCCCAATGGTATCGTCCTACTGACTTCAGCGGCTTTCAGAGACAAAGGCGGTCCTGAATACCTTTTGGCCAGAGAAAAAGCCATATTCCTCAGTAAGTTTGCTCACGACATCATCAAGGATCGAGTACCGGATTTGGTACCTCATTTACAGATCCTCACTGGATTCACTGACTTGGATACCAGAAAATTTGAAGTCATAGAGCGGGTGGATGCTGTGCCAGCTAAGAAAGTCAAAACTGCGTAATTTATCCTGAAGCATCGTTGATTAGTTAAGGATTAAATTGCACCAAACCTGACCGATATTATTCGGTCAGGTTCTTAAACACCGATTGATAAACTCTGAGTAATGTCGCTGAATAAATATTTTAGTTATTGTTATAAAATGTGTTTTTTCCTGTTACTTACCAGTAATCAGTTATGACTCACACTAATGACTTCAATGAACCACCGCCATCTTCAGATCCCAATCGAACAGAAATAGATTCGCCCCCATCAAATCCGCCACCATCGCCTCCTCCCTCCACTCCTCATCTGACTGAGCGTGCTGCTTTCCAGACTCAATATGCAATTCGCGACATACAAGCCGGCATAATCACTGGCGCAATGGCAATACCATTGACGGTCGGTATTGCAATGATGTCTGATTACCCCATCAAGGTGGCACTTGCAACCGTTGTTTTTGCATGCTTTGTTGGCTGGGTTAATGCCTGGATTAAGCCGGGTAATTATATTGGCGCACCCGGTGTAGCGGCAGGTCTAGCGCCGGTTCTGGCGATGGGCGTCGCCAGTTTTGGCATGGAAAATATGGCCTTTGTTATTTTCCTCACCGCATTTATTCAAGCCATCATTTGGAAGTTCAATCTACAGAAATATATCTTGATTGCAGTACCGAATTATCTGGTTGAGGGCTTGCTGGCAGGTGTCGGTTTAAAGATTGCCCTCAACTTTTTTACAATGACTTATGAAATACCAGCCAGTATGGAATCAGAAGCATTTTGGAACATTGCACGCATACAAATGTGCCTGATCTCGTTGGTTGGTTTCATAAGTTTCATTTATTTATTCACCAAGTTCCAAAGCACACAACCCGCTGTCCCATACTTCGTTTTGATTACCGCAAGTGCCATTCTGGCTCAATTTATCAGCATGCCCATGTTGCATATCGAGGATGTTCCATTGCACTTGGCGTTACCGCTTCCTCATTTTAATGATGCATGGACCTGGATATCGGTCATTGGATTTGCATCGATGCTGGCCATTATTGATGTCATTGAGCAGGTGATGAGTAATGCCGCCATCCAGAAAATAGACCCATTGCAAAGAAAATGCAACACTAACAATAGCTTGCTCGCCATTTGGATCGCCAATATGGGATCAAGCTTTTTTGGTGGGATGACGAATCTGGATGGAGTGGCCAAAAGCACAACCAATAAACTGGCTGGCGCCTATACGAAATTTTCTGTGTTGATTATTGGCATGGTTATTCTGTTCTTTGTACTGAATGCTCAATTCTTGGAATATCTGCCAAAATTTTCTTTAGCAGCCATAATGATTTTTACCGGCTGGAAAATGATGATGGGATTATTACATGTTGCGCATAATGGTCAGTATGCAATGATACTGGCAACATTGTGCGCCTTACTGGTATATAAATTGGGCATCTTTGAAGGACTATTAATTTCGTTGGTCTTTCATGGACTGATTAATTTTATCGTTTTTTATCAAGTGCAAAATATTAAAAGCAAAGAGATCATCAAAAGATATTTAAAGCGATTTGCGGGTGATGGTGGGGTTGATTAATACTGTGCACAACAATATCCAGATTCATTAAGTCACGATGACTTTGATTTCGTCAGCAGCGTAGGCAACATACGAATAGCCTCTGCATTACTTTCCGAAAATACTATATCGGCTGCTTGCTGCCAGGGCAGCCACCGATATCTTAAGTGTTCCTTTGGCGCCACGGTTACTGGCTTTAATTCCGGTAGGCACAATCCGAAAACATGCTCAGTATTATGCGTCACTTCAGGCGCATAGCGCCATCGCCATTCTTGATAAATTTCATATTGATTTTGCATCTGCCAATCACTCAGTGCGTAGCTTTCCGCATCCAAGCCCGTTTCCTCAAACACCTCGCGGATTGCCGTCTGCCGGAGTACTTCTCCTTGATTCTGGCTACCTGTCACGGATTGCCAATAACCCGGATGATCAGCTCGCTCCAGCAGTAAAACCTGTAAATCCGCCGTGTAAATGACAACCAGAACAGAAACCGGTGCTTTGTACATTAGAACAATTGATGTTCGATTAACCAGGCTTGATTTCAGTCTGGCGCAAGCGAATATTCAATTCTTTCAATTGTTTCTCGTCTACCGTGCTGGGCGCGTGAGTAAGCAGGCACTGAGCACGCTGCGTTTTAGGAAAGGCAATCACGTCACGAATCGATTCTGAGCCTGTCATCATGGTCAAAATACGATCCAGACCAAATGCAATTCCACCATGAGGCGGTGCGCCATACTGCAAGGCCTCTAACAGAAAACCAAATTTTTCTTGGGCTTCCTGCTGCGAAATATTTAAAGCGCTAAATACCTTGGATTGAATATCCTGGCGATGAATCCTCACCGACCCGCCGCCAATTTCGGAGCCATTCAGAACCATGTCATAAGCTTTGGAAATTGCATTGCCTGGATCTGTTTCCAGCAAATCTTCATGCCCATCGGCTGGAGAAGTAAAAGGATGATGCAAGGCTTGCCAGCGATTTTCTTCTTCATCGCGCTCAAACATGGGAAAATCAACCACCCATAATGGCTTCCAGCCGGATTCTGCATGACCATGCTGGTGACCAATTTTGATACGTAACGCACCTAAGGATTCATTAACGATTTTAGCTTTATCTGCACCAAAGAATATCAAATCACCATCCTTTGCACTTGTTCGTGCAAGAATGGTGTTAATGGTTTCCTCAGGTAGGAATTTAAGGATTGGTGATTGCAATCCTTCCAGACCTCCTGCCAGGTTATTGACTTTGATATAAGCCAAGCCTTTTGCGCCATAAATAGCCACAAAATTCGTATAGTCATCAATCTCTTTGCGCGATAACTCTCCCCCTCTAGGTACGCATAAAGCGGCTACCCGACCATTCGGCTTCTCGGCTGCTTCACGAAACACTTTGAAAGGCACTTCCTTCATGATGTCGGTCAGCTCTGTAAATTCCAGCGGAACGCGCAAATCGGGTTTATCAGAACCATACTTGAACATGGCATCCGCATAGGTCAAACGAGGAAATGGATTGGGCAGATCTACGTTATTTACGGTCTTAAACAGACCGCGGATCATTTCTTCCATCAATGACATAATTTCATCGGCAGACAGAAAAGAAGTTTCAATATCAATCTGAGTAAACTCTGGTTGTCTGTCAGCGCGCAAATCTTCATCACGAAAACAACGTGTTATCTGATAGTAGCGGTCAAACCCTGCCACCATCAAGAGTTGCTTGAATAATTGTGGCGATTGAGGCAACGCAAAAAAATGACCTGCATTGACTCGCGAAGGCACCAGATAGTCGCGCGCGCCTTCAGGCGTCGACTTGGTCAACATCGGCGTTTCAATATCCAAAAACCCATGTTGATCAAGAAACATGCGCACAGCCATTGCAACCCGATGCCGCAAACGCAGATTGGATTGCATCACTGGTCGACGCAAATCCAGGTAGCGATGCTCCAGTCGCACCGCTTCGCTGATATTGTCATCGTCCATCAGAAAAGGCGGTGTCAATGAAGTATTCAATACCTCGATGCTAGCCACCAAAATCTCGATCTCGCCGCTGAACAAAGCCGCATTGATCGTGCCTTCAGGACGCTTTCTGACTTTACCCGTGATAGTCAGCACAAACTCATTACGTACTTTCTCTGCTGTCTGAAAGGTTTCCACATTATCTGGATCGCATACAATCTGAACCAAGCCTTCACGGTCACGCAAATCAATAAATATGACACCGCCATGATCCCTGCGCCGATGCACCCAGCCGCAAAGTGTCACTGTTTTATCAAGATATTCCGTATTAATGGCGCCACAGTAGTTTGTACGCATAGTTCTGTTCAATAGTTGAGAGATGAGGTTATGATTTTTATGTGTTGATCACGAAGATCGGAACTGAGTGATAGCCATTTTTAGGTTGCTACTCATATCACGACTAAGGAGCGCTTTCATCGCATATTCGTTATTTCATTAATCTGCCGCAGGCGTCGAAGCACTTTCTTTGCTGGCGACCGTATCCGCAGCAACCGGTGTGGCTGATGCACTATCTGTTGCAGTCGATTTGGTATCAGTTTGTTTTGTTTTGTTATTTCTAAAATCAGTCACATACCAACCGCCGCCTTTTAATTGAAATCCTGCAGCAGATATCAGCTTTGTATAATTGCTACTCCCGCAAACCGGACAAGCCGCAATGGGTGCATCACTAATCTTTTGCAAGTGTTCTTTCTCGGCACCACATGAATTGCAAAGATATTCATAAATAGGCATAGAGGCCTCCAACAATCCAATATGAGAAATCGCGAATTATACCTTAACCAGGCTTATTTTAAGCATCTAATACGACCTTTAGATGGAGGATCGTGTTCTAGGCGCTACCATGAATAGTGATTATTTTCAGAAAAATTCAGAATATGACTTATGTTGCGCAAGCTTATTATTCCCAGAAAGTTTTTTATCGGTGATCAGTTTGAATAATCTTCAATAGAGAATTATTAACTAACAATGCGCATGGATTGCAGAATAACAATAGAGAGATTTAATTTGAATAAATCATATCAGCGAAAATGAGCCTGAATCGAGCAAACAACTAGCATTGACAAGAGCGGAGAGGACATTGCCTCTCCGTACAACAAGATTAACTTAATACACTAACATCATCCCAACCAATCATACCGGCTTGTATACCGACTAGCGTAATGGATACATCAGAACCAAAATTGACAATAAAATCATCACCATCATGATAAGCATTGGTAACGTAACTAGACAAATGCTCCCTTGAGGTCAAGCCAAGACCCGTATCAAACACCAACATATCACCTTGCTGCGAACTAAAATCTTCGATTCGTAAATGATCTGCTTCGCGGAAAATAAAATCATCTGCTCCATGCCCACCTGAGCAATGTTCCCCTCCTCGCACAGCGATATAATCATCGCCACTGGTATGAGAATAATGGATATTGTCAGTAATTCTTGGCCCATTGCCATTACCTGATGCATTTGGTGAAACCTGCCATTGTTCAGAAACACGGAAGAAAATTCCATCACCGTCAGCATCCGAATAGCGCGTTATTTCGGTTCCGAAAGGTTTAATTTCTTTACGTACAACATCATTGCCATCCACAGTATAAGATTTCGTTCCATGATCATCCAATGATTTAGGTTTCAACACACCGTCTTTCAATTCATAAACAGCGGTTACCTGATTATTGGCAATTTCAAACTTAAAAGCTTTGTGATTTCCGGAAAAATTATCATCACCTCCAAAATCATCATTGCGACGGCCTCCATGATCGTCACTGCGTCTGTCATCATTAAAATCGCGATTGCCTGAACTCATTTTATTTCTCCTGATAGTCAATAAAAATAATTGGAAAGTATTTGCTGCACAGCATGTTCTTCATAGTGTTTCGCTCACAATCAATTCCTCTGAGCGAATAAATCTATTAAATCAGAAGAATTACCTAACACGCGGATTCATGCAGTTGTTGGTTACTTAATGCAGTAAGAAACATTATACGTGTGAATATTTCCCACGTCAATTATTTTGCGGGAAATATTTACACGTATATACAGAAACTTCTATTTGTGAAAATATTTATTTAAATACATATACCTAAATAAAAATGAAACCGATAATTTTGCCACTATTCTTTGTTATAAGTACTCATGTATAGTCGTACTTCTGACTACCACATGCCAATCAAATTAGATTCTTGAGAAATAGGCAGCGAATCTTCTAATTTTGCGTAATTATTTCAAAGCTACTGTGCGATTGATTGCACTCTATAAGTTTTCAGTGAACACCCTTCAATTCTTTAAAAGCGCATCAAAAAACCACCGACAAGCATGGATACAATAGAACAAAAACTAGAAGCCCGTTTAGGCCGCATACATACTCGACAACGACTCGGAATTGAAGCAGCACATGGACACCGTGTATTGGGTCAGGGGTTAAATTTTTTCCATCCCGAAAACTGGTATTCGACACATGCATTGATTCGGTTTGCAATCCAACTGGTGGGCATGTATGAACGTGGCCAAAGGAATGCACGCAACTTACAGGTAAAGAAAAATTCGATTCATCTCCCGCATTTACCTGACGAATTTCATGATTTCAGAATTCTGCATTTAACCGATTTGCACGTCGATATGGATGATCGAAATCTAAATGCTTTGATTCAAACTGTAGCAAATTTACACTACGATATTTGTGTACTAACGGGAGATTATCGCGCCCAAACGCATGGCGAGATTGATAGTGCAGTTGCCGGTATGCAACAACTCGTTACGATGTTAAAACAACCCATCTATGGCGTCCTAGGAAATCATGATTCGATACGTATGTTGCCGGCTTTGGAATCCATGGGAATCATCATGCTGATGAATGAAGTGACGATCCTAGAAAAAGACGATGCACAGATTTTTCTGGCTGGCGTTGATGATCCTCATTATTTTCGAGTAGACAATCTTGAGAAAGCGGCGCGAGATATTCCAGAACAGGCAGTCTCTCTACTACTCTCCCATACACCGGAAATCTATCGTCAGGCAGCACACGCTGATTTTGACGTCATGTTTTGTGGCCATACCCACGGCGGTCAAATTTGTCTTCCCGGTGGAATTCCTCTAACGCTGGATTCTAATTGTCCACGCTATTTGGGTGCTGGCAAGTGGCGGTATCACCAAATGCAGGGTTATACATCTGTAGGCGCAGGCACCTCAATAGTGAACGCCCGATTTAACTGCTTGCCGGAAGTGACTATTCACCACTTATTAAAAGCTCAATAAGGTGTTTTGCGAATTCTGAGTAGATATAGCACACGCGAAATAATCAGTTCACCAATCAGAAATGCCAAGACAATCCAGAAAATCTGCTCATGGCTGATCGCCAATAAATCCTGACACCCTAGCAGCGGAAACAATGATTCTGGAATCTGATCAAGACCCAGCGCCATTGAACTGGGAAGCAAGCTTAAACGCCGCTTGATGAAGCTTGAGAACATATCACCAGCCATAGATAGCATGCCAAATAGCAGACTGGTCTGCAGAGGGACGGCAAAAACACTACCGATAACAACGGACATCAATAGTGCAGAAACAAGACCTCTAAAGGTTTTTGAAGTGCCCAGAATAGGCCGACCATCTACAAACAACTGATTACAATCAATGGGATAATTAAATCTATTACCTGCGAATTTTGCCAGAAGAATAGGCGCCCCATTCACTCCCATGAGCCAGAATAACAAGATGACTTCCTGCGGCAATTCTTCCATTAGATACAAATCTGGCAAAAAACGGCTATTGGCATTAAATCACCATTGAGGACTATCAATAATTTTATCCGAAGCACTTTTCTTTTAATTTGGGACCAAACTGTTGTTGGCATTGGAGGCTAACAAACATCTGCCCCAAGGAAAACCAAATACTGATCAAACAGAGTAACTTTACCGGCCTGCGCTAATCACCAGCGGACTTTCTGCAATGAAGCTGATTTTGCAGCTTATCTGCCAGTTTATTCAAAGTATTTTTCATTAATTTTGCTACAGGTCTTTCCACCGCAACATGAATCAGAAATGCCAGCAGCAGCATGCCAATGACAAGACTCCAGAATAAAACATGCACATTAATTTGGGTATAGGCTACGTTATAAATCATAAAACCAAGTTCTTGATGCAATAGATATAACGGATAAGTTATCGCACCCAACCATAGCCAGTTTGCACGCCCGATCACACCTGTTTGCCTGCATGAGACCATACCCATGATGACAAAAAATGTACTGACAATCGCGGCAATGACCAAGGGATTCAAATCATTCCTGATACGAATCTCAATCTCATACATGTCAACTGTCGATTGATAGAGGACGCATAACCAAGCTGCAACTATTACCAAACAACGAATCCGGGTCATTCCTCGGGACCAGATAAAGAAAAATGTCGCTCCGGCTATAAAATGGGCGGAACAATCATCCAGTAATACAAAATTTAAATGAAATACCGGGTAAATGACCAGTGCAATCGTCACCACCAACTAAAAAATAAATAATGTTTCGATTTGCTGAACCTTGCCCAATAGCAGCACAATTGCCACCAATGCATAAAACTTGAGTTCCACAAACAAGGACCAATAGGCATTATCAATCGACTCCACATCCATGAAGTCGCTTAGCATCGACATATTGACCAGGTATTGACTGAAGGTTGCCACGTAATCCGGTGATCCGATTGTCAGAATAGCGACAAACGTGATGGTGCAGCATATCCAAAAAGCCGGATAAAGGCGCACTAGCCTGGATAACACAAAATGCCTTAAGCTCCCACTGAAAGCAGTCATTAGAATGACAAATCCACTGATCATGAAAAATAAATCAACACCCAGATAACCATATCTGAATAGGGAAGATAGTAATGGATAGGGTGCGATCGTTTGAGCATTCACCACGAAACCATTCAGTGAATAATGATGAAAAACAACTGCCAACGCAGCAAGAAATCTCATCAAATCGAGCTCGTTAACTCTGCCAATATTAGCGTAACGTGCGATCACATTATTCAACCTTACTTGAGATTACGCTGAAGTTTAAAATGGTGTTCCGGGATAGAACAACAATGACAGCCCATAATTTGGAATTCTAAATCATTGTTCAAAGTACCATACCTCCTTTTTAGGATAGGGTATGTCAACTCCTCCCAAAACACCGTACACTTTTTGAAAGTGACATCCAATCGATTGGTCAGATCATCAATCAATCATAAACTTAACCAGCACATCCTTGGCAAAGCTGTCCGATGCGATAGGGGTCAGATGCCCGTAATCGTGTGTAGTAATGCCCTCCGCAACATTATCACCGTAATAAATCAAGCAACCTTCCGCCCGACAAAAATAGTCAATCATACTCACATACTTCAAATGTGGCATAGACAAAGTTTCTGATTTCAAACGCTCGTCAAGCACAAGAAAACCCTTATCTAACCCCGATAAAGCATAGCGTGGAGTGTTAGATATAAACCTTGAAGCTATTACGGACGGTAAATTTGGCAACCAATGAGGAGTTGGGCCAGTGAATATTACTTTCTGAACACCGATATTGAGTAAAGCACGAGATAACTTGTCCATATCTGCTGAATTATGTTTCAGATTCTGCCCTACTATCACCACTCTTGGTTTTAGTTTTTTTATTGCGCCAAGAGCAAGCCAGTTTGAATGTTCGCAATAATTGATGTTGCTTTGCACGCCATCAAGCTTTGCGATACAACCAGCGCTAGCGACCTGTAACAACTCAAAATCATTCGGCAGATGCTTACGAAGTCCGTAATTTAATTGTTGTGCGTGAGAATCGCCCCATATAAAAACCAACTTATCGCTACTGGCTTGACTTTCATAACAACTTTTCGATATTGAATCACGTGGAACGTTGGTTGGATTACCAGAACGATACTTTGGAATATCATAGAAGTTACAATCCGCACGATATTTCTGAAGCAAACCATTCTTTTCAGTATATTGCCACGCAGGTATTTCATTTTCGAAGAAATCAAGAAAACGACTTTGCTCCGCATTGATTTGCCCAAGATTTCCATTTTTATAATGACCAAGCATCCCCATTGAGCAAAACGCAACAGTCCCGATCAAGGATAAGCCAAAGACTTTTTTTCGATCAACAAACTTCTTGTCACGAAACGGTTTTTCAATGTATTGCCAACTTAAAAAAGCGAACAAAATTGAAATGCCACTCAAAGCAAGAAACCACAATTTATCGTGCTCAGTAAGCCCATTGTGCCTAGCAAACGCAAACAGTGGTTGATGCCAAAGATATGCGCTGTAACTTATCAAGCTTACGCCGACGAATACTTGGTTGCCTACAAACTTACCTACGGTTGTTTGTTGTGTAGCAAACAAAATAATCAGCACAGTCCCAATAGTTGGCACTAATGCGTACAGCCCAGGAAAAGGTGTTGTTTTGCTGTAGGAAAAAACAGCAAAGAGAATTAAAGCCACGCCTAACCATCCACCAACCTCACTTAAGCCTTTACTAAACTCTGTACCATTGGCTTTAAACAAATAGAAGGCTGCGAACACGCCAATCAGCAATTCCCATCCTCGTGTCGGCAGAAGAAAGAAGGCTGCGGTCGTTTTAGCGCAAGCACCCCACTGCGCTATAGCAAAACTAGTAACCAATACAGTTGCTAACAAAATCAATAACCAGCGCTTACCTAGCCGCCAAGTCAGCATCAAGAACAGTGGGAAGATAACGAAATACTGCTCCTCTACTGCCAAGCTCCACGTATGTAAAAGCGGTTTAAGTTCGGCTGCCGTATCGAAGTATCCACTCTCACGCAAAAACAGAAAGTTGGATGCGAACACCGAAACGGCAACTAGACTTTGCGAAAAGTCTTTCATATCGCTTGGCAATAACCATAACCAAGCGAAAGGGATACAGACAAACATTACGAGGAACAACGCTGGCAGAATGCGCCTAGCACGTCGTTCGTAAAAATTAACGATTGAGAACTTATCTTGCTCTAGCTCAGCAAGAATGATGGTAGCAATCAGATAGCCGCTGATTACAAAGAACACATCCACGCCCACAAAGCCGCCACTAAACGTCTCAAAGCCGGCGTGAAAAAGTATCGCTGGCAGCACAGCAAGCGCTCTAAGTCCGTCTATCTCTCGTCTGTAATCCATATAAATGCAATGTTTGTTTGGGACTCTGTCGTGTTGCCGAAGGACGCTTTGCTAGGGCTTTTGGCTTCGAGACTACCGACTTAAAAGGTGTACATGACTATTTCTTCAGTGACATATGACGTTTAGAGTGACTACGTTTTTGAACAGCTAAAGCTTTACGTGGCTTTAATGGAAACGCCCAACTAAATCAACGACTTAATTGGGCGCATATCACTTTTCTGTGCAAGCTTTAAATATATATGAATCAATAACTTATGATATAATTTCTACTCCCACTCAATTATCAAGTGGCTTTGAAAAGTCTCGCAAATACAGGGTTATTTGCAGCGCTTGAAATCTGATACCGACAGCGTAACCGTTGAAAAAAACCCCTGAATTTCGCAATTACAAGACATCAAGTCTGTGCTGCAGCGTTGTTAATTTATTATGCCATAGGCAAGTAAATTGTGGCTATCAACCCGAACAATAAGCCTACCTGCAGGATATTCAAGTCTCGTCGTCAGCGCGAGCAATGAGTGAAGCAGGAAGAAGATTTAACGTTCATGATGTGTTCATCTGAATTGATGCATAGTGACAGGCATCAATTTGCAAAATGAGGTCTAATCATGATCAATAAATGGGTCATCGGGGGATTGGGTATTATAGTTTGTGTTGCGCTAATATCGGGTTGTGTGTCCGCTGAGGAGCAGCATCAGAGCACAGTCAATTATTGTAACAAACTCGGTCTGAAACGAGATTCACCTGAATTTTCGGATTGTTTGTCCCGATTGAATCGACAAAATGGTCTTTCGGAACAATGTCTAAGGGATTTTCGTTATGGCATTCCTTATAATTATGGAAAATGCATGAGCCAGAGACTTCGTTGAATTTATCACTGATTAAAAGAGCTAATTCATGATTGTGATTCTTATGGAGATAAGCTCTAGCAGGAAATCTTGAAAGGAAGCTTTATTAAAATTACTGATTTCAGTAAAGATTTTTTCATTTACACCTATTCTTATATACATAAGAATTAGATTTTTAACAATTTGACTAGATTATATCTATATCTTTTTTATAAAATCCCTCAAACTCTTAATATGCCTCAACTTCATGATTTATTTATTGAACCAACTGAATTATTTCAATTAAAAGATCGAAATGATATTGAAAAATTTGAAGAATTAATGGATGAATATGGCGATACAGTACCGCTTGGTTTAGTTAATCATTTTTCACTTTTAAAAGCTTATGATTTTATTAGCGATAGAGAAGATAGAAATCGGATCATTGCATCCTTAGTTGATATTAAAATCAATACCGCATTCTTATCTCAAGACTTAACATCTATTGGAGCGGATGCTAATCAGATCATATCATTAGCAAAAACCAATATTTTACAATCTCATGCGCTAGATTCTAAAGATACTTTTATACAAAGAATAAATTTGCACTGTCACATTTCAAATTTTGTTACTCGCTATCGAGCTTTATGGGACAAAATTATGGGTTTTTTTATTTTATTTTTTCTGCCTTGTGAGTATGAGCTCTTTATTAAAGCAAAAAGTAGAAAAAAGAAATTCAAGCAAGTAGCTTTATCTATTGCATTTTTTCCTAAGGATTATGTTATTAGTTTAGAAAAATTATTAGAAAATTTTGATAACAAATATCGAACTGCTGAAATTCATGGTACCGGTACTTTAAGGAAATTGACATTTCTCAACCATGTTCATATTCACAATCAGATGATTGGACACTGGAATATTTTAAATGATCATTTACATCTAATTGGTAGCATTTTTAATTTTCCGAACAGTATTAATAGCGAATCTTGAAAGGAGGCTCCCACGCTTTCTCATCGCCATATCTACAAAATCGTTACAACCAGCCTGTCAAAACCCTCTACAGCGCGTTATTTTTTATGCACCTAGCCTTTTATTACCCTTGGCAGTTCCGAAATGACGATTCCCGGGTCACTCTTACTGATCCTTTTTTAACCAAGCGAGCAACCAAATCAGAAGCGTTTGTATTCTTACGGCACAATTTGCGGCGGGGTTTGCCATCAAGGCGAGCGGTAAATGTTTGCGTTTAAACATCTTCACGTATTCCTTCAGCCCGTCCTATAGCCATCAGCGCTTCTTCTCGTGTAAATCCATTGCGTTCAAACAGTTGAGCAAAGGCGTCAATATCATCATCGCCAGGGTAAGCTTTCCACGTAACTCATCCAAGCCAATGCCACTAGCGTTTGAGCGTCTCTTGGTTTGCGCGTCAAACCGGAAACTTTGTGGAGGCTCCCGACGTAGAAATACATGGCGCATGTGAGGTCACAACGCAGCCACGGCTCAATCGGGGCGACGATGGACTATTATATTTCATTCCCATTCAATCGTTGCCGGAGGTTTTCCGGAAATATCATAAACCACGCGATTAATACCACGAATTTCGTTGATAATCCGATTGGAAACTTTGCTTAATAGCGAATACGGCAATTCTGCCCAATTAGCAGTCATAAAATCCTGGGTTTGCACAGCTCTCAATGCGATGACGTATTCATACGTGCGTCCATCACCCATCACTCCCACGGATTTAACAGGCAAAAACACCGCAAATGCTTGCGAAGTCTTTTCATACCAACCAGAACGTTGCAATTCTTCGATGAAAATTTGATCGGCCTGTCTAAGTAATTCGGCATATTCATATTTCACCTCACCCAAGATGCGCACACCCAATCCCGGGCCAGGAAACGGATGACGAAACACCATTTCGCGCGGCAAACCAAGCGCCAACCCTAGTTCACGCACTTCATCCTTGAATAACTCACGTAATGGCTCAAGCAACTTCAGGTGCATGCTATCAGGCAAACCGCCCACGTTATGATGAGATTTGATCGTATGCGCTTTTTTGGTTTTTCCACCTGCAGATTCAATGACATCCGGATAAATAGTGCCTTGCGCAAGCCATTTGGCATCACTAATTTTTGCCGATTCACGCTGAAAAACTTCCACAAATTCTCGTCCGATAACCCGGCGTTTAGTCTCAGGATCCGTAATTCCCCGAAGATGTCGATAGAAATCACGGCTGGCATCAATATGAATCACTTTGACAGTCAGATTATTGGCAAATGTTTCCATCACTTGCTTGGCTTCATTTGCACGCAGCAATCCATTATCCACAAACACGCAAGTCAATTGATCACCAATCGCGCGATGAATCAACGCAGCCGCCACAGAAGAATCGACTCCTCCCGACAACCCCAGAATTACTTGATCCTTTCCTACTGTCGCGCGAATCTTGCCAATCGCTTCATCCACATAATTTGGCATATTCCAATCATGGCCTATACCGCAAATATCGTGCACAAAGCGATCAATAATCGCTTTGCCTTGCAGGGTGTGAGTCACTTCAGGGTGGAATTGAATGCCATAAAATTGACGCTGGTCATCGGCCATCGCGACAATTGGTGTGGCGGCGTTATGTGCCATCACCTGGAACCCGGACGGCAAAGCAACCACTTTGTCACCATGACTCATCCAGACATCCAATACGTTATTTCCACTTACATTCGTACGATCTTTAATGTCCTCAAACAACGCACCATTTGGTGTCGTCTGTATTTCCGCATAACCAAACTCGCGCACCACTGCATTTTCCACGACACCGCCTAATTGAGCCGCCATCGTTTGCATGCCATAACAAATGCCCAACACTGGAATATTGAGTTCAAAAACGATCTGCGGAGCACGCGGCGTTTCCTCTTCAGTCACCGAAGCCGGGCCACCTGAAAGAATGATGCCTTTGGGGGAGAAGTCTTGGATAAAATCCGCACTGACATCATACGGATGTAATTCACAATAGACATTCGTCTCGCGAATTCGCCGCGCAATCAGCTGTGTATATTGGGAACCAAAATCCAGAATTAGAATTTTCTGATGCATTTCAACCCGTTCTTATTTGACATGATAGTTGGGAGCTTCTTTCGTAATTTGCACATCATGCACGTGAGATTCACGAATACCTGCTGAGGTAATTTCAACAAATTCAGCTTTTTCATGCATTTCAGCGATAGTCCCGCAGCCCAAATAACCCATGCTGGAACGAACGCCTCCCATCAATTGATGGATTACCCCGGAAATGCTGCCTTTAAAAGGAACACGCCCCTCCACACCTTCGGGCACCAGCTTGTCATTATTTTTCTGTTCTTTTTCTTGGAAATAACGATCGCTGGATCCTTGCTGCATGGCCGACAGGGAGCCCATACCACGATAACTTTTATAAGAGCGTCCTTGAAATAATTCAATTTCCCCAGGCGCCTCGGTCGTTCCGGCAAATAATCCACCTAGCATCACCACATCAGCACCGGCTGCCAGTGCCTTGGCAATATCGCCTGAGTAGCGGATGCCGCCATCGGCAATAGTCGGTACACCACTACCCTTCAATGCTTCGGATACGTTGTGGATAGCGGTAATTTGCGGAATACCAACGCCCGCAACTATGCGCGTTGTACAAATGGAACCCGGACCGATACCAATTTTCACCGCATCGACACCATGATCCACCATGGCTCTGGCGGCGGAAGCGGTCGCCACATTGCCACCAATCACCTGCACCGAGGGAAGATGTTTTTTTATCCAGGCAATACGATCCAGGACGCTTTGTGAATGGCCATGCGCGGTGTCAACAACAATGACATCAACGCCTGCTTCAACCAGAGCGGTCGCCCGTTCTTCACTGCCCTCGCCGACTCCAATGGCCGCGCCAACGCGCAAACTTTCTTGCGCATCTTTGCTGGCCAATGGATATTCAGAGGTTTTAATGATGTCCTTAACCGTAATCAGACCACATAATTCAAATTGATCATTGACGACCAGCACACGCTCCAGCCGGTGTTTGTGCAGCAGCGCCAATACTTCCTGACGCGGGGTATCTTCTTTGACCGTCACCAAGCGCTTCTTGGGCGTCATAATATGCTTGATCGCTTGATCGAGATTGGTTTCAAAGCGCAGATCCCGGTTAGTCACGATACCGACCACTTTTTTACCGTCTACGACGGGCAATCCGGATATCTTGTATCGACGAATTAACTCAAGCACTTCGCGCACGGTCATATTGGGATGAATAGTGATAGGATCTTTCACCACTCCGCTTTCAAAGCGCTTGACCTGAGCAACGTGAGCTGCTTGAGCCTCAATCGACATATTTTTATGGATGATGCCAATACCACCTTCCTGAGCCAGGGCAATCGCCAATGGGGCTTCGGTCACCGTATCCATCGCTGCCGAAACCAATGGGATATTGAGTGTAATCGTGCGCGTTAATTGTGTCGCCAGACTGACATCGCGGGGCAAAACCGTCGAATGAGCCGGAATAAGGAGAACATCATCAAAGGTGAGTGCTTTTTGAATCAATTGCATGATAACAATCCTTTGCAAAGCGACATTATAGCTAAATCAATGGCAAATTTCGCCTTAATTCGACTTAGAATTCACCATATTTATGATTATTATGGTGTAATGGGATGAATCCTTAAATTGGCTAAACGAGATACCGATGAATCCCCAATCTCTCATTCTGCGGAGCATTCGATGAAAAATTTTGTTTTTACAGGATTAATATTGTTATTCAGTGTAACAGCCCAGGCTCAAATTTATAAATGGGTGGATGAAAATGGCAAAACGCAGTATACCGACCAGCCGCCCCCACCGAATGTAGCCACGGATGTCAAGGGATTAAATATCAAATCGGCACCGATGTCGGGAAATAGTCAAACGGGAAAAACCAAGAATCTTTCCGAAGAAAGGTTGGAGTTTGACAAACGCCGACAGCAAACCAAAGAAAACGAAGCCAATCAGCAAGCAAAAGCTGAGGAAAACAAAAAGAAATGTATTGACGCCCAAGGTCGACTTAGAATATATACCGATACTCCTCGACTAACCATACCTGATGGCGCTGGCGGGATCACTTACCTGGACGATGACGCGCGTCAAAGGAAAATTGATGACGCAAAAAAACAGATTACAACCTATTGTAAATAAAACAACGACTCTCCAAACAAATGACCGCATTCTTTCGCATCTTCAGCATAACTGTTGTTACTTTTTTGTTGATCGATAGTTCAGTCGCCTATGAGTCACCGGTCTCTGACTCAGCGCAAGAAAGCATCGTAAATCATGAATCGGTGCCTAGTAGGCATGCAGCGAATTCTGGCATGTTTTGGCAAATTCTGCCCGGCGAAAATATCCATCAGATCGCAAGCCTGATGTTTCCTGACCAACCAACGGTTCGCGACAGTTTCATTCGAGCAGTCATTCGCACCAATCCTGAGCTTTTCCCTGATGGCATTTATCAACCGCTACCGACTGGCACAACGATCTTTATCCCCGATTTAAGAACTATCAACACTTATTCAAGATCACCATCAAAAGCACAGAAGCCCAGTAAAGCGGATAACATAGTTGACAATCAATTACCGGAAACATCAGAAGACAGTAGTCCCTCAAACCTGACAAACAACCAATCCGAATGGCAATGGCTCATCAGATTACAACAGTTAGCTGAGAATGAGCTACATGAATTAAGTATATTGATCAAACGCATCGAATCTCTCGAATTGCGCTTCGATGATATTTATCCCAGACTTTTAGCTTTAATCCAAGTGTTCCATGAGCCGGTCACCGATGACGCCCTCCCCCAGCAACCAGACAACAATCAACAGCCTGACAATCCGATACTGCCTGATGCGAACAACATTACTTTGACGGAAAATCAGCCCACTTTCGATACCGTATTTGTTATTGGGATATTACTGACAGCATTGATTGTGCTCACCATGTTGTGGAGCTACCGCAAGATAAAGGAAAGATTCCTGCAATCAACGGATACCACCGTGTTCCCGGAAACTGCCGATTCTCATCCTTTTGATGATTTTGCTGCGCACCAGGAAAATTCGTCAACCGAACCTCCCGATCGCTTGACAAATGACTATGAGCAATTGGCAGTTACAGCCAGATCGATTGCACAGCAGCATGGATCTGAAGCAGCTATACAATTCCTACAAAAACAATTATCCATCTACCGGTTGGATATACCAGGTTGGATATTATTATTCGAGCTACTTTTCAACTCAGGCAGCAAAACAGATTTTAAAAAGAATGCCCGTCGTTTCAAAAGATTGGGAGAATTCCCTGATATCTGGGCGCAGATCCAGATCTTGGGAAATCGACTAGAGCCTGATGAGCCGCTTTACTTTGATGAACAGAAACGCAAGGACAGGTTTTTTCCAGATTTATCAAATTCCAGCTAATTCAATAGCCTCGAGCAATCATCCTATCTCGCGTTCATATCACCACAATATCCGCGTTAGTCAGGCTCAGATCAGCGCCAATTATTGCAACCCTCGCTGCGGCTCCGCTGCCATTGCCATCGGCATCGTATAACAATATACCTGTCACTTTGTTGTATACGATAAAATCATTGGCATCCAGCGCTTTCGTTCCCACTTTGAATTGATCGCTGGCTAATATCCCAGGTGTGGTTAAGGCGGCAAATACCGAGTTTTCAAGCTGGATGGTATCCGTGGGCACATCAAAATCGGTAATCGTGTCAGCTTGACCACCTGTAGTAAACCGAAACACATCATACCCGGTCCCACCGGTCAGCACATCATTACCGGCACCACCATTGAGGATATCATTTCCACCCCCTCCATTTAACTGGTTGTTGACTGAGTTTCCAATCATGCTGTTAGCCATAGCGTTGCCAGTACCATTGATAGCCGCCCCACCAATCAGTAACAGATTCTCAACATTAGTTGGCAATGTGTAAGTGACACTGCTATTGATAGAATCGGTACCCTCATTAGAGTACTCGATAACGGTGTCGCCGACGTTATCAACCACATAACTGTCATACCCCAATCTACCGCTCATCGTATCTGCACCCGCTTTACCGTCAAGTGTATCGTTGCCATCTCCACCATTCAAAAGATTGGCAGCCGCATTGCCTACTAATGTGTTTGCCAGATCGTTACCTATGCCGTTAATCGCCAGCAAACCCGTGAGTACGAGATTTTCAACATTAGCCGGTAATGTATAAGTTATGCTGCTGCTGACTTGATCAATACCTTGATTCGCGTATTCATGAACGACATCCCCTGCATGATTAACGAAAAAAGTATCATTACCCAATCCGCCAATCATGTTATCCGCACCTTCCTTGCCATTGAGTGTGTCGTTACCATCCTCGCCATTCAAGACATTGTCTTTAAAATTACCGATTAGATTGTCGTTGAAATCACTGCCAATCAAATTCTCGATATTGGTTAAAGTATCCAATCCGGCGCCAACGGTATCTTGCCTGGTGGTGATAGCAAGCGACACATTGACTGCATTGTCGGCAGAAAGATAACTGACGGTATCGTGAATAGACGTTGCACCAGTAAGAACATCATGCCCCGCCGTGCCCAGCAAAAACACTGCAGAATAATCATTCATAAAAAACAACATGTTGCCGAGCCTCCCACCAATGAAGGCATCCAAATCTCCATCACTGTCAATATCTGCAAAAGCCGGACTGGCATTGCTTTCGACGTCATTTAAGCCAAATGGATTGAACGCAGCTGTCGCGAAAATTGGACTATTGACTGTACCTGTATTTTTAAAATATAACGTATCACCATCCACATTTCCCACGAATGCATCCTGGTCTCCATCGTCATCGGTATCAACCAGGGTAATGCTAGCAAAAACACCGCCCGCATCACTCAACCCAAACGGATTCATAAGCGCAGAGGCAAAAACCGGCGCACTGATTGTTCCGGTATTTCTGAAAAATAGTATATTGCCATCAGAGTTACTAACGAAGGCGTCCAAGTCAGCGTCGCCATCGATATCAACCAAGCTGGGATCAGCATAAGAACCCACGTCGCTTAACCCAAACGGATTGATGGTGGCTGGAGCAAATACCGGAGCACTGACAGTCCCCGTATTTCTAGAAAAAATGATCTTGCCGTCAGAATTACCTACAAAAACATCTAAATCGGCATCACCATCGATATCCACAAAGGCGGAATTGATATAAAACCCTGCATTAGTCAATCCAAACGGATTGATAATGGCCGCAGCAAAGATTGGATTGCTGGCAGTGCCCAAATTCTTGTAAAAAAAGGTGTTACCAAATCCTTCACCCACGAAAGCGTCCAAGTCCCCATCATTGTCGATATCTGCAAAGCTGGGCGCTGCCAAAGTGCCGACATCGCTAAAGCCAAGTGGATTAGTTGGAACCATACTAAATACTTGATTCATCATTTTATTACCCTCAATTTATAAATTTAATGTGATGCGCCACACCCCTCTCTCAGTTTTAATGTCATTAGCTGCAATGGGTTGTTGGCGATAAATCGATAACACTTAAAAGCTGACATTCACCTAACATAACAGTGCCTACCTGCAGTCGATATCCCACTGCTTCAGGGTCGACCAAATCACTTTCGACTGACACACCCTGTGTCATCAACGTTGCACTGCAAGTTAATCAGTCAGTGCTCATGAGCACCTATATCATTGTTTAATCAAACGAAAGACACACCGATAGGATACGAGAACGGATAATCGAGATCTTGATATTTAGCAACAAACAGGCAAATTAACCAATGATGAAAAACCTAAATAGGTCAGGCACTTCCTTCGATTGACTCGATTCTGTATGCTCCAGTTGCGTGGCCATACTATCTTCTCGTTGAAGAGAAGAAGATATTTGGTGATTAATGTCAGCTCCGAAAAGCTTAAGACGTTTGATGAACGAACATTAGGTGAGGAAAATACGAGACATAAAATCATACTGACCAAGCAATTCTAAAATGCACTAGCTTCTATCGAGTCACCTAGAATTTTCTAATTCCTGAATCACAAATATCTAATCACATGACTAAATCACAACAATATCGGCATTGGTCATATTCAAACCAACACCTATCATGGCAATAGTCACCATAGCACCAACACCATTACCATTCGCATCATAAGACAATGCACCCGTAATATTGTTGTACACGATAAAATCATTGCTATCCGCCGCTTGTGCGCCAATCCTGAATTGGGCAGCTGCCAAAGTGCCAGTTGTCGTTAGTTTGGTAAATATTGCATTCTCAAGCTGGATAGTATCATTGACAACATTATAGTCAGTGACTGTATCAATTTGCCCGGTTGTCGTGAATCTGAAGATATCGTTACCTATCCCCCCCGTTAGACTGTCAATACCGATACCCCCATTGATCGTGTCATTTCCCGCGCCTCCATTTAACTGATTATTGGCTGCGTTCCCAGTAATCGTATTGATCAGGCCATTTCCTGTACCGTTAATAGGGGATGCACCCGTTAACGTAAGATTCTCTACATTGGCTGGCAACGTATAAGTCACACTGCTATTAACCGTATCAGTCCCCTCATTCAGATTCTCAGTAACGACATCGCCCACAACATTTACAACAAAACTGTCATTACCCAATCCGCCTATCATGCTATCTGATCCAACGCCGCCATCGAGCGTATCGTTCCCTGCTCTGCCATTTAAGCTATTATTTTTGGTATTGCCTATCAAATTATCGTTGAAACTGCTTCCTACCAAATTTTCTATATTAATCAGAGTATCTAATCCTGCGCCTCCTGTATTCTGTTGAACACCGATCGCCAGGGAAACTGTGATTGGTGCGGTTGCTGAAGCGTACGTTACCGTATCGTTGTTTGAAGGTGTACCCGTCAAAACATCGTTCCCTGGTTTGCTGACTAATAACTGACCATTGTTTACGAAATAACGCGTATTTCCACTAAATTCGCCCACAAAAGCATCCAAATCACCGTCAGCATCGATGTCCACAAAAGCAGGACTGGCAGAATAGCCCACCTTGCTCAAACCAAACGGATTAGTGCTGGCAGCAGCAAACACCGGATTACTGACTGTCCCATTGTTTCTAAAAAATAAGGTGTTGCCAACACTATTGCCTATCAAGGCATCTAAATCACCATCGCCATCGATATCCACAAAGCTGGGACTAGCAGCGATACCCACATCAGTCAAGCCAAACGGATTAGTGCTGGCAGTAGCAAACACCGGATTACTTGCAGTTCCTGTATTTCTAAAAAACAATGTATTACCTTGGTATCCCCCCACAAAAGCATCCAAATCACCATCATTGTCAATATCTACAAAGACTGGACTAACAAAATCACCCACATCAATCAAACCAAACGGATTAATAGTGGCCGCGGCAAATACTGGATTGCTGGTAGTTCCTATATTTCTGGAAAAAAAAATGCTGCCGGTGAATTCGCCCACGAAAGCATCTAAATCACCATCGTTATCGATGTCTACAAAACTCGGACTCGCAGAGTAACTCACATCCGTCAAGCCAAACGGATTAAAAACGGCAGCAGCAAACACGGGACTATTCACAGTTCCAGTATTTCTAAAAAACAATATATCGCCATCGCCATTACCCGATAAAGCGTCTAAATCGCCATCACCGTCAATGTCTACAAAAGTAGGGCTGGCTGCAGTTCTCACATCACTCAAGCCAAATGGATTGGTGGAAGTTAAAGTAAAAATTGGATTTGGCATATTAAAGATTCTCTAAAAATAAAGATGGATTGCTTACGTAATCATTGGGCATAAGCAGTCGAATGATCCATAAATTGCTATCTGTATTCATACAATTACATCAAATGTAACTGAGAAATGGACGTCTAGCACATGCGTAATGATAATCCTACATGATGAAGTTGATCTTTCCTATAAAACATCACAAAAGAAAAACCAGCCTTTTAATCTTCTATCGATGCGAATACATACAATAATTCAATGTATTACAGTGGATTTTTAGCAGTTTTACAGACTCAACATTGATAACATCATAAAACAAAAAGTTCTTTAGTCCAAATGATAGATCAACTGAAATTGAACAAGTTCCTCAAACCAGACCTAGTGTCAAAAGCGCACAAAGCAAATTACCGACTTGAGTCAACTCAAATTTACGTCAAATATGCACTGAAGAATCGGGGAATGATCACATTGACCTATCTAATTGGTTCTATTGATGAAATTTTTCTTTGCTAGCCAAGTAATAAGCCTATCAAGATGCCATGTCGGCAACCTTTTCATTTTACAAACTCTGGTCTCTATAAAATGAACCAAGCACGAGCTCCAAATCGTCAATAGCAACGAAGTTATCGACTGTCAAGCCAGTCGGACTGACTACCAAACTAGACCTCATTCCACCATTGCATGTAGTTTTCCCGGCGTTGAATAAACCCATATTGCACGGCAATTCTTGGTGTATCCAGGTTTCAATATAAGAATTCATGGAGAGTTGAATGAACTGCCTGAAAATAATTTTGTCATTCATTTCCAGGCAGCTGACTTCCTCTAATTAGATGACAACAATATCTGTATTGGTCATGCCTAAACCAACCCCTATTGTTGCTATCTGTATCGCAGCAGTTGCCCCGCTGCCATCGGCATCATATAGCAATGCGCCCGTCGTATTATTGTAGACAACATAGTCATTTGCATCCAACGCCTGCGTGCCGATATTGAACTGGTCGGCAGCCAGCGTACCGGTTGTGGTTAATGCAGCAAACACACCATTTTCCAACTGGATAGTGTCATTGACAACATTATAGTCATTGATCTTATCAACGTTACCGATGGTAGTGAATTTGAAGATATCGTTACCTGCTCCGCCAAACAGCACATCATTCCCCGCTTTACCATCCAGCATATCGTTACCCGCACCGCCTCTTAATAGATTAGCAGCCGCATTGCCTGTAATAATGTTATTTAGACCATTACCCGTTCCATTAATAGAGGATGCCCCGATCAGCGTAAGATTTTCCACATTGGCAGGTAGCGTATAGTCCACACTGCTGCTGACTTTGTCGTTACCCGCATTCAGTTTTTCTGTGACAATATCCCCTACATCATCAACCATATAACTGTCATTCCCTGAGCCACCGGCTAGGGTATCAGCATTGGTTCCACCATCCAGTGTGTCATTACCACCACCACCCTCCAGAGAGTTAGCAAAATCATTTCCCGTCAGAATGTCGTTATATTTGCTGCCCTGAACATTCTCAATGTCTTGCAGCATATCATTACCCGCGCCTCCGGAAGCAGTGCCTGTGGCAAGATTGACCGTTACTGCTGAAGCTGCCTCACTATAGCTGGCCCAATCGTCGCCCCAATCAAAGCCTTTACCTCCACCACCACCTCCTCCAATCAATATATCGTCACCCAAACCACCTGCTAACCAATCATCGCCCCAACCTCCATCCAGAGTATTGTTATTAGCATCCCCTGTCAGGGTATCGTTACCCTCGCCACCAGTAACACCGTCGATTCCACTTAGCGTGTCATTGCCACTTTCTCCAGAAGCTGTGCCAGCGGCAAGATTGACCGTCACTCCTGAAAATGTATTAGTGTAATCGGCCCAATCAAAACCTTTACCACTTCCACCGGTCAATACATCATCCCCCCAACCGCCAGTCAGCGTATCACTGCCATCGCCGCCCACTAACGTATCATTTCCATCGGCGCCATTCAAAAAATTGTTATTAGCATCGCCCACCAGAATATCGTTGTGGTTGCTACCTTGGATAGCTTCAATACCACTCAGTATATCGTTGCCATCTCCACCAGAAGCGGTGCCGGTAGCAAGATTAACCGTTACCGATGAAACTGCATTGAAGTAATTAACCCAATCACTATCATCTCCCCAATCACTCTCTCCACCTTTCAGTATGTCACTACCCAATCCTCCGATCAGCGTATCGTTACCATTAGCGCTCCCCACTAACGAATCATTTCCATTACCACCATCCAACGTATTATAAAAACTATTACCAATTATCAGAGTGTCATTGCCGTCACCACCTATGAGCGTAGTATCAAAACCATCGCCGCCCATTAACGTATCATTACCTTTACCACCATCCAGAAAACTACCGTCAGTACCGCCTCCTATCAAAGTATCATTGAAATTGCTGCCAGTAACTCCTTCAATTCCGGTCAACAAATCGTTTCCACCGCCTCCAGAGGAAGTGCCCGTTGCAAGATTGACCGTCACTGCTGAGGCTGCGTCAGAGTAATCAGCAACATCAAAACCCCACTGATCCCCTCCTGTCAATATATCATTACCCAAACCGCCTCTCAGCGTGTCACTGCCATCGCCACCCAGTAATGAATCATTTCCTTTATTACCAGTCAGCGTATTGTTATTGGCATCACCGACCAAAGTATCATTCAAGCTACTACCTGAAACCCCTTCAATTCCAATGAGCGTATCGTTACCATCTCCTCCAGAAGAAGCCCCTGTAGCGAGATTGACAGTCACCGCTGAAGTTGCGCCATCGTAATGGGCAACATCCACACTCCAGCCTTCCCCACCTATTAATACATCATTCCCTAGCCCACCGGTTAGATCATCAGAAACATCATCCAAGCCAATCAGTGTATCGTTTCCGTTTGTACCCATATAAGTAGTCATCGTATTTCCTTTAGGTTAATGGTGTTCTAAAAACACTTAAATGTAATATTTTGTTCGATGCAATGTTCCGATAAGTAGCTAATTGTTAGAAAATACTCATAAAATCACCTCCTTAAGTTATTAAATTCAAAGAAGCGCCTCAAGCAGGCCGCAATGTAATATCCCGCCCAAGCAACCGCTTTGACACCCGGACGATGACTGGATTTTCGCGGAAAACATCCTCGGTCAATCCATTTTCATAACAATCCAACCACTCTCGTGTCTTTGGATCACGCAGATGATGGCGACGAAATCCTTCTTGGATGAATCCTATGGCTTGTGTACTTTTTTGCGAATGTGGATTATTTGCGAGAACCAATGAAGTTAATTTATGCAACCCAATTTGATTGAATGCAAAATCAAGCACTAACAACATCGTTATGGCGGAAGCTCGCTGACGATCTTCGTGATCTGGAATTCCAATGAGTAATTCAGCGCGCCGATGTGCAATTTGAATATCTACTAAACTCGCCAATCCGATCGGTTTTAAATTACAACCGTTTAACGATATTGCAAATGGGTCTGCACCTTCTTCTTTCTTGATGATCCGATGCATAGTTCTTGATTGTGCAACCGAAAATTCATTATTTCTGAGCGCAGAAAGAATCGATTCTGGACTGTGGCTTTTGCGTCCCATTGGAAGAAGTTGCTGCATAAATTCCTCATTCGCATAACATTGCTGCAAGAATGGAAAATCACTCTCATTGGGTATTGCCAAGCGAAGTTTGCTGCATGCAATGGGTGAATTCCATCGCCGATCTACAATAAATAATCTATCCAATAAAAGCGGGTGATAGGGGAATTTAGCCAATCCCTGCAAAATGTAATCGCGGGCACGGCCAAAATCTTTTTTACGGAATTGCTCATCAACCAAAGTCATCCAGTAAACAAGATTTGATTCGGCTGATGTTTCTACAGAACTTTTCTCATCAAGTCTTAACATAATCAAACTCACTTTTGGTGTTATTTTTCAGAAGAATACCTCAGCAAGATGAACGAAAGATGAATGAATTTTCTATTATGCAATTTGCAGTAATCTGCCGGAATCGTTAGAAATTTTTACAAAACCCTACTTTTGCGCCTCGAATAAGGCTATAGAATCGTAGTGAAATCTGCTGTGAGAAAAATCACAGCCACTGCTAGATTGATGAAATAATTGATGAAAAGAGAAATATTGCAAAGTTTCCTTGCGTAAAAAACAACTGCGCAAATAAAGCGAATGATGATGGGTAAAGACAGAGAAGTGAGTAAGAATCGATCCTGCTAATAATAACTATCAGTATTAATTGAAAAGAGTCATCCAAATTCTTGTTGAATTAATAACATAGCAAACGAAGATACCACTTCTCAAAATTCAACAACAAATTCAGGCGACTACACGCAGACTTCTTGATCAAGAATTACCGATCTGAAAGTCTACGTATTTCATTCATCCTAACTATTACAAGCCAACCCAGCTTATCTTCGTTAGCACACCACCTCTTTCCAAGTAATACAAAGTGCCATCAGGTGCGACCTGAATATCTACCAAGAAGCCGATTCCCGACGCAAAGGCTTGTGTTTTAAACGTTGCGATATCATATCTACGAATCCATCCGGAACAAAAATCACCATAAAAATAATCGTTGATATAATCATTCGGGAATTGTTCCATAATCGGATTATAAAAAGAACCGCCAACGATTGCGCAACCTGTAGCGCCAGTGCCGACATGTGGATAAGCTATAATTGGATTTCGATAGGCAGGATTGGAGCTTCTACCCTCAACGATAGGCCAACCGTAATTTACGCCTGCTACGCCTCGATTAACCTCTTCCCAAGCATCCTGACCAACATCGTTAATATGAATACGCCCGGTACCGGGCTGCACACTCAAGGTATAAGGATTGCGCAAACCTAATGCCCAAATCGCTCGGTTAATACCGGTTGCGGTTTGATAAAATGGATTATCGGTCGGAATGCTGCCGTTTTTATTAATGCGAAGAACCTTTCCTTTAAGATTGGCCAAGTTCTGCGCATTACTCGGCAAACCATTATCGCCTACTGCAATATAGAGTTTTCCGTCTTTTCCGAACTGGATGGATCCGCCATTATGCAGTTTCAAAGTACTCAGCGCCTGGATATCGAATATAATCTCCTCACTTCCCGGCACGACAACATTACCACTTGCGGTAAAGCGACTAATCCGATTGTGGATGACTGGGTTCTTGCTGGTGTAATAAACATAAACCCATTGATTACTCAGGAAATCCGGATCAAACGCGATGCCCAACAACCCGCGTTCCCCAGTACTGTCGACCTTGGTTGTAATGTTAAGGAACGCTTGGGTTAACAGTTGCCCTTCATCGACAATTCTTATGCGTCCGGCTTGTTCTGCAATAAAAATACGTCCATCAGGAGCAATCGCCATTCTGGTTGGCGCAATGATATTCTGCGCAACGATAGTTTCTTTAAATCCTGCCGGAACGGCAGCTTGAATGGTCACCGGTAACATCGACAACATTACCGCCGCTACCCATCCCAAACTGGCACGGAACTTACGAGTAAAGTCGCCTTGAGTGCTTGCAGGCTGAAGAGAAAAATAATTCTTAAATTGATATTGATTTAAAAGCATAGTTTTTTCCTTGCTGAAACGGTAAGAAAAGGTGGGGTAAGTGTAGGAAAAGTAGACATTCATTTTTTCCAAAAAAGAATCTACTGGAAATAAGCTATGTAGTCAAACACACAAACATCAATCAAAGCAGTCTTTGATATTGCTTCAAAGTGTTTGCAATCAAGTAAATTTGTAAAATTACAGACCAGCTCTAGTTGCCAAGATTGGACCAGACGCTAAGCTGCTCACCCTTAAAGAAATGAGCAGCAGCCTAAGCGTTATACTGGTTTCACGACATGCATTGATGATTGATCAAATCCTTACTTACTTTAACAGGCCAATGGAATGGACTCCTCCCACTCGACGGCATCGCAATGTGCCAAG
>CADEDO010000024.1 GCA_902826115.1 uncultured Nitrosomonas sp.
CAAAATATTAATAAATTCAATCAGCTAGTTATACTTTTTGAGTAAGCTCTAATTAGCTAAAATGCTACTTTAAGTCATTTTATACACATAAATAAGTGATCAAGCCATTATTAGAATTTCCAGGAAATCTTGCGAAAGATGCGGTAGCATAGCGTCATTTTACAAGACGTTGATTAGTTATTATGCCTGTTAATATTTCTCCTCTGCTTCCCGAACATTTGTTGCCTGTTGAAGGCATTACCCTTGGCATTGCCGAGGCAGGTATTAAAAAACCTAACCGTAAGGATTTGCTGGTGATGCTGCTGGATGAGGGCACGCAAGTCGCTGGTGTGTTTACCCAGAACCGTTTTTGTGCCGCACCAGTGATTGTAGCGAAGCGGCATCTGATGCAGTCGTCCACTCGCGCGCTGGTGGTGAATACCGGCAATGCCAATGCTGGCACCGGTGAGGCGGGGATTCAACATGCTGTCGCAACGTGTGCTGAATTAGCCAGGTTAGTGGGCTGTACGGCACAACAAGTATTGCCATTTTCCACTGGCGTGATCATGGAGCCGTTGCCGGTGGATAGAATTGTTGCTGGATTGCCAGCCGCCGTGGCTAATTGTAAGGCGGATAACTGGTTTAGCGCAGCGCAGGCGATCATGACGACGGATATCGTGCCCAAAGCGGCATCGCGGCAAGTGCAGATTGAAGGCAAGACGGTGACGATTACAGGAATTGCCAAAGGTTCCGGCATGATACGTCCGAATATGGCGACTATGCTGGGTTATGTCGCCACCGATGCAGTCATCAGCCAGGATTCGTTGCAAGCATTAGTGCGATCTGCCGCAGACCATTCGTTTAATCGCATCACGGTGGATGGCGATACGTCCACCAATGACGCTTTCATTGTACTGGCCACCGGAAAAGCGGGACATAGAGAAATCACCTGTCAAGACAGTGCGGAATATGGCTTGTTGCAAGCAGCAGTGACTACGGTCGCCGCCGATCTGGCCAAAATGATTGTGCGCGATGGCGAAGGCGCTACCAAGTTCATCACTGTGCAAGTGGATGCAGGCAAAGATGCGGATGAATGTGCCAAAGTGGCTTATGCCATTGCCCATTCACCACTGGTTAAAACTGCTTTCTTCGCATCCGATCCCAATTTGGGCCGTATTCTGGCAGCGATTGGTTATGCCGGAGTTGATGATCTGGATGTAAGTGGCATTCAGTTGTATTTAGATGATGTGCTGGTTGCAGAACAGGGCGGCAGGGCTCTTAATTATCGCGAAGAAGATGGGCAGCGCGTGATGAATCAATCCGAGATCACTGTGCGTGTTGTGCTGAATAGGGGCTCAGCAGCTACCACGGTATGGACCTGTGATTTTTCTTATGACTATGTCAAGATCAATGCGAGCTATCGCAGCTAATCTGATATTCCATGAACGATTTAGATAAACTTTATGCGCGAGCGGATAGACTGCTTGATCAGTTGGAAAAGCTTGTGCCGTCTGCACAACCCGATCCTGACTGGCAATCCGCTATTGCCTTTCGCTGGCGCAGGCAAGGCAATGGCGGGTTTATTCAGGCGGTTACGCATCCGCATCGGATTACTTTCGGTGCATTATGCGGAATTGATCAGCAGAAACAGCGTATTGATCAAAATACGCAGCAGTTCGTGCAGGGATACTCGGCCAACAATGTGTTGCTGACAGGTGCGCGCGGCACAGGTAAATCTTCTTTGATCAAAGCCTTGCTGAATAGATACGCCAAGGATGGCTTGCGCTTGATCGAAGTAGAGAAACATCATCTGGTTGATTTGCACGATATTGTAGAAAAGATCTATCAGCGTCCGGAGCGCTTTATTTTGTTTTGTGACGATTTGTCTTTTGAAACCGATGAGCCGGGGTATAAAGCGCTTAAAGTGGTGCTGGATGGATCGATTGCCACCGTTTCCGACAATGTGGTGATCTACGCCACGTCCAATCGAAGACATATGGTGCCGGAATTTATGCGCGACAATCTCGATACGCGCCATATTGGTGAGGAAGTGCATCCGAGCGAAGCGATTGAAGAAAAAATTTCCTTATCGGAGCGTTTTGGTTTATGGATATCGTTTTATCCTTTTGATCAGGAGCACTATCTGCAGATCGTGCGCCACTGGCTGAATTATTTCGGTATCCATGAAATGACTGCATTAGCGCGGACAGAAGCTTTGCAATGGGCACTGGAGCGCGGCTCGCGCAGCGGTCGTGTGGCTTGGCAGTTTGCACGCGATCTGGCCGGTCGGCAGCAATCAAGCGGTGATCATTAATTGTCTGAGAATAACGCTCCTATACCGCTCACTGAGTCAGCGCCCATCATTGAAGTCGTTGCGGCGGTCATTACGCGCTCCGATGGTCAGTTCCTATTGACGCGCAGGCCAGGAGGAAAAATATATTCCGGTTACTGGGAATTTCCTGGTGGCAAGGTTGAAAAAGGTGAAGCCTTATTCAAGGCTCTGGAGCGTGAGCTGTGGGAGGAATTAGGAATTCAAATCCGCAGCGCATATCCTTGGGTTACGCGTGTTTTTACCTATTCACATGCTACGGTGCGATTGCATTTTTTTCGTGTGGTAAAGTGGCAAGGCAGACCGACGCCGAGAGAAAAACAAGGATTCTTCTGGCAATGGCCACATCATGTGGTCGTGTCGCCTATTTTGCCTGCCAATGGACCTATTTTGCAGGCACTACTGCTACCACCGGCCTATGCTATTACGCAGGCGAGTGAGATTGGAATTGAATCGGCGCTGCAACAGATTGAGCAGGCATTGTGCAATGGCTTGAAATTAATTCAGATTCGGGAAAAGCGGATGGCGAAAGATTTGTTGCGCGAATTTTCAGTACAGGTTTTAGCGTTGGCTCGCGCACATGAGGCCAAAGTGTTGATAAACGGTGATGTCGCATTAGCTCGTGAAGTTCGGGCCGATGGCGTGCATTTCACGTCATCGCAACTTATGGCGTTGACTTGCCGCCCTGATGTGGAATTTGGATTGTGTGCAGCTTCGTGCCATAACGCAGAAGAACTTTGGGCGGCAGAGCAATTGGGGCTTGATTTTGTCGTGCTTGGTCCGGTTCAATCCACATTAAGCCATCCTGGACTCTCGCCTATGGGCTGGAGAAAATTTGCTGCAATGATTCGTGACTATTCATTGCCGGTGTACGCTTTAGGTGGATTGGATTTTGATGATTTACCATGTGCTCAGGAAATGGGTGCGCACGGAATTGCGATGATGCGTGGCATTGTGAATTTGTAACAGTATGTTACGGGTTGTTTCGAGTTTAGTGATCTACTCTTTATCTTTTAAACTTTTTTCCAATTCTGGAATTCGATAAGATTCTTGAGCCCACAGGGATAAATCGTTCGTTTTGCATCGCTCGGAGCAGAATGGTCGAAAACAATTGGCCGTTTCCCATACAACTTTTTTGCCACATTGAGGGCAATTAACTATATGTTGTTGCATAAAAACAGTTTGTCATTTTGTGTTATTGTTTCAGAAAAGAGAGTTGCCATGCGTAAGAAAAATATGAATTGAATGACTCTTAAAATATTATAAGAAAAAATTCCTATCAATTGCTTTAGCTTTCTAAATTAATTATAACCATAAGTAAAGGTTGGCCATCCTGGCTACTCGAGAAGAACTTTCAGATTTTTTGATTGAAACCGAGAGGCGCGCATATAAACAAGCCCTGTTTGCGGTTCATGATGAGCATGCGGCATTGGATATCATTCAGGATTCCATGATGAAGCTTGCTGCTAGCTATTCTGCTAAGCCGGCGGAAGAGCTGCCGCTTTTGTTTCAGCGTATCCTGCAAAACACTATCCGTGATTATTATCGGCGGCAGAAAACCCGTTCATTATGGACAACACTATTTTCAGCGTTTACACCCAGTGATCAGGATAAGAGTCAGGAAGACTTTGATATCCTCGAAACTTTACAGATAAAGCCAGAATCTAATTATATTAAAGAGCCTGATGAGCAATTGGAAAGGGCGCAAATGATCAATCTGATAGAAAAGGCTATGGAAATTCTACCGGCACGTCAACGCGAAGCCTTCATACTGCGTTATTGGGAAGAAATGAGTCTGGCGGAAACTGCAGTGATAATGAATTGCTCTGAAGGTAGTGTAAAAACACACTGCTCCAGAGCAGTTCATACGTTAGCTTCGATACTCAGAGAAAAAGGAGTTAAATTATGAACGAGCAAGAGTTGGGAAGGGAAATTGCCAAATTGCTGGATTACAGTGCTGATGAGAATATCAAGCAAAGCACTTTATATCGATTGCAATCTGCTCGTCGAGCAGCATTGCAAAATTCTCAATCTACATTGGAGATTATGAATTCAGGCAATAATACTTCTGTTTATGGTGAGCATGATGAACATTTTAATACTGGCAAGTTGTTATTGTTAATATTGGCATTATTTGCTTTCACTTTGGTGTCTGCAACTTATTGGCAGTTTCTGGAAAAAAATAAATCAACTGTAGATACTACAATATTGATTGATGACTTATCGACAGAAACTTATTTTGATAATGAATCTGATCTGATTGATGACTTATTGACAGAAACTTACTCCGATAACGAGTCTGATTTGACTGATAGCAGTCCAGCAGAAGCCCGAATTTATGATGAATCAGAACTATCTAATGATGTTCCGACAGAAGCCCATATTGATCATGAATCTGAGCGAGTTGATGATATGCCGATAGATGCGCGTATTGATAATGAGCTTGATGAATGGTTTGATTCAAATAAATAATTTTTATTAGATTATTTTTTTCTGATGACTGATCTGAGTTCGAAGGGGGCGTTGTAAAAGCAATTTGGACTGCAACAAACGCATGATCTAATCCCAAGACAGTATTGAGATTTGCAGATTTTTGGGTAGCAAAATAGAGAGATATAAAAAATTCTAGATCCTTGGCATCAAAGATTATTAGCTAGTATAGAATGAACGCTCATTCAAGCGGGTAGAAATTATATAATATGCCGTTGAATAACCTTTACCTATAAGTAATCTTGCGACCAATCCATTCTGTAATGGATTCCACTTTTCTAGAGAAATTCTACCATGTCTTTTCTTGCAGCTTAGCAAATGCAGCAAATCCTTCATTCATCACTTAATAATGTACCTTCGGCGTGGATCAATGATCTTTCGACACAATTAACCGACGAGGAGCATGTCCTTGCCTGGCTCGAAACTGATCTGAATGCACATCTGCATTTTTCAGAAGGCATTATTGTTGTAACCAACAAGCGTTTAATGGCCAAAATGACAGATGATGGAGTCTGGCAGGAATGGGGCTATCAGCAAGGATTGTTACTAACGCAACGAGATTATGCCGGAGTCGGTTGTCTGGAGTTATTGGATTCAAATGCGCGACTGGCGTATTGGCGTTACCGGTTAGGTAATGACATGGCGGTGAGTCGATTGATCGAGTGTTTTATACATCAACTTGATTACCACCTTACCGGTAAGTTGTCAGAACCCGATCACACGCAAACACAATGTCCAATTTGCGCTACTCTTTTATCCGCTGAGCAAGAAGAATGCCCTGTTTGTGAAAAGCAAGTTCATACACCGCCCTCTACCTGGACTTTATTACGTCTATGGCGCTTTGCCAAACCCTATAAAGGGCGATTACTGATCGGATTTATTTTGACTCTATGCAGCACGGCAGCGACTCTGGTACCTCCCTACCTGACCATGCCATTGATGGATGATGTGTTGATACCGTATCAGAATGGTCAGCCAATCAATACTGATTTAGTCGAGCTCTATCTATCAGGTTTATTAGGCGCGGCAATTCTTGCCTGGGTATTGGGTTGGGCGCGAACCTATATGTTGGCACTGGTTTCTGAGCGTATTGGTGCAGATCTTCGTACTACAACTTACGAGCATTTGATTAATCTTTCACAGGAATATTTTGGTGGCAAGCGTACTGGCGATTTGATGGCACGTATTGGCTCTGAGACGGATCGCATCAACCTATTTATTTCATTGCATCTGTTGGATTTTGCTACTGATGTCATCATGATTTGTATGACAGCGATCATTCTCACTTCAATCAATCCTTGGTTGGCCCTTGTAACACTCCTGCCGCTTCCGATTATTGCCTGGTTGATTCATCTGGTTCGCGACAGACTACGAATAGGCTTTGAGAAAGTGGATCGCATATGGGCTGAAGTCAACAATGTGTTGGCAGACACGATTCCAGGCATTCGAGTGGTGAAAGCTTTTGCACAAGAGAAAAGAGAAGCCGCGCGCTTTCATGCGGCAAATCAACGGAATTTGCAAATTAATGACCGTGTTAACAGGATTTGGTCATTATTTACACCAACGGTTACTCTATTGACAGAAATTGGTCTGTTAGTAGTGTGGGTGTTTGGCATTTGGCAAATATCTAAGGATGAAATTTCTGTCGGGGTACTCACGGCTTTCCTGGCTTATATTGGTCGCTTTTACATCAGACTCGACTCAATGAGTCGTATTGTTTCCGTGACTCAAAAAGCTGCGGCTGGCACAAAACGTATTTTTGACATCTTAGATCACGTTTCCAGCGTTCCGGAATCGACCAATCCGGTGCATATCACCACTGTTCAAGGGCAGATTGAATTACGTAATGTTGGTTTTCGCTATGGAACTCGCAGTATTACGCGTGACATCAACTTGACCATCAAACCAGGCGAAATGATTGGTTTGGTCGGGCACAGCGGTTCAGGAAAAAGCACTTTGGTTAATTTGATTTGTCGTTTTTATGATGTAACGGAAGGAACTATTCTAATTGATGGGCATGATATTCGTTCATTAACCATAGCTGAATATCGTAAGCATATCGGTCTAGTGCTTCAAGAGCCCTTTCTATTCTATGGAACCATTGCCGAAAATATCGCCTACGGTAAGCCAGATGCAACGCACTCGGAAATTGTATCTGCTGCAAGAGCTGCGCATGCACATGAATTTATACTGCGTCTTCCTCATGGATATGATTCACTGGTGGGTGAACGTGGCCAGGCGCTTTCGGGTGGCGAACGCCAACGTATTTCGATAGCCCGTGCACTATTGATCAATCCTCGCATTTTAATCCTTGATGAAGCGACTTCATCAGTCGATACAACCACTGAGAAAGATATCCAGAAGGCATTGGATAATTTAGTGCGCGGGCGTACAACGATTGCCATTGCGCACCGCTTGTCTACTTTACGCGAAGCGAATCGATTGATCGTTCTTGATCGAGGCAGAATCGTCGAGATTGGAAATCATGCCGAATTGATGGAACGCGAAGGTTATTACTATCGCTTGTATCAAGCCCAGGCACGTAATGTTGATACCGAGGATAGAGCATTTGTTCCTCCTGTTGTCGAGCATAGTGTCACAGGAGAGCATAAATGAACAGTACGCTTGGGTATCAGTTGAGTCGGAATAGCTATGGGCGCTTGGTTTTTACAAATCAGTCAGGTTTGGTGCAAGAAGGCGTGGTGCCCGTGCGATCATTTCCGATCACGGAGCCAGATCAGGGTATTGCACTGATTGATCCCAATGGTCATGAATTGGCATGGATAGATCGATTAACTGATTTGCCGGAAGATTATCGAGTGCTTATTGAATCTGAGTTGGCTAATCGAGAGTTCATGCCGGAGATAAAGCGAATTCTCAAAATTTCAAGCTTTATTACACCCAATACCTGGCGAGTTGAAACGGATCGTGGCAATGCCACTTTCATTTTTAAAGGTGAAGAAAATATCCGGCGCTTAACGCTATCCGCTCTAATGATCACAGACAGTCATGGCATTCATTTTTTGATTCGTGATCGCTTATCGCTTGATCGCCATAGTCGCAAGTTATTAGACCATTTTCTGTAATGTGTTTGAGAATTATTTTGCCTTTTTTGTAAACCAATTGGTTTGAGTAACGTTAATAGACTATCTTTTTCGTAAAATTAATTTTATGTCTAACTGCTCGAACCAAGATTGCCATAGTGCGAAAGATATCAAGTTTCTTGAGATTAAGCACTTAAATGGGCCCAATATTTGGACCTATCGCCCTACTCTCGAAGCAACGGTGGATATCGGTGAACTCGAAGACTATCCTTCCGACAAAATCCCAGGCTTTTATGAACGTTTGTCACAATGGCTTCCGTCATTGATTGAACATCGTTGCAGTTATGAAGAGCGTGGCGGTTTCTTACGCAGGGTACAAGAAGGTACGTGGCCATGCCATATTCTGGAACATGTGACATTGGAGCTGCAAAATTTGGCCGGCATGAAGGGTGGTTTCGGAAGGGCTCGTGAAACTTCGGTTCGTGGCGTCTATAAAGTGGCGTTGAGTGCTTGGCATGCGGAGATTACAACTGCAGCTTTACATTCAGCTCGTGAGCTTGTGCTGGCTGCCATGAATTTTCAGCAATCCAGTAACCCATCATATGACGTAGAAGGGGCAATCAATCATCTCCGTGATTTAGTGGATTCACTTTGGCTTGGGCCTTCTACAGCCTGTATCGTTGATGCGGCCATTGCACATAATATTCCTGCTACTAGGCTGATTCCTAGAGGAAATCTTGTGCAGTTGGGGTATGGTGCTCGCAGTCGGCATATCTGGACTGCAGAAACAGATCGCACACCGGCTATTGCAGAAAGTATTTCTCGTGATAAAGATTTGACGAAAGCATTGCTGCAATCTTGCGGAGTTCCTGTTCCAGAAGGGCGCATCGTTGAAAGTGCAAAAGATGCTTGGGAAGCGGCTAATGACATAGGTTTGCCAGTAGTTATAAAACCATGTGATGGCAATCATGGACGGGGGGTTTTCATTGAATTAACTCATCGGGAAGAAATTGAATCAGCCTATCACATTGCACTTGAAGAAGGCACGGGTGTAATAGTTGAAAGTTATATACCCGGTACTGAACATCGTTTATTAATAGTGGGTGGAAAACTTGTGGCCGCCACAAGGGGTGATTCGGTATCTGTGATCGGGGATGGTTCATCAACCATTGCTGAGTTGATTAATTCACAAATTAACGCCGATCCTCGTCGTGGAACGACAGAGAATCACCCGTTAAACCTAATTCGTATTGATAGCGCGACACAAATTGAAATTGCTCGCCAGGGTTATGAGAGTGATTCAATAGTCCCAGTAGGCACTAAAGTTTTGGTTCAACGGAATGGTAATCATGCATTTGATGTTACTGATGAAGTGCATCCCAGTATTGCATCCGTTGCATCATTAGCTGCTCGCGTGATTGGGTTGGATATTGCGGGCATTGATTTGGTTGTCGGCGATATTTCCCGCCCACTGAATGAGCAAAACGGGGCCATTGTTGAAGTTAATGCGGGTCCTAGCTTACTGATGCATATTAAACCCGTGGTTGGCACTCCTCGTCCCGTTGGCAAAGCAATTGTTGATCATCTATTTCCAGATCAGGATAACGGTCGTATTCCCATTGTAGGGATCAGTGGCAGTTATGGAAAGACAGCCGTTGCACATATTGTCGCCAGATTGCTCATCCTTTCAGGTAAGCAAACAGGGTTGGCATGTAGTGACGGGTTATATCTGGATTATAGGCAAATCGATAAGAATGATAGTGCCAATTGGGCGGCAGCTAATCGTACTCTGTTAAATCCGACGATTGAGGCAGCCGTTTTTGAGAATGGTTTTGATGCCATTCTGGATGAAGGGCTGGTTTACGATAGCTGTCAAGTGGGTGTTATCACTAATGTCGATCCGACTTGTCATTTTGGACGATCTGGGATTGAAACAATCAAGCAAGTTTTCACTGTACTTCGCACACAAGTAGATGTAGTCACTCCTACAGCGGCAGCTATTGATGATGTTGAAAAGCATATAAAACTGCCTATTGGCGCCGCAATTCTTAATGCGCGAGATGAGATGTTGATTGAGATTTCTGAACTGTGCCATGGTGAAGTTATTTTCTTCAGCATCGAACCAGATTTACCTGCCATCGTAAAGCACCGTGGTAGCGGAACTGGTCCTACTCAAGGAAAACGCGCAGTAATTGTACGTAATAAAATTATCTCACTAGCTACCGGTTCCAATGAATTACCCCTGATCAAGCTGGCGGAAATACCTTCAGCAGTAGGTGAGCATAGTGTTGAAGAAATAGAAAATGTGATGGCCGCTATTGGAGCAGCATGGGCATTAGGTATTGAACCAGATCTGATACGGATCGGTATTGAAACATTCGGATTTGATCAAGAAAAACATAAGTCCGGAAAAGAGAAATTTCAAATCGGACTACAAACTCAAGGAATTAAGCTATGAAATTATTACGAATTAGAGCACTGCGCGGCCCCAATTTATGGAGCCAACATACATCTATTGAAGCCACAATATTTTGTAGTGGATCAGAAAATAATATTACTGCCATACCTGGGTTTGAAGCACGATTGCGTGAGCGTTTTCCAGAGATTTCTTCACTGCAGCCGGCAGGCCACCATGAAGCGGTCACAATGGCTCACGTACTTGAGTTTGCTACACTCGGATTGCAAGTGCAAGCCGGTTGCCCAATCACTTTCAGCCATACAGTTAAGACGCCGGAAGTAGATACTTATCGAGTGATAGTTGGATACAGCGAAGAGAAAGTTGGTCGGTTAGCTTTTGAGTTGGCACAAGCTTTGTGCACCGCAGCTATTGAAAGCACTGAATTCGATTTAAATAATGCTGTGCATCGTTTGCGTGAACTCAATGAGGATATTCGCTTAGGACCGAGTACAGGTGCGATTGTTCAAGCTGCGGTTGCACGTGGCATCCCTTTCCGTCGTTTAACTGAAGGGAGTTTGGTTCAGTTTGGCTGGGGCATTAAGCAACGCCGTATTCAGGCTTCCGAAAGTGATATGACTAGTGCGGTTGCCGAATCCATCGTGCAAGATAAAGAGCTTACTAAAACATTGCTGCATGCCGCAGGTATTCCTGTTCCACTGGGGCGAAATGTAAGGAGTGCGGAAGATGCGTGGATCGCAGCGTGTGAAATAGGCACTCCGGTAGTTATCAAGCCTCAAGATAGTAACCAGGGTAAGGGGGTGACGGTTAATCTTACTGATGCTGAGCAAGTAAAATCTGCCTTTATGATTGCTTCGGAATTCAGTAGTAATGTTTTAGTTGAGCGTTATCTTCCTGGGTACGATTATCGCATGCTGGTTGTAGGCAATAAGCTAGTTGCCGCTGCTCGCCGCGATCCTCCACAAGTGACGGGCGATGGAAAACACAACATTCGGCAGTTGGTAGAGCAAATCAATCGCGACCCAATGCGTGGCGAAGGTCATGTCACTTCATTAACTAAGATACATTTAGATGAAATTTCTCTAGCCCATTTGGCAGCACAAGGATTGACAGCAGATTCTATTCCGGCCAAAGGGGTACGTGTAATTTTGCGCAATAATGCCAATCTTTCAACTGGCGGAACAGCGACTGATGTCACTGATGATGTTCACCCGGAGTTGGCAGCCCGCGTGGTTGCTGCTGCACAAGTCGTCGGATTGGATATTTGCGGAATTGATGTTGTTTGTGACAATGTCATGAAATCATTAGAGGAACAAGGCGGCGGTGTTATTGAGATTAACGCCGCTCCCGGCTTGCGCATGCATTTGCAGCCGTCTTTCGGTAAAGGGCGTGCAGTAGGTGAGGCTATTATTGACAATATGTTCGCCCAGGGTGACGATGCACGTATCCCAGTGATTGCTGTAACAGGCACTAATGGCAAAACAACAACGGCACGTTTGATTGCCAATGTTTTAGGCAGCGATAACAAATGCGTAGGTCTAACGTGTACTGATGGTGTCTATATTGATGGTCAGTGCATGGATACCGGTGATTGCAGTGGTCCGAAAAGTGCCAGGAATGTACTCTTTCATCCTGATGTTGAAGCTGCAGTGCTAGAGACCGCACGCGGTGGCTTATTACGTGAAGGCTTGGGTTTTGATCGCTGCCATGTTGCAGTAGTGACAAACATTGGTATGGGTGATCATCTGGGTATGGCTTATGTGAATACTGTAGAAGAGTTGGCAGTGGTTAAACGAGTCGTGGTGCAGAATGTGATGCCGAATGGTTTTGCAGTGCTGAATGCAGCTGATTCGTTAGTGGTCAGTATGGCAGATCATTGCCCTGGTTCGGTTATTTTCTTTGCACAAGACAGCCATAATCCAGTATTAGCAATGCACCGCGCACAGCATAAACGCGTTATCTTTGTAGAAAACGACTGCATTGTTGCTTTGGGTGAAGATAGCGAATATCGGATACCATTAAGTGAGATTCCACTTACAAAGAATGGCAGCATTAGTTTTCAAGTTGAGAATGCCATGGCTGCCGTGGGCGCCGGTTGGGCCTTGGGTATAGATTGGGCAATTATCCAAGCAGGCCTATCCAGTTTTGAAAATAACATACAAACAGCGCCAGGACGTTTCAATCTGTTTAACTATCGGAATGCCACCTTGATTGCGGACTATGGACACAATCCAGATGCAATACAGGCACTGGTTAGTGCTATTGACAATATTCCATCTAAGAAACGTTCGGTAGTAATTAGTGCTGCAGGCGATAGACGTGATGAGGATATTCGTCAGCAGACCAGAATCCTTGGTGATGCATTTGACGAGGTCGTTCTTTACCAGGATCAATGTCAACGTGGTCGTGCAGATGGAGAAGTATTGACTTTATTGCGCGAAGGACTGGGAAATGCAAAGCGCACGCAAAAAATAAGTGAAATATTTGGGGAGGCAATCGCAATTGATGCCGCACTATCCAATTTACAAGACGGCGAGTTATGCCTCATTTTAGTTGATCAAGTTGAGCAATCACTTGGGCAGATTAATCATCGTGTTGCATTAGGTTGAGGGTGATATCAATTTTTCATTGATAATGATTCCGATCTAGTCGTACAAAGTACATGGCGAGAGCGTTACCAAATTTGATAAGGTGTTAAATCCCAAAAAAATGGTAACGCTCATCGTTGATATACGATCCAATTGTGCTGCTTAAGGCAGCATTGCCAACTCCATCTGAGTAACTTCAGAAGCGCACAAAAAAACTGTAAGATCATAAGATTCCTGTAAATAAATTCCAAAATAGGATGTTTGTATCAAGAGCAACTTATGTTCTGTCGGTTACATTGCCAGCTTGTTCTAAAGCTTGAGATTGTGAAGTCAGCCAGTTGATACTTATAATTCGAGGGAATATCTGATTTCAATAAGAAAAAGTGACGATATGAAACTGAATGCAGAGCACATAACGGATGCTATTGGTTGGCGTTTTGATAACAGCTATATCGGTTTGCCCGACTATTTTTACGCACCACTTCAGCCTGTACCGGTGCAATGTCCGCAAGTGGTGATGTCGAATCATGCTTTGGCAACATCGCTTGGATTGAATATTCGTGCATTATCTCAAGAGGACGCTGCTTTGCTGTTTTCAGGTAATATCTTGCCTGATACTGCGCAGCCCATTGCACAAGCTTATGCTGGGCATCAGTTTGGTCATTTCACAATATTAGGAGACGGTCGCGCAATTCTGCTGGGTGAACATCTTACCCAAGCGGGCGAGCGGTTTGACATTCAGCTTAAAGGCTCTGGCCAAACACCATTCTCACGACGAGGCGACGGTCGTGCAGCACTGGCGCCCATGTTGCGCGAATACATTATTAGCGAAGCGATGCATGCACTCAATATACCCACTACTCGCAGTCTTGCGGTGGTGACTACGGGTGAGTCAGTGATACGTGAAAATATACTGCCTGGCGCAATTCTTACTCGAGTAGCGGCAAGTCATATCCGTGTGGGCACGTTTGAGTATGCTGCAAGTAAAGGAGATGCTGCAGCAATTAAAACTCTGGCTGATTATGTGATTCAGCGCCATTATCACGATCTGATAGATACCGAGAATCCTTACCTGTCGCTCTTAAGCCAGGTAATTCATCGCCAGGCATCGCTAGTTGCAAAGTGGTTACTTGTCGGTTTCATTCACGGCGTTATGAATACGGACAATATGAGTATCAGCGGTGAAACGATTGATTATGGTCCATGTGCATTCATGGATGCCTATGATCCCAACACAGTGTTCAGTTCAATCGATCATCAAGGCCGCTATCGTTATAGCAATCAACCATTGATGGCGCAATGGAATCTCGCACGTTTTGCGGAGACCTTATTGCCACTTATCCACCCGATGCAGGAGAAAGCATTGGCATTAGCAGAACAAGCCATTCATTCTTTCCCAGAGATTTATCAAACCCATTGGTTGGTTGGGATGCGCATGAAGTTGGGATTGTTTACAGAAGAAACAGAAGATGTTGTGCTCATCCAAAATCTGTTGGCATGGATGCAAAAGAATTACGCCGATTACACCAATACTTTTCGCATGCTGGCTGCAGAAGCTGTTCCAGAAGGCGCAGTATTTAATGATGCTGAATTTATGGCATGGCATGCGCGCTGGCAAGAAAGGCTGTCGCGCCAATCTGAGTCCAAGTTGATGTCATTCCGCTTAATGCAGGCGAACAATCCGGCAATCATTCCGCGTAACCACCGCGTTGAAGAGGCGCTGTCAGCAGCTTCTGAGCATGGTGATTATTCCTTGATTCACCGACTACTAGCGGCGGTGACCAATCCATTTGTTGATGTTCCGGAACACAGTGATTACCGCACCGCCCCAGCGCCTTCGGAACGCGTCTATCAAACCTTTTGCGGCACATAAGTGTCTGTGGTTGGATAAGAGTCTTTTGACGTCAGCCATTAGTGAGGTGTCGCAAAAGAGAGTCTGGAAAATCAAACCCGATCAAAAAATACTGTCTGAATGTAATCAGAATTTATTCAAAAAAACACCTCACTAAGAAAAATAGTGAGGTGCCAAGGCTTCGTCACGCAATCAAACTCTTCTGCTGTGAACGGAACAGGTACAGCAATAACAATCAAAAGAAGGAATATTGTTGTTTGTCGATAGGGTTCTCAACCCATCTTTTCCTTCTGTTTTTATTTTCAAATACTTCTTTAGAAACCAATTCCAAGATAACCACCGGCAGTCATGCCACTCATATTAACACCATCCGTTTTACCTGCGGTTAAGTGGTAGCGGCCATCGATTCCGATAAAGAAATCTTTCCAGATGTTGTAGTCGATACCCGCGCCAAATTGAACGCCCGGTGCAATGTAGGTAATCGATTCTGATGGTGGACTCATGACATGAATGGCAAGACCTGCGGGAATAATCCAGGGTCTTAGTTTTGAGCCTTCGAAAAATTTAATTTTAGGGGATGCTGATACGGTAAATTGGCTCACGGTGACATTAATCGGATTTAATGAGCCGCCTGCTAGCATGCTGGGCGCATTACCTACCGCACCGTTGCCTTGGACACCAGGGCCAAACTGTTTGTATTCAAACATCAGTTCTGCGAAAACAGTGGTTTTTGGCAAGAAACCCCATACATCTCTGGTCAGGGCCCAATCAATTCCTGCACCTGCATACCAACCATCTTGACCAGCCCGTTCTTGCGCGCCAATGGGCAGCACCTCATTTAGTATGGTGACGCCATTGCGATGATTCATCATATGTGTAAAACCGCCGCGAAAGAACAGCATGCGGGTTTTTTCAGTCACATCGGAACCAATGCGCTTGGCGATTGGGTCCATTCTTTCTTCAAGAGCAGTCTTTCGCTCTTCAAGTGAATTTACTTTTTGTACGGTCTGATTAGTCGTTTTTTCTATCGTATTTACTTTTTGTGCAGCCTGAGAAGACTCAGATTTTACTTTTTGTAATTCAATCTGAATGGCTTGCAACTTCTCTTCCAATAACCTGATGCGTTCAGCAGATCCGTCACCTGCTAAAGCTTGGGGAGCAATCATCGCGCTACCCATCAAAAATGAACCAATTGCAATACACGAGGCCAGTTGTACTCTGTCAAAATGCTGTTTCACTTGATTCTCCTTTTTTTCTTTAATTATTCTAGTTATGGTTGTGTAATCGAAAATGGATAATAGATAAACGTTACAATAGCAGCGTTGATCTGTATCAAGCTTATATCATTCAGCAATAAATTTTTGAAACTTTTATGATTTCCAGTACCGAATCCCATTCATCCTTTCCTCCTGTGGAAAATGCGCTCAGAGAACCGAACGGTTTATTGGCAGTCGGTGGAGATCTTTCGCCACAACGCTTGCTGGAAGCGTATAGCAAAGGAATTTTTCCCTGGTTCAATGCAGATGAACCGATCCTTTGGTGGAGTCCTAATCCACGCATGGTGCTGTTTCCTGAAGAAATAAAGATTTCCCGCTCTTTGCGCAAGACGCTCAAAAAAGATCACTATCAAATTCGCACCGATGGTAGCTTCACGCAAGTCATGCATGCCTGCGCTTCATCGCGCAAAGGGCAGACAGGAACCTGGATACACCCGGAGATGATTGCAGCTTACACCGCATTGCATGACATGGGCTTGGCGCATTGTGTAGAAACTTGGATGGATGGTGAGCTGGTGGGAGGACTGTATGGAGTGGCGCTAGGGCAAGTATTTTTTGGTGAGTCGATGTTTTCACGCGTGTCAGATGCATCTAAAATTGCCTTGGTGCATCTGGCAAAGCAATTGCAACGTTGGGAATTTGGCTTGATTGATTGCCAGGTTAAGACCGGTCATTTGACATCTTTGGGTGCGCGGGAAATTCCAAGAAGCGAATTCAGTCAGCAATTGGACAGGCTCATTGCTGACACCAAGCCTGGCAACAAATGGAGTTTTGATCCAGTTTTGATCGAATAATGAGTATGGCCATGCTTAAATTTCATATCACCAATCCTTATGCTTGTAGCTATTTGCCCGACAAGCTTGCGTGCTCAGAAGTCGCCATGCCAGAGCATCTGATTGATACCCAGGTTTACGGGCAACTGATCCAGGCGGGTTTTCGTCGCAGCGGCCAATATACTTACCGCCCATGCTGTCATTACTGTCAGGCCTGCATATCGGTGCGCGTCAACGTGCAAGCATTCATTCCCAAGCGCACGCAGCGGCGCGCGTGGAAACGGCATCAACATCTCGTGATCAAGCAACACCCGCTGCACTTTCAGCCGGCACATTATGCGCTCTATCAACGTTATCAGGTGGGACGCCACTCAGGCGGCGGTATGGATCATGATTGTCTGGAACAATATCAAAATTTCTTATTGCAAAGTAACGTCGATTCCCAATTGATTGAGTTCTATGAACAGGATCATTTGCGCATGGTCAGTATTATCGATGTCTTGCCGGATGGATTCTCATCGGTCTACACTTTCTTTGATCCGGATATGGTCAATGCCAGTTTTGGGACATATAACATCTTATGGCAGATTGAGCAGTGCCGGGAATTGGGATTGACTTATCTGTATCTAGGCTACTGGATCAAGGAAAATCATAAAATGAGCTATAAATCCAATTTTCAACCAATGGAAATCCTGATTGACGGGCAGTGGCGACCATTCGATGATCGCGTCTCTCCCTAAATCCATTTGAATCAGTGTGCTTTCACGATAAAATGACTCTATGCTTTATACATTCCTGCGCCCGCTACTTTTTAAATTAGATCCTGAATCTGCCCACTGCATTACTTTCAATGCCATTGAGCATGCCAGAAAGCTTGGATTGCTAAAAAACACGCCGATTGTTTGTCAGTCGCGCAAAGTCATGGGACTGGATTTTCCTAATCCCGTCGGATTGGCTGCAGGTTTGGATAAGAATGGCGAGCATCTGGATGCGCTTGCAGCTTTGGGATTTGGCTTTATTGAAATTGGCACTGTGACACCACGCCCCCAACCTGGTAATCCGGCGCCGCGCATTTTTCGTGTGCCTCAAGCCAGTGCGGTGATCAATCGACTGGGCTTTAATAATCATGGTGTGGATAAATTAATCGAGAATATCAAGTGCGCGGATTATCGGGGCATACTCGGAATTAATATCGGCAAGAACTTTGATACGCCAATCGAGCAAGCAGCAGATGATTATTTGATCGGTCTACAGAAAGTGTATTGCTTTGCCAGTTATGTCACGGTCAATATTTCGTCTCCCAACACGCAAAATTTGCGCCAATTGCAAGCGACTGAAGCATTGGATCATTTGCTTAGTCAACTCAAATCCGAACAAATGAAACTTGCGCAAGTGCATGGTAAATACGTGCCAATGGTCGTCAAAATAGCGCCTGATCTCGAATTGGCGCAAATTGAGTCGATCGCTGCTTTGCTGATGAGACATCAGATGGATGGTGTGATCGCAACCAATACGACCCTCTCAAGAGTCGGTATTGAGCACCTGTCGATATCACAGGAAATGGGTGGCTTAAGTGGAGCTCCATTGACCCAACGAGCCACTGCAGTCATTCATCAACTGCATCAGCTTTTGCAAGGGGCTATTCCTATTATTGGGGTCGGTGGCATTATGTCTGGGCAGCATGCGCAAGAAAAAATCCAGGCAGGCGCTAGCCTGGTTCAGCTTTATACCGGTTTAATTTATCATGGTCCGGATTTGGTGAAGGAAGTTGCACAGGCGCTATGTCTCGATCAAGCAAAATAAAATTGCATGATGATGTTATCAATTTGAATTGTTAGTTGAAATGCAGCATTCACTCATAGAAAAAATAGATGCTATTTTGCCGCAAACCCAATGTGGAAAATGTGGTTTCCCGGGATGTAGACCCTATGCAGTCGCCATTGCAGAAGGGCGCGCTGATATCAATCAATGTCCTCCCGGCGATGTGGAAGGCATACATAAATTAGCCGAATTATTGGGTGTTGAGCCCAAGCCATTAAATACAGCACATGGTTTTCCCAAACCAAGAATGGTCGCTCAGATTGATGAACATCTCTGTATTGGTTGCACATTTTGTATTCGTTCCTGTCCGGTGGATGCCATCGTCGGTGCGGCGAAGCAGATGCACACCGTGATTGCAACGGAATGCACGGGATGTGAATTATGCGTTGATCCTTGTCCGATGGATTGCATCCATATGATTCCAATCAATGACAAACTAAGCAATGAGGCTAATAAGAAAGCGGCTAATGTTGCGCGCTCGCGTTATCAATTTAGATTGCAAAGATTGGCAAGAGATAAACAAACCCATCGACAATCAATCAAACATAAAAATAATGTGCAATCGGAATCAACCGTGGTAACCGCAGAATTGCGCAAGCAAACCATTGTTCAGACGGCAATAAAACGCGCACTCGCTGCACGAAAAAGCCATCAACAGGCATTATCGAACGAGCCTCATGAACTCAACTAAGCGTCATGCGATTTTTGCTTGTCTGAAGCTAGCCAATCCGCATCCAACTACTGAGCTGGAATATCATTCGCCCTTTGAGTTGTTGGTTGCTGTGATACTTTCGGCGCAAGCGACAGATAAAAGTGTCAATCTGGCAACGCGAAAATTGTTTCCACAAGCCAACACACCAGAAAAAATTATTGCCTTGGGTGAAACGGGATTGATTGAGTGCATTAAAAGTATTGGATTATATAAGACCAAGGCTAAAAATATTCTGGCGACTTGCCAATTGCTTATGCAGCACCATGATAGTGAAGTGCCGCGTACGCGAGAACAGCTGGAAAAATTACCCGGTGTGGGACGTAAAACAGCCAATGTTATTTTAAATACCGCTTTTGGTGAACCAACCATAGCCGTGGATACTCATATTTTTCGAGTGGCCAATCGCACAGGGCTTGCACCGGGAAAGAATGTGCTGGAGGTGGAATTGAAGCTACTGAAAATGGTACCCAAAGAATTTCGCCTAGATGCTCATCACTGGTTAATTCTTCACGGTCGATATGTATGCAAGGCCAGAAAACCAGAATGCGCTGTTTGCAGCATTAGTCACTTATGTGAATTTAAAGAAAAAAATATGTAATTCAGAGTACACACTATGTTTAAACCATCCAGAGATCAAGCGCGTCAATTATTTTTTGATACATGGCGCAAATATCGACAACGGGAAATACTGTCGGGTATTGAAGATGTGGCATTGGAAGTGATACTGCAGCATCCGGAATACCATGGTATTCTCGATGATGCCGATCGATACCTTGATAAAGATTATTCACCTGAGATGGGGGACACGAACCCCTTCTTGCATATGAGTATGCATGTTGCAATCAAAGAGCAATTGTCAATCAATCAACCCACTGGAATATGTCAACGATTTGCTCGGTTGCAAGAAATTTCTGGCAATGAACACGCAGCCGCGCATCAAGTCATGGAGTGTCTGGCAGAAATGATATGGCAAGCACAACGCAATCAATCTGCGCCTGATGCAATTATTTATTTTGAATGTCTGGATAGACAGTTAGGCTCTATGAATTAACCAATAAGAAAACGGGATAAATGTCATTTTGCAATGATATTTATCCCGTTTAAAACTGAACAAATAAATAAAATTTATTTGTGTGAATTCAGACTACCTGAAAGGCTTGAATAGTAAAAAGCTAAGTTTTCAATATCAGCTGCGCTTAAACTTGCGGCCATGCCTGCCATGATAGGATCATTCCGGCTGCCGGATTTGTAATCTTTTAATGCTTTTTCCAAATAAGTTCTATGTTGTCCACCAATTTTGGGAAAATTGGGTGCAGGGCTGTTTCCGTCAGCACCGTGACATGAAGCACATACTTCAGTTGCTTTAGTTTTACCGGCTTCAATATCAGCGCCAGCCATTACTTGGCTAGAAAGCATCAAAGCTGCACCGCTTAAAGCGGCTATCACATAATTCTTCATCATTCGTTCCTTGCGTAAAAGACTCAATTAATTTTTTGAATAGTAAGCGGCAAAGTCTTCAATATCTTTCTGTGATAGAGACTTGGCGAGCGCTGTCATTGTCGGATGGTTGCGTGTGCCATTTTTATATCCTTCCAGCGCTTTAATAATGTATTCCGCATGTTGCCCGCCAATTTTGGGAACATGATAAGCATTTGGGAAAGCTGTACGATAACCTTCTATGCCATGACAGCCCTCACACATTGAGGTTTTTTCTTTTACTGGAACGTCTCCAGCTGCTTGAGCTACTCCCGAAAACACCAAAAGCATACTCGAGGCGAGTAATAAATTCATAATTAATTTTTGTTTCATGTAAGCCTCCTTCTCTCAAAAGTTGAACTTTAAACGATGCATCTAATTTGGTCAATGAATAGTGTGAATAGTCAGCATGTCCATGTTGTTTATAGGGAAATCACTATCATCAGTTCTACTCTTTTAGGGTGAATTTTGATTCTAATTCTTCCCATCTCGTAAGGCATTCTGTCAGTTCTTCTTCAATTGTTTCTAAGCGAGTTTGTAATGCTTTTACTTCGTTCGGACAATCACGATAAATACTTGGCTCATTCAAGCGCAAAGCAATGTTTGCTTGTTCCTGCTCCAAGGTGTCTATTTTAACAGGAAGTGCTTCCAACTCACGTGTTTCCTGATAACTGGGTTTTTTCGCCCGGGATAGCTTGGATGACTTAGGGGTATTGGTTGGTGAAGCTTCTGACTGCTTTGATAATATTTTTTGCTGACTGATATTATTTTCAAACTGTTTTGCGCGTATCCAATCTTCATAACCGCCAATATATTCACACAATTTTCCATTTCCTTCAAATGCGATTACTTGCGTGACCACATTATCAAGAAATTCCCGATCGTGACTAACCAAAAATAGTGTGCCGGTATAGTCCTGTAATAAGGCTTCAAGAAGCTCGAGTGTTTCAATATCAAGATCATTTGTGGGTTCATCAAGCACGAGCACATTTGCAGGACGAGTAAATAAGCGCGCCAGCAGCAAGCGATTGCGTTCCCCACCGGAAAGTGATTTGACGGGAGAGCGCGCGCGTTGTGGTGCAAACAGAAAATCTTCCAGATAGCTGATGACATGCTTGCGCTTACCATTGATTTCGACAAATTCGGAGCCTTGGCTGATCGTGTCGGTCAGAATCATTTCTTCGTTTAACTGCTCGCGCATTTGGTCAAAATAGGCGACCGACAACTTGGTGCCCTGTCGAACTTTACCTGAATCGGGCTGTAATTCACCCAGAATGAGTTTTAATAGTGTGGATTTTCCTGCGCCATTAGGGCCCAATAGCCCGACACGGTCGCCGCGCATGATGCGACATGAAAAATCTTTGACGATCACTTTGTCGCCATAGCTTTTGCTGACGCTGTCTAATTCTGCAACTAATTTACCTGAGCTTTCTCCAGTATCTACACTGATGTTTGCTTTGCCTACCTTTTCGCGTCTTGCCGCACGCTCCAAGCGCAGCGCTTCCAGTTTTCGGACTCTGCCCTCATTGCGTGTGCGCCGGGCCTTAATACCTTGGCGTATCCACACTTCTTCCTGCGCTAAAACTTTGTCGAATTTTTGGTTATGAGCGGCCTCGACTTCCAGCATTTCTGCTTTCTTGGTTTGGTAATCGCTAAATTTGCCAGGAAAAGTGGTCAGATTTCCACGGTCAAGCTCGATAATTCGTGTCGCCACATTATCCAAAAAACGTCGATCATGGGTGATGAACAAAACACTGCCTGCGAAATCCTGCAGCAATCCTTCCAACCATTCAATCGAAGAAAAATCCAAATGATTGGTTGGCTCGTCCAGTAACAAAACATCCGGTGATATCACCAATGCTCGTGCCAGTGCCACTCTTTTCTTCAATCCACCAGAAAGATGCGCGATTAGTGTATCTGCAGGCAGGTTAAGCTTGTCGATAACAGTTTCTATTTTTGCTTGAATACTCCAACCATCCTGCGTTTCCAGTGCGCCCTGCAGATCTTGGAGTCGAGTGAGTAATTCATCCATATTATCTGTATGCTCACTTAAAGCATGTGAAATCGCATGATAATCCAATAATATCTGGCTGATATTGCCAAGACCATTGGAGACTTCCTGATAAACCGTGTTAGTGGGATTCAGTATGGGCTCTTGTGATACATAGGCTAGTTTTAAATTGGGAGCACACCAGAGCTTGCCATCGTCCAGTTTAATTTCACTTGCCAAAGCACGCAGCAAACTTGACTTGCCGCCGCCATTCCTGCCAATCAAACCAACACGTTCACTGGGATCCAGTTGTAAATTGGCGTGGTCCAACAAAGCATGATGACCAAAGGCTAAACAAGCATTTTCCAGAGTAATGAGAGGCATTAGAAGAGTCTAATAGAAAACTACAGATTGATTGAAGATACATTCGGAGCTTCAGGAAATTAAGGGCGCAATTCTGTCATGCTTTCTCTAGCTTGGCAAAAGTATATGTGTATGAAAATGGAGCCCGCAGGCTCCATTTTGTCTTGCGATAGTTAATAATAAAGCTGGTTGAGTGTGCCGAGTGCGTCACTCTGCGGCTGTTACAGCGATTTTCTTTGGTTGAACAGCTTCCCGCTTCGGGATAATCACTTCGAGCACGCCATGTTTCGAGGCAGCCGATATTGCTTCAGCATTAGCGGTATCCGGCAGACTAAAGCGTCTATAAAAAGAGCCATAGGTACGTTCAACGCGCTTATAGCCTTCTTTTTCAGTTTTAGCCTCTGATTTTTTTTCACCTTTGATCGTCAATACACCATCTTCCATGCTGATGTCGATCTCTTCCGGTTTAACCCCTGGAATATCCGCATGTATCACGAATCTATCGGATTCTTCTTTAATATCCACGGCTGGAGCCCACTCCGCAGTAGCCGTTGAACCTTCAGCAACACTTCGTTCGAATTCTCTTTGCAATTGACCTAATAAACCCCATGGTTCATAACGTGTAATAGCCATTTAGATTTCTCCTTATTGATTAAAACGTAAAACGCATATAGGTGTTTCCACTTTCAACGCCCCATTCAATCCGTTGTTACTAGCCTTCTAATGTGGCGTTTTTACAGCTACAAAAAAGTACTCTTTCAGAAATGAATATAAGGATCCTTCGTTTTTTTTCAAGTCATTTTGTCAGAAGAAATGATGCATTATGCGCATCATGCTTGATTCCAAAAGCTAATGTTAATTGCAAATCAGATAGGTTATCGATGGAAACGCCGCTTCCATCCTAAAACGGCGACTGGTATCAGCAACAAAGCGACAATCCAGTACCAGTGCCGACTCAGCCATTCTGATGCATTGCCTTGAACAGCCAATTTGGCCTCGGCAAAAGCTAGAAATTGCGTATACTGCCGCGCATTATCATGCGTCAATAAGTGCAATCGAAATTTTAATTCTTGTGCTCCCGACGACTCAGGGGTCGCTTGCCATTTCCATTGCGAGGTTCCTTTATACGACGATAACGGTTCCAGAGGTCCTTGCTGGTCAATTTTAAAATGCGCGCCGACCATTTCAGCTTTCATATTGGCTGACACCACGCCCGTAATGCCTTGTATCGCAGTGCCTTCAGAAGCATTGGCGACAATGTCATTGAGAAAATTAGCAAGCTGTTTAGTCTCCAGATTGAGAACGATTTCAAACGGTTCGTATTGTTTGATCGGTGAAGGAATGGTAATGGCCGTGCTGTCAATCGGTACACGCATGATCACTGGATCGGATGGCCTTTTCCCAGACACAAAATGCATAAAAGAATTGATTGAAAAGGGCACTACTAGTAACACCAGTAGTAATGCCACAGGCATGATCAAAGTGAAATTAAAACCGGATTCAGATTCTTTATTGCGCATAATGCCTCCAACTGTTTTTTCGTGACTAGATCATATCATTGTTAGCCTATCAAGCATTCTCGAACGAGTTGGGATAAGACGGTTTTATTGCCAAACTATTTCTTGAAACTGCTGCAGTACAATGCTGACTAACCAGATTGCTTGACTCGTATTATCTGAATTTTGTCGTAAAAATGCATGATAAGAGGGAATTGTTGAAAAGCTGCGATTGAGCTCCATCGCAATGGTGAAGATCAGCTATGTCATTCAATACACACCGAAGAAGCACTGCTCGTGCAAGCTAGCGATATCCCTTGAGCGCTTTGCGAGCCATCAAGTAGTCGGGATAAACGCTTTCTATCTGTTTCCAGAACGCCGCTGAGTGATTCATTTCGATCAAATGCGACAATTCATGTGCTACAACGTAATCAACCAGATGCAGCGGCATCTGGATCAAGCGCCAGTTTAGGTGAATTACGCCGCGCGTATTACAACTACCCCAGCGAGTTCTGGCGCGTGACAAACGAAATGTGGGGTGCTGCAGGTTCATTTTTTGTGCATAAAACTGAATACGTTGTTGAAAGCAAGTGATTGCTTGTTGGTGATACCACGTCATTACGAATTTTTCTATTTGCCGGGGAGCTAAGTCGGGCATGAGTTGCTGGGTATCGGATTCATGATGTATTGCTTTGATTGACTGGCGAATCATGTGCAGCTCCCCCGATGTTTGCATGGCTATCTGCCAGGGCTCGCCGAGTAAAGGATAAATCGAATTTTCTGCCCAGGTTAATGCAAGATCCTTTTTGCTTTTCCAATGCGTAAGCTTTTGCGTTATCCAGTCAGCCTTTTCCTGCAGAATGGAATCAACATTCGGTATCGCGGCATGTAACGGGATGCTGATACTCAAGCCATTGCCGTCTATTCTTAATCCAATGGATTTGCGCTTACAACGTTTGAGCGTGTAAGCGATATTCTGGCCATTTAAAGTGGTTTGAACAAGCAAGGCTATGCGGCGTGATTCTGATTGCTGATGCGCAGCATTTCAGCCTCTATCCAGGCTTCTACTTTAGCATTCAATTCGCCGGCTTCCATGCCGGCTGGATCGATGGGTTCACCAATGCTGACAGTGATGGTGCCGGGCAACTTGACGAAAGAATTTCTTCCCCAGAGCTCGCCGGCATTATGCGCCACCGGTACGACAGGCACTTGTGCATGAGTTGCCAACCAAGCACCGCCAATGCGGTATTTTCCACGCTGCCCCGGCGGAATGCGCGTACCTTCAGGAAACACGACAATCCAGAAACCTTGTCGCAAACGGTCCTTGCCTTGCTCAACGATCTGTTCCAGCGCTTTTTTGCCTGACTTCCTATCGATGGCGATTGGGCTTGTCATGGCCAGCCCCCAACCAAAAAAGGGGATACGCAGCAATTCTTTTTTGAGCACCCATACCTGGGGTGGAAAAATTTTCTGAAAAGCCAGTGTTTCCCACGCCGATTGATGCTTGGATAGGATGATGCTCGGAGTTTTGGGGATATTTTCCGAGCCTATGATTTGATAGCGAATGCCGCAAAGATTGCGCAGCAGAAACAACATGATCATTGTCCAGCTTGAGGTTACGCGATAGCGGTTATGCGGCGATAAGGGAAAACATGCCAGCGTTATCAAGGCATACGGCGGCGTGATCAGGATTTGCAACAACATATACAATGTTGAGCGGAAAGTAGCCAGTATCATGCGTGCTTGACCAGAGTATCAACCACCATTGCCAGATTCTCGAAAATCTGAGTATTGGCCGGAATTTCCTTGTTTGTGCGGGTTCGTTGTCCTTTGCCCGTCAGTACCAATATCGGGTTCGCACCGACCGCAGCCGCAGCTTGCAGATCCCGTAACGAATCCCCGACTGTGGGGATATTTTTCAAATTAACGCCGTATCGCTGCATGATTTCTTCATACATACCCGTCGCTGGTTTGCGGCAAGTACATTGATCTGCATTGGTGTGCGGGCAAAAGAATATGGCATCTATCCGCCCACCTGCATGATTCACTGCCTTGTGCATTTTGTCATTAATGGCGTTGTACGTAGCCATGTCCATGAGCCCGCGTCCAATACCGGATTGATTGGTGGCTATGACGATGCGATAGCCGGAATGCGTCAAACGGGCCATCGCTTCCAGGCTGCCCGGTATCGGTATCCATTCCTCCGGCGTTTTGATAAACGTATCGCTGCTCTGATTAATGACGCCATTTTGGTCCAGGATGATCAGCTTCATGCTAGGTTGTCGCCAATTTTGAAATGTCAGCCACCCGATTCATGACCTGATGGAGCTGCGCCAATAGCGCAAGCCGGTTTTTGCGCAGCGATTCATCTTCCGCATTTACCATCACGTGATCGAAAAAAGTATCGATCGGCGACTTCAGGGCCGCGAGTGTCTGTAACGACGCGGTGTAATCGCCCGCGGCAAATGCCTTGTCGGTAATGGGCAGCATATCAACCAAGGCTTGATGCAGCGTCTGCTCGGCAGATTCCTGTAACAAACTGACATCTACCTGGGCACTGATGACATCTGCGGTTTTTTTGAGGATATTACCTACCCGCTTATTCGCAGCCGCCAAGCTGACTGCTTCGGGCAATGCCGTAAAAGCACGTACAGCGGCAAGGCGCTTGGGGATATCACTGAGATTCTGAAGATTCAAACTGAGAACAGCGTCGATTTCTTGAGCGGTGTAGCCTTGTTCACGCAAACTGCCAGCGAGCCGTTCATAAATAAAAGCCAGCAATTGCTCGACTGATTTTTTTAAAACCACCCGTTGTTGTGCAACGGCAGTCGATTGCTGAGAATTTGCCCATTCTTTAGGGATATCTTTGTCTTCGATGATTTCAACAATTCGCTGAACGAACGTATCTAACTCAATAGGCAAGCTTTTCTCTGTCAAGATGCGAATCGCACCCAAGGCATGGCGGCGCAATGCAAACGGATCTTTATCACCTGTCGGAATCTGACCGATACCAAACATGTTCACTAATGTTTCCAGTTTGTCGGCCAGTGCTACGCAAACACCCACCGGATTACGTGGCAGCTCATCACCGGCAAAGCGAGGTTTGTAATGATCTTCAATGGCAAATGCGACATCGTCTTCCATATCTTCATGCTGAGCATAATAGCGTCCCATGATGCCTTGCAGTTCCGGAAATTCGCCCACCATGTCGGTGAGCAGATCCGCTTTTGCCAGCGTGGCAGCTTCATAAGCCTGGGCAGCCAGCTTTTCACCGCCCAATTGCTGACCGATCATACTTGCGATTGCCCGGACATACTGCATGCGCTGCCTCTGCGTGCCCAGCCTGTTGTGATAAACCACCTTATCCAATTCAGGCACGCGCGATGCCAGTTTTTTTTTGCGGTCCTGATCAAAGAAAAACTTGGCATCGGCCAAGCGCGAGCGCACTACGCGCTCATTGCCGCCGATGATCAAACCCGGATCGGTTGGTTGAATATTGGCAACCAAGAGGAATTTATTAGCCAGCTTTCCCTGCGTATCCAGCAGCGGAAAGTATTTCTGATTCGCTTTCATGGTCAGAATCAGGCATTCCTGCGGTACTTGCAAAAATTCCGCCGCAAATTTGCCTACCAGCACATTCGGGTGTTCTACCAGCGCGGTCACTTCATCCAGCAAAGCGTCATCGTCAATTGGTGTCAGATTTTCCTTGGCAGCTGCAGCCGCGAGCTGGTTCGCAATGATTGCGCGACGTTCAGCAAAACTGGCAATCACTGCTCCCTCAACCGCCAGCTGATGGGCATAACTATCCGCATCCTTTAACACGATAGGATTTACTTTGGCTTCGAAACGATGCCCATGGGTTTCACGACCGGCTTGCAATCCGAGAATATTGACGGGCACCACTTCTGCGCCATGTAATGCCATCAATGCATGCGCGGGACGCACAAAATTAACGCTTTGCCAGCCATCGGCCAATTGATAGGTCATGACTTTGGGAATCGGCAATTTGGCGATGGTTTCTTGCAAGGCTTTCTGCAAGCCATCCATCAATTGTGTGCCCTTGGCTGTGCTGTCCAGAAATAAGGTTTCCGTTTTACCTTCCAGCACGCGCTTGAGCTGCGGGACAATGGAAGCATCCAGTTCCAAACTAGCCAGTTTTTTCAGCAATGGCGGTGTTGCTTGTCCTTGATTATCCAAACCGACCGCCACCGGCATTAACTTTTGCGACACTGCTTTATCAGCAGCTTGTGCGGCCACATGGGTGATATGCACAGCCAGACGCCGCGGTGACGCATAGGCAGTGACGTGTGATTCTTTAGCCACCAGATCTTGTGCTTTTAAGCTGGCAGTTATTAATTCCGCAAAACTGTATCCCAGTTGTTTCAGTGACTTGGGAGGCAATTCTTCCACCAATAATTCAACGAGTAGATTTCTGGTTGTCATGCGATTCCTGTTGAGTCTGGCAGTTGCGCAACCCATTCGCGGGGTGCCATGGGGAAAGGCGGGTTTAGGTTTTCCCGGCTGACATAATAGGCTTTGGCGACCAGCCGCGACAGATTGCGAATGCGTCCGATATAAGCTGCTCGTTCAGTCACGGAAATGGCGCCATGGGCATCCAGCAAGTTGAAGGTATGTGCTGCTTTCAGAACCTGCTCATAAGCTGGTAAAGCGAGTTGCTGCTCAATCAAGCGATTGGCTTGTTCTTCATGCTTGCCAAAGGCCAGAAATAGAAATTCGGTATCACTTTGCTCAAAATTATAAATCGATTGCTCGACTTCATTCTGATGATACACGTCATGGTAAGTCAGGCCTTGGGTCCAGGTCAGGTCATAGACGCTTTCCACGCCTTGCAAATACATTGCTAGGCGCTCTAATCCGTAAGTAATCTCGCCAGTAATGGGTTTGCAATCGATTCCCCCCACCTGTTGGAAATAAGTGAATTGAGTGACTTCCATGCCATTCAGCCAGACTTCCCAGCCCAGCCCCCAGGCGCCCAAGGTTGGATTTTCCCAATCATCTTCAACCAGGCGCACATCATTTTGTGTCAGGTCAAATCCCAGCTCTCTCAATGAATCAAAATATAAATCCAGAATATTCTTGGGTGCGGGTTTTAACACCACTTGAAATTGATAGTAGTGTTGCAAGCGATTGGGATTATCGCCATAACGCCCATCTTTGGGGCGACGAGCGGGTTGTACATAAGCTGCTTTCCAGGGTTCGGGCCCCAAGGCTCGCAAGAAAGTGGCGGTATGGCTCGTTCCCGCACCGACTTCCATGTCGTATGGTTGCAGGATTGCGCAACCCTGCCGATCCCAATAGCGTTGCAGTGTAAGAATAATTTCCTGGAATGTGCGTGTTGACATGAGGGGTCTGAACAAACCTCTAAAATAAAAGTAAATCGAATTTTACAGCGTTTTTCGTGCCACGCGAAAGGCTGATATGAAGCCTGAGCATATTATCAAGCCGGCCAATCCCAGTGCCAGATAATTTCCCGTGCGCACATAAGGCGTGGTGCCGGTAAATCCTTGTGCTAATCCATGTAATGCCGCCGTAGTGAAAATCTCTATGGTTTGCAGCACTTCACCGCGCTCATTGATGATGGCTGTGACGCCGGTATTGGTGGCGCGCAGCATATAACGTCCGGTTTCCAATGCGCGCATTTGTGAAATCTGTAAATGTTGCTGAGGTCCGATTGAGCGTCCGAACCAGGCATCATTGCTGACATTAACCAGCATCGTTGCTTGTGGTAATTGATTGATAATCTCTTCGCCAAAAACATCTTCGTAACAAATATTGATGGCGACACGTTGTCCAGCCAAATCCATAGGCTGCTGATCCAATCTACCGCGCGAGAAATCGGATAACGGGATTTGCAGCACATTGATCACCCAGCCAAAAATCGGCTTCAACGGAATAAATTCACCAAATGGAACCAAGTGATGCTTGCGATAGCTTTGTTCCGGCGATGTGCCGAAGCTAAACATGGTGTTGTAATACTCATCATCATTATTGGTCGTGCGTTCAGCAAAGCCAATTAATACATCTCCCGTATTTTTCCGAGCATGTTGAGTAAGATAAGATAAATACAAGGGGGGGACATTATCGCTAAAAAGCGGAATGGAAATTTCCGGAGTCACAATCAGGCGACTGTCACTGCTCAGTATCAGTTTTGCGTATGTCTCCATAGTGTTTTCAACATGATCTTCCCGCCATTTCATATCCTGCGCGATATTGCCTTGCAACAAGCTGACGGTGATCGGTTCTCCGTGAGGTCTTACCCAGTCGATCATATGCAAGCAAAAACCAGTGAGCCAAATCAGCATCAAGGGCAAGCCATAGCGCCATTTTCGAACACCTTTATCTATCCAGAGAAATAGTAATGTGGCGCTGAGTACCAGCAGCAACGAAATGCCATACACACCCACAATGGGCGCAAATCCCGCCAAAGGGCTATAGGGGGCTTGGGAATAACCCAATGCCAGCCATGGAAAGCCAGTGAATAGGCTGCCTCTCAGCCACTCAAACAGCATCCAAAGCGCAGCAGCCACCAATGCCCAGCTAATGGATGATGTCAGGCGCAATTTGGCTAAGATCCATACACTCAAGGCCGGAAATATTGCCAGATAAGCACAGAGTATAATGAGCGCGGTGACCGCCAATGGCATGGGCATTGCACCAAAATCATGCAGACTGACATAAATCCAGGTTACCCCTGCGCTGAACAATCCCATGCCAAAGCCGAATCCCATGAGTGCTGCTTTCAGAGGGGTTGTGCTGCTATGGCAAAAACCAAACAACAAGGCTAATGTGATGATCGGTACGGGGAAAAGATAAAATGGCGCGAAACCAAGTACAGTTAACATGCCAAGCAGAAAAACACTAATGAGTTTTAGGTATATATTCTTCAATCGAGCAAAAGTTGGATGTGGAATAGAAAAAATAATTATGCAGTATAGGCTAACTTATATTTATTACGTACAGTGTGAAATTATATGAACTTTCGTGATTTAATGCTGTTCTGAGCATAATTAAATGTTCGTGGCGTTAGGTGAGATTTTGGTTTTTCCAATAGGCAATAGGTGGTGACATTAAGTATTGCTAATAGCTAAATAATTATTTATTCACTTTATTGTTGGTATAAAAGTAGAATATGCTCATGGGACTGATGTCATTGCAGCTAATAAACAAAACGGTCTATGGAATGAAAGTGGTATTCAATGCATTACTTTCATAGCACTTTTAGGCATTTCGGGATCGCTGTATTTTTGTCTTATATTTGAGATCAATTGGATTTTTCATGAAATTTAAAATTCTAAGCGTGTTACTGCTGTCTGGACTTACTGCCTGCGCGCAGATTCCTGCTAAAGAAGGAACAGAAGAAACGGGAGAATCCACTGAGCAAGAACAAGCCAGTCAGCTTAATTTACCCAAGCAGGATTTGACTGCGCCCATTTTATTTGATTTCCTGGTAGGTGAAACTGCCTTGCAGCGCGGAAATCTCGATATCGCAGTCAGCCGCTACGTTAAATTATCAAGAACTACGCGAGATCCCCGATTGGCCAAGCGTGCCACCGAGATTGCCCTGCATGCAGGCAATCCCTATGCGGCAGAGCAGGCTGCAACAATATGGATTGAACTTGAGCCCGATTCCGCCGATGCGCGCCAAACCATCGCCGCACTGTTGATCAATCTGGGCAAACTGGATGCAGCCAAACCTCACTTGGAAAAGTTATTGTCTTCAGAAAAAGATAATGTGGGTGGTGCGTTTATGCAATTGAATCAGTTGTTGTCGCGTAATCCCAATAAAGTTGAGGCGCTGCAATTAATCCAGCAACTCTCTCAACCTTATAAAGATTTTCCGGAAGTGCATTTTGCAACTTCACAGGCAGCTTGGTTTGCCAATCAGCATCAACTGGCTTTGGATGAAATGCAGCGAGCGCTGGCTTTGCGTCCCGATTGGGAAATCGCAGCGATACATAACGGTAGGATATTGCAACGAACTTCAAATGCTGAAGCGAGTGACTACTATCGTGATTATTTAAAAAAATATCCTGCCGCCAATGAAGTCAGGATTGCTTATGCCCGGGTACTCATCGGCGATCATCAAAATGATCTGGCAAAAGAACAACTGCAGGTCTTATTGGATAAAAATCCAGACGATGCTGAGATTATGTTGGCTATTGGTTTGTTGGCTACAGAAATGGGTGATTTTGATATCACGGAAATTAGCTTCAAAAAGGCACTCAACCTCGAATATAAAGACCCTAATGCCATTCATTTTCACTTGGCCCAGATTTATGAGGAAACCGATCGCCCAGATCTGGCTATGGAATCCTATCAAATGGTGAAAAGTGGTGCGCGTTATTTGCCCGCACAGATTCGTTATGCAGATCTGTTAGCGATGAAAGGCTATTTGAAAGCGGCGCGCGAGCATTTGCAAAAACTTCCGGCTGCAAATGATCAGCAAACCGCGCATTTGATATTGGCTGAGGCGCAGATTTTGCGCAGATCCAAAGCGCATCAAGAGGTCTATGAATTGCTGGATAATGGCTTGAAAAAACTGCCGGACTATCCCGAGTTGCTGTATGACCGCGCATTGACAGCGGATAAACTGGGAAAATTCAATATCCTTGAACAGGATTTGCGTAAGCTCATCAAGCTTAAGCCAGATAGCGCACATGCTTATAATGCATTGGGTTATAGTTTTGCAGAACGAGGCATTCAACTGCCGGAAGCGTTGAAGCTGATTAGAAAGGCGGTGGAGCTTTCTCCTGAAGATCCCTATATTATGGATAGTTTGGGGTGGGTTTACTATCGTATGGGTAATGTAGTTGAAGGGCTCAATTACTTGAATTTGGCTTTTGCAGCTCGTCCCGATCCTGAAATTGCGGCACATTTGGGTGAAGTGCTGTGGGTGAATGGCTCCAAAGAAAATGCTAAGAATATCTGGCGCGCAGCGCTAGAAAAAGAACCGGATAACGAAGTATTGCTCAAAACGGTGCAGCGTTTTATAAAAAAGAAAGTGATTGATTGATGTTGTTTGCTGGATTGACGAGTATCTGATCATTAGTTCTGGGTGATGAGGCGAGTAAATCTGCAATCTGTATTGATGATTGCCTAGAACGAACAGTGCTTGAAAATAACGTCATCAAAGTTAGTCAGGAATCATATATCATCGTATTGGCAGGCGAAGCACAATCGGTTACTATCTGATTGCGCCATTTAGAACATCAATAATATAATCAATAGATTATCTACGGATATCGATAGAATCCACAAAAATGCTGAACACTTCACCCGTACTTGAATTTAAGAGCAGTACTTTTTTTGCTCCCATCTTGATTCTTTTTAAAAATGATATCGCCGCAATCGAGCTGGCATTGCAAGAAAAAGTTAACTTAGCGCCGGAATTCTTCAAAGATTCGCCACTGATTATTGATTTGCGCGAATTAAACAAACAAAACCTTGATCTTGATTTTATTCAGATTGCAGGAGTTTTGCGCAACATCGGTTTTTTTCCGGTGGGTATCCGGGGAGGCAATGAGCAACAAAATAAGCAAGCAAGCTCATTATTTATCCCGATCGACACAGCTCGCGAACAAACTAATGCAGGCACGACGGGCGAGGCACAAAAGCCGGAAAATACCAAGCCTGCTCTTTCGCAGCCGGAAACAACTGTTATCAAGGAGTTAATCAATCCTGCATCAGCTCCGCCGATTTATGCGGCAGCAACCTTAGTAACGCAACCCATTCGATCTGGTCAGCGCATTTATGCGACAGGAGATCTGATCATCATGTCGCAGGTCAGTGCAGGCGCGGAAATTATGGCTGAAGGCAATATACATGTCTATAATACGCTGCGGGGGCGCGCACTGGCAGGCGTGCATGGCAATACAGATGCCAGGATATTTTGCTTCGACTTGCAGGCAGAGCTCATTTCAATCGCGGGAGACTATAAAACCAGTGAGGACTTAAACAAGCAAATATACAAAAAACCAGTGCAGATATATTTGCAGAATCATGCTTTAATTATCAAAGAGATTGCTTAAAACATATAGCAGAGGAGGCTCAATTGGCAAGAATTATAGTCGTGACATCAGGAAAGGGTGGCGTTGGCAAAACAACAACTAGTGCAGCGATTGCCATGGGGCTTGCAAAAAAAGGCCATAAAACGGTTGTGATCGATTTTGATGTGGGATTACGTAATCTGGATTTGATTTTGGGTTGCGAGCGTCGAGTGGTTTATGATTTTATCAATGTTATCAATGGTGAAGCTAGTATCAATCAAGCTCTGATTCGCGATAAAAATTGTAACCAGCTTTATATTCTGCCAGCTTCTCAAACGCGTGATAAAGACGCGCTGACTCAAGAAGGTGTCGGTAAGGTGCTAGAGGAATTATCCAAAGAATTCGATTACATTGTTTGTGATTCGCCAGCGGGCATCGAGAAAGGTGCAAACTTGGCGCTATATTTTGCAGATGATGCTTTTGTCGTTACCAATCCTGAAATTTCTTCGGTTAGGGATTCTGATCGCATGCTAGGCATTTTGTCCAGCAAGTCGCGCCGTGCCGAAAGAAATGAAGAACCTATCAAGGAATATTTGCTACTCACCCGGTATGATTCGGACAGAGTGAAATCTGGAGAAATGCTGGGTCTCGATGATGTGCAGGAAATTTTATCTCTGGAGTTGCTAGGCATCATTCCTGAATCAAAATCTGTCCTGTCTGCGTCGAATGCAGGTATACCAGTCATTCTGAATGAAAAGAGCGAAGCAGGGCAAGCTTATGCTGACGTCGTTGCAAGGTATTTGGGGGAGAAATTGCCGCATCGATTTATTGATGGTAAACAAGGGTTTCTCAGGAGGCTTTTCGGAGGAAGAAAATGAGTTTACTGGACTATTTCAGATCATCCAAACCTAAGACTGCATCGGTTGCTAAAGAGAGATTGCAAATTCTCGTGGCGCATGAGCGTACTTATCGTAATCAACCTTCCTACTTGCCGCAATTGCAAAGAGAATTGTTAGAGGTCATCCGAAAATATGTGAATGTCGATCAAGATGCAATATCCGTTAACTTTGAGCAGGATGAAAATCAGGAAACGCTGGAGCTCAATATCGTATTACCTGATTATCAGCAAGCCAGTAAAGGGTTGAATAACTGATTGATTTGCGCCGCATTGGAAATCTTGGTTAATTTATGAATCAATCTCAGATAGTGTTAACTTTGCATTGAGAAGCTTTAGAATTTCATCGGTCCGATTTCAGGGCATCCAATGTAATTTTAATGCGTGGATGCTATTTTTCTGCGTTTTTCCGTTGATTTCTGGTTGTATCACATTGACTCATCCAACGGCAGCGGATAAAGCTGTTAAAACTATTCTTACTGAGCCTGTTGACAGTGCGCAGATTGCTCCGGCGGCTGATTTTAATCTGCTAGGAAGGCTTTCCATTCAAAATGGGAATGAGCGCTTTTCTGGTAGTTTTCGCTGGCAGCATTTAACGGTCAGTGATGAAATTTTGTTATTCACACCCCTAGGCCAAGCGGTGGCGGAAATAACAAAAGATCAGGAAGGCGTACGTTTGATTACTGCAAAGCTGGAAGCTTTTTATGCGGATGATGTGGAAAGTTTGACGGAAGAAGTGCTGGGATGGCGGCTGCCGCTAAGAGGATTGCAGTATTGGATGCAAGGCAAACATTCACCATTAACCGCAGCGGAAATGGATTTGGATGATAAAGATCAAGTGGTGGTTATCCGACAAGATGGTTGGAAAATTCAATTCAGCAGCTATGCGCCAGCACAGTCAAACCAGACGCCTCTTCCCAGAATACTGGATTTGCTCTATGAAAATTTGAAGATCAAGCTGGTTGTGGATGATTGGAAGGTTGAGTAGATTAAGAATTATATGGTTAATAAATACTGATGCTCACAGTCCCTGCTCCAGCCAAGCTGAATCTTTTTTTGCACGTCATAGGGCGCAGGCAAGATGGATATCATTTATTGCAAACCGTTTTCCGTTTTTTGGACTTCTCTGATCAATTAAGCTTCAGATTACGCACAGATGGCATCATTAAGCACTGCAATCCCATTGAGGGCGTGCCAGAAGATGCGGATTTGTGTGTGCGAGCTGCCAAACTGCTAAAGCAACATACGAACACAGCGCAAGGTGTCGATATTTTGCTGCAAAAACAAATTCCAATGGGTGGGGGGTTGGGAGGTGGAAGTTCTGATGCGGCAACCACTTTGTTGGCACTCAATCATTTATGGGAACTAAATTTATCTCAGAAGCAGCTGCTTGATTTGGGTCTTCAATTGGGTGCCGATGTTCCCATATTTATTTTTGGGCAAAATGCATTTGCTGAAGGAATTGGCGAAAAGCTACAAGCCATTGAGTTGCCACCGGCTTGGTATGTGGTGCTCGTTCCTTCCGTGCAAGTATCAACCGCAGAAATTTTTGCAAGTAAAGAATTGACACGCAACACAATACCCATCAAAATACCGCCCTTTTCCGTCTGGCAAGGACATAACGATCTGGAATCGGTCGTTTGTCGAGCATATCCAGAAGTTGATAGATGTTTAGGGTGGCTAAAGCAATTAGAAAATACTACAATAGCAGCGATGAGTGGTTCAGGTGCTTGCGTATTTGCTGAATTTGCGACGGAGTTGGCAGCACAAACTGCTTTTGAACAAATTCCTGAAGATATGAAGGGTTTTGTCGCTAAAGGATTGGATTGTCATCCGATGCACAAATTGACAGCAAAATGATTTTGGGGAGTCGCCAAGTGGTAAGGCACCGGATTTTGATTCCGGCATTCGTAGGTTCG
>CADEDO010000025.1 GCA_902826115.1 uncultured Nitrosomonas sp.
CCGTGCGCCTCGCCCTTCATCACGTTCGTTGAATTAATCAGCGCTTCCCTAACAAAGCTGCCGCTTCGTTAGTTGTCAAAAAAAGAGAGAGATTTTTAAATGCGAGGTAATCCTAAAAGCACAAGGTTTATTCTATTGAAGTTTTCCGGTTTCCTTCCAGGTTAAACCACCATTCGTTGATATATACACACTCTTCATCGAGGCGCCCATGAGAGTAGCATCTTGCGAAAAATTGGGGGAGATGCGGAATTCGGTGAATTGAATATTTTTATTAAGTAGCGACAATCCTACGTTACTTGTCGATTTTACCCATCCTAAGCTATTCATATTCAGTCGATACAGACCTTTGCCCCGAACGTTAACAAACACTGTATTGTCATTGCCGAAGTTGGGAGAAAACTCAATCTGTTGGATCACGGTTGATGGTCCGATTCTGGGATTGGTGATCGGTTCCCATTTGTCTCCACCGTTGGTCGAACGAAATACACCATTATTCGTGCCAACGAGGACCAGCCGGTCGGTGGCAAATTGGGGTGAAATGGCAATCCACATGTAGGGTCTGAGTGTAATCGGTGTAATTATTGAATCTGATCCGATACGTGACCAGTTGTCGCCCCCATTTTGTGTGCGCCATACCTCTCCCCAAATATTAGCTGCAAAGGCAGTTTTGTCCTTCGCATAATTGGGTGAGACAGCGATGCTGGAAATGTCTTTGTTCGCTGCAACTTCACCCGTTGTGCGCCAACTGATCCCGCCATCCGTGGTCTGTAGAACACCTTGTGTGCGTGATCCCAGATAGATTTCCTGGTCAATATCAAAATTTGGAGACAACGCAAATACGTTGACATAAACATCGCCGACCGCAATGTCAGGAAATTGTGGGATGGATAATACATTCCAGTTTTCCCCATAATCATTGGAAAATCCCAATTTTGAATGATTCGCGGTGGCGACGGCTACGGGTGTTCCTGCGTGATTCTGTACGAAATCGACATCAAAGCTGGAAAGCTGGCCTTTGTCGATAACTTCTTCCCAACCAACAGGTGAGCCAAGAGCCCACGTGGAGCCACTATCCGCAGAAGTGTAAAACCCTCCGCCCGAATAAGTAGTGGCAATGACTCTTCTGTCATCCTTAAAATGTGGGGAAAATGCCAAGCCCGTTACCAGGTTCTGCCGGGTTTGTTTTTGGGTCCACACAACGCCGCTATCCGTTGATACGAATAATCCGTCGTACGTGGAAAAGAAAACTGCACGATCAGTCGAGAAGGTGTTTGAGATTTGCAGTTCACTGAATTCATTGAGTATTGACGGTGATTGGCCGGTAATGACAGCCCCGGATTTGTGTAGCACCCAGCTGTTGCCGCCGTTTGTTGATTTGTATACAGCATGGGTTATAGTGGTGCAGAACACCGTCTTGTCAATTAGATAGTTAGGTGAAACGGCAATATTGTTGATGATCTCAACTGGCAGATTGGCTGGCTTGCGCGTGAAGGTGTCGCCCCTGTCATTACTGTAGTAGACGCCATCGCTGGTGGCTAGGAATATTTCCTTGGCATTTCCAGGTGCGATGGTAATGTCATAGATGATTGCACCTGCCGGAATTCCCTTGTCGTTCCACTGGGTACCTCCATCAGTAGATATCAGAAGATTTCCAGTTGTTCTTGCTACTATCACTGTGCTGTCTTGCATAAAATCGGGCGATACGGCGATTACACTGATCATCGCACTGGATGGTTCCAGTACTATGCTCCAGTTAGCTTGTGTACTGGAGCTCCGGTATAACTCACCGCCGCCAGGTGCCAGGAAAAGCACATAATCTGTGGCTCCCGATCTGGCAATTTTTAATTCAGTGACATGCCGATTCAAAAGACCCGTATTAAAAGGTTGCCAGGAATTTCCTCGATTTGTTGATTTATAAACACCAGGACCCGTGCCCAGTGTTGTAACAAATACCGTATTATCACTACTGAAATTGGGCGAGACGCGGATGGAGGAAAACTTGCCCCGATTGTCCATTCCATTGGGCAGTCTGGTCCAGGTCAAACCACCATTGGTCGATCTCATGATGTCTGGATAACTCCAATCGGTCAGCTCGCCATAGGTAGCCACGAATAGCGTTTTGTCATTCACAAAATTGGGGGATATCCCCAAACCCAATACTGGGTCGTGCGGGTTATGTGCGAGTACATCCAAGCATGTGACAATAAACATCAGATGAGTGATAAAAATCGCTGTGATCCATTGCACTTTTTTGCTTAAAAATCTTTTATTCATAATTGATAGTGTCATTTGTAGATTTTCTTGATGGTAAGTTATTGGGGAGTCTGCCTGAATAATTGATAACTAATAAGACTCCATTGCTTACATCATGAACAGTACCTCGTTTGTAAAAATTAATCGAATAGTTTATTGCTGGATTGATTAAACTTGAGGTGTAATTGATAGGAGATGGAACTCCTTGGTCATTTATGAAGTTTCTGTTTAAGGACATTGATCTATTGAATAAAAATATTAAATAAGTAACAAGCTCCGATAACAGCAGATATTCTTCAACACGTGAGCTGCTATAAAGAACTCGACCGCAAGCGACCGAGTTTTAGAAGAGCGGTAGTTGCCCAAACCTCCTTTCCATTTCATCCATCACTTTGAGTTGATTTTGTACATACTGACGAATAACCTCCTTGTTAGCGTTACCTATAATTTCAACAAAATAGCTTTGTATCCATAACTTATCTCCCCAAAAATATTTTCTCTTTATCTCTGGGCGTATACGAAAAAATTCTCAGGCTGATATGCTTTTTATTACCTGCATGACATATGCTGGCGAAATCTTCGGATCCGTTCTCACTACCATATGAATGTGATCCACTGGAATTTCTAATTCCACAATCTTTATATTGTAGTTATACCCTATCTTGCCAATAATGCCTTTTAACTTGCTTCTATATGGTTCCATAAATACTTTATGACAGTATTCCGGAATCCATACAAAGTGATACATCAGCCTGAATACATGATGACTATTTCTCTGCAGCTCGGGGGCAAGCCCCCGAGATTTTCGCGATGCGGTTAAAATTGAAGGTAAATCACTCCATGACTAGGGCGGTTTACAGTATTTATATTGGTGCCAAGTCTACTTCTCAGTAGTTGTCCTTTTAGGATTGCAGACTATAAAAAATAAAGTTTATCTTATTGAGGATGCCCGGTTTCTTTCCAGGTTAGGCCACCATTCGTTGATATATATACATTAGTTCTTGAAGCACCTATTAGAGTGGCATCCTGCGCAAAATTGGGAGATATGCGGAATTCGGTAAATTGAATATTTTTATTAAGTAGCGACAAACCCACGTTACTTGTCGATTTCACCCATCCTAAATTACTCATATTTAAGCGATACAGACCTTTGCCCCGAACATTAATAAACACTGTATTGTCATTGCCGAAGTTGGGAGAAAACTCAATCTGTTGGATCACGGTTGATGGTCCGATTCTGGGATTGGTGATCGGTTCCCATTTGTCTCCACCGTTGGTCGAACGAAATACACCATTATTCGTGCCAACGAGGACCAGCCGGTCGGTGGCAAATTGGGGTGAAATGGCAATCCACATGTAGGGTCTGAGCGTAGCTGGTGTAATGATCGAATCCGATCCGATACGTGACCAGTTGTCGCCCCCATTTTGTGTGCGCCATACTTCTCCCGAAATGTTAGCTGTAAAAGCAGTTTTGTCCCTCGCATAATTGGGTGAGACAGCTATAGTGCTAATGCTATTGTTCGCTGTCACTTCACCTGTTGCCCGCCAACTGATTCCTCCATCAGTTGTTTGAATAACTCCTTGTGTATTTGATCCAATGTAGATCTCCTGGTCAATATCAAAGTTTGGGGATAGCGCAAATACGTTGACAAAAACATTACCGACTGCGATGTCAGGAAATTGTGGAATGGATAATATATTCCAACTCTTCCCATAATCATTGGAAAATCCCAGTTTTGAATGATGCGCCGCGGCAACCGCTAATGGTGTACTTGTATGATTTTGCACAAAATCAACATTAAAACTAGAGAGTTGCCCGTTGTTTGCAACTCCTTCCCAACCAATAGGCGAGCCACGAGTCCACGTGGTGCCGCTATTTTCTGAAGTATAATAACCACCTCCAAAGTAAGTAGTCGCGAGGATTCTTCTATCATCCTTAAAGTTTGGGGAAAATGCCAAACCCGTCACTAGGTTTTGCCGAGTTTGTTTTTGAGTCCATATAATGCCACCATCTGTCGAGATGAATAATCCATCGTACGCGGAGAGAAAAACTGCGCCATCCGTTGAGAACGTATTTGATATTTGCAGTTCGCTGAATTCTGCGAGTTTTGTCTGTGCTTGGCCGGTAATTACAGCTCCTGACTTATGGAGCACCCAGCTACTGCCACGGTCTGTTGATTTGTATACAGCTTTGGTTGCGGTAGTGCAAAACACTGTTTTATCGAATAAATAATTAGGAGAAACGGCGATATTGTTGATGATTCCAATTGGCAGATTGCTAGATTTGAATGTATATGTTTTACTCCAGTCATCGCTATAAAAAATCCCATTGCTAGTGGCCAAGAATATCTCCTTGGCACCACCTGGTGCGATGGCTATGCCATGAATTTTCGTACCTACTGGGTTTCCTATGTCACTCCAATTATTACCTTCATCAGTCGAAATAAGAAGATTTCCAGTAGATTTTGCTACAATCACAGTATTATCCTGCGTAAAGTCGGGTGATACGGCAATTACGCTGACCATTGAACTAGATGGTTCTAGTACTATGGTCCAGTCCGCTTGTGTACTGGAACTTCGGTATAGTTCACCACCGCCAGGTGCCAGGAAAAGCACATAATCTGAGGCTCCCGATCTGGCAATTTTTAATTCAGTTACATGTCGATTCAAAAGGCCGATATTAAAAGGCTGCCAAGAGTTTCCGCGGTCTGTTGATTTATAAACACCAGGACCAATGCCAAATGTTGTAACAAACACCGTATTATCGCTGCTAAAGTTGGGTGAGACGCGGATGGAAGAGAACTTGCCTCGATTATCCATTCCATTAGGGAGTTTGTTCCAGGTTAAACCACCATTGGTCGATCTCATAATATCTGGATAGCTCCAATCAGTTAGCTCTCCATCGGTTGCTACGAATAAGGTTTTGTCATTCGCAAAATTTGGAGATATTCCCAAACCAAATACCGGATCATGCGGTGTATGTGCATGTACGTCCATACCAATGGCACTAAGTAAAATGAGGGTCGTAATAATTGCAGTGATCCAATGCATTTTTTTGCTTAGAAATTTTATACTTGTCACTGGTTGTAGTTGATATGTTGTCATTTATTAGCCTTGCTAATAGTAAGTTATTGGAAAAATCAGCCTATTGATACAATCTTGTCCGTATGAGAATCGAATTCTTTCTTGGTTTTACAATGGACAATCATCTTGATAGATGATTGGCTAGAAGCCATTCCCTATCGCTGATTTCAGGCGATCATTTAACGAAATGCTGTCAACAGTGTATAGGGTTTGCGTTTACACCTGCAGCGATAAGTTGTTTTTTACCATCCAAAAATTCTAAATAGTCGTGGTAGTGGATTGCTGGCAGTTATTTCTATGACGATGCTACTTCAAAACCGGCATCGATAATGGTTTCATGGAGTTGGTGGAGGCTGGTTTTAGCTGGATCATGCTGGATAATGGCTTGAGCAGGGTCGAGAGACACTTCTACTTGTGCTACACCTGCCAGATTGGTCAGTACGGATTTAACGCTATTGACGCAGCCCATGCAGGTCATGCCTTTTATCTTGATGGTGGTGGTTTGCATGTTGATGTATTTTCCTTAAATGAGTTTTTAACGATCGGGTTGCCAGCGTTTTAATAGCAATGAATTGCTGACCACGGATACTGAGCTCATCGCCATGGCGGCACCGGCGATGACTGGATTGAGCATCCCCACCGCTGCGAGAGGGATGCCCAGGATATTATAGACAAAAGCGAAAAACAGATTCTGGCGAATTTTCTTGAGTGTGGCGCGTGACAGGGCAATCGCATCGGCAACACTCATCAAATCATTGCGAATCAGAGTAATATCAGCCGCTTCAATGGCGACATCCGAGCCGGCGCCAATGGCAAAACTGACATCAGCTGCTGCCAAGGCTGGCGCATCGTTGATGCCATCGCCCACCATGGCGGTAAATTGACCACTGGCTTTGAATTTTTTTACTTCAGCAGCTTTGTCTTGCGGCAAGACCTCCGCGCGATAGTGCGTAATGCCAGTACGTTTGGCAATGGCGGCGGCAGTGATGGCATTATCGCCGGTTAGCATCACCACATCAATCCCCATCGATTGCAGGCGCTCAATCGCTTTCAGGGAAGTATCCCGCAAGCGATCTGCGATAGCCAGATAGCCGAGTACTTGGGGGTGATGTTCAGACAGGGATGCCACTCCGATGACGGTTTTGCCTTCTGCTTGCAGAGCGGAGATCTGTTGCTCATCCAAAGTGAAGCCTTGTTGAGTCAGAAATTTAGGTGATCCTAACAGATATTGAGTGCCTTCTATGCGGGCTGTGATGCCGCTGCCGGTGATCGCGGAGAAATCTTGAATGGTTAAAAGTTGCCTATGCATTTTCTGTGCGCTGTCCAGAACTGCCCGAGCCAATGGATGTTCTGATCCCTGTTCCAATGAAGCGGCGATTTGCAGCAGATCCTGCACGCGGATGGATTCCGCTGGAACCATGTCGGTAACTTCCGGTTTACCTTCAGTCAAGGTGCCTGTTTTGTCGACAATGATGGTTTGAATTTTTTCGGCATGTTCCAGTGCGGCTGCATTCTTGACCAGAACGCCTATTTGCGCGCCGCGTCCGGTGCCGACCATGATAGCGGTGGGGGTGGCTAATCCCAATGCGCAAGGGCAGGCGATAACCAGGACCGAGACCGCATTGATGAGAGCAGAAACATAGTCGTGCGTGAGCCACCAGGTTATTCCCAGAGTGAAAATGCTGATGACCACAACAACGGGCACAAACACGCCAGAAATGGTGTCTGCCATGCGCTGAATGGGTGCTTTCGAACCCTGCGCTTCCTCTACTAAACGGATGATGGCTGCCAATTGGGTATGAGCTCCCACGCTGGTTGCACGACATTTGAGCAGCCCTTGTTGGTTCAGGGTGGCAGCGAACACTTTTGCACCTGCCTGCTTGCCAACAGGTAAACTTTCACCGGTCAACATGGACTCATTGATGCTGGAAATGCCTTCAATAACAACGCCATCAACAGGCAGGTTTTCGCCCGGACGTACGATGAAGATATCATCGATTTGCAAGCTACTGGCCGGCACTTCAACAATTTCACCATTGCGCTCAATGCGGGCCGTTTTGGGTTGCAATCTAATCAACGCTTCGATTGCTTCAGAAGTTTTTCCCTTAGCACGCGCTTCCATCAATTTGCCCAATAAAACAAGGGTAATAATGGCCGCACTGGCTTCAAAGTAGACATGCTGATTCAACCCGAAAGCGGTGACGATGGCACTATAAAAGTATGCCATGCTGGTGCCCAATGCAACCAGCACATCCATGTTGGCTCCACCACTGCGCAAGGCATGCCAGCCTCCGATATAGAAACGCCGTCCAATCCAGAATTGTACCGGGGTTGCCAATAGCCATTGCAACCAACCGGGGAGCATGTTCATCTCGTGACCTGAAAACATCGCACCCATTTGCAGTACCAACGGTAAGGTGAGGGCAACGGAAACCCAGAATAAACGTAATTCAGCTTGATAAGCAGCCAAACGCCGGATTTTTTCTTCCGCATGATCTGATGCATTGATTACACTGGCATCATAGCCAGCGCGAATTACGGCATTGATCAAGTCATCGATGGTTGCCAGACCTGGTATGAATTTGACTTTGGCTGTTTCGGTAGCTACATTCACAGTAGCTGTGACGCCGGGTAATTGATTCAGCGCTTTCTCAATATGTCCTGCACAAGCAGCGCAAGTCATTTTGTGCAGTTGCAGCTGAATCGATTGTGGTGCGATATGAAAGCCAGCTTTTTCTACTGTTTTGACCAGTTTATCTGTTCCAGTCTGAGTGGCATCGTAATTGACATGCGCTTTTTCGTTGGCAAAATTGACAACCGCTTCGACGCCAGGGAGCTTATTCAGATTCTTTTCTATCCGTGACGCGCAGGCAGCGCAGGTCATCCCTTCAATCGGTAATTCAATTTGTTCGAGGGTAGAAGAATTCACTCTAGTTCTCCATTGTCTGGCATCGTCTGAGAAAGCATATGCCATTGCTGCTATATAAAGAAATGGTCAGATTGATGATCCCACGTTAAACGCAGATAACTTTCATTACCGATCCAGTACCGGCATACCATCAATTAATTGAACCCTATCGCCTTGCTGGAAATTGCTTGCATCAGGAAGCGTGATGATGGTTTGGCTGCCATCATTCATGGTAACGCCAACACTATACTGATTGCCAGGATTCACCGCGTGTGCGCCGACCGGTGCATGGGGGCTGCCTGTTGCATGGGAATGATTGGTGCCGTAAGGGTAGGGTGAATGCCGAAGCACTTCCCTAGCAACGGTTCCAGCAACGACGCCATTGGCGATCGCATTTAGGCTGCTTCCCTGACCTATTTTGTTCACAGAATTAATAATGCCACAGTTGATACAGCCGGAAGAGGCAGGTTGTCGATGGATGATGCCTGCATCGGTACTTTTAATGCTGATGCTATTTCGAGCACCTATGGCAGTACCCGTGCGATGAATTGTTTTGGGCGGTCTATCTAAATCTGGTGGATTTTCGGGCATAGGACGCGTCGATAGAGGCTGTGCATTTGTCCCAGATTGTGGACGATTGCTATCGATCTGAGTGGATTGCGCGGATGCCGCGTTGGCAGCAAAGATACTGTAAATCAGGGTAGATAAAATTACTGCCTTAGCGATAACAATACCCGAAAGAATGTCCGACATTGCTGCTCTCCTTATAGAATGACACCTATTCAATAACTATTGGATTGGATGAAAAATTAGCAGATTGGTTTCAGATGACGAGCGCTCATGAAATTTGGTCAGCTATAAAGCAAGTAATTGATTAATCCGTTTTTGGTGGTAAATCTTCTTTGCTTGATGGATTTTTCTCAGTGCTTCTGGATATGTCTGATAAGTTTTCTTTGTCGTGGTTTTTCATCACAAAACCGGCCAGTACAATGCCTAGCTCATAAAGAAGACACAAAGGAACGGCCAGCATGAATTGTGATATGACATCAGGAGGAGTGAATATGGCTGCAATGACAAATGCTCCGACGATGACGTAAGAGCGAATTTCTTTTAATTTCTCGATTGTAATGACGCCTGTTCTGACTAAGATAATGACAAATACCGGTACTTCGAAAGTGACGCCAAAAGCGAGAAACATGGATAAAACAAAACTCAGGTATTTTCCGATATCAGTCATTACGGCTACACCTTCCGGTGCAAAATAGGTAATAAACTCAAAGACCAGGGGAAGTGCGGCAAAGTAAGCGAAAGCCATTCCGCAAAAGAATAAAAAGCTGCTGCCAAACACCAAAGGCAGCGCCAGACGTTTTTCATGAGAATAGAGTCCGGGTGCAACAAAAGCCCATATTTGATAGAGAGTATGCGGTAAAGTAATCACAAAAGCCATCATCATGGCGACTTTCATGGGTACGAAAAATGGAGTGGCCACATCTGTAGCGATCATTTGACCGCCTTGTGGCAGTTTCTCCAACAAGGGTTGTGCAAGTAAAGTGTAGAGTTCCCGCGCGTAAAAAGCACAAGGAAGAAAGCCGAGCATGAGTCCGCCAAGTGCACGTATCAGCCTGGTGCGTAGTTCTACTAAATGCGATAAGAATGAACCCTCAAGCATGATGATTTTTCTAAAATGGGTTAAATTGAATGAGTATCAATGATTCATCAAATCGGGTGATCATCGGGTAGCTATTTTCTTTCCTTATCAAGAGTGTTGTGAGATGAATCGTTAATATTTGAGGTCGGTTGTTGTGAGTCAGCATGGGGCGATGATGCAATAGATGAATAGGTAGATAGTTTTTCTTCAGCTTTGACATCATTAACGGTTGTTTTCAATTGATCAATGCTTTGCTTTACAGAGTTTTCAATTGAATCAGCGGTTTCTTCTACCGAGGACTGCATTTTTTTCAATTCTTCCATGCGCATTTCATTATGGATATCGGTTCTGACACGATAAACGAAGTTGCGGCAACGTCCATATAAGTGCCCCAGCGTACGAGCCACAGTCGGTAATCGCTCAGGTCCGATCACGATCAGTGCAACCATCGAAATGACCAGTAATTCCATGAAACTGATATCAAACATACGATTCCATTGGCTGAAGCTTTATGAATGAAATGATTAATTTAACCTGATGCAGGGTCGTATCTTATTCTGCAAATTGACCCAGTGGCTAAATTTTCGCTTGCGTTTTTTCTTTGATTTCAGTTTCAGTCACTGGATTATTTGTGCTAAGTTCAGTTGATATCTTGCTTGATTGCATGGGTGAGGAAGACGGATTTACCGTTGTGCGCTGTTCTTCTTTGGGACTTTCCTTATGCACAGTATGTACTGAAGTTTCTTTTGTTTCTTTTCTGGCTTCGACTTCTAGGATTTGATCATTGACATGTGACGATTGGAATGGCGAGGGGTCAGTATCCTGTTCTTTCATACCCTCTTTAAAACCTTTTAGAGCACTGCCCAGATCACCGCCCAGATTGCGTAATTTTTTAGTTCCAAATACCAGAACAACTATTGCCAAGACGATTATCCAATGCCAAATACTGAAGGTACCCATCGCTTTCTCCTTTTAAATGGGACAGTACTGCTTAGCCGTGATGAATCATTACCGGCAAACGTTCCCTGCCTCCGATGATATGGAAATGTAAATGAAATATCTCTTGCCCACCTACACGTCCGGTATTGATAATTGTGCGAAAACCATCTTCGCAACCTTGTTCTTTTGCCAATTTGGGAGCTAATAATAACATCTTACCCAGCAAATCCTGATGATTATCCTCAGTTGCAGATAATGAATCGATATGCAGCTTGGGTATCAGTAAGAAATGGATAGGTGCAGCCGGATTGATGTCATTAAAAGCAAGAATTTCTTCATCCTCGTAGATTTTATTGGAGGGGATCTCTCGTCTTGCTATTTTACAAAATATACAATTATCCATGCTTTAGTCTTTTGTCCTCGATGCTTTTTCTTCTATGCCAGAAACGCCTTCGCGCCTTTCCAATTCATTCAAAACATCGTCAGGAGTTAATCCATGATAGGCGAGTAATATTAAACAGTGGAACCATAGATCGGCTGTTTCGTAGATTACTTGATTGGTATTGCCATCTTTAGAGGCCATCAGCGTCTCAGCAGATTCTTCCGCAATTTTTTTTAGTATTTTGTCTTGTCCGCCATGAAGGAGCTTGGCTACATATGAGCTATTCGCATCTGCTTGCTTGCGTTCTTCAATGGTTTGCGCCAAACGGCGCAGGATAGTTAGATCAGTCATTTATGGTAGATTTCATCTGGATCTTTGATAACGGGGGCAGCAATAACCCATTCATTATTCTCAAGTTTCTGAAAGAAACAATTATGCCGTCCGGTATGGCAAGCGATGCCGCCAATTTGCTCAACAATGAGAAGCAATACATCTTCATCGCAATCAAGATAAATGTCCTTTATTGTTTGAGTATGCCCAGATTCCTCACCTTTATGCCAGAGTTTTTTACGCGAACGCGACCAGTAGACTGCTTCACGTTTTTCTACAGTTAATCTTAGCGCTTCTCGATTCATCCAGGCAACCATAAGAATTTTACCACTGCCAGCTTCTTGAGCAATGGCGGGGACTAATCCATCTTCAGTCCAGTTAATTTTGCTAAGCCAATTATCAGGCATCAATATGTTAATGCTTCCTAGAAATAAACAATGTTGGTAACTCTAGCACTACAATCTCACTTCTATACCATGCTTTGCCATGTACTGCTTGGCTTGTTGCACTGTAAATTCGCCATAATGAAAGATACTGGCTGCTAACACGGCATCGGCATGTCCCTGCAGAATCCCGTCCACTAGATGATCTAAGTTGCCGACGCCTCCACTGGCGATTACCGGTATGTCGATTGCATCTGAAACAGCGCGTGTTAAGTTGAGATCAAAACCGTTGCGCGTACCGTCTCTGTCCATGCTAGTGAGTAAAATTTCACCAGCTCCTAAGGATTGCATTTTTTTAGCCCATTCAATGGCGTCAATACCTGTCGCTTTGCGGCCACCGTGAGTAAACACTTCCCAGCGCACTGAGTTATCTTGAGTGTTAACCTGCTTGGCGTCAATAGCGACAACTATACATTGCGAACCGTAATGATCGGATGCGTCGGCCACCAGTTGCGGATTCAGCACAGCCGATGTGTTGATGCTTACCTTATCAGCGCCTGCATTCAATAATCTGCGAATATCTTCTACTTGACGCACACCGCCGCCGACCGTTAAAGGGATAAAAACCTGTGCGGCGACATCTTCAATAATATGCAAAATCAGATCTCGATTATCTGAGCTGGCCGTGATATCCAGAAAAGTCAGTTCATCTGCACCTTGCTCATCATAGCGGCGCGAAATTTCAACTGGATCACCAGCATCTCGTAATTCTACGAAATTTACACCTTTAACAACACGTCCATTAGTCACATCAAGACATGGGATAATACGTTTAGCGAGGCTCATCAGATTTAAAAGCCAGTTATGAGAGTCAATAAAAAATTATGAGTGATGATTTAATTGAAAAACTGTTTATGCGACACTATTACTCGCACTGAGCTTATCAGCCAATATTTGCGCTTCCTTAAAATCCAGTGAGCCTTCATAGATGGCTCTACCTGTAATGGCGCCCATAATTCCTTCTGACTCAATTTCACACAATGTGTGAACATCATCAATATTAGTGATGCCGCCACTGGCGATGACCGGTATGGTTAATTGCCGGGCCAATTCGACTGTAGCATTGGCGTTGATGCCGCTGAGCATGCCGTCTCTGCCGATGTCGGTGTAAATAATTGCTTCTACGCCATAACCTTCGAATTTTAAGGCCAGATCGATGACATCATGACCGGTTATTTTGGACCATCCATCGACTGCTACCTTACCTTCTTTTGCGTCTAATCCGACCATAATTTGACCTGGGAATGCATTGCAGGCATCTTGCAAGAAACCAGGAATTTTGATGGCTGCGGTACCGATGATGATGTAAGTGATACCGCTGTCCAGATAACGTTCAATCGTATCAAGATCACGGATACCACCCCCTAGTTGAATTGGAATTCGGTCATCAATAGCTTGTACAATGTCGCGAATCGCCGCTTCATTTCTTGGTTTTCCGGCAAAGGCGCCGTTTAAATCAACAAGATGAAGTCTTCGCGCACCTTGATTCAACCAATGTGTCGCCATCTCACTAGGTTCTTTGGAAAAAACTGTAGCACCTTCCATGACACCTTGTTTGAGTCGAACACAGTGTCCATCTTTAAGATCTATTGCAGGGATAATCAGCATAGCTTAATCAGAGTTAATAGTTGATTAATAGAATTATTTTACTACTTTTTGATTGTAGAAGTGTGGCGTCCATTTGGCAAAATTACTTAATAGCGTCAATCCCGCCAACTGGCTTTTTTCTGGATGGAACTGTACAGCGAAAATATTATCCTTTGCAACTGCGCAAGTAAATGGAAAAGGATAATTACTGTGAGCCGCAATAGACGCTAAGTCAGTTGTTTCAACATAATAGCTATGTACAAAATAAAAGCGTGCATCTGTTGCGATGCCTTCCCATAAAGGATGCTCAATCGTCTGGTATACCTGGTTCCAACCCATGTGTGGTACTTTAAGTTTCTGTCCATCAGCAGTGATCATGGCTGCAGCAGGAAAATGAACCACCTTTCCTGGCAGTATGTTTAAGCTTCTGGTTTGTCCTTCTTCGCTTTCTTCAAATAACATTTGTAAACCAAGACAGATACCAAGAAAAGGTTTGTGTGTGGCTGCTTCCATGACAGCCTGTCGTAGTCCGCGAATTTCAAGTTCATGCATGCAATTACGCATGGCGCCCTGTCCCGGAACTACTACACGCTTTGCTTTTTGCACTATATCCGGATCACTGGTGACCGTAATGGATGCGGTGGGTGCAACGTGCTCAAGTGCTTTGTGTACGGAACGTAAATTGCCCATTCCATAATCAACAATTGCAATATCGATCATATGCTAGTGTTTAAGAACAAGGTAACTTATAAAGTGCCTTTAGTGGATGGAATAATACCGGCTGCAGCAGGATCCTGTTCAATAGCCATGCGCAATGATCGCCCAAATGCTTTAAACACCGTTTCAGCCTGATGATGTGCATTCTTTCCGGTTAAATTGTCAATATGCAAGGTTACCAAAGCGTGATTAACAAATCCCTGAAAAAATTCATTAATGAGGTCAACATCAAAATCACCAATTCGAGCACGTACAAAATCAATATGTAACACTAAGCCGGGACGTCCCGATAAGTCTATGACTACCCGAGACAATGCCTCATCCAATGGCACATAAGCATGACCGTAGCGACGCAGTCCTTTTTTATCACCCACTGCCTTAGAAAAAGCCTGGCCTAATGTGATGCCAATGTCTTCAACAGTATGGTGTGCATCGATATGTAAGTCGCCTTTGGCCTTGATTTCAAGGTCTAGCAGGCCATGACGAGCAATCTGATCAAGCATATGATCCAGAAAGGGCACACCTGTGTTTAAAACAGCTCGACCTGTGCCATCTAAATTCAGATTAATGCTGATTTGAGTTTCCAGCGTATTTCGTGTTACCTGTGCCTGGCGCATAGAATAAAGTATTTGATTAATACAAGGAATTTTTGGTGAATTTTAAACAGTTTTACTGAGTATGGTGCGCAATATTTCGCAAAATTGTGAATTTTCATCAGGTGTCCCTACAGTGACACGTAGACAATTTTCTAATAAAGGATGTGTGCCATCAAGATTCTTGATCAATATCCTGTGTTGTTTAAGCGCTTGAAAAATTTTACTCGCTGTATGAACCCGGAACAAAATAAAGTTAGCATCCGAAGGAAATACTTCTAACCCATCTATTGTATCAAGATACTGACGTACTTTTGTGCGTTCTGCTTTGATAGCTTCTGCTTGCTCCAATAGCACATCAGTATGATGTAATACCTTCTCTGCAATCAATTGGGTCATTATGCCAACATTATACGGTAAACGCACCTTTTCCAATTGCGTTAACCATTCCGATCGGCCAATCAGTAGGCCCAATCTTAAGCCTGCCAAGCCTAATTTGGAAAGTGTGCGCATTAATAACAGATTGGGGTATTGCGTCAATTGGTTGATCATGCTGGCATCAGCAAAAGCGTGATAAGCCTCATCGACTATTACGATCCCTGAGGTTGCCCGAATGATAGTGAGAATGGCGTTTGCATCAAATAAATTCCCTGTCGGATTATTGGGATAAGCCAGGAAGATAACTGCCGGTTTATGTTTTTCAATGGCTGCCAACATGGCTTCCAGATCAAGTGAAAAATCCTTTTTTAGCGGCACTCCTACATACGGCATATTCGCGAAGGTGGCGATCATTCGAAACATCACGAATGCAGGCTCAACACTCATGAGTACAGCGCCGGGTTTTGCGGCTGCCATGGCGATAATCTGGATAATTTCATCCGATCCATTGCCTAGTAGAATATCCATCTCATCAGAAATAGCTAATGCTTGGCGTAGTGCTGCTTTCAGCGAGGCGGCGCTGGCATCGGGGTAGCGATTGACTGGAACAGTGGCTGTTAACTGTGCAATTTCTTCTCTTAACACAGCGGGTAATGGATAAGGATTTTCCATCGCATCCAACTTGATCATGCCAGTTGCAGGCGGCACATGATAAGCTGAAAGCGCAAGAATTTCCGGGCGAATAATTTGATCTGGACTTTGAAAATTAGGCATAGGCGCCCATTTTAACCCAAGACGGATTTAAAATTGAGATCGTCACTATAATTTTATTGGAATAAATGCGCAAGTTGATATGCATACGTGTCAAAACATGTTTCCTGTTATGTGTTGATAATAAATGGTGCTAATAGCCTTCGAAAGGGGTTTTTTTATTTTATTAATCGCTACAGTAAACGGCTCTTGTCGCCTGTGCTAAAACCAATCAGCGGTTCCGGGAAATGCTTGCTAAAAGCGATGACTTTAAACAGTTCACCCATTTCAGCAGGGCTGATCAATTTTTGTAGCTGATTGGCTTGGGGTAAATATTGATTCATGTTTTCAGCCGATGTCTGTGCCAGAATTTCAGTGATGCCACAATTAATCAGGAAAAAAGCCTGAGTAGTGTAACCTGACAGCAGTAATTCGGTATTCTCGGCGACTTCAGTCACTGCACTGAAATCAACATGGCTGGTGATATCCTGTAAGCCTGGCAGATAAAATGGATCATCATGTGCATGATGGCGATAGTGACACATCAACGTACCTTGGTTACGCTGCGGATGATAATACTCACTGCGACCAAAACCATAATCGATAAATAAAATCACTCCTTGTTGTATAACATCCGCCAGGCTGCGTACAAAGCGTCTGGCTGCCAGATTGATTTCGCTGATGTAAGGATAGGTAGCGGCCGCATCATTGTCCGGATTGACTTGGCACATTAATTCACGGGCTATCTTGTACAGTTCTTGATTCTGAATGACGCGCTCCTGCCATTCGAATTGGGCATTTTGCCAGATAACGCCACGTTCATGCAATGTATCATCATGCCATGACACAATATGCACCGGCATGGCATCCAGTACTTCGTTGGCAAGAACGGTGCCATTAAATTGTGTGGGCAACCGTTCCAACCATTCGAGTAAATGCATGAAGCGAGGAGCCTCGGTGGCAATGAGCGCGCGTTGCCGTTCACGCAACTCGGCGCTGACTTCAAGAATAAAATATTTCTTAGGTAAGCAATCGAGTTGTTCCAATTCACTGAGTATATCCAGCGCCAGTTTGCCGGATCCGGCACCAAATTCTAGAATATCGGCATTCTCAACTTGCTCGGAAATTTGCTTAATTTGCCGTGCCAATGTTCGGCCAAACAACGAAGAAATTTCTGGCGCAGTAACAAAATCTCCCGCATGACCTAATTTGGTGGCACCACCACTGTAATAACCCATGCCAGGTGCATACAGGGCCAGATTCATAAATTGATCGAATGAAATCCAACCACCTGTTTGGGTAATTTCATTCTGAATCAGTTTTTGCACAGCGTGACTATGCGCAAGCGCGGTTTCGCTGGCGGGCGGAAGCGTTGAATGTAAAGACATGAGCAGGAAAATTTCTTTGTGGTAAATTTCGAGAGATCGGAAACAAATCGTGACATAGTTTAACAGCACTGATGAAGGAGAGATATGTGCGAGAGAAAGTGATATTGATTACGGGGGGCGCAAAACGGGTAGGGGCTGCCATCAGTCGGAGATTGCACGCGCAAGGCGCCAGATTAGTGGTGCATTATCGCTCTTCATTGGACGAGGCGAGAACGCTGCAAAATGAATTGAATCAAAAAAGACCCGATTCCGTAGCATTGGCGCAAGCCGATTTGCTGGATAGTGAATTGTTGCCGGATTTGATAGAGAAAGCAGCCAAGCGTTTTGGGCAACTGGATGTATTGATCAATAATGCTTCCAGTTTTTTTCCGACCCCTTTGCATCAATGCACACAGGACGATTGGCATGATCTCGTGGGCAGCAATCTGCGAGCTCCTTTGTTTTTATCTCAGGCTGCCGCGCCTTATCTGAAAGCACAGCGAGGTTGCGTAATTAATATTGTGGATATTCATACAGAACGGCCATTAAAGCATTATCTGATCTATAACGCCGCCAAGGGAGGGTTGTTGTCGCTGACCAAGTCACTGGCCGTGGAAATGGCGCCTGAAGTGCGCGTCAACGGCGTTTCTCCAGGGCCTATTTTGTGGCCTGAAGATGGTGAATGGGCTGATGAAGCAGCGCGTCAGCAAATAATCGCGAGCACACTACTGAAACGCTGCGGCGAACCGGATGATATTGCCAAAACCGTGCAGTTTCTGATTGCCGATGCGCCTTATATTACCGGCCAAATTATCGCTGTGGATGGTGGGCGCAGTATTCATTTGTGAAGAATGGTAGAGGATGTTCATTATTCACCAAACGCATTCTTAATCCATTCAATGTGCTCGCCATTGGTGCCTGTGAGTAGTAATGCGTCAAAGCGACAGGGAGCATCATCAGGCAATGCTGCGAGATAGTGGCGGGCGGTGTGCAGGAGTTTGGCTTGCTTGGAAGGTGTAATGCTAGCGGCTGCGCCACCGAACATTTCATGAGTGCGCATTCGAACCTCGACAAATACGACCGTATCTCCATCGCGCATGATCAGGTCAATTTCTCCGAAACGGCAGCGATAGTTCCGTGCAATCAATACCAGATGTTGGTGCTGGAGATATGCGGCAGCAATTTGTTCAGCCTCACTGCCCTTCATGGTTGGCGATATCCTGCGATGATTGAATGAGTTGTACTTTGCCTTGTTCAAACTGCGCTGCAATCGGTTCGCGGATAAATTGATTGGGAGGTGCAAAGTGTATATGACCGGTTACGCCATCGAAGGAAATTTCATTGATTCTTTGCGACTGAGGTGGCAACAGATGAGTCATTAGGCGGAAAGCATCGATGCCCAACGCATAGAGACGCTCCATATCCGTGCTTTTGGCTTTATTTGTGTGACGATAGGCCATGACAGCAGGGTGATCAGGTTGAAGTAACCAAGGCATATCCATAAATTGGATGCCATTTAAGTCATTGTTCAGCAGAAAATTATCATTGCCAATAAAAGCCTGTGAAGTCGCATAGACAGGCGCTTCGGGATCAAGATATGCGCGTAGTACGCGTGATTTGGCGGAATCCAGCGCAAGAAAAATCAGGCGATCGTCGCCTGCTGTCAAATGCCGGAATTGCTGCAGCGTATTGGGTTCATTGACATAACGAAATGATTCCGCTGTTTTACCGGATTCATTCTCCCATCTTTCGATAAATGCAGTTTGTAAGCGTTTGGATAAAGAGCTGTCGTCGCCAATGACGATGGCATGATTCTTGCCACTGGAAAGCGCCCATTTTGCGATGTGATGTGCTTCGGATTCCATTTGCAGGCCAAACAAATACAGTTTGGACGGTAAAGCTTTGGTATTGTCTACACTGTTGAGCGCTAGAGTGGGCACTTCCAGTGTTTTACTGGAAGCAATGGCCGATACACCGTCTCTGGTGAGTGGTCCGACGATGAATGCCGCGCCGGCAGTGATTGCTTGCTGATAACTGACAAAAATATCGAGAGGATCATCGGTCGTGGAATATACCCGAATGATGAGCGGTAGCGCCTGCTCGCGCATCGTGGCCGCCACAAAACCTTCTTTTACAATCCGGGCAGCTTCTCCAAATGCAGATGATTCCAGCGGCAACAGTAAAGCGATATGACGAACGGGCGCAGGTTCGATGGCTTCTGTAGACTGAAAAGGTTCTTCGGGATCAGTAGCCATTGCCGGCGAGCTGCCGTATAGTGCAAAGATCACGACCAGAACAATTGTAATAAAACGTTGCATAGTGAGGATTATGCTGGAAAAAAGCGCATTATATGTGGTTGCTACCCCAATAGGAAATTTAAGCGATATTACTCTGCGTGCGTTAGACATATTGGCAAAAGTCGACGTGGTTGCGGCTGAACATATTCAAAACTCCAAGCATTTATTAGCGTCACATTCAATTTCAGCAAAATGGATCAGTTTGCATCAGCATAATGAAACGGCGGTTACAGACAAAATATTAGCGCTATTAGCCTCCGGGGGATGCGTGGCATTAGTGACAGATGCCGGCACTCCGGGCATTTCCGACCCTGGTGCAATACTGGTTCAACGCGTGCGTGCGCAAGGCTATTCAGTCATTCCGATTCCTGGCGCCAATGCGGCCGTATGTGCCTTGTCGGCGGCTGGTATTACGAATCCGCACTTCCTATTTTATGGCTTTTTACCTACCAAGACCGGTTTGCGCCAACGGGAATTGACGGCTCTCCAGTCTCAGACGAATACATTGATATTTTATGAGGCGCCTCATCGCATTCTGGAATGTGTGACGGATATGTTGGTAGTCTTTGGGCCACAACGACAATTGACCATTGCCCGGGAATTAACCAAATTATTTGAAACCATTCATGTGGGAACATTGCAAGAAACCCTTGTTTGGTTACAAGCCGATACCAATCAGCAAAAAGGTGAATTCGTTTTGTTGCTATCGGGCGCTGAAATTCTGGATAAATCGGAAGTGAGTGAACAAGCCCGACACACACTGACTTGTTTGCTGAATGAATTGCCGTTAAAACAAGCAGTTAAACTGACTACCGAAATTACCGGTGAAAATAAAAACTCGCTTTATCAGTTGGCGTTGGATCTGAAAGCAGCCAAATACCCTGAATAGCGGAGTGCCTGAGATATAATACCGAGATACAACTTAACGCTGATTAATCGTGACCCATCTCACCATAACCCGCCCTGATGATTGGCATTTACATGTGCGCGATGGCGAGCAGTTGCGCGCAGTGCTGCCACATACTGCGCAACAATTCGCTCGCGCCATTATCATGCCTAACCTGAAACCGCCGGTGGTGACGACCGAAAGGGCATTGGCATACCGGGCGCGAATCCTCGCGGCCTTGCCGACAACGCTGCAATCCCGTTTCGAACCGCTAATGACGCTTTATCTGACGGACAATACGCCGCCCACAGAAATCATCCGTGCCAAAGAAAGCGGTGCCGTGCATGGCGTGAAGTTGTATCCGGCGGGTGCTACAACCAATTCCGATGCCGGTGTTACCGATATAGCAAAATGCTATGTCACGCTGGAAGCCATGGAACAAAACGATCTGCCCTTATTGGTGCATGGGGAGGTCACGGATTCTGATATTGATGTGTTTGATAAAGAAAAAATGTTTATCGATCGGATTTTGGCTCCGCTTACGCAGCGATTTCCTCATTTGCGCATCGTATTCGAGCATGTCACAACGCGGGATGCAGTGGCTTTTGTCAAACAGGCATCCGGGAAAGTGGCCGCTACGATTACTGCGCATCATTTATTACTGAATCGTAATGCAATATTTCAGGGGGGTATTCATCCGCATCATTATTGCCTGCCGATATTAAAACGTGAAATTCATCGGCAGGCTTTACTCGAGGCAGCTACTAGCGGCAATGCTAAGTTCTTTCTGGGCACGGATAGTGCGCCTCATTCACAAACCAGCAAAGAAAACGCCTGCGGGTGTGCAGGAATTTTTACGGCCCATGCAGCCATTGAATTATATGCAACCGCATTTGAGCAGGCCGGTGCGCTGGATAAACTGGAGGCGTTTGCCAGTTTTTATGGCGCAGATTTTTATCAGTTGCAGCGTAACCGCGATTCAATTACGCTGCATAAAGAAAATTGGATCGTTCCGGAGCAACTGGAATTTGCAGGGGAGAAACTGGTACCGCTGTACGCAGGGCTCAGCTTGGCCTGGAAAGTGGCGTGACCGTCATCAATATCAGAAAACACGTTTCCGCTTTTCAGGTTGTTTACCAATGCTTTAATGCGCGATTCCAGTGATACAACAATCGCGCAAAGCCGTTATATGCCAGATGCGCGAGTGATCTGATTACCGGTAGCTGAAATAGCGCTGCCAGCCAGCGCTGATTGGGAGTTTGCTGCCAGAGATGGATAAATGCATCAGCGCCAATCTTGATGCCGCCCTGGTCATCCTTGACATGTAATCGTTCTCGCACTAATTCCAACGAGCTTTTTACATCTTCCGCCGCATCAGGATAGTGATGCACATCCACCCATTCGACAGATGTTATGCCGCACTTCTCCATGCGTAGGCGTTGGTCTTTGATGCCCGCACGACAAACCGGACATGCACTGTTGTAATAGACTTTGGTGGGCACTCGTTAGCCTGTTTCTAATAAATAAATCATTTGTTTAAAGCATTCCCCAGCAAGAATATCAGATATTTTTTGTGAATATCATGAAGTCTGCCATTTCATAATCAATGTTGCCCTATTTAGGGTTTACAATCAGTTTACCCAGGGATAGCAGGGGTTCAAAAACGGTACAAGATATGGTAGTGAAAAATTCACAAACCGCTCCAATCATTCATTTTCCCAGTGCGTCAGCGCTGGTTGCCGAGCTTGGCGGCAGCTATGCAGCGCAATTGGGCATCCATCTGCATGCACTCGACCCGGTAGAGATTTACAAGTGGTTTTTAGCCGCATTACTGTATGGTGCTCGCATTTCAGAAACTATCGCTGGTCGCACCTGGCAAGTATTCAGGCGCCATGACATTCTGACCCCGGAGAGAGTGATTGATGCCGGTTGGGAAAGATTGGTGGCTTTGCTCGATGAAGGCGGTTATGTGCGTTACGATTATAAAACAGCCACTAAATTGCTTGCAGTAAATCAGTCTTTACTTGATCAGTATGCTGGCAACCTGAATGACTTGCATGCCACCGCTGCAGATGCTTGCGATCTGGAGCAACGGGTAATGAGTTTGGGCAAAGGGATTGGTTGCGTGACTACGCATATTTTTTTACGCGAACTGCGCGGTCGATGGGAAAAAGCTGCGCCGCCACTGGCTGCGCTGGCACTGAATGCGGCACAGGAGCTAGGCTTTGTTCCCGAGGCTTTGAAAAATGACCCCCAGCAAATACTGATTCATCTACAGCAAGTGTGGTGTAAAAATGGCGAATCAATGGAAAGTTTTGCTGATTTTGAAGCAGCATTGGTTCGGTATGGATTACGTCTACGCCATTTGGAAAAGAAAAATAAACGCGCAAATCGATAGTCAAAATACCCTGAAAGGATTGAGAACAGGGTTGATACAAGAAAAGTGATTCTTCTCTTGATTCTGGATCTTATGGTCTTATATTCGTAACATTACCTTATCAGAAAAAGAGGGCGGTATGACAACCATTCGTTCGCCTGCTGTTGCAGGATTGTTTTACCCCGCTGATACGCAGCAGCTTGCGCAGGACGTGCGGCAATTGCTTGCACGAGCAAAATGTTATGACCTCAAACCGAAAGCATTGATTGTCCCCCATGCCGGATATATTTACTCCGGCGCTATCGCTGCCACGGCGTATGCCAGCCTGCAATCAATCGCTGAAAAAATCAAACGTATCGTATTGCTCGGTCCTGCACACCGTGTTGCTGTGGAAGGTCTGGCACTGCCCGAAGCGGATATGTTTGAGACGCCACTGGGACGCGTGCAACTGGATGCGGATTTAGTGCGCAAGATAGCTCATCTGCCTCAAGTGACGATCAACAAGGCAGCGCATACTTTGGAGCATTCATTGGAAGTGCAATTGCCATTTTTGCAAAGTGTGCTGAATGATTTTACCTTGCTGCCATTGGCAGTTGGTCATGCCTCAGCACAGGTCGTGGCTGAAGTATTGGAACAGGTGTGGGGTGGAGATGAAACGCTGATTGTGATTAGCTCGGATCTTTCACATTATTTGCCGTATGCGATTGCTCAACGCGTGGATCACGCAACCGTGCAGTCCATATTGCGGCTACAACAACCCATTGGACATGATCACGCGTGTGGAGGTACGCCCATCAGTGGATTGATCATTGCAGCACAAAAGCATCATTTAACGCCGCATTTGCTTGATTTGCGCAATTCTGGAGATACTGCAGGCTCACGCGATCAAGTGGTCGGTTATGCGGCACTGGCATTTACTGAAGAGGAGGTATCGTGATGTCGCTTGAGAAAAATGAGCAAGGAAAAATACTGTTGCACATTGCCCGTGTGGCTATTGCCCGCGCTTTGCGTGCCTCCGGTCAATCACTGACCATCGATGAACAATTACCGTGGCTTTCTCGACCGGGAGCAACTTTTGTCACCTTGACGCAGTCGGGTGATTTGCGAGGCTGCATTGGGTCGTTGCAAGCGCGCAATCCACTGATAGAGGATGTCAGCAATAATGCGGTGGCAGCCGCACTGCACGATCCGCGTTTCATGCCATTGACAGCGAATGAGTTATCGATGGTCAATGTAGAAGTTTCACTGCTTTCCGACCTGCAACCGTTGGATTTTGATAGTGAAGCCGATGCTTTGGCGCAATTACGCCCGAACATTGATGGGATAGTGCTTGAGTATGGAGCTTATCGCAGTACCTTTTTACCCCAAGTATGGGAAAGCCTGCCGCAACCGCAGCAATTTCTCGCCCAGTTAAAATCCAAAGCCAGATTATCTGAAAATTTCTGGACTGAGGATATCAAATTGTCCCGCTATACCGTCAGTAAATGGCGCGAAGCCGATTTTGCCAAGGAGTATGCCCATGGATGAGCCGATTAGTGCTGTAGAACGATATCCTGCAAAGTATTGGCATCAACTGCAGGATGGCCGTATCCAATGTGATTTGTGTCCGCGCGACTGCAAGTTACACGAAGGGCAGCGTGGCGCCTGTTTTGTGCGAGGACGTGTTGGCGATGCTATGGTGTTGACAACTTACGGGCGGTCTTCCGGTTTTTGTGTGGATCCGATTGAGAAGAAACCACTGAATCATTTCTATCCGGGTAGCAGCGTGTTGTCATTTGGCACCGCCGGTTGCAACCTTGCCTGTAAGTTTTGCCAAAATTGGGATATTTCCAAATCGCGTAGTTTTGACAAGCTGGCTGACCAAGCCAGCCCGGAAGCCATTGCGCGCAGCGCCGAACGATATGGTTGCAAAAGCGTTGCATTTACTTACAACGATCCGGTGATCTTTGCCGAGTATGCGATGGATGTCGCGGATGCCTGTCATGCCAGAAACATTAAAACCGTGGCGGTGACGGCGGGTTATATTCATGCGCAGCCACGACGGGATTTTTTCGCCAAAATGGATGCAGCCAATGTGGATTTGAAAGCATTTACCGATGAATTCTATGTCAAACAAACCGGCTCGCATCTGCAGCCGGTACTGGATACATTGATGTATCTGAAGCAAGAAACGGATGTGTGGCTGGAACTGACCACGTTATTGATACCGGGATTGAATGATTCAACCCAGGAATTGAGTGCGATGAGCGATTGGATCGTGAAAGAGCTGGGAATCGATGTGCCGCTGCATCTCAGCGCTTTTCATCCGGATTACAAAATGGTCGATATACCAGGTACTTCCACCGAGACGTTGATCAGGGCGCGTAACATTGCACTCGCGGCAGGATTGCGTTACGTCTATACCGGTAATGTGCATCATGCGGAAGGCGATACCACGTTTTGCCCAACTTGTGGCAGCGCATTAATTGTGCGCGATTGGTATGAGATCAATGAATATCGCTTAACGCCAGAAGGAAGGTGCTCAGGCTGCAACACCAGTATCGCAGGTCGTTTCGAGCAATTTACTGCGCAATTCGGAAGAAACCGCATTCCTGTCGTGATAGGAGCCAGCGTATGACCAGTGTAAAAATTCCGGTTGGTTCGGTTGAACTCAATGGCGAACTGGTATTGCCGCCAGCACCATCCGGTATCGTGCTATTTGCGCACGGTAGTGGCAGTAGCCGTCTCAGTCCGCGCAATACGTTTGTGGCCGAAGTATTGCAGCAGCAAGGCATAGGCACGCTTTTGTTCGATCTGCTGACGCATGCGGAGGATCAAGCATATTCAATGCGCTTCGATATAGACCTGCTGACACGGCGTTTGCTGATTGCCACGCGCTGGGTTCAAGTAAATTCTACGACAAAGGACTTGTCCATCGGTTATTTCGGCGCCAGCACGGGTGCGGCAGCGGCACTGCAGGCAGCCGCAGAAATGGATGGAGATATTGCTGCGGTCGTATCCCGTGGCGGTCGTCCGGATTTGGCTGGGGAAATTGCCCTAGGTCAAGTGATCGCACCTACGTTGCTGATTGTGGGCAGTGCGGATTACGGTGTGATCGAATTGAATGAACAAGCTTATGCATTGATGCAATGTGAAAAAAAACTGACACTGATTCCCGGCGCGACGCATTTATTCGAGGAAACGGGTACATTGAAACTGGCTGCTCAGCATGCAGCGAATTGGTTCTTAAAGTATCTGCATTAAAAAGAATTCCTTCATCGATCAGGTAATCATCAAATGATCTCAGTTTTCTTAGAGGTGGAACCAATGATTGGTTCCACCGGGTTACTGATTAATCGAGCGATATTTTATTCTTCAGGTGGTGTCTCCTGCTCAGCCAAGGCGAATGCAATGAGTTGCTCAGCATTATTGGAGAGACGGTAATAACCATCGGTAGCTTTTCCCCATACATGGAGATTTGCAGCGAAAGCAGCATTGATGCAGGTGCCTACCAGTTCCGATGGCGTGAAGTCACGTTGGTAATTACCGGATAGCTTTGTGTACGGCAAGGTGCTGGTCGGAGCGCTCAATGCAGCCACCTCGACAAATGGTGGAGCGTAAGGGTAGGGCGTGGAAGCCGAATCCAGTCGGTTCGATCCGCGTTTGATGATAAAGCTGAATACTGCGTGCTGATTGGGATGAGTTGCGCTGAATTGCACATGCACTTGATCGCTGTTTGTGTAGCGCAGAAAACCGCAATCGTCACTGGCGGCAACACCACCAATGCTAGGCTGTGGCAACGAGCCTGCGACCAAATTGTTATCAATATGGACACGCATCACATACGCACCTGAAGATTCCTCGGTGGGGGTCGCCAAGCGCGTGGTGGAACCATCCGCATTACGTACCAGGAAACGGAATGTTGCCGGCCCGGGTAGCACTTGATTGCCGGATGGATCAAACACTTCGATTTTTACATCGAAATCACCCGCATCGTCGGTGTCGTTATCAGGTCCGAGTGCGGGTACCGCAGCGGTTGTATTCCAACTGGCAGCCACTTCACTCAGATTGCCGCTGGTCCATTCACGGGCTACCACGGTCGTTGCATCGGTCGGTCTGTTTGGTGGTGTGACTGGCTTGAATTCGAATAATCCGCTTTGCATACCGATGGTGACGGGTCCTATCGGATAAGCTTCGTAGGTCGGTAGTCGATCGGAATATTCCATGCGGTAACCGCGAGCCAAAGGCGTCGTGATCGGTGTCCAGTCATCAGCGCTGCCTGAACGGCGATAGGAGTAGCGATAATATTTAATGCTGCTGGAAGGAATGAAATAAGAATCGTCGTGATAAAAATGCAAGGTTCCGCCAAACGGTGCATTGTAAAGCCAGCCGAGATTGGATCCATAAGTTGCATTGGTTTGGTAGTTGATATACCCGTCTGTCCGTAACCAGCCATCGGGTGCGGATGGTGTTGGCAGCCCAGGCGGCGTTCCCCAGATCGGTGCGAAGCCGATGGCGTAGGGTAATACAAACTGCATCACCCCATCGGGAACATCATAGGGCGGTGTTTGGCAGCCAACAGCACGCGGTACGTTAATCACAATCTCAGTACTGCAATGGTAATTCCAGTGAGTACCGCAGCCGACGCTCGGGCGATAGACTGTTTGCCATACGCCATCCTGAAATTGCTCTACCCAGAAATAAAGATCGGGTTTATCAGAGCAGTCATACGCTATTAGCGAATTGAAATGACCGGTTTCATCGGCATCGACAGTCGCTAAGCAATCTAGACGAAAGAATGGCCATAAATAAATCAAATCACACAAATGAACAGCAATCAGACTGGTGAGATCGGTCAGTTGCTTGCGCAATTGCGGAATCGAATCTGAAACGAGCAGTGATGCAACCGCGTTTTGTTGGGAATGGGTGAGTTCTGTGGCTGATATTTGAGTGTTACTGGCTAATGCCATGCGATTGCGAAATATCGGCTCAGGATCGGGCAAAGGGATGGGCGGTATGGGGAATAGCTTAAGTCTGCGCAATAAGTCATCGCGCAAACGCAGAATATCGAGATCCGGCAATCTAGGGATAATGAATCGGATGCGATCGACCTCGCAGATATGCACGCGCGCATTACAAATCGGCCATTCAGCAATGGTGCCGTTCGGTAGTGTAACCCGCTTGATCAGGCGACCTTTGACGAAACAAAGACACCATAGTGGGAAGATGACGGCCGGAATTTTGATTTCCAGGCTGGGGGTTTTCATCAGAAAGCGAGTCGAGCGCGCGTAAGCGCCGAGCCGTTTGAAACCCGCGACAGTGGGTATGGATTGTCCTTTTTCGACACGCGGACCCAGGATTACTTCGATAGTACGGCCATCCAGGTCGACAGGCACTTCGATCACCGCTGTTTCCTTTTCCAGGGGAGCATGGCCGATTAATTTACCACCACTGGTAAAAGCGTATGCCTGAAGCGATGCAGCCTCGCCTTGATCGGTGAAAACAACTTTGACTTGCAAGCGAACTAATTTCGTATTTCCCATGGGATTCTCCTCATGTCGGTTAATTACGTTTCATCGGCTGGTTTTTGCGGACAACGCTAGTCGCCGCAGAGTGGTTTTTCGTACAATAAATCGTTATAAACCAAAATGCTGAGTATCTATGTAGGCTTGCTTTAACAGTGTCCACCAATCATCCGCCTGGCCTTGCAAAACATACTCATAAGGAAGCCAGCCATATCCCAGTTCACCCCAGGCAATTCCCCAGGAATTTCTGATCAGTAAGGCACCAGTCGTTTCTTTGCCACAAATTGGGTTTTTGATTTTCTTGGCATCATCATAACCGACGGCAACAACGGCATGCCCACCCACAGTGCTTTCTTTCGGACAAGGAAAAGGAAAGTGGCCGCTGGATCCCGAGTGCTGATAGGAACTGTAAACGGTAAATCCAAACATCGCCGGCATGTTCCCAGCCAAATGAGTTTTGATTTTCTTTAACAAGTTTTCAGGGGTGATTCCTGGCGGATCAAGCCGGTAATAAACAATGGATTGATAGTTTTGCGCAAATGCATAGCAAAATGCAGGAGGCTCCACATCAAAATCTGCTACCGGTGGCGAGGATGCCGGGCCTGGTTTTGTGGTGGTGTATGGCCAGTATTTTTCGGGCGGTGCTCCAAACAGTGTCATGGCAGCCATAGTAGAACTTAAATATGCGCCAGTGTCGCCTGTCCAGCCCAGTAAATTGCGAGTTGCTTTATACAGAAATAATCTTGAGACATCCGTATGGGTTCCGAATGCTCTGTTTTCATAAAATTCTATCAGTCCAGCACCTGCTTGTGCAGTGCAAGAACCTAAATCTAGTTGATCTTCTATCGGAGAACACCAGGCCCTGAGATCAACGGAACCGGGTAATGATTTGGCTGCAACAGGTTTTGCGATATTGATCTTGGCGAGCAGGGGTTCAATTTTTTCATGCTCTGGTGTGTAGTCTCTGAAGTCTGGTAAATCGCGCAGCCAGCCCATTCCTCGAGTTTTAACGCTATGAGTATCCACGATTGTTCACCTATTAAAAATGACAACATAATAAAGATCTGGATATTTCTTTAATAACATCCACTACGACATTTCGTTATTCTCAAAGAAATTAGTCTCTATGCGAATTTCATTCCAGACTTCCTCCGATAGAATTTTCCAATTATTTGATGGTTATCTGTTTTGAAGTACGACCATTTAATTTGGGGAGCGTCAGTTCAAGCATGCCATTTGCATACTTTGCCTCAGTCTTTGCTTCATCGATATCGCTATCCAACGTAAAACTTCGGTAGCTGCTACCCTGACAACATTCACGGCAAATCACTCGTTCGCCTTCCTTTTCTTCGCTTTGTTTTTTTGTTTCGGCGCTAATAGAAACTCGATTACCGTCGACTTGCACTTTGATATCTTCTTTATTGACACCAGGAATTTCAGCGCGGAGAGTATAAGCTTGATCGTTTTCGGCTAAATCGATTTTAATCAGAGGGGCAGTTTCTAAGGTATTGACAAAAGGCCGCATTGCAAAACCTTTGAACCAGTCATCCATTGAAGCAAATGGATCAAGATGGGCTACTTCATTAACTCGTGGGGAACGGCGCACTAGATTGTTCATGGTATTTCTCCTGTATAAGACTAATCGTTGCTTTCATGATTGAATTCATCTATTCAGCTTTATTCTTGAGAAATGCAAAATCTTTCCCATTGAGATCGAACATATTCAGTTCATTGTCAATTTCCATTTCGGCTTCGAGCCAATCCTGCAAAGTATCCGCTGCATTGCCGCTAAAACCGCGTTTCTCGGCTCGATAGTAAGCGGCGGTGGCAATCATTTCCTGACGATCAAGCTCTTTTGATGCGTTGATCGATTGATCTGTGTGGGTATTTTTTCTTCTTCTGGGAGTGCTGGACTTTTTGGTGCTGATTTCAATAACTTCGCTTTGCATTTGAAATATCTCCTCTATGTCGTTGAATTACGCACTTGCAATGAACTGATCATCAGTCATGCATCGTTGTAATGTCTAAACAGGTTAGTAAGACAAGCTCAAAAATTGCTACATTATTTGCAAGATGAATGCCTTGATCGAAGACATTCATCTATGTTTGATGATAGTCCAATCGCTTCAAATTGAGCGTAGGAAAATACTTTTTTTGGATTCAGAAAATTCTTTAGTATTTGACCGGACTAGGATATTTTATTGTCAGTGAAATTGATTGACCTCAATATTGCTCACACAAGTTTGAATTCTGATCGGGCAAAATGACTGTCAGTCGGATTCAAAGCTGCCTGAATCGCGTCTTCTGCTGTTTCCAGCAAAATAAATTGCATGGTGTTACGGATCGCTTCTGGAACATCGCGCAGATCCTTTTGATTGCGCTTGGGCAATAACACAGTGTGCAAGCCGGCGCGCTGTGCAGCCAGAATTTTCTCTTTGATGCCACCCACCGGCAGCACCAGTCCACGTAGACTGATTTCCCCTGTCATTGCGACATCATGTCGCACGGATCGATGAGTAAATAATGAAGTCAGCGCAATGAACATGGCTACGCCTGCGCTGGGTCCGTCTTTGGGAATGGCCCCTGCTGGCACATGCAAATGCACGTCAACGCCATCGAACAGGACTGATGGAATGTGGAGATCGCTGGCACGTGCTTTGACTAAAGTCAGCGCAGCTTGCGCGCTTTCTTTCATGACGTCACCCAATTGTCCGGTCAGAATCAATCGCCCACTCCCATTAACGCGTGTTGCTTCAATGAAAAGAATGTCACCTCCCACCGGTGTCCAGGCCAAGCCGGTAGCGACTCCCGGCAAGCTGGTGCGCAGCGCGATTTCGTGCTCGAATTTTTCGGGACCTAAGATAGCATCGAGATCATTCGTATCAATGCGTACTTGCTGTTGTTCTCCTTCAGCGATGCGCAGCGCCGCATGGCGCATCACCCGACTGATTTCACGTTCAAACTGGCGCACGCCTGCTTCACGCGTATAGTGAGCAATGATGCTGTTCAACGCGGCAGGGGTCAGTTGACATTGCGGGTCACGCAAGCCATTGGCTTCACTTTGCCGCTGCACCAAATACCGCAGCGCAATTTGCAGTTTTTCTTCTTGTGTGTATCCAGGCAAATCAATAATTTCCATGCGATCACGCACGGGTGGCGGTACATTGTCGATCACATTTGCGGTGGCTATAAAAACCACTCGGCTGAGATCAAAGGGAACTCCCAGATAATTGTCGCGGAAAGTTGAATTCTGCTCCGGATCCAATATTTCCAGGAGCGCTGCGGAGGGGTCTCCATGCGCGCTGGCAGACATCTTGTCGATTTCATCCAGCATCATGACGCAATTGCGCGTACCGGCCTTGCGCAAGCTTTGCACAATATTGCCAGGCATGGCGCCGATATAAGTGCGGCGGTGCCCGCGCATTTCGGCTTCATCATGCACGCCGCCCAGGGATACCCGCACAAATGCCCGCTGCAATGCGCGCGCAATACTTTGCCCTAGGGATGTTTTGCCGACTCCGGGCGGGCCAACAAAACACAGGATGGGTGCACGGCCTTGCGGTTTGAGTTTTTGCACTGCCAGAAACTCAATAATGCGCTGTTTGACGCGCTCCAATCCGAAATGATCCGCTTCCAGGATCTGGCGGGCGCTATTCAAATCGATCGGCGCATCTTCAGGCAACCGCCAGGGTAATTCGGTCATCCACTCAAGATATGTGTGCAGCATGGAGTATTCGCTGGATGCGTTGGGCATGCGCTGCAAGCGGTGTAATTCTTTACGGGTTTGTGCTTCAATCTCGCTTGGCATGCCGGCGCGGGCAATGGCTTCGTTTAATTGCTCAATTTCTTGATCGTTGTCGCCGTCTTCGCCCAGTTCTTTCTGAATGGTCTTTAACTGTTCACGTAACAAGTATTTACGTTCGCGATCTTCCATGTGCTCTTTGGTGCGCTCGCCAATTTCCTGTGACAGGCGCAGCACTTCGATGCGGCGAGACAGGATTTGCAATACTTTTTGTAAGCGTTCCTCGGTATCAATGGTTTCGAGCAACATCTGTTTCTCGTTTACTTCGGTGTCGAGGAGGCTGGCGGTGATGTCGGCCAAATCCGATGGCGCGCGCGTGGCCTGCAAAGCATGGGCAAGTTCTGCAGGTACGCCTGGCAGTAACGACAAAATCTCAATGGCCCGTTCGCGCAATTGCAATGCCAATGCTTCTGCCTGCGTGGTTACCTGCGCAGATTCTGTAATGCGCCTGATTCGTGCCGCAATGAAAGGATAGCCCTCGACAATCTCCTGAATCTGAAAACGCTCTATGCCCTGGCAAATGGCGTGATGAGTGCCGTCATCCGTAGTGACATGGCGCACTACGTTAGCGATCGTGCCGATACCGCACAGCGCATCCAATCCAGGATCGTCGATGGCTGCATCTTTTTGCATCACGATGCCAATCGGTGTTTTAGACTTTATGGCATGTTCGATAGTGGCAATGGATTTGACGCGACCGACGGTGATCGGCATAAGGACGTGAGGAAACAACACCACATTGCGCATTGGCACCAGCGCGATGACATCGTCAGGCAATTCAGAATGGGTTACGGAAGTTTGTTCCATGGCAATTTACCCTATAATAATTTTATGAATCGATTTCAACATTCAGTGCGAATGTTTGAGTATTTATCAAGAATTCAAGTGCCAGTTTTTGAACATCATCCAATCCAGTGAATATCACTCGATCATCGGAACAATGATCGAGTGATATTTACGGGCGATGCCGTATTTCCTTTTTTTGCTCGTATCTGACCAATTTGGCGAGATCCAGTAATTCTTCCGATAACAATTCCAGCATGTCATCTAAAGTGACCATGCCGACCAGTTCGCCATCGTTATCCACAACCGGCAAGCGCCGGGTGGTTTTATGGCGCATCAGTTGGATTGTCTCAGCAGTACCGGCGCTTTCTTTGATGGTGAATATTTCGGCAGCCATGATATCGCCGACGGTAATAACTGTTTGATCAAGCTCAGTGGCCAAAACTTCCACCACAAGATCGCGATCAGTGACAATGCCTACCGGTATCTGACGACCATTGCGTTTCTCGATCACGATCACAGAGCCGACATGATATTGACGCATGAGTTTTGCAGCTTCTAATACAGGTTCGTCGCGATGAATGGTGATTACTTCACGATTACATATTTCATTGATAGTCATCATATGCTCCTGTAAGTGGTTGGTGAAGCCTGACTATGCAGGCTGTGTTATTGGTACAGCCTAATGCGACCAGTGTACGCGCAGCAGATTCTCCGAGGGGTTATAGTGAAATTCCAGTTCGCCCTGATAGGCATCATGAATGGCTGTGCCGATACCGCGCGCAAGGTGAATGTCGGTGGTGGTTATCAACACCGCATTGTCTTTCTCCTCGGTTGCCATGATTCGTTTCAAGGGGTGTTCGGTTTTTTCTCTTTCTTCAACATGACGAGCGAGATTCAAGATCTCATCACGATGATGCATGAAAAAATCCCCATGCAAGGTCACAAAACCTGCTGGGTTGTTCTCATGAATTCGCTGACAGGCTGGGCAGCTGTGTTGATGGGTTGTGGCATGCGACTTAATCCATTGCCACCGTCCCTCATGAAATACCGCGCCACATTGCGGACAGATGGATGGTTCAGAAGGTTTGCCTTTGGTTTGATAGGTGTCGTGGATTCGCTCCTGAAACACGCCATCGTGACGGGTAATTTGATGATAACCGGGGAATATGTTTTTTGCGCTCATGATCTATCTCCTCTCATGCAATTTATTCATTTTGAATTGGAATCAATATGAAATTGCCCAGATGGCGTCGACATCATGATCAGTCATCCAGTCAACTATTCATAATTAGATCTTGCTCGCTTTAACAATTTTGTCAAGGATTTCTCTTCTGTTTGGTGTTCTATGAGCAGAAGACATCGTAAATTCACATACCCTGATTTTATTCGCTCTCTGGACTATGATGCTTACCTGTGCGACACGCGTTGTTTGATAGCCTTTACTACCGATATCTTCAAGGAATTGCACTTCATCCTTGAGTCCACGAAGCTCAGTTTTGGCACCTTGCTGCAAAGATAGGCAGGTTTCCCGCAATCCTCAAGGAATAAAAATCTAGGTAAGTAATCAGCTTTAAAGGAAATCATCGAAGAAAAAGCCTGTGAAATTTAATTTCTCAATGATCTAAATCGATATGTGGATAAGCGATTTAACTACTGATTTCTCGTAACTGCACTCATAAAATAAATTCATCTCAGAGCCTTGCAGAGGCGATTCAGGCTCGCAATAATGGGCAATATGCGTTGCCGTCTTTAAGGTAAATGAGTGTACGAGGTTTGGGGAGTAGTTAGCATATCCCCTTCAGGGTAGTAGTTTTGCGCACCAAAATGTATTAATCTGATCGATATCATTTCGGACTGATGTTAATTAGTCTGTGCAGCGATGCCAACGTAGTTTACTGGGGGATTCGCATGCCAAAACACAATGCTGATATTGCTGTCATCTTTGAAGAAATAGCGGATCTGCTGGAAATCCAGGGAGCCAATCCATTTCGCATACGCGCTTACCGAAACGCTGCACGCATGCTGAGCGAGTTGCCGCGGGAAGTATCCCAAATGCTAGAGAAAAAGGAAGATTTAACTGATTTGCCGGGCATTGGTGATGATCTTGCGGGAAAAATTAAGGAAATTGTGGATAGTGGTCACTGCAGCCTGCTGGATCGATTGCAAACCGAACTGCCTCCGGCCATTACCGAGCTTCTGAAAATTCCAGGATTGGGTCCGAAACGCGTTAAATCGCTGTATCACGATTTGGACGTGCAAACGATCGAGCAACTGTATCGGGCAGCACGTGACGGTCGCATCCGGATTTTGCCGGGTTTTGGTGAGAAAACCGAAACCAACATCCTACAAGCCATTGAAGCGCATGCCAATCAGACGCAGCGCTTCAAATTGGCGGTGGCGGGACAATATGCAGAAGCACTGGAAAAATTTCTGCAAGCGATACCGGGTGTTCTGACTGTTATAGTTGCCGGCAGCTATCGGCGCATGCGTGAAACAGTCGGGGATTTGGATATGCTCGTTGTGTCCTCAGTATCGGCAGCCAGCCAAGTAGTGCAACGTTTTATTACCTATGAGGAAACTGTCGAGATTCTATCTGCTGGCACGATAAGGGCGAGCATTATTCTTGCCGGCGGTTTGCAGGTGGATTTGCGCGTGGTTAAGGAAGAATCGTATGGTGCTGCGCTGCATTATTTTACCGGCTCCAAATCCCATAACATCGCTATTCGTCGCATGGCGCAGAAACATGGCCTGAAAATCAATGAGTATGGTGTTTTCCAGGATAAAACCCGCATTGCTGGGGAAACGGAGGCTTCGGTCTATGCAGCCGTAGGTCTCGCCTATATTCCTCCAGAGCTGCGTGAAAATCGTGGCGAGATTGCCGCTGCAAGCACAGGGCAACTGCCGCAGCTCGTGGAACAAACGGATCTCCGGGGCGATTTGCATGCGCATACCCAGGCAACGGATGGACATCACTCGTTACGTGAAATGGCACTGGCTGGCAAAGCCTATGGTTTTGAATACCTGGCCATTACCGAACATTCACGTCGGCTGACTTTTGCGCATGGTCTTGATGGCGCGCGACTTGCCCAGCAGTGTGATGAAATTGATCAATTGAATGCAGAGTTAACGGGAATTACCTTGCTCAAAAGCATCGAAGTGGATATTTTACAAGATGGCAATCTGGATTTGCCCGACAGTGCTTTGGCGCGCCTCGACTTGGTCGTGGGCGCTATACACAGTCATTTTAATCTGTCGCGGGCCAAACAGACGGAGCGGATATTGCGCGCGATGCATCACCCTTACTTTACCCTATTGGCTCATCCAACCGGGCGCCTGATTCAGCGGCGAGATCCTTATGATGTGGATATGTTGCGCATTATTCGTGAAGCCAAGCATCGTGGCTGTTTTTTGGAATTGAATGCACATCCGGAGCGATTGGATCTGCTGGATACCCATTGCCAGATGGCGAAGGAAGAGGGCGTGCTGATCAGTATCAATTCGGACGCGCATAGTGTGTATGATTTTTCCAATCTGCGTTTTGGTGTCGGACAAGCGCGGCGCGGCTGGTTGGAGAAATGCAATGTACTTAATACCCGTCCATTGAGTGAATTGCGTTTACTGATTCATCGCACGATGTCGTGAGCATATTTATCAGCACGTTGTGTAATACTCGCTTGTTCGCAACAGAATCACTATAGGGAGTCTGTCATGATATTTGCAAATCGTATTGCAGCAGCCAGGAAACTGGTCGAAGCGCTGTCTGATTATCGCGCTAAAAATCCTTTGATATTGGCAATACCGAGAGGTGCTGTGCCGATGGCGAAATTGATCGCCCAGCAATTAAAGGGTGAAATGGATGTGGTATTGGTGCGTAAATTACGCGCGCCGGGCAATCCTGAATTTGCAATCGGCTCGATAGATGAAAGTGGCTGGATTTATCTGACTGAATATGCTCAGCAAGTAGGTGCCGATCAGGATTATATTGATGCAGAAGTGACTGAGCAGACAAAAATCATCCGCCAGCGGCGTGCTCAATATACGCCCGAGCGTCCGCCCATCGATCCGGCTGGACGAATTGTCATCATTATTGATGATGGATTGGCGACAGGCTCGACCATGATCGCGGCATTGCACGCTCTGCGTAATCAGAAACCTGCCGAATTAGTTTGTGCCATTCCGGTGGCGCCTGGTGATACACTGAGAAAATTACAGGGTAAGGCGGATCGTATCGTTTGTTTGTCGTCACCCAGTGACTTTTACGCGGTGGGGCAGTTTTATACGGATTTTCCGCAAGTTACTGATGAGGAAGTGATTGCCTGTTTAACAGGCCGTTGAAAAACTATCTGCGTTGCCGCTACGGTGTTAAAAACAGG
>CADEDO010000026.1 GCA_902826115.1 uncultured Nitrosomonas sp.
CACGATAGCTTCTCGTTGCGTGCCAGTCACTTCCAGGTACTTATTATTCACTGCCACGATGGTAAAACCACTATCCGCGCGCAAAATCAAATAAGGATGGGGACTCACCTCAAAGAGCTGTTGATAGGACGGAACATCATGCATAGACATCTCCGGTATTTGGGGAGCACAATCCAGTCACACCCAACCATGTGCTTTGACGAAGCGTTTTTGCACTTGCGCGCCACAACATCAAGATCAATGGTCGTTTTTTAACCGACGGAATATTAAACTGATTTACTCAAGCCTGCCAGTTTGAGATAACATTTGTATCAAAATAGCAACATAAACATAGGATATGCACCATGGGTCAATTGCTCCATGAACCTCACATCATGATAGTTTTCTAGCTATGGATGAACATCAGGGAACAGTATCAATTACTGGCAGAACACAGGGCCATGTTTTTGCTGTCGATGTACTTGATTACGACGATGCCAGCGCCCCTTCTGGCTACAGTCGGGGCATTACTTTTACCGATCGACAGCATGAACGCGCGTATCATGATGCAGCAAGCGCAAATACTCCAGCATTTCAGGTATATGCATGGAAGGTAAAAGATTAATCTAATCCAATTCTAAGGAAGCGCTGATTAATTGACTGCACGAGCGAATTGCTTCGTTGCGCGGCACTCACTCCCTCGCCTATCAGATTGATATGTCTCGGTTGTTGCGTTCCGTGCGCCTCGCCCTTCATCACGTTCGTTGAATTAATCAGCGCTTCCCTAACTAATATAAATCTCCGAAACATATTCTCTCTGACCATTTAACATTTCTCCGACCATCTGATGCACACTCGCATTCGGCAGACGTTTGATGAGCACTTTATCTCCCAGGCTGCCGGATTCGCGTAATTGTATGCGCTGAGACGGTTGTTCTTGCATGGGAATAGCCGCTGAGGACTGAAATAGCATCGACTCGCGGTTTCCAGGCAACAGGATGTTACCTGCAGGATTGAATTGCAGGGCATTGTCCAAATCCGCAATGTACACATTACGTTTCGACAAATCCCCCAGGATGTAGTATTTCCAATAAGTTTGAAGCGTTGCAAAGCGAATATGAAACTGGCGCGCGTCCGCATCCAATTGTTCCGAACACAAGCTTGGCTCATCGGCAGTAATCTTCATTTGCAGCATAAAGACCGGCTTTACGAAATAATCTTTCCGATCCAGCAAGCCAGCCAATGAAGCAGCATTGATATCAATCCATGCACGATCGGAGACATTAGATTCACCATGCAGCATCTGCCTGCCGGTTGCATCCGGCACCACCGATTGATTATTGAAATACAACAGATGGTTATCCGCAGGTGCGCCAGGCAGCGTGTAGCGAAAAAAATTGGGGTCTTTGGAAAAGACTTTGAACACCAGCGACAAACCCTCTTCAGCGTGAAGACGCAATCGATTCAAGGGATCCTGCTCATAAAAAACCGCAATGCCGCTTTCAGATGATTTGACGATCAGACCTGTTTTATTCAGCGTAGTGGCAGTCGATCCGGCAGGAATAAATTCGAGGGATTTGCAAACATTACCGGAGAAATAAGCATGCTCAACCGAAACACTGAATAACAGACGATAGGCGCCCATAGTTTGCTTAACCCTTCACCTTTTCCCAACAGGGATACATTGATAATTCAGCAATCACAGCACTAGGAACTGATGCACATCCATTGGAACCTTATACCCAGCTTGCAAACCGCTCGCGCTTTTATGGCAAGCTATCGCACGGTAGGTTTGGGTTCGCTCACTAGCGGAATACGTCCGGTGATGTCTTCCGCATCGAAAGCCACCATCCGCACCCGGTACATAATCGAAGGCAGGTATTTTCCACCTAAAGCACCCCATAAATTGCTTAGATCCTGAATGGACAGATTCTCGATATCCAGAATCAGCTTCTCGATTCTCGAATCCATTTCCGGTGCGGTTTGGTGATCGATTACATAGTTCTTCTGAAAAAAACTGATAGTGCTGGATAGAAATTTCAGCGCTTCCGGGTAGCTGTTACCGGTAAAATTGGCGGTCATCATCAGATACAAATTGAAGTAATACGGCGCGCTACCCTGCATCTCGCGCCGTCCGACATCGTGCGAGCTCACTTGCCGGAAGGGAACGGCGTCTTTCTCGATATTCACCAGAAAAACAACCAGTTTGTTATTGACGTTCGCGGCAACGCTTCCATCCATTTCCAATAAATTGGATACCACCACTACGTCTTCTCCCAGATTGTAGGTGCGCCGCAGATATTGATTCAATTGGCCTGCAAGCAATTGTACCGCCAGGTTAATCATGGGTAGTATCCGGTATGATGTTCAAGTGCTTCCCTACTAGCGGCGCTTTTGACCAAGCAAAGATCCCAGCAGGCCGCGGGTGATTTCGCGCGCAATGGATGAGCCCACCGAACGGGCGGCGCTCTTTGCAAAAGCATCGATCACTCCCTCGCGACGACCATTGCGTTTCCCTCCCGTTGAACCGCCAAACAGCAAATCGCCCAATTCACCCAGCACCCCCTCTCCAACCTGTTGGATCGGATGATCGCCCTTCACAACGGATTGAGGTGAACTGCTCTGCGGATTATCAGTGCCCATCCTTGCTTGCAGCATCTCAAACGCACTCTCCCGATCAATGGCCTGTTCATAAACTCCGGCCACGATGGAAGACTGCATCAATTGTTTACGCTCATCAGGCGTAATGGGACCAATCTGACTAACCGGAGGCAGCACAAAAGCACGCTCTGTCACCGTGGGAGAACCATCAGGCGCAAGGAAAGAAATCAGTGCTTCACCCACTGACAGTTCAAGTATGGCCTGCTTGATATCCAGTTTCGGATTGGGGCGCATGGTTTCAGCGATCGCATTCACTGCTTTCTGGTCGCGCGGTGTGAATGCCCGCAACGCATGCTGAATGCGATTTCCCAATTGGGTTAATATTTTTTCTGGAATATCAAAAGGATTCTGCGTGACAAAATAAACCCCCACGCCTTTGGAGCGAATCAATCGCACCACTTGCTCGATCTTCTCCAACAGCGCCGGTGATGCCATGCTAAACAGCAAATGCGCCTCATCAAAAAAGAACACTAATTTAGGTTGTTCACGATCACCGACTTCCGGAAGGTTTTCGTACAGCTCGGACAGCATCCAAAGCAAATAGGTGCTGTACAGTCTGGGTGAATTCAGCAATTTGTCGGCAGCCAGGATATTGATGACACCCTTGCCATCGATGGTTTGCATCAAATCCTCGATATTCAGCATCGGCTCGCCAAAAAATTTGTCTCCACCCTGCTTTTCTATCTGCAACAAGCTGCGCTGGATGGCGCCGATGGATGCCGGTGAAACATTGCCATATTGGGTCTTGAATTGATCTGCATGGTCGCCGACAAATTGCAGCAGCGCCCGCAAATCCTTCAAATCAAGCAGCAGCAGACCGTGGTCATCCGCCACTTTGAACACTAAAGTCAGCACACCTTCCTGGGTTTCATTCAGATTCAGCAAGCGCGCCAGCAACAATGGCCCCAGATCAGAGATGGTTGCGCGCAGCGGGTGACCATGCTCCTGCAATACATCCCACAATGTCACCGGATAGCCTTGCCACGCGGGCAGATCCAATGCTAACTGGTCGATACGCACTTTTATTTTGTCGGACAACGATCCCGGTTTACAGATGCCGGTTAGGTCACCTTTCACATCTGCCATGAATACCGGCACACCGATACTGGAAAAACTTTCTGCCAGCTTCTGCAAAGTCACCGTTTTGCCAGTCCCGGTCGCGCCGGTAATGCAACCATGTCGGGTAGCCATTGCGGGGAGAAGCGCCAAGTCAGATTGGCTGGTTTTAGCGATAATCAATGGTTCAGACATAAGATTCTCAATAAGTCATCAATCAACAATTACAAACATGGCAGGTCAGAAGCAGGCAAAACATCCCTAGCCGATATCCGGGAAAATGTACTGAATGTCCGATTGTATGTCAAACCACAGCAATAACAATGGAAACCGATGACTCGATGTATACTAGGAGCAGAGTTGGTAGATTCTGATTATCTGAACACGGCATTACCATTATTCGTAATTTTGACTAATTCCATGATGAACTGATCAATACATGAACAAGCGACTCATTTATGGCGACATCGGCGGCACCAAGGCTATTTTACAATTGGGTGAATTAGTCGATGGGCACGTGCATGAACAATTCACCCAGCGCTATGACAGCAGTGCCTATATGACTTTTTGCGACTTGCTCGGAGAGTTCCTGCATCAGGCTGGCGCAACAGAGTCATCCAACTCTCCGCTAGCAGCCTGCTTTGCAGTCGCGGGTCCGATCACCGAACAGCAAGTGCAATTGACCAATCTATCCTGGCAAATCAGCAGCGCTCAGATTGCAGACACCTTTTCAATACCTGCCGTGCAACTCATCAATGATTTTGAGGCCGTTGCATTAGCGGTTGAAATGTTATCGCCAGTTGATCTGATCACCCTGCAAGCCGGGAAAGCGCAGGCACAATCCATGCGCGTTGTACTGGGAGCAGGCACGGGCATGGGCGTGGCATGGCTCACCTGGCAGGGAGATCGCTACGTTCCCTTATCAACCGAAGCAGGCCATATGGATTTCGCGCCGACCAACGCCTTGCAAATCAGCTTGTTCGAAGCACTACAGCAAAAATTTGGTCATGTCTCAGTGGAACGCCTGCTATCCGGCCCCGGATTAACCAATATTTTCCATTGCCTGCAAATGAACCTGGCAGCCTTTCCAGGTCTGACACAGCTAGAGCTAGCAGAAGATAGTGGCGCCACCATCACGACTCTTGCGCTCACCCATAAGCATCCGATTGCCATCAAGGCATTGAATTTATTTGTCGAAATCTATGGCGCTTATGCCGGTAATCTGGCGCTCGCCGGATTATGCCGGGGTGGCGTATATATTGCGGGCGGTATTGCTCCTAAAATCATTCAATCACTCAGCTCAGGCAGTTTTATGCAGGCATTTCGTGACAAAGGACGATTTTCTGCCATGATGAGCGAAATTCCGGTGCATGTCATCACCAATCCCAATGTTGGTTTACTAGGAGTTAAAAGAAAAGCGCACCATTTATTGACTGCTCAAAATTGAGCATTTGATCAAACTTGTCACAAGAATGTCTTGTTATTCGATATTTGTTGCTGTGTTCTATGGATTAACCCGTTGGACTGAGTGTACGCTTACAAAAATAATTCTCACCAAGGAGAGTCTTCATGTTTTCGAGAACTGCTTTCACCATTACCGTCAATCCTAAAATACCCGCACGCCTGAAGCGACTGGAAGAACTCGCCAACAACTTATGGTATAGCTGGGATCGCGCGACACGCACCTTATTCTCCCGACTTGATCCTTATCTTTGGGAAGCGGTAGGACATAATCCCAAGGCATTTCTCAAGCGTGTCGATGAGTCCACACTGCTGAAAGCAACCGAAGATCGCGTTTTTCTTGCTACCTACAATAGCATTCTGTCCACTTATGATTCCTATCATTATGAATTTTCATCCCAGGACAATATCGCCGGACTTCAACCACAAGACCAGATCGCCTATTTCTGTTTTGAGTTTGGTTTTCACGAGAGCCTACCGATTTATTCCGGCGGACTGGGCATCCTGGCCGGGGATCACTGCAAATCGGCCAGCGATCTGCATTTGCCATTCGTAGCCATTGGCTTGCTCTACCGGCAAGGTTATTTCTCTCAAACCATCGACACGCTGGGCAATCAACAAGTCACCTATACCATTTCGGATTTTGAAGATCTTCCGGTTACGCCGGTATTGCGTGAAGACGGTTCGAGTGTACACATTGAAGTGTCGTTGCCACAACGCAACGTGGTAGTGAAAGTATGGCAAGCAAAAATCGGGCATGTCACTCTTTATCTGCTGGATACCGATTTACCGGAAAACTCCCCGCAGGACCGCTATATCACGCACAACCTGTATGGTGGCGACAGAGTCATGCGCATTGAACAAGAAATCATATTGGGCATGGGCGGTGTGCGCGCGTTGCAGGCACTCGGCATCAAACCAACCATATGGCACATCAACGAAGGCCATGCAGCCTTTATGATTCTTGAACGCATTCACAATCTGGTGCAGCAAGGGCTTGATTTTGCCAGCGCTCTCGAAAGCGTAGCCGTCAATACGGTTTTCACGACCCACACTGCAGTACCCGCCGGGCATGATTATTTCAGCACCGACATGATGCAAACTTATTTTGAACGCTTCTATCAAGGCTTGCACATTACGCGCGAGAAATTTATGGCACTCGGTCATGTTGCCGAGAGCTCGGATTTTAATATGACCGCGCTGGCGATTCATGGCTCACGCACGCACAATGGTGTCAGCAAAATCCATGGTGACGTTTCCGCGAATATTTGTCGCGATTTGTGGCCCCAGATCGAACCGGAAGAAAATCCGATAAGCTACATTACCAATGGCGTCCATGTACCCACTTTTCTCGCGCAAGAATGGTCTGATCTATTTGACCGATACCTCGGTCATGAATGGCGCAGTAAAATGTGCGACACCGAATTCTGGACACGCATCAACAAAATACCCGATCATTTGTTCTGGAGTGTGCGTCAATCCTTAAAATCTCAAATGTTTTATGGCATACGCTCGCGCATCACGGAACAAAACACCCGCAATCATGGCTCCGAGGCTCATCTTGATCGATTGTTGAAGTTCATCGATCCCATCAATCCGAATATCCTGACTTTGGGTTTTGCGCGCCGCTTCGCCACTTATAAACGCGCAGCGTTGTTATTTGAGAATCTGGATTGGTTACGCAAAATCATTCTCGATCAAGATCGCCCCGTGCTATTAATCTTCGCCGGCAAGGCCCATCCGGCTGATGTACCCGGTCAAGATTTAATTCGACGCATTAGTGAAATCTCACACCTGCCGGAATTTGAAGGACGCTTGCTATTGATTGAAGGTTACGATCTACGGCTCGCCCGGCGTTTGGTTGCCGGCGTGGATGTATGGCTCAACAACCCGATTTATCCGCTGGAAGCCAGTGGCACATCAGGCATGAAAGCCGGTATCAATGGCGCAATTAACTTAAGCGTGCTGGACGGCTGGTGGGGGGAAGGCTATGACGGAAAAAATGGCTGGGCCATCAAGCCGGGACCAGAAAATATGGAAGGTGCACTGCGCGATAAAGAAGAAAGCCGGGCTTTTTACGAAATCCTGCAAGATCAGGTCGTTCCGCTTTATTACAACTATGGCAAACTCGGCTACTCACCGGAATGGGTCAAAATGGCCAAACATTCTATGATCTCGCTGTTGCCCCGCTATAGTTCAACCCGCATGGTGGATGAGTACGTAAAAAAATTCTATCTACCGGCTAGCCAGAAAGGCATGGCATATGCTGACAATGATTTTGATGGCGCAAAGAAAATCGCTGTCTGGAAAACCAGGATACGCAATGCATGGCAAGGTATCGCATTACGCCGATTGGATACACCATGCGACCGCATTCATTTCAGTGAAGCTTTAAATTTTAAGGTCGCTGCCAAGCTAAACCATTTAGAACCGCAGGATGTGATTGTTGAACTCTTGATCTGCCGCCAATTCAGCAAAACCAGGCTATGTAATTTCAAACATTTCAGTTTTGAGTTTACTGGCATCAAAGAAGGCGATGAACATCTGTTTGAACTCAAGCTGACACCGGAATTATGCGGCAAACAGGAATATTTTATTCGCATCTACCCTTATCATTCGCTGCTGACTCATCCCCTGGAAATGGGCATGATGGTTTGGCTATAAAGCAAAACTAGGTGCACTCTGGACAAAAGCGGATCATTCTTGGTCAATGGTGGATTGATACTTCACTTCCAGCGTTGACAAGAAATTCTCAAGCTGCTTGATCGCTTCGTCCAGTGATGCCATGACGGCTTTTACACCAGCCATATCCTTTTTCCGAGCGGATTGTTCAATAGCCGCGCATGCTTTTGCTAACTGCTTGGCTCCAACCATCGAACTGGAACCATTCATGCGATGAGCAGCGCGCTCGACTTTGTTAGCATCATTCTTTTCCAGCATCTCGATCAATTTGGCATGATCGGTACGAATATATGAACGAAAATCCAGCAATACCTGAGTTTGTACCGCGCCATCCGGAAACACCTTGCTCAGTTCGGTGAAATCAATTGGTTCTTCCATTGGTTCATTACCTATAGCATGCATTAATCATTTCGGTTGACGGCTATCGGGAATGTCCAAAGCAAAATACTCTTGTTTCACATCGATAACGCTTTATAACCACCTCTGCGGTTTCGGCATGCAGACCAATAACTTGATCAATAGCGCCAACAAATCGCGTTTAATCTAATCAACAAAGACTTTTAACAGGCCAGGCCAGACCAAACAAAACACAATCCCTGCTATCATCACAATCGTGATATAACGTCCATTGAATCAAATGGCTACATTCTAGGAGAAACTCATGAATCATAATCCCGTTGGATGGTTTGAAATTTATGTACAAGATATGGACCGGGCTAAACGCTTCTATGAAGCTGTGTTTGAGGTTAAGCTGGAACGCTTAAACAGTCCGACGGAAATGGATGTAGAGCTATGGAGTTTTCCCATGATCGCGGATCAAGCAGGTGCATCAGGGGCTTTGGTCAAAATGGAGGGTGGCCCATCGGGTGGAAATAACGTGTTGGTTTATTTCACCTGCGCTGATTGTGCTGTTGAGGCATCTCGCGCAGCTTCTTCAGGGGGACAAATCATGCGCGCAAAAATGTCCATTGGTCAATATGGCTTTATCGCCCTAATCACTGATACTGAAGGCAATATGATTGGTCTGCACTCAATGCAGTAGTCGTTGAGCACAACAACCCCACTGCATACGGTGGGGAACCAATCTAATGCCATTCAAATATTTGTTACGAATTCCCTCTCAACTGCATTCAAGGACTTTGGTACTGACTTTAATGCGGGATGGGCCACCCCAAATCATGGTATTTTTTCTCATCGATTCCATTCGACTTCTAAAGCTTCATTCGTGTCAGTTAACGCTGAACTGATTCCACTCAACGTAATGAAGCATGCATATTGATGCAATTGCCAGATAATGAATCCATTTTGACGAAGTTTATTTCGATTGCACTCATATCATGACTGATTCTTTTATCCATTGATTGATACGTAAAAACCTTAAGTCTGAATGCAGATATCCCGCGCACACTCAAAAAACTATCCTTAATCAAGTAATAATCACCCGAACCTACAACAAAGGTGGAGGCAGAAAATCCCAATCAAGAACCATTTTCTCCGTCAATGCCTGTTTAAGCTCGAGTAACACTTGGGCGAACTGTGGATTACCGGCAAGGTTAATGAGTTCATTTGGATCAGTAGTTAAATTGTAGAGTTCATAGGTGGGTCGCGGAGTAGTGAAATAAGCACGAACAAATCTGGGCGCCAGAGTCCCTCCGGCAAATGCAGCTTTCATTTCCAGCCAACTGGGCGCGCTCTGACTGTCTATTGGCTGCACAGGCTGATGCGGGGTAGTGTTATAAATAAGTTTAAAGTTCTGTGACCGAACGCTGCGCGACAGATCGAATACGGAGGCCGCAATGTTAGGATAAAGACCACCATCTCCACCGTGTGGCACGCGTGCAGTAAAGATGTACGTGCGTTCAACGAATGAAGCATTTCCCTGAAGCAGTTTCAAGAAACTGACACCGCTCATCTCTTCCGGAGGTGCCACACCGGCAATTTCCAACATGGTGGGAGCAAAATCCTCTCCGGAAATTAATGTACTAGTCACTAAACCCGGTCGAATCACCCCTGGCCAACGGATAAACATAGGAACTTGGACACCCGGATCATACAATGTACCCTTGCCATGAGGCAGCGATAAACCGTTATCGCCCATGAAAACAATCACGGTATTATTCGCAAAACCGCGCTCATTCAAAGCATTCAGAATATTCTTGATGGCGATATCCATGTGCTCAACTTCAGCGATGTACTTAGCCAAGTCACTTCGTACTCCCGGCAAATCGGGTAGGTATCCGGGAACTTTCAGCTTGGCAGGATCGGGAGCTCCCAGCAAGCCTTGCTGTGTCCATGGGAAATGCGTATCATCAAAACCCAGCCAGAAAAACCACGGTCTTCCACTTGGAACCACATCCAGAAAAGCTTTCAATGAGTCTGCAGGTCCAAGTTGCACCGGTTGAATGTTATCCAAGCGATCAGCGAATGTGCGCAAACTATATCGATCCAGTATTTCTCCGACGACTGGCGAACGCGCTGTCGTTGGACCATCCAGATGATAATTGCGTCCTCCCGCTCCAGTAAAATATCCAGCCTGATCTCGCAACAAATCTGGCAAAGCTGCCACTTCAGTTGGTAGCGGAGAAGTAAAGCGCCCCATGCGAACCGCCACGGGTGAACGACCGGTCATCAACGAAGCGCGAGATGGAACACATGACGGAGAAGTAACGAACATCCGATTAAATCGCATTCCCTCTGCGGCCAATTGATTCAGGTTCGGCGTGCGGACATCCGCATTCCCATAAGCACCCACATAAGGATAACTGTGATCATCCGAGAGTAAAAGGAGGATATTCGGCTTTGCGGCCCAGGAAAAACTGCACCACAAGACACTAAACAACAACAGGACTGCACAAATTTTCTTCATCTCGATTCTCCGCTTCCCTCGACACATTATAGAATTCAATATTATGATCATATTACACTCTCAAATAGTCGCTCGGTAGCCTATGTGGTTTAATCTTTAAAATGACTTAAATAAAACCAGCCAATCGCCCCAGCCTGCGTTTACCTGACTAACCCAAGGTGAATCCACCACCGTGAACCACAGCTCGTTTTAACAATGCTTGGTCCAGTGCAAGCATGAAATCTCGTCGCCTGATCTGGGTTCATCTACGGTGTGTCTGGGAAATATTCCGCGCGAATAAATGCAGATTATCGAATTTACTGGAGGTAACACAGGCTAGATCTAATCTTCTGCCATTAATTGAGCGCTCAATACATTCAGCGAAAGATCATTCGGTACTCGCAATAAAGCAGATTTTATAACAGACCGGGCTTCCATGATTTGGCCGGCACTATATAAAGCTACGGCATATACATAGCTGAAACGCGCATCTTCAGGCGCAAGCTCAACTGATCGTTGCAATGAAATCAATGCACCATCAAAATCCTTTTTCCGCACCTGCAACAAGCCCAGACTGTGGTGAAGTATGCTTGCCTTGGGATGAAAGGACAAACCTGTCCGCAACAATGCTTCCCCTTCATCATCTCGGCTCGAGTGACGCAGGAAATCGGCAAAATTGACATATGCCGGTATCCAGTTTGGATCAAGCAATAATGCCTCTCGGTACGCCTGCTCAGCTTGAGTGGATTCTCCACGCCCTGCGTAAAAATTCCCCAAACTGACTTGTGCATCCGGATCATCCGCATTAAAACGCAACGCACTGAGATAATCGTCGCTCGCTCGACGAAAATCGGCTTGCTCATTGGAAGACATGCTTGCAGTAGGAACCTCGGCTAAAATGGATGCAGCCATGGCACGCACGCTACGCACCGGATCACTTAAGCGCTCATGGGCGAGTGTCCAGCGCCGCTCAGGCGGCAATTTTTCCAGAGCTTTAAGCCCGGCATTACGCATCAATGGATCGGGATCACGCAATGCTTCGATTAGCAACAAGAGCAATTCCTTGTTTAACTGTATATTCAATTCTTCGATTGCAGTAGCCCGCACAATAGTCGGCTGATTTTTATCTCGCAACAAGGTGATTAAGCGCTCAAGTGCATCTGCTGCTCCACTGCGAGTCGCATGCAGGGTCTCAGCATAGCTCTGATCACTTGATGGAGGATGTCCATACCATTCACGCATCTTATCTGTTGCCCAAAATGCTGATTGGCTGACATGACAGGCTATGCAAGGATTAGGGGTGCCAAACTGTTCAGACAAATCGGGGCGTGGAATACGGAAACCATGATCTCGCCGGGAATCGACAACCATGTAGGTATTTGCTGGCATGTGGCAATCGATGCAACGAGATCCAGGCAGATCGGTGTCATGGAAATGATGTGCCTTAGTATCGTACTGATTACCGGCATGGCACTGCAAGCAGATTTCATTGTCCGGTGCACGCAGCTTAAGACTGTGAGGTTCGTGGCAATCACTGCAAGTTACGCCAGCCTGATACATCTTACTTTGCAAGAATGATCCATATTCATAGACTTCATCCTTGATCTGTCCATCGGTATGATACAGAGCTGTTTGCAATAACAAAGGCTGATGAGTATCCATTAACTGCTCATAACGATAATCACCGAACAGTTGAACACGTCGCGAGTGACATCGGGCACACACTTGAATCTCTTTATCAGCATCGTGTGGGACATTCTTTTGGGCATTGCCAGACACCGAGTCAATCTTCCATTTAGCCCGATTGCGTTCATTGAACTGAACAATCAGCCCCTTAGTTTGGGAATCTATCGATTCGTAACCAGCTCTTTGTTCGGCCCAAATCACATGACGTGCGGCCGGCCCATGACATGCTTCGCAAGCAACATCAATTTCTGACCATTGAGTGCGATACGAGCGGCTGTTCGGATCGTAATTTTTTTGTAGATTAGTCGAATGGCACTCAGCACACATGAAGTTCCAGTTTTGCGAATGTTTCGTCCAGTGCAATTCATGTTTATAGTCAATTTCTTCACTCGGATAAAGATGAAACCAGCGCTGCCCCCCCTGTTCTTTTGCCCGGCTATCCCATGCAATAGAAAAAGCTTGCAACCTACCACCCGGCAGTTCAATGAGATACTGCTGAAGTGGCATAACACCGAAAGTATATTTAATTTCGAAATCGGCAAGCTCGCCGTCAGGACCATCCGTGTTGACCCAAAAGCGCCCTTGCTGCTGAAAGAATTTTGAAATCACACCATCCTTACTGAATTCGGCATATCGAAAATCACCAAGTATCGTCTGCTCATTCGCTTCTTGCATAGCAAGATCATGATGCGATCCCCGCCACAACCGATCCTGTTCGGCATGACACTTGGCACAGGTTTGTCGCCCCATGTACCTATCTTCGATCTGTTTCAATGGTTGTTTGAAATCATCAGGGTTCGCAGATTGCTTCTGGAACACAGACCAGCCCAAAGAAAGCATTGCCATCACAAACAGGAAGCATAAAATCAAAAACAAGTTCTTACGCATATTTAAATCATTTCAATATATTGCAGACAACATACTCGACAGATTTGTATAACCGTAATATTTGCATCCATTACTTTTTAAGCCACCAGCCAATGACATCAATAAGATTAAAAATTCTTAAGAAGAATTCCTGCCAGCGGCGGCAGCGTAATCGCAATAGAGTTTGGCAATCCCATCAGTAGTTCTGGCGTGGTCACAATGCTGCCCGCATTACCCATATTGCTGCCTCCATAGTAAATGGAATCGCTGTTGAATATTTCCTGATAAACACCGCTGGCTGGCACACCAATGCGGTAACCAATGCGTGGAACCGGTGTAAAGTTGAGTACTACGATGATAAAAGTGCCATCTTTTGCACGCCGTATATAGCTGATCACGGATTGATCGGCATCCTGGCAATCGATCCAGCCAAAACCTTCGGCAGAAAAGTCAAGCTGATGCAAAGCAGGAATGTTTTTATAGCAATGATTCAAATCTCGCAGCACAGCCTGTACACCGGCATGTTGCCTTTGCTCCAGCAATGGCCAATCCAACTCATGACTCACGCGCCATTCGAGCTTCTGGGCAAATTCATTGCCCATGAAATTGAGTTTCTTACCTGGCCAGGTCATTTGAAAAACCATTAGCAAGCGTACATTGGCAAATTTCTGCCAAGCATCGCCGGGCATTTTGTCTAACAGAGAACATTTTCCATGCACAACTTCATCGTGCGAAAAAGGCAACACGAAGTTTTCGCTATAGGCGTACAGTTGACTGAAGGTCAGTTTATCGTGGTGATAACGCCGGTAGATGGGGTCCTCGTGCATATATGAAAGCGTGTCATGCATCCAGCCCATATTCCATTTCATCGAGAACCCCAGGCCGCCGACATAAGTTGGGCGCGATACCGCCGGCCAAGCGGTGGATTCCTCGGCCAGTGTCAGTGCCCCTGGAAACTCCTCGTGCACCATGATATTCAGCTCACGCAGAAAATCGATCGCCTCCAGATTCTCTCTGCCGCCATATTGATTGGGCAGCCATTCCCCTGCCTTGCGTGAATAATCCAGATACAGCATGGAAGCAACCGCATCGACGCGCAAACCATCCAGATGAAATTCAGATAACCAGTAATGTGCACTGGATAGCAAAAATGACTTCACCTCATTGCGACCATAATTGAAAATATAAGTACCCCAATCCTGGTGAAATCCCAAGCGCGGATCTTCATGTTCATACAATGCGGTGCCATCAAAACGGGCCAGTGCAAAAGTATCCTGCGGAAAATGTGCAGGCACCCAATCCAGGATCACGCCGATATTTGCCTGGTGGCATGCCTCCACAAAGTATTTAAAGTCGTCAGGTGAACCATAGCGGCTAGTGACCGCAAAATAACCGGTGGTTTGGTAACCCCAGGATTCATCCAGCGGATGCTCCGAGATGGGCATCAATTCGATATGCGTATAGCCCATTTCCACTACATACGGCAGCAGATGCTGAGCCAATTCCTGATAAGTATAGAAACGCCCGTCCGGATGCCGCTTCCATGAGCCGGCGTGAATTTCATAGATATTCAGTGGCGCATGCAACCAATCCCAATCCGCGCGACTTTTCATCCACTCGATATCACGCCAATCATGCTGGCCCTCTGCAGGTGTCAGCGCGGCTGTGTTGGGACGAAACTCATAGCGATTGGCATAAGGATCAGTTTTGAGAACGATCTCACCACTGTCTCGATTGCGGATTTCATACTTGTACAATGCATTGGGCGGCAAATCAGGAATGAATAGCTCCCACACACCGCTGGCATGGTGCACGGCCATGGGATGAATGCGTCCGTCCCAGCGATTGAAATCTCCCACCACGCTTACGCGCCCGGCATTCGGCGCCCAGACTGAAAAACGCACACCGTCCACGCCACTATTTCTGACACGCTGCGCGCCCAACATGCGATAAGCTTGTCTCAGCTTGCCTTCATTGAACAGATACACATCATGATCCGAAATTTGAAGCGGAAAAGCGTAGGCATCATAAGTTTCATAAACGCTTTGCGTGTCGCCTTTTGCTTCGATACGCAATCGATACGGCATTTCGGGGGGAAATTCACCGCGCCATTCAAAAATCCCATTCGCATGAATGCGGCTCATCGGTTCATAACCGATGGTTGTTCTGATCCATACATTCACATCATGCGGGCGAAATACACGCACCAAAGTTCGCCCCTTTTCCCTGTGCACGCCCAGATAAGAAAATGGATCATGTAGCCGGGCACTCAGCAGTGAATTTTGAAGTGAAGTGGTTTTATGGGTGGTAATCACATTTTATAAGCAGGTTAACTTGTATAAAATGAATTATAGCTTGTCTACTCTTTGACAATGGACAATAAAATAAAAGCTGTATGTGAGAAAGTGCCATAATGCGATAACATATTCGAATGAATAGTGGAGGTTTATAGAGCTATGGATAGTATAGAGCGCAAAAACGGCAGTGAATCCCAGGCAAACAATCCGACCTGCACACGCTTTCACAGCAACATCACGCACAATACGATTGCACTCATCCTGGCCGGTGGGCGAGGTACCCGACTACATCAACTGACAGACTGGCGCGCGAAACCTGCTGTTCCGTTTGGCGGCAAGTTCCGCATCATTGATTTTCCACTGTCCAATTGCGTCAACTCAGGTGTCCGGCGTATTGGCGTCGTAACGCAATATAAGGCACAGAGCCTGATTCGTCACATTCAACATGGCTGGAGCTTTCTCGATGGGCGCTTCAAGGAGTTTGTCGAACTCCTGCCTGCCCAGCAACGCACCGCCGATGAAACCTGGTATCAAGGCACAGCCGATGCAGTTTTTCAGAATATCGATATTTTGCAGCGCCACGAAGCAAAATATGTCTTGATTCTGGGGGGCGATCATATTTATAAAATGGATTACAGCAAATTATTGGCTGAGCATATTGAGAAAGCCGCAGATATGACGGTAGCCTGCCTCGAAATCCCATTGGAAGAAGCCAGTGCTTTTGGCGTCATGGGCGTCAATGATGCATGGCAAGTGACCAGTTTCGCTGAAAAACCGAAGAATCCCGCACCGATACCTGGCCAGCCGGAAAAAGCGCTAGTGAGCATGGGCATTTATGTTTTTAATGCATCATTTCTCTATGAGCAACTCATTCGTGATCATCAGGCCAATGACTCTTCACATGATTTTGGCAAAGACCTGATTCCTTATCTGGTGCCCCGCTGCCGCGTATTTGCGCATCGATTCGACAACAGTTGCGTAAACATGGCGTCAGGCATTCCTTATTGGCGCGATGTGGGCACGGTGGATGCATACTGGGAAGCCAATCTGGATCTGATTACGGTCACTCCGCAACTCAACCTTTACGATGAAGATTGGCCGATTTGGACGCACCAGGAACAATTACCCCCGGCCAAATTTGTGTTTGATGATGAAGACCGCCGCGGACAGGCTCTGGATTCATCAGTATCAGGAGGATGTATCATCAGTGGCGCGACCGTTCGTCGCTCTTTATTATTTTCGAATGTCAAAGTGCGCAGCTTCAGCACTGTGGAGGATTCCGTCATCCTTCCTAATGTAGAGATCGGTAGAAATGCTCGCTTGCGGCGTGTCGTGGTGGAAAAAAAATGCGTCATCCCAGAAGGATTGGTTGTGGGATATGATGCAGCGCAAGACCGCGAACGATTTTTTGTGACCGAAAAAGGCATTACATTAATTACACCGGAAATGCTCGGTCAACACATTCATAAAGTATGTTGATGACACCATTTCCATTCGCATGACCATTTTTACATGACTCAACTGAACCTTATTTTGCTATGGCACATGCATCAACCGGATTATCGGGATTATGCAACCAATGAATTCGTATTGCCGTGGGTCTATCTGCATGCCATCAAGGACTATACCGATATGGCCTATCACCTGGAGATGCACCCCAGAACCAAGGCCATAGTGAATTTTGTACCTGTTCTGCTGGATCAACTGGAAGATTACATTCAGCAGTTCTCAGCAGGGCCGGTACGCGACCCTTTGTTGCGGCTATTATCGACGCCTGAATTGGATCAGATCAGCATGCAGGATCGCTTACATGTATTCGACAGTTGTTTTCTAAGCAATCATAAAACCATGCTGCAACCGTATCCTGCGTATAAACGCTTACACGAACTGTACAATATCCTGAGCAAACGCGGTGAAGCGGAATTAATTTATTTCTCCGGCCAGTATCTGGCAGATTTACTGGTTTGGTATCACCTCGCATGGATGGGAGAAAGTGTGCGGCGCAATAACGAATTCGTGATGCGACTCATGGCGCAAAGCGAAGGATATACGCTTAACGATCGAATGCAATTATTCAATCTGATTGGTGATCTGATCCAGACATTGATTCCTCGCTATCGCACACTTGCCGAATCGGGTCAAATCGAACTGTCCAGCACACCGCACTTTCACCCCCTTTCACCATTACTGATTGATTTCTCATCCGCACGCGACAGCCTGCCCGATGCAGCCTTGCCGGTGAACGATCATTATCCAGGCGGGCGCAGCCGTGTTGCTTTTCATCTATCTTCAGCGATAGCCAGCCATGCACAGCGTTTTGGCGAAAAACCCGCTGGCATTTGGCCAGCTGAGGGCGCGCTATCAACCCCATTGCTAAAAATTTTTGTAGAACAAAATTGCCAATGGAGCGCCAGTGGCGAAGGCGTTTTGGTTAACAGCCTGCGCACTTCTTATCCTGATGACCCCATACCTGAACGTAACTGCTATTTATATCAGCCTTATCGAATTGCTGGCGAAGCGGAACAAGTCATTTGTTTTTTCCGGGATGATCAATTATCGGACCTGATTGGCTTTGAATATTCCAAATGGTTTGGACGGGATGCCGCCGAAAATTTCATACAATCACTGGAACGGATCCATCAAAATGCACCTTCCCAAGCAACCCCAGTCGTCAGCGTCATTCTGGATGGAGAAAATGCCTGGGAATCCTATCCTTATAATGGATTCTATTTTCTGGATGATTTATACAGCCTGCTCGATAATCATCCTGTCATTCGCACGACGACTTATCGCAACTATATTGCGTCCGAAAATATTGATAATATTGTGACATTACCGACACTGGCCGCGGGCAGTTGGGTTTATGGAACATTCTCCACTTGGATAGGCGACAAGCAAAAGAATCGCGCCTGGGACTTGCTATGTGCAGCCAAAAACAGCTTTGATTTAGTGATGCAAAGTGATCGGTTGACTGATCAAGAAAAAACCGCCGCCTGCCGGCAATTGGCATCTTGCGAAAGTTCCGACTGGTTTTGGTGGTTCGGTGATTACAATCCAGCACATTCTGTCGCTAGTTTCGATCAATTATTTAGACAAAATCTGGTCAATCTTTATCATTTACTCAAGTTGCCAGTACCGGCAGCCGTCCTTGAGCCCATTAGTAAAGGTAATGAACAAGCTGAAGAAAGTGGCACCATGCTGCGATCTTCGTAGCGTCTGATTGATTTCAAATTGCACTCGGCGCTGTTTGGAATAACGTTCTCTGTTGTTTAGGTTTTGATTATCGTAAAACTATTACAGGAATAATTTAATGCCTCAACGTACGTCTCTACTGTTTGGTGTCCATGCCCATCAACCGGTCGGCAACTTTCCTGAAGTGCTGATGGATGCGCACTTACGTTGTTACAAGCCCTTCCTACAAGTACTGTATCGCTATCCGGATTTTCATTTCGCAGTGCATTTCTCAGGCTGGCTCCTCGATTATCTGATCGAGCATTATCCGGAAGACATGGCGTTATTGCGGGAAATGGTGCAACGCGGGCAAGTTGAGTTGTTTGGTGCAGGGGATACCGAACCGGTGCTGGCCGTTATTCCCAATCGTGACCGAATTGGCCAGATTGAAGCTTTCTCCAACAAACTGGCCGCAAAATTAGGGCAGCGCCCGCAAGGTGCATGGCTCACCGAGCGCGTGTGGGAATCCACTGTGGTTCCTGCGCTGGCAGATTGTGGTATTCGTTATGTGATTGTGGATGACTACCATTTTCTCTGTGCCGGCAGGGCACATGCAGAATTGAATGGTTACTTTACGACCGAAGAAGACTCACGAAAACTCGATCTGTTTCCCATTTCTGAAAATTTACGTTACAAGATCCCGTTTTCTCCTGTCGATGAAACAATCGCTTATCTCGAATCCTTAGCTGACAGCACTGCATCCAATTCTCATACGGCTGCCATCTATTTTGATGATATCGAGAAATTCGGTATCTGGCCGGAAACTTACCAGTGGGTGTATGAGAAAGGCTGGCTTGAACAATTTATCCAAGCCGTACTCGCATCCACCAAAATTTCCCCCCAGCACTACAGCGCCTATCACGCCACCGAGAAAACCCGCGGAATCGTCTATCTACCCACTGTTTCGTATATTGAAATGAACGAATGGACGCTGCCTGCACCATCTGCCAACACCTATGCCGATTTGGTGCAACAAGCCAAATCCAGCGGCTGGTACGAACATAAGAAAGCTTTTTTACGCGGCGGTATCTGGAAAAACTTCTTCTCGCGTTATCCTGAATCCAATTGGATGCATAAACGCATGTTGGGATTGTCTTCACGCTTGGCCAAGTTACCGGAAAAACAACGATCTCATGCCATGCAGCAAAAACTTTATGAATCTCAAGCCAATGATGCTTACTGGCACGGTTTGTTCGGCGGCTTGTATCTCCCACATTTGCGGCGCGCCGTATACCGGGCGCTTGTTGAACTGGAAGCACTATTGGATCAATGCGCTCCACGCTCTGCCACGCTGATCGAAGATACCGATCTGGATGGCGTGGAAGAAGTTTATCAACACAATGGCATTCTGCAAGCCATCATCAAACTGGATAGCTTCGCCAGCATTTGCGAATTGGATGCCTATCAGCTCAACCATAATTTCGGCGATACCTTGCGCTGCCAAGTAGAGCATTATTACCAAAAAATGCAACTCGGCGCACACTCTCCACCCAGCCATGAAACAACCGGCATTGCATCCGCACATGACAGAATCAGTTATAAGCATCAGATCGCAGCCGAGGATACAGAAGCGGACGATCACCCAAGAAGCCTGTTTGTCGATCGTCTGGATGGCGAATTTATCGTTTATCAGCACGAATCACCAACGGTTGAAAACAACAGCTTCCGCTCAGACCATACACTGTTTCCAATAAGAAAGAATATCTCACTTGAGCAGAATCGATTACATGTTGATTATCATTTTTCTGATCAAATGAAACAGATATTCACAACCGAAATTAATCTTGCCATGCCGAGTTGCGATGGCATGGGAGGTCGCTATGTTTATCAGGGCAAAATCCCCGGAGGTTTCGGTCAATTACTTGAGCTCAACCACCTGACCGAAATCATATTGGATGATGATACGCTAGGAGGAAGTGTCGTGCTGAGAACTTCATCTCCTGTAACATTACGCGCATATCCTCATTATTCAGTATCACAATCTGAAAGCGGGTTTGAGAAAATCATGCAAGCGGTGACATTGCAAGTGGAATGTCCAACACCGGCTCAGGGATTAAATATCACGCTGGAGATCAATGCAAGATAAAGTACTTAATAACGCATTGATTCGCTCTAATTGATGAAATTGCTGACCCAAGGATTGGCTACTGTTCTCCCAGATAATCATTTAATTCATATTAATCAGTGACTCAAACAACCCCTATGTCATCACTTACCCAATCACCGGTTTGGTCGGCATTACAGGCACATCATCCTGTTATGGCTAAGCAGCATTTACGCGCATTATTTCAGAAAGATTCGCAACGCTTTGATCAATTTTCCTTAATCTTTAATGATATTTTGTTGGATTACTCCAAGCAGCCGGTCAATGGAGAGACTATCCAGTTGCTGATAGCACTCGCTCAACAACAAAGATTGGAAGATTGGATAGCACGCATGTTCGCAGGAGAAAAAATCAATTCAACCGAACATCGCGCGGCATTACATATTGCACTCCGCAGCGAGCATTCGGTCAAGGTGGATGACATAGATGTCATGCCCGACATCCAGCGGGTATTAGCGCAGATGGAACGCTTTTCGAATGCCATACACAGTGGCACGCGCACAGGTTATACGGGCAAGCATTTCACAGACATCGTCAATATTGGCATTGGCGGCTCGGACCTGGGTCCGGTGATGGTCACCGAAGCACTCAAACCCTATGGTTTAGCAGGCATTACCCCTCACTTTGTTTCCAACATTGATGGGGCGCATTTATCGGCAATCTTGCAAAGACTTGATCCGGCTACCACCTTATTTGTCATTGCCTCCAAAACATTCACCACTCAGGAAACACTGACCAATGCCCGCTCCGCGCGCGAGTGGTTTCTCGCTCAAGGTGGCCGTGAACAAGACATTGCCCGTCATTTCGTTGCCGTCTCCACCCATCGTGCTGCAGTAGAACAATTCGGCATCAATCCTGACAATATGTTTGAGTTCTGGGATTGGGTTGGCGGACGCTACTCGTTGTGGTCGGCGATTGGTTTACCCATTGCCTTGGCACTCGGCATGGATAATTTTTATTCACTGCTGGCTGGTGCAAGAGCCATGGATCAACATTTTTCCACAGCGCCGCTGGCACAAAATATGCCGGTCATTCTTGGCTTGCTGGGTATCTGGCAAATCAACTTTTGCGGCGCATCATCCCGCGCAGTCCTGCCCTATGATCAGTCCATGCACCGTTTTTCGGCTTATTTGCAGCAACTGGAAATGGAAAGTAATGGCAAACGCATCACTCGCAATGGTGAAGTTGTCGATTATGCAACCGGGGAAATCGTTTGGGGTGAGCCAGGGACCAATGGTCAGCACGCTTTCTATCAACTACTGCACCAAGGAACACAAACTTTTTCAGCCGATTTCTTGGCGCCATGTCAAAGCCACTATCCGATCGGCAATCATCATCGTTTGCTATTGGCCAATTTCTTTGCGCAAACGGAAGCATTGATGATGGGCAAAAATGAACAGGAAGTACGTGCTGAATTGACCTCAAAAGGAATGAGCGGTGAAGCCCTGGAAAAACTATTGCCTCATAAAATCTTCCCTGGAAACCGTTCGACCACTTCTATTTTGTTTAAAAAGCTGGATCCTCAAACCCTGGGTTCTCTGATAGCCCTATATGAACACAAAGTATTTGTGCAAAGTGTAATCTGGAATATCAATCCTTTTGATCAGTGGGGAGTAGAGCTAGGCAAAGAGTTGGCGGGGAAAATAATGCCCGAATTGCAGCAGAATGCTTTAGTCACGTCCCATGACGCTTCTACCAATGGGTTGATCAATTATTTCAAGGCCCATCAGTAACCATACCGCCATGCCTTCATCTCAAGAACTGCGTGTTCTATTCATCACGCCTGAAGTTTTTCCGCTCTGCAAAACCGGTGGTCTGGGCGATGTGAGTGCAGCATTACCCATCGCATTACGGTCGCTGCAAATCGATGTACGGCTTCTATTGCCGGGCTATCCACAGGTTCTGGCGGGTGTGAAATATAAATCCAAGGTAGCCGAATTCAATGAATTACCACAATTTCCACCCGCCACATTACTCTCAGCGCGATTATCACTGAGCAAATCCGAACACATCCCGGTTTTTGTTATCGACTGTCCAGGGCTCTATCACCGCGAAGGCGGCCCCTACATGGATGCGCTCGGGCGTGATTGGCCGGATAATGCATTGCGCTTCGGCTTGCTCTCAAAAATTGGCGCAATCCTGTCCAGCGATGCCAGTCCAATTGCCTGGCAACCGCACATTGCCCATTGCAATGATTGGCAAAGCGGCTTGACTCCTGCTTATTTGCACTATCATGCGGGGAAAAAAGCGGCTACCGTAATGACAATCCATAATCTCGCATTTCAAGGCATATTCCCTCCCGGCAGCGTTGTGCAATTGGGGCTACCACCGGATAGCTTTGACATCAATGGAGTCGAGTATTATGGCAACCTGTCCTTTCTCAAGGCCGGACTCTACCATACTGACCACATCACAACAGTCAGCCCCAATTACGCAGAGGAAATTCAGACAGAATCACTAGGCTTTGGTCTGCAAGGTTTGCTGGCAGGACGCCGCCAGCATATTACCGGCATTCTCAATGGAATATCTACCAGCGAATGGGACCCCGCCACAGATCCTCATCTGGCAAAGAACTACACCAACAAGAAACTCTCTGATAAAGCGGTCAATAAAAGCACCCTTCAGCAACAAATGGGATTGGCAGTCGATGCCGATATTCCATTATTCGGTATAGTCAGTCGTTTGAATCACCAAAAAGGCACTGACTTGCTGATACAAGTAGCGCCACAGATAACAAAAATACCTGCACAACTGGTTATTCTGGGCAGCGACCATGCCGAACTGGAACACCAGTTAACCGCACTGACCCAAACCTATCCGCATGAAATAGCCGTGCGTATCGGCTTTAGCGAAGCCTTATCTCATTTGATTGAAGCTGGCGCGGATTGCTTCTTGATGCCTTCACGGTTTGAACCGTGCGGTTTGAATCAAATGTATAGCCAGCGCTATGGTACACCGCCGATAGTGCATGCGACCGGTGGTCTGCTGGATACTGTCGTGGATTGCACGCCAATCACCCTTGCCAATGGAAGCGCGAGTGGTTTCGTGTTTTATCCCATGACGGCAGAGAATTTGTTGAACACGATAAAACGTGCAGCGACGGCTTATCATCATAAAAAAAACTGGCAGCGCTTACAGAAAAATTGTATGGCAAAGGACTTCAGTTGGCACACCAGTGCAGCGGCTTATCGAGAGATTTACTTGTCATTGCTACCTTGAGTGTGCCATATGCTGATTTTCATTATCAGTCATAGTTTCCACAAAGAGAATGACTATCGATACCTATTCCCGCATTAGCCGGTTACGGAACCGGCGCAAGGTGGTTTCATCCAGTATCTCATCCACCACAAGGACAATCCACAAAATTGTAGAAAATCATCCGCACACACAGTGCCTGCTCCAATGCCGCATCCGGCAAACTATGCCGCCCCAGCAATACCGCCCGCTTTCTCATAGAATCCGTCATTGCCCAATGTCTTTATCAGATCAATGATGCCTATTCCGATAACAGCAAGGAATTTAGAGGAACAACCAGCCATGCCATATCCCCCAAGCTTTCACGCAACTCGGTATCGGTCATGAAAGTTTACCTGTATCGATCTTCCTCAAACGCGGAATGGGTCTAAGCAATCTCTTCACTAAAGATAATTCATTATTAACCGTTAATAAATAAACAGTTCTAACTTATTTGTCTAATTCAGATTAGGCATTTACCCAACTTACCACCACATTTAGGATAAAAATATGGATCTGGATAGCGCAATTAGTAAACACTCAGAGTGGAAGGTAAAATTACGTTCTGCCATCTCCAAGCAAGAGGCAATGGATGCTATAAGCATTGCAAAAGATAACTGTTGTGAGCTTGGTCAGTGGCTTCATGGCGAAGCAAAGGCAAAGTTTGGAAAACTCTCCAGTTATTCCGAATGTGTGACTAAACATGCTGAGTTTCATGTAGAAGCAGGAAAAATTGCATCAGCTATTAATACAAAGAGTTTCGTCAAGGCAGAGACTATGCTCAGTCCCGGTAGTGCTTATAATACGGCATCCAACTCGGTTGGTACGGCAATCATGCGCCTCAAGAAAGAAGCTGGTATTTGATCTGTGTTTAAAACAGCTGCGGTAGTTTCAGAAATTTTGTATGTTGAGGTCAGATTAAAAATCTCAATTAACTGCATTGGCAAGTAAACAGATAACCGCATGAAACAACCGGATATTACTTAAAATCTTCTCGCGACTGCTTCCGCTCTTTGGTTTTCTTCTCATTCTTTGTAATAGGATTTTGAATGCTGTAACTGAACCTCCCTGCACAAGAGAAAATGAAGAAGGTGTCATTCGTCAGTAACACTCTCTTCACTCATCAGAAAAACATCATGCAACACCCTAACGTTCATACGCCAGTACTGGCGCCAGCCAACGTTCGGCTTCCTCCACCGTCCAGCCCTTGCGCCGGGCGTAATCTTCCACCTGATCTTTACCAATTTTTCCAACTGCAAAGAACGTGGATTCAGGGTGGGAAAAATAGAAACCCGATACGGCTGCAGTCGGTACCATGGCAAACGATTCGGTAATAATGATGCCAGCGTTTTCGGTGGCATTCAGCACCGCAAACAATGGGCCTTTCTCAGTATGATCAGGGCAAGCGGGATAACCTGGTGCCGGACGAATACCGCTATATTCTTCGTTGATCAGTTGCTCGTTACTCAAGGTTTCATCTTTGGCATAACCCCAGAATTCGCGTCGTACCCGTGCGTGCATGTGCTCGGCAAACGCTTCTGCCAGACGGTCCGCCAAGGCTTTGAGAACAATGGCGCTGTAATCATCGTTGCCATCTTCGAAAGCTTTGACGCGCTCATCAATGCCAAATCCGGCACCCACTGCAAACAGACCAATCGTATCCTTGACGCCGGTTTCCTTGGGTGCGATGAAGTCAGACAGGCAGCGGTTGGGCTTTCCCGTCGGTTTCTGATCCTGTTGGCGCAAACAATGATACGTCATGGCTAATTTACTGCGCGTTTGATCGGTGTAGATTTCAATGTCATCCCCGACGGAATTGGCCGGAAATAAACCGATCACCGCGTTGGCGCTCAGCCATTTCTGCTCGACGATCTTCTTCAGCATCGTCTGCGCATCGCGGAATAGTTGGCTGGCTGTTTCGCCGACCACTTCATCCTGCAGAATATCCGGATAGCGTCCAGCCAATTCCCAAGCCTGGAAAAAAGGTGTCCAGTCGATATAGGGAACGATCTTTTCCAATGGGTAATTATTCAGCGTGCGGATACCGATCAATTCGGGTTGATATGGCTGGTAATTTGCCCAATCGGTCTGGTAGGCATTGGCGCGCGCATCAGCCAGCGTCAGCAGTTTTGCCGGTCCTTTCTTGTTTTTGTGCTGCGCGCGCACTTTTTCGTATTCATCTTTGATTTCCTGTGCGTAATTTGCCTGCAAATCCTCCGACAGCAAATTACTGCATACGCCTACTGCGCGACTGGCATCCGGCACCCATACCGTTGTGCCTTCATAGTGCGGCGCAATTTTGACCGCCGTATGTACCCGCGAAGTGGTTGCGCCACCGATCAGCAGTGGAATGGTAAAGCCCTCGCGCTGCATTTCTTTGGCCACATGCGCCATTTCCTCCAGCGAAGGCGTGATTAATCCTGACAAACCGATAATATCCGCCTTCTCACGCCGCGCCATATCGAGAATCTGCGCACTCGGCACCATGACGCCCATGTTGATCACTTCGTAATTGTTACACTGCAGAACAACCGTCACGATATTCTTACCAATATCATGCACATCACCCTTGACGGTGGCGATGACAATTTTTCCTTTAGGCTTATTGTCGCCGGATAATTTCTTTTCAGCTTCGATAAAAGGCAATAAGTGCGCCACTGCTTGCTTCATGACACGCGCTGATTTAACCACTTGCGGCAAAAACATTTTACCCGCGCCAAACAGGTCACCGACGACACTCATGCCTTCCATCAACGGTCCTTCAATCACTTGGATCGGGCGTCCGCCTTTCTTTTCAATCTCGACACGCATGGCTTCAGTATCTTCCACGATAAAAGTGGAAATGCCTCTGACCAGTGCATGCGTCAGCCGCTGTTGCAGCGGCTCTTCGCGCCACGCCAGGTCTTCAACCTGTTCTTTTTTCTTGCCCTTGAAGTTTTCCGCATACTCAACCAGAAGCTCGGTGGCATCCGAGCGTCGGTTCAAAATGACGTCCTCGACTTTTTCCAGCAATTCTGCGGGAATATCCGAATAGACACCCAATTGCCCGGCGTTCACAATCCCCATGGTCATACCGGCCTTGATCGCGTGGTACAGGAATGCCGTATGAATGGCTTCGCGAATGGGTTCGTTACCACGGAAGGAAAAAGAAACATTGGATACCCCGCCGCTCACTTTGGCATATGGCAAGGTTTTTTTGATGATGTGAGTGGCCTCGATAAAATCGACGCCATAGTTATTATGTTCTTCAATTCCCGTGGCAATGGCGAAAATATTCGGATCAAAAATAATATCTTCGGGCGGAAAACCGACTTGATCCACCAACAAACGATAACTACGCGTGCAAATATCCACTTTGCGTTGCAAAGTATCGGCCTGGCCTTGTTCGTCAAAAGCCATCACAATCACCGCTGCGCCATAGCGACGCGCCAATCTGGCATGCTTGATGAACTCCTCTTCGCCTTCCTTCATGCTGATCGAGTTGATCACGGATTTACCTTGCACGCACTTCAAGCCGGCTTCAATCACAGTCCATTTGCTGGAATCCAGCATGATGGGTACTTTGCAGATATCCGGCTCGGCGGCTACCAGATTCAGGAAAGTCACCATGGCCTTTTGTGAATCCAACATGGCTTCATCCATGTTGATATCGATAATCTGCGCACCATTCTCCACCTGGCTGCGCGCCACATTCAAAGCTTCTGCATAATCATCGCTCAATATCAGACGGGCGAACGCTCGGGAGCCGGTGACATTGGTACGTTCACCGACATTCACAAACAATGAATCATCGCCAATATTCAAGGGCTCCAAACCGGACAGGCGCAATTTTTTGGGGATATCAGGTATTTTACGCGGAGCGATGTCAGCAACAGCTTGGGCGATTGCCTTGATATGCGCCGGTGTCGTGCCACAACAGCCGCCCACAATATTGACAAAGCCGGATTGTGCGAATCCTTTGATTTGGTTTGCGGTATATTCCGGCGATTCGTCGTAACCGGTTTCAGACAGCGGATTAGGCAAGCCAGCATTGGGATGCACACTGGTATATACATTCGCCACGCTAGCCAGTTCTTCGATATACGGGCGCATTAACTCCGCCCCCAAAGCACAGTTAATGCCGACAGAGAGCGGTCGAGTATGGCTGATCGAGTTCCAGAATGCTTCCGGCGTTTGTCCGGAAAGCGTACGGCCGGATGCATCGGTAATCGTGACCGAAATCATGATCGGCAAGCAAATGCCATGATCTTCGAAAAATTGATCGATGGCAAACAACGCTGCTTTGGCATTGAGCGAATCGAAAATGGTCTCGACCAGCAAAATATCGACGCCACCATCCACCAATCCGCGAATCGACTCTGTGTAATCAGTCACTAATTGATCATAGGTAATACCGCGAAATCCCGGATCGTTGACATCGGGAGAAATGGATGCTGTTTTGGTGGTCGGTCCGATCACGCCGGCTACAAAACGCGGTTTTTCAGGTGTTTTTGCTTCATAGCTCTGCGCAGCTTCACGCGCCAATTTGGCTGCAGAGCAATTCAACTCGTACACCAGATCCTGCATATGATAATCCGCCATCGAAGGCGCATTGGAATTGAAGGTGTTGGTTTCGATGATATCTGCACCCGCTTCCAGATAGCCGACATGAATCGAACGAATGATTTCTGGCTGTGTAAGTGTCAGCAAATCATTGTTGCCTCTCAAGTCATGTGGAAAATCGGCAAAGCGTTGGCCGCGAAAATCGGCTTCTTGCAGTTTAAATGTCTGAATCATCGTACCCATCGCGCCATCAAGAATCAGGATGCGTTGGGCAAACAGGTTTTCCAATAAAGTCGTGCGGGGATTTTTATTCATTGATGGAAACAGGCTTTAAAAAAGATAGGAATAGATTATTATACCTCACCTCTTGATCGCTACCGCGGTTTAGCTATGCATGTCAACAACAATTCGCGGACTAGAGGTATAGCAACTGCAGTCGATAACCCAGCGCATTCAGATTGCTGCTGTCAAAATCCAATTTAATCTCAATCTCGTGCATCGATTCAAAAAACGCTAGCATTGCATTGTCTGCCTGCAGATAATCTTGAGGAATAAAAATGCGACTGGCGATTAACTGATTCTGCTCATCCAGCAATGAAAGTTGAATGGCCGGCAATGCTTGAGGAAATGGCGCATGATTACGCAAAGTAGCGACTAAAGTCGTAACCTCTCCCTGCCGGACTGGTTTCTTCTGCAACTCTGAGGACTCGATACCCAATTGATTGATGTCCTGAGGATAGGGAACTGTGCATGCCATCATTGCACAATAACGTTCCAGATAAGGTCTGCTTGCAGGGGCGATGATCGTCAGTTCCGTACGATAGCTATGCGCTATCTGCCCAATCAGCAACAGCAGTAAAAAGACACTCGCCAGCGCCCATCTACTCCAGGATGGATCAGCTGGCTTTTCCTCATCAAAGAAAGTTTTAGAGGTTTCAAAATGATCCACATCTTCAATGTCTTTTTGATTCCAATCAGAGTCAATCTTCGGCGCCGGCTCGTCATTGGCGTGGGTCATTCCCGCCAGATTTTCTGCTGAGAATACTTGCTCATGGATTGAATGCGCTTCGGGTTGATGCTGTGGCTGTTCATGACTCCGGGTAGGATATTCGATTTCTGATTCATTAACGGTAATCAGTGTGGCAAAACCGTTGAACAAGCGATGGCACCGCCCGCAGCGCACTTCACCGCTATGGGCTTGTAATTGGACGGCATTCACGCGAAAGGTAGTGCCACAACCAGGACAGAGAGTCACTAGCGCCATACTCTACTCCATGTTTTTCATCGCATTGGGATCAATGATTCATTAACTGAGCGCGAGGTGGATTCAACCCGTTGATATCCGCTGACAATTCTTGCCAAGGTAAACATTATTTCACTTTTTAATTCCAGTGAGTAGCACCCAACCGGCCTGTTCATTGGCGATATTCATATCAAACCAAGGTTGATAAACATTTCTGACTTCCTCCGCCTGTTCCTGAAGCACGCCTGACAACACAATACCCCCTCCTTTACGCACAGATTGTGAAAGAATGGGCGCCAATATCATCAAAGGGTTGGCCAGAATATTGGCCACTACGACATCCACTTGTTCATCCGCCGTCAGATCGTTTGCCGCGACTCTATGTGTCGTGGCAAACACAAACCGATCTGGATCACATTGATTGCTCAGCGCATTTGCTTGACTGGCTTTTAGGGCCTGGGGATCAATATCGATCCCGATCACATGATCGGCGCCCAATTTCAGGGCGGCGATAGCCAAGATTCCGGATCCACAACCATAATCAATCAATCGATCGCCCTGCTGCAAATTCTGATCCAACCAACTGAGACACAATTGTGTTGTGGGATGACTTCCGGTACCAAAGGCCAGTCCAGGATCGAGTATCAGATTAATTGCGGAGGGATCTGGCGATTCATGCCAAGTGGGAACAATCCACAAGCGCGGAGATATTTGAATAGGTTCAAATTGTGATTGGGTCAATCGCACCCAGTCCTGCTCTTCTACAGACTCCAGGCGATAACTGGGTGGATTATCTAGCTGCAATGCAAAGGTCACATTGCGCAGAATTTCCTCCACCTCCACATCATTATTGAACAAAGCAGAAACTTCGGCATTACGCCAAATTTCTTCACTGGGTTCTCCCGGCTCTCCAAATAGCAATTGCTCGTCTTGCGTGTCGGCGGCAGCATCGTGAATATCTACCGACAAAGCCCCTTGCTCCATCAAGGCATCGCTCAAAGATTCGGCATGTGCTGCATCCGTTTTAATAATCAGCGTGATCCAGGACATTAATGGTCTGCCTGTTTGAACAAAAACAATTTATTTACGCCAAATAGTTTTGCAAAGATCATTCACCGTGAACATCAGAGCAAACATATGCCTGCTTGCTAATTGCTCTTGTTATGCAACGCAAGCTTTTGCTCCAAATAATGAATGGAAACACCGCCGCGCAGGAAGGATGCATCGGTGAGCAAATCCAAGTGCAGTGGAATATTTGTTTTAATACCCGCTACCACCATTTCAGATAAGGCGATCCGCATGCGTGCAATCGCTTGCTCGCGCGTATCCCCATAAGTAATAATCTTTCCGATCATTGAATCATAATAAGGCGGCACCATGTAATTATGGTAAACATGCGAATCGACCCTCACACCTGGCCCACCCGGTGCATGATACTGGGTAATGCGGCCTGCGGAAGGTGTTAGTTTATAGGCATCTTCAGCGTTAATGCGGCACTCTATCGCATGCCCTTTGATAACAATATCCTTTTGACTTACCGGCAATGTCAGCCCGGCGGCGACATTGATTTGCGCTTGCACCAGATCGATACCAGTAATCGCTTCGGTCACTGGATGCTCCACTTGCAAGCGGGTATTCATTTCAATGAAATAAAATTCATTGTTCTCAAACAAAAACTCAAATGTACCAACCCCCCGATACTTGATGCGGCGACAAGCATCCGCACAACGCTCTCCAATTTTATTGCGCAATTTCTCAGATATATCCGGCGCCGGCGCCTCTTCCAGAATTTTCTGATGACGCCGCTGCATGGAGCAATCTCTTTCGCCCAGGTGAACAGCGTTGCCATGCTCATCAACCAATAATTGGAATTCAATATGACGAGGATTTTCCAAAAACTTTTCTGCATACACGACCGGATTACCAAATGCCGATTGCGCTTCATTCCGGGTCATGATCACTGCGTTGGATAATGCCGCCTCGGTATGCACAACCCGCATACCGCGCCCACCACCACCACCCGCGGCTTTAATGATGATCGGATAGCCTATTTCCCGCACAACTTTTTTAATTTCATCAATATTCTCAGGCAATGCGCCGTCGGAACCCGGAACACACGGCACGCCAGCCTTTTTCATCGCATTCTTGGCGCTAACTTTGTCTCCCATCAAGCGAATCGTCTCGGGTCGTGGACCTATGAATACAAAACCACTCTTTTCAACGCGCTCGGCGAAATCCGCATTCTCTGACAGGAATCCGTAACCTGGATGAATCGCTTCCGCGTCTGTCACCTCGGCGGCACTGATAATGGCGGGTATGTTGAGATAACTAAGCGCTACAGGCGCAGGGCCAATACACACGGATTCATCGGCGAGCTTGACATACTTAGCTTCTGCATCGGCTTCAGAATGCACGGCTACCGTTTTGATGCCCATAGCACGACAAGCACGCTGAATCCGCAAAGCAATTTCCCCGCGGTTTGCAATCAGTATTTTTTCAAACATATTTATCCAAAAGATCTAATGTGGGTTTAAAAGAGATCAATCAATCCATCAAATCTCTATTCAGATAATCATTGAATGACGAACAAAGGTTCACCATATTCAACTGGTTGACCATTCTCTAATAAGATTGCTTTGATAACGCCCGTTTTATCTGCTTCAATCTCATTCAACAATTTCATGGCTTCGATAATGCATAACGTATCACCCACCTTGACACTTTGTCCGACTTCCACGAATGCACTCGCGCCTGGAGAAGCTGCACGATAGAAGGTGCCCACCATTGGCGATTTGACAACATGACCATCCGGTATTGAATTTTTGTCAGCACCTGAAGCGTCGGTCACCTTATCCACTTCCGGAACAGACACCGAAGCAGCCGCTTGCTGTGCAGGATTCATCACTGGGTGCATAGAAGGCTGCATAAATGCATAGTTTTGCACGCCGGAACCCGATTTACTGATACGAACCTTTTCCTCTCCTTCAGTAATTTCCAACTCTGCAATACTTGATTCTTCAACCAGTTCAATTAGCTTCTTAAGCTTTCTCAAATCCATATCCAATCTCCCGAGACCATGCCTCGTTTTAAGGTAGTTTAATCACTTGACAATCAATTCAGTACAATTTCATCTGATACCGACAAACCATACACCATGAACAAGTCGTCCCAACAACGTCATTTAAAATTTTTGCACAGATCAATGGTATTAATATAAGCAGAGTTCGCAGCCACATGACAAAAAGCATTGAAATTTAAAAACAATTCATTTAATGCGAGCACAAAACCCTGTCATGTTTAGTGAGATGCCAACGCATATTCCAACGCCAATTCATAACCTTTAGCACCCAAACCACTGATAACACCTACTGCCAGATCCGAAAAGTAGGAATGCTGGCGAAAGGGTTCGCGAGAATAAATATTAGATAAATGCACTTCGATAAAAGGTAGTTTCACAGCAGCCATAGCATCACGCAAAGCAACGCTTGTATGAGTATATGCAGCCGGATTGATGATGATGAAATCTGTACCATCATTTATCGTTTGTTGAATCCTTTCGATTAAAGCCGACTCAGCATTACTCTGAAAAAAATCCAGTTTAACATCAGCATTTTCAGTCAATCTAGTTAAATTTCTGTTAATATCCTGCAAAGTGAGGGCACCATAAATTGCTGGCTCACGAACCCCGAGTAGATTCAAATTGGGTCCATGAACAATCAAAATATTTTTAGCGTTTGTTTTTCTCGAATCCATTGACGAATTATGGACCGTTATGCTCAAAAAGTACAGATTTTTGGCGAAATTGACCGAACTTAAACGAAAATTGTTGAAAAAATATTGAAACCCATCACCCAGGTAATTAACACCAAACTGATTAATTGCCAGACAATCACCAGAGCTCAAACAAACCAACCTAATCCTTTATCATTTGCCCGTAATTCTTCAAACATCTATAATGCACCGCTCTGTATAAATCCAGGCTGTTGTAGCTCAGTTGGTAGAGCAACTGATTCGTAATCAGTAGGTCCGCAGTTCGATTCTGCGCAACAGCACCATGAAATCAATGACTTGTATAAGTAAATTTAAACATAATTGATTCATGTAGACGCTATGTAGACAGCAAATCAGATACAAGAAACAGATGAAAAATATGCTTTAGAAAATTCGACTCTGAAGTAAGTCAGCTGTTTGATTCTGCTAAACAGCTACAATAAATAAATTAGTTATGCCTGATCATGTGATTTAATAAATTTGATGTAGACGCATTGCAAACATCAGACTACAGCAAGACGCACACAAGAAATTTATACGTGAGAAATTGATTATTAAATCAGTCAAATTCAGTTAACTTTGTAAACAGAAGATCTCAAGTTCTATTTCTGGCACCTTCATCATAAAATCAATAGGCTATGAGGAGGCGTAAAAATATGGGTTTTTGATGTAATCATGGGGGTAATGGGAAAATCCATTGTGCATATCTCACCTGAATTATTATCAAATGGTATTCCGTCTTTTTCTCACTCAAAACACATAACGCCGTGCTTCTTTGCAGAAATTTTAGAGCGAAGCATAAAATTTTCCCGACAACGGTATCTTTTTATATGCTTTACCCATAGGAAACTCCAAAATCAGTTTCATACCTGTCTCTTACGGAGTCAGCTACAAATTTATTTTTCCAGATAATATTAGTAAAAATATCTTCTTGGTTTCTTCCCCATAACTCTCTACATACGAAGCCTATAGCATGAATAACAACACCATGCTGGGAATAGCCCGTAAGGTATGAGTCAACTCGCCGATCAAATAGCAGGCTTTCGTCCTCATCTAAGTCTAGTTCTGGTTTACAAAAAAAAGAGTAAAGTTGAGTATCCTGAACGCCACTATTAATTGTTCTATAACTTTCTTCACCGCAAACTGAACAACATTCAACAATATCCCCCCAAATTTCATATGTCATTTGCATCGGCGAAGATTGAAAAACCAATATGTTAGCAATTTCACCATCACAACACTTTTCTTTGCACTTCCTTATTGATTGAAGAGATTTTATTGCTTTTTTATCTAGATTTTCTATTTTTTCGAATTCTTGGATAAACAAACTAACTATTTCAGGTTCATTTCTGATAATTGTCAGGTTTTCAAAACTTCTTTTAGCATTTTCTGACCAATTGAATGATCCATTTAAAATTGTTGTACCATCAATTATCGCGAACTTATGATGCATATGATTTGTTTGTCCAGGCATCTCGCACAAACGAATTTTTACACCATACTTCTTCAAGTCATCTATAACAGCTATCTGTTTTTTTATAGGAGAACTGTTCGTGCACAGAATATTTATTACTACTCCATTATCAATTAGCTTTTTAAGAACATCCGAATAAAGTTTGAAGGTAATCCAAGCAACAGCAATGGCAACAGATCTACTGGCTTTTGTTAGCTCTTGTTGAACCTCGCCATGTAGATTATCGAACTTAGCTTCTATGGTCACTCTATTTTCTGCTTAACGACTAAAGCTCAGACGCGGCTTCGACGAAGCGCAGCAGAGTCAAAGCTGTCGATTGGAGCGACACGTTAGAGCTATTAGGCACCACGTGTGATCTGGTGAAATTCAACAGGCGTGGTCGGCTCTAAGCTCATTGCATATTCGTAACAAACGTTTGTCCACTGATGGTTTTTGTAGAACGCGAGCACAATGCTTTTAACGGTCTGGTAACCAATATTGAACTCGTTTCTAAGTTCCTTCTCAAACTCAGCCCAGATGACTGATTCTTTCTCCTGCAACTTATTGTCGTATTTCTCGAAAATATCATGAGCACGATCAATGTCGCCCTCGCTCCAATCCATTGATAAAATCAATGCTTCCACAGGATGCGCCTGATAGTCGATAGTCTCCCCGAGGACTCGCACTTGATATTTCAACTTTGTGATTTCTTCCGCGATCTGTTCGAGATTCATGCCTTCCCCTCCATCTGATAAATTGTCGAACCCAGAATAGAAATGGCATCCTGTAACTTTGCTTGAAGCTCATGGACATCCTGAGGATTCGGCTTTCCGGAATTCCAGGAAATTTCGTATGAATTTAATTTGCTTTGCCCTTCGGCTAAAAGGGCCCTAATGCCTGCATCTGGACCAGCTGCATCTAGGGTCCCTAGAGCGATGTCGAACTGCTCGCGAATTTTGTGAATTAATTCACTCGGTCGCACACCACGAGCTCCCCCCTGAGCCGACGTTGGGAGGAGTCTAATCTCGTCTTGCGCACGTTTCAAGCGCTCGCCTACGTTGACGAGGTTTATCTTTCGTATATCAAACTTGATTTGGTTCTTGTAGCCCCTTGCTTGAGAGGCCTGCCAGATGGTGACTGCCATTCCAAGCAACGTAATCGCTGTGCCAGTGTTCGTCACGATGCTGTCTAAAGTCAAAAGAACGTACCCCTTTTCGTTGCCCCTAACAAGTAATTATAAAGTTCCCATATATCTACCATGCATTAGGAGAATTAGCAAAAATATTGTGATCTCAGCTCAATTTACTAACGGCATATCATCCTAAAATAGAGCTATAAAGCTCTATAAATCATGACATATTGGTACTGTCATTGGATTTAACCAAAAAAATTCAAAGCTTATTAGCACACGCATCTTCCGATCAATTATTGTTCCTACTATCATTAATAGCAACATTATTACTTATTTCGAAGCCATTATAATCATTAATAGCCCGTATAGTTATTAACAGAACTCCAAGGCGGCTGCGCCGCAAATGCGGCCTCGTGGTCGCTGCCGTTGTCGCTCCCACTCGGGCGCTTTGCGCTTCGCCTTTCAGTTGGTTCTGTATCGACTGTAATTTTTTGAATTTGCCATTGATGCAAACGGGTCAGTAATTGAAACGAATCAGTTTCTACACC
>CADEDO010000027.1 GCA_902826115.1 uncultured Nitrosomonas sp.
TATGTTTATATGTTTATGTGTTGATGTGATAGTATGTTGATGTGTTGATGTGTTGATGTGTTGATGTATTAATATTAAAGTTTCATTATAGCATAATGTTTTATTGTTGTAATATCCGATTGTTAAAATATCATATTATTCATGGCATCTAGTATTTTATTATCATAATATGATGAAATTCATATAGCATGATATTTTGATATATTTATATTTTAATATTACAATATCCAATTTATATAGCTATGAGAATCTGGACTATTACTAATCAGAAGGGCGGGGCCGGCAAAACCGTGCTCGCAACTAATCTTGCGGTTGAGGGGAGCACAAAGGGACTTAAAACCCTTTTAATCGATCTCGATCCACAACAGTCAGCGACTAAATGGTGGGAAGCTAGAGAAGCTGAAGAGCCTCTTCTAATTAAATGCCTCTACAATCAAGTTATAGAGAACCTAGAAGCAGCGAAAAAACAAGGATTTGAATTGGTTATTATTGATACAGCGGGTAGGGAAGGGCTTATCCATACCGAGGCAATCGATAAAGCAAGTTTTGCGATTATTCCTTGCCAGCCATCGCTGGATGATTGCCGAAGCGCATTACCAACAGTCGATATTATAAAGAATTCGAAAATTCCATTTTCCTTTGTTATTACTCGTTGCCCAACTAGTGGTGAAGATCTGCAGGAAGCTAAAAACAGCCTTTCAGCAATTGGGCTTGTTTGTAACACGCCAACTTATGAACGTAAATGTTATAAACGTGCCTATGCGGATAACTTAAGCGTAAAAGAATATGATGCAAGCGATAAAGGAGCAGGGGAGATAACTGCAATTTTTGAATATATCCTTTCCAAGGAAGATCGGCTAGGAAAACAGATATAACTGAACGAGGAGCAATGTATGAGTAAAAGAAAAGCATCTTTAGGACTTACCACAATCATCGATGACAATATTGAACATTCTCAGGAGTTCAGTCCAGCCACAGAAACCACTATTAATGAAAATGTGAAATCCCGGCCTAATGCCAGAAAGAAACAATCGATCCCGATTTATGTTGATCCTCTTCTTCATGACGCCTTGCATGTTCTAGTTTTCTCTGAGAGGCACAAGAAAGCTTCATTTCAGTCTTTATTTATTGAAGCACTAGATCTACTTTTCAAACAACGCGGGTTGCCTTCTGTTGATGAAATAACACGGGGAGAAAAGGTTATAAATTTATAGTATTACAATACTATAATATTATAATGTCATAGTATTGTGACGCTCGTACAATACTTAAATATTCGGCTAAAACGATATCTTCAGATTCTGCGTGCTGTTCGTCAGCACATGCAAGCCGAAGAGATTGATTTATGGATCTCCCTTTTATGGAAATGGGTACGTTTGAATTGGGCAATGAGTGTTAGCCTGATTGTTCCGTTGAAAGTCAGAAATGAAGCGAGACTAGGACAAGTTGCCACCATGGCAAAACGCCTGTCGCTCGAGCATATGACGTTACAATATAAGTTTCCTAAGTATCGATATGATAAAATGGATTGGCTTCGGGAGCAGGGAGCTGACCGATGACCCATACCCCCATTCGTCCCGATTCGCTGCTGGCAGAAATCCGTACGCTAATCGAGGATGCCCGGCTTCAGGTGGCTCATGCCGCGAATGCTGGACTGACCATAGCTTACTGGCGTATTGGTAAGCGTCTTCTGCGAGAAAATTTGACCGATGGCCGGGGCGAGTACGGCCAGAAGATTCTTGCATCACTGGCACAACAATTGGAGCGAGAATATGGCAAGGGCTTCAGTTATTCAGCCCTAACACGGATGGTCCGATTTGCCGAACTGTTCTCAGACGAGAAAATACTTGTATCACTGATACAAGAATTGACGTGGACTCATTTCATTGCGCTATTGCCTCTGAAAGACCCGCTCGCACGTGAATTCTATGCCGAAATGTGCCGTATGGAACGCTGGAGCGTTCGCACCCTGCGACAGAAGATCAACGGCATGCTCTTTGAGCGTACCGCCTTGTCAAAGAACAGTGAAGAAATCGTTCGTCAGGAACTTGCCACCTTACGTGAAGGGAAGATGACCCCGGACATGGTGTTTCGTGACCCTTACCTGCTCAACTTCCTTGGCTTGTCGAGTGCCTACAGCGAAAAAGACCTGGAAACGGCCATACTTCGCGAAATGGAATCCTTTCTGCTCGAAATGGGCAATGGTTTCTGTTTCATTGAGCGTCAAAAACGCATGAGTGTCGGCAAGGACGATTTTTACCTCGACCTCTTGTTTTATCACCGGCATTTGCGCCGCTTGGTAGCCATCGAACTCAAATTGGAATCATTTCAGCCCAGCCACAAAGGGCAGATGGAACTTTACCTACGCTGGCTGGACAAGCATGAACGCACCTCTGAGGAAGAATCGCCAATCGGTCTCATCCTATGCGCAAGCGCCGATGCCGAGCAAATTGAACTCTTGCAGCTGGATGAAGCATCAATTAGGGTAGCAGAATACCTCGTCGAATTGCCACCGGCTGCGGTGCTGAGAGATCGTCTGCACCGTGCTATTGAGCATGCACGTGAACGTACCACACTGGCTGCGCCGGATGATGATCGAGCATGAGGGTAATCCCCCCAAAAATTAATCGAGTAAAGCAGTAGAATTTTTTATCGTAGACGAAGAGGAATTTTACTGATGAAGAAGCAACGATTTACGGAAAGCCAGATCATGCAGATATTGAAACAGGCAGAGGGAGGAATACCTGTGGCTGATTTATGCCGGGAGTATGGAATGAGTAACGCAAGTTTCTATAAATGGCGCAGCAAGTATGGCGGAATGGACGTTGCGATGCTTTCAGAAATGAAAGCAATGGCAGAGGAAAACAAACGGTTAAAGCGGATGTATGCGGAAAGCCAGATGCAGAATGAGCTGTTGAAGGAGGCGCTCGGAAAAAAGTGGTAAAACCCTCACAGCGCAAGATGATGGCACAGTGGGCAGTACAGGATAAGTCCGTTAGTATCGTTTTGGCGTGTGCAACATTTCGCATTTCTGAGACGTGCTATCGTTATCGGTCAATGCGCAACGATGAGAACGAGGAAATTGCCGATTGGTTAATCCGTTTGACGGCTTGCCACAAGCGCTGGGGCTTTGGTTTATGCTTTCTTTATTTGCGTAATGTGAAGGGTTTTGGATGGAATCATAAACGGGTGTATCGTATTTACCGTGAGTTGGAATTAAATTTACGAATTAAGCCGCGCAAGCGGTTAAAGCGGGAGAAGCCGGAACCATTGGCTGTGCCAGAACGGCCTAATGACACATGGTCGATGGATTTTATGGCTGATCAACTCACCAATGGCCGGTCTTTTCGAACTTTTAATGTGCTGGATGACTTCAACCGTGAGGGATTGGGAATCGAAGTGGATGTATCGCTTCCATCAGAACGCGTTACGCGCGCTCTGGATCGGATTATCGAATGGCGCGGTAAACCCAGGAAGATTCGTTGTGATAACGGGCCGGAAAATATCAGTGCCACGATTTGTTGCTGGGCAGAGAAGCGAGGTATCCAGCTTGATTACATTCAACCAGGAAAGCCACAGCAAAATGCCTATGTGGAACGCTATAACAGAACTGTTCGGCATGAATGGCTGGAGATGAATGACTTTGCAACCATTGAAGAGGCACAACTTACCGCTACACAATGGTTATGGATTTACAATAATGAACGTCCGAGTATGGCGCTTGGAGGTATAACGCCAGCAATGAAGTTGGCAGAAGCTTTTAAACTAAAACCCTCTACTGCAAACTCCTGTTAAAAATGGGGGGATTACCTGAGTATCGCGTATCCAATTAATCCGCTAATCCCTCACGTCATCGAAGCTCGATTGTCACCCAGTGAGGCTGAGCAAAACATTCTTATGCTTTACGCTTGCTAATCCGGCAGCCGAGACTTCGAGTTTTGCCTCGCAGCATATCGATATTGACGTTCGTTTCATTTGTGTCCATCTACAGCACTGGTATCACCGCGTCAACGCACGGCAGAACGTGATCGAAGAGCTGATTTCAACCAAGAGCATTATCGAGTTGTTGAGTATGGTCCCATATTCCAGCCTTGGTAAAGCTTGCCGAGCCATGAGATTGGGACTGAGAAATTATCGATTTCGGCCTCAGATAGATATAGGCTATTGAATTATTGATAATAAAGATAGTTCTTATTAATAGTCGAATATCTTAATAGTATAATATTTAAGTATTAGATTATTGTAATAAGAAGACAGAAAGATAAACTATATCAATCCTTGATTGCGCGATCATAAAATAAAAATCGTTAAGGGAGAAACACTTAATTAAACAATTGCGGCATTTTTGGTTACTCGTTGCCTAGTTCCCTTATTTTTGCTTTTTAAACCAGTAGAAATCTTCCCACGTAACCAAGCATTAAAACTAACTCTTTCTATAGAATCAGTTAACTGTCCCAGATCTTCATCCCAAGAATGAATTTTTTTCTCACCATATTCTTGAGCATATGATTTTAAATATTCTTTTATTTGTTCATTTGAAAGGGAATGAATGACTTCATCCACTCGCTGTTTCTTAAGTAATACTTCGTGATCTTGTTTTTCTTCGTTTTTTCTTTGATCCTGTAAGAGTTTGGCTTTTTCTACCTTTTTAGCTTCTTTGGCCAATTCATAATTTGTTTTTTTCTCAACATCCACACCTTCTTCAATCAGCTTTCTTATATATCCAGCCGGTTTTCCATGCAATTTTTTATTTCTGTCTTTATCTTCTACGTAATCTAAAACGGCTTTGACTCTTGGTGTGTCTTGAACCATCCAGGTCAAAATCAATCTTTCATTAAACCCATGATCTACCATTCTACGAAACAGTTCTGTTTCTTTAATCTCAGCATATTGATCTAATTGACTAATAGGTAGCAGTGTCTGCTGCGGATTATCTTCAATGGTAAATTTAATGCTCGTCACTTTCCTTTTAGTTCGACTAAACTCTGCACTTATCAATATATCTGAAACATTATTAATCTCATTGATAGATAGATTAATGATATTTCTCTTCAAGTACTTAAATTCATCGTAAATCTTAGATTCGGCACCGATGATTTTTCTGAATTTCTCAATATCCCACCATCCCGTTGATCCAACTGATTTATATCTTATACAGTTTTCATAAAGGGTGAGGGCATAACCTCCATCAAAACGTCTTTGCATTCCTATATTAATTTTTGCATAAATTTCAGGATCATATAGCCTTGATGCCAACGAATCGTCATAACGATAGGTGCAGACACCGTTATCAATCGATGCATAGGAGAGCATGGACATCACTTCCCATTTTTCCTTGCCATCTTCCATCAAATTAAATTCGACGGCCGTTGTCGTTAATCGATTAAGTGCATTCTTTAAGGTGCTAAGACTTGATGCATATTCCCACGAAAGTAGGGCATACAAATGTTTGAGGGGGATGGTATGTGTTCTTGTTGTTAATAGATCGTCATACGCATTTAACAATAAAACATTAACTAATTTCCTTTCGAGAAGGCTTAACTTACCTTCTGTATGTATTGCCGCAACATTCTTTTTTATGATTTCAGTAGGGGATCCCATAGTTTCCTTTTGTAAATCCATAGGCTTAGAATGATAACCATAAAGTGACATGTCAATTTTCGCATACTATCACTTTATTTATTCAACTGGTGATTTTTTTATCATTTACTCTATCACCTTTAATTGCCTAAACTGTCACCTTTGCAATTTACATGCAAAATCAATATTGCCTAAACTGTCACCTTTACAATAGATTCAATGATCTTTAATTGCTTAAACTGTCACTTTTCAAGTCCGTAATGCCAATCATATTGCCTAAACTGTCACCTTTTAAGGCCACAATGAAAATATCATTGCCTAAACTATCACTTTTCGCTCATCTCATTTCACGTATACTTTGATATATTATTGTTATATAGGACTTTTAATATTCGAAATAGTCTTTCAATAATCTGTTTTTTCTCTCATAACAATATCAGGATCAAATTGCCTAAACTGTCACTTTTAATTGCCTAAACTATCACCTTGCATTGCCAAAAGTATCACCTGATTGCCGGAAGTATCACTTTTCATTGCTAAAACAATCACCCAACATCATTTAACAATATGAATATAAATATCAAAAAACACCTAAACGTTTTTAAATATGTTGTTGTTTATTTAAAAAACAACAACAATCCATATTGCCTAAACTGTCACCTTTGTAAGAATTCATAGCAATCTAATCAAATTACTACGATTAAGGTAGATGCTAAGGTGATAAAAGAGGCAATGAAACTCATGATCACAGCCAGTTTTAGAGAATCACGACCGAATATTTCCTGTTTCTGAACGGAAGAATAACGAGCTTCAATTTCAGTTGAAATCTTTACTGCTATTTTTTCAAATAATTTATTCATCGCAATCTCATGCGCATTAAGTGTCATAGAAAATACTTTTTCTGCTGCGATATTTGATGAGTCTGACCATTTAAATGCTTCGAGTGCCATTTCTTCTTTAAAGGTCTTCATCGCTTTCGATAATAAATTGATGTTTTCCTTCATAATAAGCTTATTAAGCGTGTATAAAATGAGTATGGGATCATCCCTAGAAAGATAAAAACCATGCGTTTGGGCAATGAGCTTTTCAATTTCTTTTAACTCTTCGCTTTCCAGTTCAAATGATGAATTATCAAAATCAAAAGTCATGATAATGCTGCTTCCAAGTTATCCAATTGCTTAAAAATCTGAGTAGAAATAATTTTCAATCTTTGGCGCATCATAATAGTGAGTTCTTTCTTTGAGATTGCTTCAACAAACGTTAAACGTTCTTTAAGCATGTCTTTCAGATCAGAACCGAAAGTTTCCTCCTTAAAGTTAGGAATATGTATGATTGCGCTGATTTTTTTCTTGTTTTCTTGATAAACTCTCAGATCTTCGAATGTTTTTCCTTGTATGTTGATATTTCCCCAGTAAGGATTGAGCCAAACGATGATTTTTACTTCATCTGAGAAGTGCTTTATCAATTGATTGAAACCATTTAATGTATCTTGAAATGCCTGGCCACCAGTGATCACGGTATGAATTACCAAAGTATGCCCGAGCTCTTTGAGCATACTGGCAATATGGTTTGAGATGAGATAGTGAGACAATGCAATAAAGGTACTTGCTCCATTGTCGATGACGATATCCGATTCAGAAAGCGCAATTAACTCTATCAAATCATCAAACTTTCTAGCATTTATCACATCCCCATCCATAAGCTCCAACCGCTTGACATTCAATGCTTTAAATCCAGCGAATGTTGCGTTGACAGGATCAGTATCAATACACAATATACTCTTGTGATCAGCTATTTTATGCTGTGCTAAGAGGCTGGCAATAAAGGATTTTCCTACGCCGCCTTTACCCTGGAGGATCATATGTACATTAGCCATTAAATTAACTCCTTTATATCTGCTACCGGGTTATATTCGAATCGTTCAGTTGTTGGTTCAATAGTGCTGTTTGGATCTGATTTGCTCGAGTTATTTTGCTTAATTTCTGTTTTGTAAAAAATCTCCTTTTCTGGCGTTAAATACTTCTTGTTGAGACCGTGCTTATTGCAGATTCGAACAAATCGGACATAGCTGCATTCGATTCTTTTTTCATCATTCAATAATTGCCAAATGGATTTGACTGACCACCCCTCAATGATGGCCTCAGCAATTTCATTCTTTAAAGGTAAAAAAACAGCAAGTGTCCTTTTACCTCTTCTATGTTGTTGAGTTTCTGATTGGGCTGCCAGTCGGCTACTAATACTTTTCACATTTTTCCTCGGTTCATTAATGTCATTTAATGATTTTGGAGTGTCCAGCTTTTATCTACCTTTATCTTAATAATATCCTCCGAGTAGATTTAATAAATTCTAAAGTACTTATAATATAATTTGTCAAACACAATATAGTATTTATTACTGCTTGTAAATGATTAATTTATGTTAAGATCGAATCCAATAACATTTATTAAACTAAATAGTAGGGGCAAGATAGGTGAAGTAGGCCCACTTTTTCAAAGTAATCCCCTTCACTTTCCTTATTCGCATTTCATGCTCAATGGAAACTCTTGCTCTACGAGGTTTTAAGGAGAAAGAAATGAGTGTTTTAGAGAAAGTACGCAGCGACAGACGTAGGGATTTATCGCCAATTAAGGTTTACTGCACTAGCGCGCAACGACAAGTTATTGAACAAAATGCCATTAAAGTAGGTATGTCGTTGTCAACCTATCTTCAACGTGTAGGGACTAATTGCAGTATAAATGTTCAATCACATAATGAAGATGTTGAGAAGTTATTAAAAATTAATGCTGATCTTGGAAGGCTTGGCGGGCTGATCAAGCTGTGGTTAACCAATGATAGAAAAACCAAGATTGTGGGACAGGAGGAACTGCATCGTTTGTTGGGACAAATTTCGACTACTCAATCTGAATTGATTGATGCGCTTATCGAATTTAAGCGTTCATTAGATTCTAACGGATAAAAATTGATAGCCAAACATATCCCAATTAAGAAAGCCAATAAAAATAATTTCTCCCGTTTGATCAATTATCTAGTCAAAGAGAGCAGGGTGGGGGAGAGAGTCGGCAGGATTGTGGTGAGTAATTGTTATGCCGATGAAGTTATATCGGGCACTATGGAGATCGAGCACACGCAGGGTAAAAACATACGAGCTCAAGCTGATAAAACTTACCATCTCGTTATAAGTTTCGAATCAGAACAAAAGCCGGAGGATTATGTTCTCGATGATATAGAGCAAGAACTATGCAAATCCTTGGGGCTTGAAGAGCATCAGCGCATCAGCGTATCTCATATTGATACCGAACATTTCCATATCCACCTGGCCATTAATAAAATTCATCCGCAAAAATTGATTATCCATGAACCTTATCGGGATTTTTGGAAGCTTGGAAGAATTTGCGAGATGTTGGAAATCCGCCACGGTTTGGCAGTTACTAACCACCAAACCAAGAATCCGGGCATACAAAGTAAAGCTGCTGACATTGATCATCACGCTCAACTACAGAGCCTGCAATCTTACATTAGATCAAATGTGCTTGTTCCATTGCAGATGGCGGACGATTGGCAATCATTCCACCAAGTATTGAAGAATTATGGCCTGGAAATACTTGAGCGTGGTAATGGTTTTGCCTTTAAGACTATTGTTGATGATAGTAGGGACATCGTAATCAAAGCCAGCAGTGTTGATAGATCGCTTTCAAAACAAAAATTAACTAAGCGCTTGGGTCAATTTGAAATCTCAGTAGATGAAAATGTGAAGGTCAAAAGAAGGTATCAAAGAAAGCCAGGCGATGTTTCAAAAGCAGCGCTCTATGAAAAATATAAGAAAGAACGCAGTCTGATTGTAGAAGCCAGAACACACGGACTCAACAAATTAAAGCAAGAGCGTACAGAGCAATTACGTAGCCGTAAAAATTACTTTAATACAAAAATAAAATTCATGAAAGCGTCTTTTAAATTTCTTAAGCCTCTAGCAAAACGCTTGATGTATGCATCCTTGTATAGCGACTATAAAAGTGACATTGATGAAATTAATAAACAATATAGTAGACAAAAAAATGAATTAAATTTATCTTATAGGCTAACAGGGTGGAAAGAGTGGCAACAACGTAAGGGCCTAACATCAAAATCAACGAAGTTAGTTGTATCTGGTATGTCAGCTCCATTACATCACAAGAATTCTCGCCCAAAGAAAAATACTAAAGGGATGACGTTGTGATGATTAATAAAAAAAATGGAACGAAACGAGAATTAAATAATACTCGAAGCAATAACGCGGCCTGGACAATATTGTCAATGTTTTGTGGTCTAGTGATCGCAACGCAGATGTTTGCAAAAGCATTTAATTACAGCCAAACATTAGGACACAACGTCAACGGATTGTATGTCCCATGGGCTATCTTTTCATGGTATGGACAATGGGGAGAAACGTATCAAGCGCACTTTATTCAATCGGGTAGTTACGGCTTGATTGTTACCTCAGTGCTGTTATTGTTTATTGTTGTTGTGAACCAGGTTAGAGTCAATTCTTCAAAACAAAGTGCAACCCTATACGGTTCAGCTCGCTGGGCAGAAAAAAGTGACATCGAAGCAGCGGGTTTGCTCCCTTCCAAAAAGTCATGGTTTACGAAGCAAGTACCTCAAGATGATTATGTTTATGTGGGAGCCTGGGAGGATAAAAAAGGCAACATTTACTACTTAAAACATAATGGTGCTGAACATGTGTTGTGCTATGCACCTACCCGTTCTGGGAAGGGAGTTGGGTTGGTCGTTCCTACGCTACTTTCCTGGGGACAAAGTGCTGTTATTACCGATCTTAAAGGAGAATTGTGGTCGTTGACGGCCGGTTGGCGACAACAATACGCTAATAACAAAGTTATTCGATTTGAGCCTGCTGCTCAAAGTGGCTCAGCATGTTGGAATCCGCTAGATGAAATCCGACTGGATTCAGGTTATGAAGTAGGAGATGTTCAGAATTTAGCAACCCTTATTGTTGATCCTGACGGCCGCGGTCTGAATGACCATTGGCAGAAAACCGCACAATCCTTGCTCGTGGGTTTAATTTTACATGTTTTATATAAGGCCAAAAATGAATTTAGTACGGCAACGTTGTCTTGCGTGGATGATTTATTGACCGATCCAGATAACGATATTGGTGGTGTATGGGCAGTGATGGTTTCCTATCCCCATAAGAATGGAGAACCCCATCCGGTTGTAAGAGCTTCCGCTCGGGATATGGCAGATCGTCCTCCTGAAGAGGCTGGATCAGTATTGTCGAGCGTTAAATCCTACTTGTCGCTCTATCGGGACCCTGCAGTCAATAAAAATATCGGCCATTCAGATTTCCGAATTCGCGATTTAATGAATTTTGACAAACCGGTCAGTCTTTATATCGTTACCAACCCTAACGATAAAACTCGTCTTCGTCCCTTAATACGCATTTTACTCAATATGATCGTGCGCCTACTCGCTGATAAAGTCGAATTCAATGGGGGTAGGCCCGTCCAAAACTTTAAGCATCGGTTGTTATTAATGTTGGATGAATTTCCAAGTCTCGGCAAACTTGAAATTTTCCAGGAATCTTTAGCTTTCCTTGCGGGTTACGGTATTAAAGCTTATCTGATTTGCCAGGATGTGAATCAACTCAAAAGCCGGGAGATAGGGTACGGGCATGACGAGGCCGTTACTTCAAACTGCCATATCCAAGTGGCTTTTGCACCCAATCGTATTGAGACAGCAGAGCATCTATCCAAGCTGACCGGGCAAACGACTGTCATCAAAGAGCAAATTTCGACCAGCGGTAGCCGCACGGGCATGATGCACAAAAACGTTACGAGAACAATTCAGGAAACACAACGTCCTCTCATGACGCCGGATGAATGTATGCGTATGCCTGGAGCTAAGAAGAATCAACGCGGTGAAATTGTGGAAGCAGGGGATATGATTATTTATGTGGCGGGATATCCGGCAATTTATGGCAAACAGCCTTTGTATTTTGAGGATGAAGCGTTTTCCGCTCGCGCGGCGCTACCAGCACCCAGGTATAGCGATAGAACCATTGAGAAAGCAGCATTGTCATGAGGACTGTACTCGGGGTTAACCTCATTTTTCAAAGCATCAGGTTCCTGGGTTTGTTAGTCGTAGTTTTGGCAGTGTTGATTTTTGTCGCAAGTCTATGGATGCGTTTGAATCATATTTATATCAATACCACACCGAGTCTACCTTTGGGGTTTTACAAAATTATTGATGAGTCTATCCAAAAAGGCGCTCATGTGGCTTTCTGTCCGCCACAAACTGAAGCTTTTGATCATGCTCTCGCGAGAGGGTATATCGGTCGCGGTAATTGCCCAGGCGGTTATAGCTTGCTGCTCAAGCGTGTTTTGGCGATGGCAGGAGACACGGTATCAATCGATCAGGCTGGCATTGTTGTGAATGGTGTACATTTGCCTAATAGCGCTCAGTTAAAAGCAGATGCTAACCATCAGCCACTGCCGCTATACCGTTTTGAGGGTGTATTAAATGATGCAGAGTATCTGTTGTTATCCGATGCACATCCCCAGTCGTTTGATACACGCTATTTCGGCCCAATAAACCACAATCAAATCAAACATGTCGTCCAGCCCTTCTTGACTTGGAATGCAACCCACTAATAGGAGCCCATTCATGAATAAACCACGCAGTGATACTGAAACTGATAAAGAAATCCTGCAGCAAAAACTCCTCGATGCCCAGGTACCCGATTTCAAGGCTCAGTTTGAGCCACAGGAGGCAGAAATGCTCGGCGCCTTCACCGAGGATGCCATAAATGAAAAAGATGCGCTGGATAGCGCTATAGACCTCCTGGGGGCTGATCATGAGCATCTTTAAGAAATCTTTTCATGAAGAAGTCGCCGAGAATCTGATCGATCAACTCAAAAAAGGTGTTGCACCCTGGCAGAAACCCTGGAAACCAGGAGATCTGCAGGCCACATTACCTTTTAACCCAACAACTGCTAAGCGCTACCGCGGTATTAATAGTTTGAACCTGATCAGCCGGGGATACACAGATCCACGCTGGCTGACCTATAAACAGGCAGAAGCAGCCGGGGCACAGGTGCGCAAAGGTCAAAAAAGTACACCCGTGCAATATTGGTTATTTACTGATGAACGGATCAAAACGGATGAGCAGGGCGTGCCGCTGCTAGACAGTGATGCCAAGCTTATCAAGGAGCACATCCAACTTGAGCGACCCAAAGTATTTTATGCCGCAGTGTTTAACGCAGAGCAAATCGATAATCTGGCTGAGTTGTTTGTTCAAGCGCCTGACTGGGATCCATTAATTCGTGCAGAAGAGGTATTGCAGCACGCTCAAGCCATTATCCATCACGGCGAGATCGATCGCGCGTTTTACCGACCGTCTACCGACAGCATTCATCTGCCGCACAAGCATCAATTTCCAACGCCCTATGATTATTACGCAACCGCTCTGCATGAGCTAGGCCACTGGAGTGGTCACGAGTCACGTTTGAATCGTGATCTCTCCCATCCATTCGGCAGTGAAGGATACGGCCGTGAAGAACTGCGCGCCGAGATTGCAAGCATGTTACTGGGCGCAGAATTAGGGATTGGTCATGATCCAGGGCAGCATGTGGCTTATATAGGCGCATGGATCAAAGCCCTGCAGGATGATCCTCTTGAGATATTTCGTGCTGCAGCTGATGCAGAAAGAATCCGGGAATTTGTACTTGCATTAGCACATCAACAAGCAATAGATGAAACAAAAACCGTCAACATAAACCCAATCGACATAACTCAGGCTCCGTATCCTGATAAACCCATGCTGCAGCCATCCGACAAACAAGGGGAGGGGAGTATGCGTCAATATTTGGTTGTGCCATACAAAGATAAAGAACGAGCCAAACTCGCTGGGGCACGTTGGGATAGAAAAGCTAAAGCTTGGTATATGGGGGCCAATGCCGACGTGCAAGCGCTGCAACATTGGTTGCCCGAGAACGTGGTTCACCGGCCAGAACCGGCGATGGATCCGATTCACGAATTTGCTGAGCTATTGCGTGCAGAAGGCTGTGTGGTTGAGGCCAATCAACCGATGATGAATGGGCAGACCCATAGAATCAGAGTTGCCGGTGACAAGCGCAGTGAGAAATCCGGATTCTATGTTGCGCACCTGGATGGCCGCCCGGCAGGGTATTTCAAGAACAATCGAACCGGCATTGAAATACGTTGGAAAGCCAAGGGATATTCTTTAACGGATGAGCAAAAAGCTGAGTTGCTTGCCCAGGCCGCGATCAAATTACAAATCAGAGAAGCCGAACATCATGCCCAGCACATCAAAATTGCGCAAGCCATTCAGGAACTGCTCGCTATCGCTCCCAATGCTGATGCCAGCCATCCGTATCTCGCAAAAAAAAACGCGAGGGCAGGGGATTTACAGGTAGTGCCTCAGAATGGAGATGCATTACCCCCTGATTCGATCATCAAAATCGCCAGCAATGGGCAGGAAGCCAAACAATTGCGAGAAGATCATCCAGACAGCCTAGTGTTGACTAACGGCGATTTATTGCTGTCTGCGCGAGATATTGATGGCCGCATCTGGAGCGTGCAAACGATTCAAGCCAATGGCGCTAAGCTTTTTGCAGCCGGTAGCAAAAAGGAGCATACCTTCCATGTTTCAGGGAACAACGGCATGCCATGGGATAAAGCAATCGACATAGCCCGTGCCATTATCATTGCCGAAGGCTATGCCACTGCCGACACGTTGTCTCAGGCGCTGGAAATGCCTGTTATTGCAGCCTTCGATTCCGGTAATCTGCCCAAAGTAGCGCAAGATTTGCATGCAAAATTTCCTTCCAAACCCATCATTATCGCAGGTGACGATGATCGCCATCTGGAGTCGACTCAGAACAAAAATCCAGGCAAAGAAAAAGCATTGGAAGCAGTTCAATTGGTCAATGGTGTAGCGGTATTTCCGGTTTTTGCACCAGGTGAGCAAATGAAGTCTAGTCTCAGTGATTTCAATGATCTGGCCAATCAAAGTGTGCTTGGGCTTGAAGCTGTTAAGCGACAGGTAGGATCCGTTGTAGAGCGCGTGCTACGAAACACGCGCGCGGAAAACCTTCCGTCTCAGACTAAGTTAAAACAGGAAGAAAATACGCGAAAACGAGCACTTGTCAGATAATTACAGGGAGATCATGATGAATACTACTCAACCGGATATTTTTGGTAATTCATCAAACTGGGAACAACGAAAAACCACACTCGTGCGTTGCTGGTATGGGTTGCATAGCAAGCACGGCGGATACAAGCGAAGCAAACGACGATGAGAAGTTATCCACAAAACCCGTGGATGAAGATGTGGATAAGTATCTTAAATTGTGCTCAGATGAGGTTTATTTCTGATGCCTAAAAATCAGCTTGATCGAAACTGAAATAATGCCGGCATAGCATATATGATCGAAGTAAATATATTGCAGTATCATTTATTTATCAACTGATCATAGACGTGAATAAGCCCCGCGTTACTTTCAGGGAAGGCTTTTACCAATTAGATGTGCTTTTATCATGTGCGGCGGCGTTCAGTATCAGGACCATACAATTTACTTTCCCCAACCGGATGCGAAGTTACCGATAAGACTGCGTGGAGGAGGGGTCACATGGGTTACCTGGGGCAGACGCAAAAAAGAAGCCATCGGTAAATTTCCCAATGGTGGCTGGGCACAATTGAATTCCATCAAAATGGGCAAGTGGAAACCCTGGCATCCCAAGCCCGTACTGATACCCATTGAGAGTTTCCTGGAAAAAGATCACGACAAACAATCTCACTGGATAACCCTTTCATCCTGCATGACCTTGCAAGGACTACTAGCTGAAAGAAATGGCGAGCAAAGGGTCTATATTGTTACCGAGGAAACACCCCCTGAATATCAATGGATCCACGATCGCTGGCCCAGGTTGATCAAGTTGGCTGATTAACTCATCGATACTGGTGGATTTTCCCAATTGACAGCACGGAAGAGGGTGTGATTGAATAGAGTAACACTATTCAAGGAGGAGCTCTAACATGTCAACTCATGGCGGAAAACGAGAAAACGCAGGCAGACCCAGTGGTCAGGGCAAATTTGGCGAACCTACCAAAGTCATGCGCATACCCGAGAGCCAGACCGGAACCGTTAAAAATTTTCTGGAAGCGCTGCAGCGCAAGCGATCTCAGGCAGGAAGTGACTCTGCGGTGACAGAAATCAATGTGGACGAGTTTTTTACCCCGGGCATTCCCGAACAGCCCACGCTGCTGCCTCTTTTTTCGACCAAAGTTGCCGCAGGGTTTCCGAGTCCCGCTGATGATTATGTCGAGAAAAGCCTCGATGTCAGCGAATTTCTGATCGACCATGCAGCCTCGACCTTTTTTGTGACGATCAAAGGCGAATCGATGATCGATGTCGGTTTGCTGCCAGACGACAAGGTCGTAGTTGATCGCTCCAAAGCCCCTGTGCTGGGCGATATCGTACTGGCCGTGGTCGATCGGGAATTTACAATCAAAATTTATGACTATGGTGCCAATAACATGCCGCGGCTGATGCCGGCCAATTCCTCTGGTGCCTACAGACCCATTTACATTCGCCCCGATATGCAGTTTGAGATCTTTGGTGTGGTGATCGGGTCGTTTCGGCGGTTTAAGTAGGTTATTTCAGCATTTTGCACAGAAACTCTCATTTGCTTGATCATTGCCTTGCCAGGATTAACCTATGCCCCATCGCGCCATTGCGCTCATCGACGTCAACAATTTTTATGTCAGCTGTGAGCGCGTGTTCAACCCCCACCTGGAAGGCAAACCAGTCGTCGTGCTATCCAATAACGACGGTTGTGCGGTAGCTAGAAGCAATGAAGTCAAGGCGCTTGGTGTCAAAATGGGACAGCCGTGGTTTCAGCTCAAAGAGCTTGCGCGCAAACATAACATTATCGCTTACTCGTCCAATTACACGCTCTATGCCGACATGAGCAACCGCGTCATGACGATATTGAGCATGTTTAGCCCGCGCCAGGAAATTTACTCGATCGATGAATGTTTTTTGGATCTGACGGGATTTCAAAATCTAACGCCATATGGCCAGGAGATTCGCCAGACCATCAAACAATGGACGGGCCTGCCGGTGTGTGTCGGGATTGCATCAACCAAGACCCTGGCCAAGCTTGCCAACCACATCGCCAAGAAATTTGCGCAACTCGATGGGGTATGCGATTTCAGCAATATGTCTGCGCTTGAGCAAGACATCTGGTGTAAACGAATCGAAGTAGGGGAGATCTGGGGAATAGGGCGGCGTCTAGCGCCCAAGTTGCAACAATATGGTATCCAGACGGTATATGACTTGAAATGCGCATCTCCAATCATCATGCGCAACAAATTCTCTGTCGTGATGGAGAAAATCATCCGCGAACTCAACGGTATCTCTTGCATAGAACTGGAAGAAGTCGCGCAACCTAAGAAGGAAATCGTCTGTTCCCGATCATTTGGCGTGAGGGTCACGCAATTAAGTGAATTAGAAGAGGCTGTATCTCTTTATATGCGCCGTGCAGCGGAGAAACTGCGCCGTCAACGATCCTATGCCGGCGTGGTATCCGTATTCATAAACACCAGCCGATTCAACAAACCGCAAGAAAACTACTGGAATGAAACGACAATTCCGCTGCCAACTCATACTGACAGCACGATTCTTTTAACAAAAACCGCCCTGTGGGGTTTGAGAAGAATATATCGCTGGGGATTCGAGTATCAAAAAGCAGGGGTTCGCCTATCCGGGCTGGTGAATGCCCAAACAAAGCAAGCCGACCTGTTTGGATTGCTTCCCAAGGGCTACACCTCGCAAGAATTGATAGCAGTCATGGACAAGATCAACAACCGTATGGGGGGTGGCACGATTCGCCTGACATCGGAAGGTATCCAGCAGAACTGGATGATGAAGCGGGAGAAAATCAGTCAGGAGTATACGACTAACTGGGATGAACTTCTGAGCGTGTCCTAGATAGCTAACATTGAAATCAGAATAGCCTGGATCGGGCTGTTCTATGACGCTGATTCAATTCATATCTCACAAGATTTTTAAACAATGCCAATTCAAAACATTTTAGAAGGTCAAGTCAAAGATCTGGGCGGATTTTCTGTTCGGCGAATTTTGCCAAATGCCAAACAACGCATGGTAGGGCCATGGATATTTTTCGATCACATGGGACCGGCAGAATTTAAGTCTGGCGAAGGGATCAATGTAAGACCTCATCCTCATATCAATCTTGCAACAGTGACTTATCTCTTTGAAGGAGAGATACTACACCGCGATTCTCTAGGGAATCATCAGTTAATTCGCCCTGGAGAAATCAATTTAATGGTTGCAGGCAGCGGAATTACGCATTCTGAGCGTGAGAGCGATGAAACGCGCAATACGGTGCATAAACAGCACGGATTGCAGCTCTGGCATGTTTTGCCCGAAAAAGATGAAGAAACAGCCCCAGCGTTTTATCACTATGCGTATACGGATCTTCCCGCAGTGACGGTTGACGAAGTTGTAGTGCGTGTATTGATGGGTGACGCCTATGGGGTCACTTCACCCGTTATTAGCTTCTCTGAGATACTGTATATCGAAGCACAGCTACAATCTGGCCAGATACTTACATTACCTCAAACTGCTGAAGCAGCGCTATATGTTGTGGAGGGCAAGGTGTCTATACAGGATAACGAGTTACAGCAATATCAAATGATGACAATGGATAATGCTGGTGAATTGACGGTTACTGCCACCCAGGAGTCACGAATTGTTGTGATTGGTGGTGAGCCGTTAGGTGAGCGGCATATTTACTGGAATTTTGCTTCAAGCCGAAAGGAGCGGATTCAGAAAGCAAAACAGGACTGGCGTGAAGGGAGATTTGCCAAAGTAAAGGGTGATAAAATTGAATTTATTCCTTTGCCGAGTAATGACTAAAGTGATTTTTCAAATTGAGTAAGCTAAAACTCCGGAAATGTAAGTAAGCTTTTTGATGGTAGGGCTCATTTTTCTCTAAGACTTAGAAAATTAAAACTCTTTCACGTAGAATCAATAGTTAACTAATTAATTTTCATAAATTAACATGAAAGCAGTTATTTATTTCACTTAGGGATTATTTTTTAATTACTCATGAGGATTATTATGGCAGATCCAGTGTTTACTTTAACTACAACCAATCCATTTGGGCTGCGCGATTACGGCGATGCTGGCTGGTTTTATGTTAATCCCGTCTTTGCTGATATAAATGGTGATGGCGCTTTAGATGCCTTTGTAGGTGAGTACGATGATGGCTTGGCGTTTTATTGGAATATTGGCACAAGAAATAGTCCGAAATTTGATTCTCCAGTTTTAAACCCGTTTGGAGTGGGTCTTGTACGTGAGTACGCTCATCCTACATTAGTTGATATAGATGGCGATGGGGATTTAGATTTATTTGTGGGTAGAGGTGGCTATTATCATTCAGGAGAAAAATATTTTTTTGAAAATACAGGCACATCGACCATTCCAGAATTTGCTGCATCAATCATTAATCCATTTGGCCTAGTTTACGATGGCTACCGTGCCAGCCCCTCCTTTGTTGATATCGACGATGATGGCGATCAAGATGCCTTCGTGGGTGAATCGGATGGCAATACATTGTTTTTTAGAAATACCGGTACAGCTACTAATCCAGTATTTGCCGCTGCTAGAATTAATCCGTTTGGATTAAGTGATGTAGGATTCGACGCTAATCCAGCCTTCGTAGATATCGATGGTGATGGCGATCAAGATGCCTTTGTTGGTAAAGAGGACGGCAGCACAACGTTTTTTAGAAATACAGGCACAGCCAATAACCCGGTATTTGCCGCTGCCCACACTAATCCATTTGGATTGATTGATATAGGTTTGGAATCTAGTCCAAGCTTTGCAGATATTGATAACGATGGTGATCAAGATGCCTTTGTAGGTGAAAGGGGTGGAAGTATATTTTTCTTCGTAAATGGTGGTTTATTACTCGTTAGTACATCAGGAGACGATGAATTGACTGGCACACCGTCGCTAAAAGATGAGGTCACCTATGCTAACTCCTCTGCTGGAGTAAATGTTTCTTTGCTGATTACAGTAGGGCAAAATACCATTGGAGCTGGACGAGACACTTTAGTTGATATCGAAAATCTGACGGGTAGCAATTTTAATGATGATTTGACCGGAAATGAAAGTAGTAATGTTCTTAATGGAAGAGCCGGTAATGATATCCTCAGAGGATGGTCCGGCGCAGATACCATGACTGGTGGATTGGGTAATGACATTTTTTTTGTTGAAAATATCGGAGATAAGGTCATTGAGAAACTCAACGAAGGAAATGATAATGTAAATAGCAAATTGACTTATACATTGCCGATTAATGTCGAAAACCTCACTCTTAGCGGCACTACGATAATTAATGGAACAGGTAACGGATCGGCTAATGTGCTAATAGGAAATAATGCAGTCAATCAGCTAACTGGAGGAGGGGGAAACGATACTCTTGATGGAAAACTTGGTTCTAACAAACTTACAGGTGGTTTGGGAAATGATTTTTTCCGATTTTCTACCAAAGGTCACATTGATACGATAACGGACTATAACGTAACCAATGACACGATTCAGTTAGAAAATGCTGTATTTTCAGCATTAACAACTCCAGGCATCTTAGCGCCCGCTCAATTCAAGGTTGGTACTCAAGCAACAGATGCAAATGATTTCATCATTTATAACAAAACAAGCGGTACTTTGGCTTATGACGCTGATGGTAATGGAGCAGCTGCTGCCATTCAGATTGCGAAAATTGGAATTGGATTAAATCTAACCAATGCTGACATTATGGTAATTTAATAAGATTTTGCCCATACCAGGTCTAAAGTATCTATTTTATTTAAGGAAACGCCGATTAATTCATCGCACCCCAAGAGCAAAGTGAGCAGTTTAGAGATATTAGAGTCGTACAATTATTTATTGATTATTAACTAGCAGGATTGAAATATTTGGCATACTCACGATTAATGCCGCAAACTTGATCTGATAAAAACTATTAATGACATCACTTTACCTTTCCCGTCTCAAGCCTGATGAACGTCAAGTGCTGATTGCCAAATTGCATTCTTTGCAGCATGGCAATTGCTTTATATGTGAGCAAGCAATAGATCTGGAAATACATAAGGACTTTCTTGATGTTGATCACGTTGTTCCACTTAATGATCGGGGCAAAGATGATCCTGTTAATTTTGCGTTGACCCATGCTAGCTGCAATCGTTCAAAGCAGGCATCCAACCTTGAGGTTGCACGAGTGTTGCATCGCTTCAAACAACTTAAAGAGAAGCTGGCTAACGAAAATCGAAGTCCGAACCTAGGTGACTTGCTGCAAAATGCCAGCGGTGGTAATTACAAACTAGATTTCAAGTTATCAGAGAATATAATAACTTACAGTATGGGGGAGCTTGGCGATAATTCGCTCCATTCCCTGCCGGTATACCAAGATGAATTGAGTGGGTTCCGTTTCTTTTTTGCTAATATTCCGATTCAGTACCTTGCGCATGACGATCATATTAATCCACGTACTATTGGGCCCAATATCTCAAAGCTGGTAGAAGAATTCTACAAAAAGCGGCCGCAGCTTCATGTGCCGCTAGCTTGGATGAATAGTGAAAGTGGCAAAAGCGCTATACATGTTTTTGATGGTCAACATAAAGCGGCTGCGCAGATCATGTTGGGAGCAAGAGCATTACCTGTTCGAGTATTCATTGACCCTGATCATGATACGCTGATCACAACCAATACGAATGCGGGTACTACGCTCAAGCAAGTAGCTTTTGATAAATCGGTTCAACGTCATCTTGGAAGTTCTCTATATCAAGATCGTATTCAGCGTTTCCTGAAAGAGACGGGACGGCCAGAAGATGATTTAAGTTTCTCCGAACGCGACTTGGTTAATCATTTTAAGGGGCAATCGAAAGAAATCAAACGCTATATTCTTGATGCGGTTCGTAATGGTGTAACATCAGATTCTGGTAATAGGCTTCGTGACTACATAGATTTGGGCGGACGAGGGAAGGAATCACCATTGTCATATAGCACAATAGAGAAAACCTTCTATTCTTTTTTTATATACCAAGAAGTGTTGGATACACCCATCAATTTCCGAGCAGAAGAGGGTGAGAATCCCCGTATTGTTGAATGCAAGCAGATTCTGCACCTAATGAATTTAATCGCGGAGCTGATTTATATTGACAAGTTCGATCCGGAGGTTGGCACTGACAAAATTGAAAGCAAACTACAGAAAGGTGAAACCTTCGCGCACGATCATCTACGAGCGTATCGTATGAGCAAGGAGGAAATTGTTTATAACTGGCTTCAATTGGTTGGACAGGTTGCACGAACATACTTTATAACATTGGGAAGGCCAGATCCTATGGGACGATTATTCCAAATTCCATTTCCTGATCAAGTTTGGGAGAATATCCGAAAATTCCTTGAGAACCTTATGGCTATGCCGCTTTGGGTGAACACGGACCTTTCGGATACAGTGTTCGGCGGCAAACAAAATAATGGTTTTTGGAAAACTGTTTTTGAAACAGGACGAACGCCCCAGGGCATGACCGTGTTGGCGCAACCCTTAAACCTTATCGAGATGATTCGGTAATAGACTGATTGAGTATTATGGATACCTTGTTTGCAGAGACCAACAATGCTTATTTGGTTTGTACAAAAGCTCTATGAAATAAATTGTTGAACCAATCCTTCAAGTGTCATATTTTGTGCGATTGCGTTATGAGGGATCAAAACATAGCGCCAAGGCTTGCCACCATTGGCTATGGCGTAGTCAGAAGCATTCTTGCACCATTTGATAGCAGCTTCCTTTTTTGCCATAACGATCGGATCGGTCATTTGATTACTAGCCTTTGGTTCAAGCATGATGATCGCATTATTAGTTTCAGCAACAAAATCCGGCTGATATTCAGGATGATCAGCTCCTTGCTTGTAGAAAATCTGGAATTGTCCCTTTGCCGGTTTAAACCACTTGATAGCATCGCGGTCAAGAATGACTGCCAACACACGCTCTGCATCTGAAGCAAACTTCTGTATGGGATACAGGCAACGTGTAAAACCGCTGAAAACGTACTTTGACATATTGCTCTTGTCGGCGGGCGAGACACGGTAATCCGCCGCTGGCTCATTGACCGAATAGGTGTATGCGCTGGGCTTGAGTTCAACATATCCCTTGCTCACCACCACCTCATAATCCACCGTTTCTTCCCAGCTATGATCTTGCATTTGTGCATGGATAAAGCGTGCAATGTCACGCTGATAGCAACGCAAAACCTTACGTGCTTCATCCTCAGACAAATAACTGCAAAAATGCTTAACGGTCTGCGCAGCCAAGTCATACAACAAGTCTGCTTGATCATCGTAAGAAACATCATCAAAATCCATCAAGCCGCTGACGACATAATCTTCTATCCGCTTTTCTTCAATACCGCCAGCGCCCAAAGTCATTTCATCTCGCTGACTGGTACGCAGGTGCTGTATCCATAGTTCATCGGACACCGCCGGATATTTTAATGTATCTAATTTCAGAGTAAATGGTCTAAAACCAGCTTTCACTTCTCCCTTGGGCACGACTAGAATACGTGGAATATCAATTGTCTTCCGGGTAACTAATTCGACCGTTTTAGCCACAACGGCTGCAAAATCCGGCAATTCTGTCACTCCTTCGAGTTCCAACTGTATGGGTCTATGTTGTTCTTGCACTGCCTTAACGATAGCAGCCTGAACTTCCGGGTTTTTCAAATGCGCTAATGTGGGCACAGCCCTCGGCTGATTTTCCATTTTGCGGATTACCTCAAACGCAATTTGTGCCACTTTTTGCTCTTCTGGTTTGGTGAAAAGAGGCTGCACATTTTGCCCCGCAATTTGTGTACTGGCATTGATATCAGCTGGCTTTATGCCTAATTGGGCAGCTACTTGGGATTGAGAAACAATAGTTGCTGTCTTTTGATCGAGTTCATTATTATCCAGCACCACTGCCTTTAGATGAATGGCGGAATCAGGTCGGTTTGCTTCGTCGATTATTTCCTGAAACTTGTCATGGGCCACGATATTCAGCCTATCAACCGCCGTTACACCCGTGCGTTTACCATAAGGCAGCCGTAAACCACGACCGATGGATTGTTCAATCAGGGTACGTGCATTGGCAGCACGCAGCGGCACGATAGTATAGAGATTGGTTACGTCCCAGCCTTCTTTCAGCATATTGACGTGAATGACGATCTCAGTCGGCTCTTCAGGCTGTTCCACCTTCAATAGCCGCTCGATCATTTCTTCTTCATCCACACCGGTTCGGCTCGAATCAACCTGAATGACCTTGTCTTTGTAGCGCCCTTCGAAGAAACCATCGGACTGGATCAACGCCAATAACTGACCGGCATGGGTCGTATCTCGGGCAATCACCAGCAGGAATGGCTTAACAATAGGATCGCTGGTTTCTCTGGCGTAAGTTTCCAACTCGACTTTCACGCTCTCGTGCAGGCGTACACCGTCTTCCAGCTTCATCCGTTCGATTTCTTCTAACGACATACCAGCCGGATTAAAATTCTTGCGCGTAACCACGGCGGGTTCTTTCACAAAGCCATCTTCCATCGCCTTGCCCAGCGGATAATCCACGATCACATTCTTGAACGGTACAGCTCCTTTGGTGCCTTCCACGAACGGTGTGGCCGTCAACTCCAACCCCAGAATCGGTTTCAGCTCGTTAATTGCCCTGATGCCAGCACTGGCGCGGTATCGATGCGATTCATCCATCAAAAGTACCAGGTCGGGTAGTCCGGCCAGATAATCAAAATAGCTTTCGCCGATATATTCAGATAATCGTTTGATACGCGGAGCTCTGCCACCACGTACCTCAGAATTAATTTTTGAGATATTGAAGATATTGATACGTATGCCGCCGAATAGCGTACCACTTGACGGATCATGCTGATTGTAATTGTCACCCGTGATAATGGCAGGTGTATCAATAGCAAATTCCGAAATACCCTTGAACACATACTTCGGATGCGTGCGGTCACTGAAATCCGTGATCAGTTTGTTGTAGATCGTCAAATTAGGTGCCAACACAAAGAAATTGCTGATGCCGTGCGCCAAATGGAGATAACTGATAAATGCACCCATCAAACGGGTTTTACCGACACCTGTAGCCAGTGCAAAGCACAGTGACGGAAACTCGCGTTCGAAATCTGTGACGGATGGAAATTCACTACGAATAATCTCCAGTGTTGCCAGAAGATCTCTGTCTTTTCTTGGCGGAGCAATCTCAGTGATTCGATCCAGAATTTCCAGCGAACGGCGTTGCGGCGCACGCAAACTCAATCGTCCGGCGATGGCGTTGACATGACGATTCATCGTGGTTTTTGTTCTCCGCTTGGCTTTATATGCACACATTTGCCATCGCGCAAAACAACAAGTTCAGTATTCGTGCTGGCTGCTAGTTGTCTCGCCCGCAGAGCAGCGCGGCGGATTGCAACCAATGAACCCGCCAAATCTGGATCTTTTGCCAACTCAATACTTTTTTGGTTCATGACTTTTCTCCCCAATTAATCAGCACCGGCTCATCGCCTGCATTGTCATACAACGCCCAAGCATCCACTTCATCACGATAAACCTGCTCAAAATTTCGCAACCCCGCTGCAAAACGCCTGCGGATGACCCCGCTCGGTACATCATGACCCCCTTGGCGCACACGTTCCGCCACACGATCAATGGCCATTTGTGAATTCGGCAACGACAAGAAAAACAGCGTGACATGATAACCAGCTTCGCGCCAGCGGCGAATCCGGTGCGCATAAGTCAACCCAGAAAGCGTAGTCTCAAAGGCAAAACTTTCACCGTGTTCTTCAAGCTCTTTAATACTTTCCAGCATAATACGGGCTGCCTTCATTGCAGCCACATCCGGTGCAAATGGCGACAAACCCGCCGCGATCAAATCAGCATTTACGAACTTTGGGCAACCTGCTTCATTGGGCAAAAATTCCCGGGCGAAAGTCGTTTTTCCAGCTCCATTTGGCCCGGCAATAATGATAATTTTCTTCATGACAAAGACCAACAGGAAAAAATGGGATGTTTGAAGTTTTCACTCACTTGCAGCGCAATTTTTGAATAAACTGGCGCAGGTGATTTAACAGTTACCGCAGAATGATCTAATTTCTTCACAACAATCATTCCATTTCCTCACCAAACAACAACCTGCCTTGCACAGAATTCGCGGCATTTTGTCCTTTGGTTCTGGTTTTCTCTTTTTCAACTGAAGGAGGAGCTTTGGGAAGATTTTCAACTCGTAGCGAATAATCATCGTGCCCCCATTCACAACGTGACAGCACCTGCTTAGGGATTTTCTTCACGGTGAGATTCAGATACTCGCCACGGCCACGAAAAGCAGTACACAATACTAATAAACTTCGCTCCGATCCCACTTCATCGGAAAGCTGCTGCAACTGTTCGTGGTTCAGGTTTGCCGTGGTGACGTAGATAAAATCCCGCTCGGTGGAATGCCCGTGTATCCAGTAATGCACTCCAGAAGGTGCATAGGTGAATCCTTCCAGCTTGCATAAGGCTTGCGCCAGCATCTCAGCGTTGTATTCCTTGTTGATGACCCACTGCCCGTAGGCATCCTGCTGCAACAAGCTGGGTGCGAGTTTGTAATAGCGGAAACCGCCGCCGCCTTGCCAATTTACTGCTTCGCTAATGCCACCTTGGTCTTCGCCGTCAATAACCTTTTGCAGGCGCGGGATGATGTGCGTGTGGCAATGATCACCCAGCTCCACCATGATCCAGCGGCGGCCCATCTTGTGCGCGACCGCGCCGGTGGTGCCGGAACCGGCGAAGGAATCGAGGATGAGGTCGCCGGGGTTGGATGCGAGTTCCAAAATGCGATAGAGAAGTCTTTCAGGCTTTGGCGTATCAAATGATTTTTCGCCTCCGAATATTCCTTTAAGCTCAGCACTCGCGTTCCGTGTGCTTCCGGCAAAATCGTACGGCCACCATGTCTGATTTACCACGCCCTCTTTAACTTCCGACAGGTACTTCTTTTCCATCGGAAACTCGGAGTTGCCATCCTTTCCCCAGTAGATTCTTCCTTCCACTTCCAACTGCTTCAATTTATCTGGGGGTCTCCGCCAACTGCTGCCTTTGGGAGGCCATACCTCTCTACCAGCCTTGTTGCGTAGCGCGTAATAGTCACGGTCGCGATGCTCTGCCCGAGTCAAGGGTGTGCCGAGCCAAGGGCCATTGGGATCATTGTCGGGATTTTTGTATGTTGCAATTTGTTTTTCATTCCGACTCAACAGATTTGGGCTAAACGCTTCAGATTTCCGATAGGCAAGTATGTGATTGTGCGTCTGTGCAATACCAGTGCTGTTATTGCCTGGCGTGTCCTTTGACTGCCAAACTAAATTCGCCAAAAATTCGCACCGTCCGAAAATTTCATCGCATAGCACCTTCAGGTAATGCGCTTCGTTGTCGTCAATTGCAATCCACAACGAACCATCATCAGACAGCAACCGCCGGATAATCTCCAGTCGGTCGCGCATTAGCGACAACCAAATTGAATGTTCCACTCCGTCATCGTAATGGGTGAATGCGCTGCCGGTGTTGTAAGGCGGATCAATAAACACGCATTTCACCTTGCCAGAATACTCCGCCTCAAGAGCCTTCAATGCCAACAGGTTGTCACCAAAGATCAGCCGGTTGTCGAAGATATCGCCATCCGTCACCCGATGCTTCGCGTGATAACTCTTCGCCGGGTCTTCCAGCAAGATACGCGGCTCCAGCTTAGGCCGATTCTCTTTGCCAATCCAGGTCAGTTCGAGTTTCTGCTTCATGCTTTAGTGACCTCAATATCGCTTCCATCTGTGAATGAGTCACCCATCATCATCCTGTAATGTGCATCATGCCCAGATTTCTCGAAGATCGCTTTGAAGACTTTCAAGTAGGAATCAACCATTGTTTCATCAACTGTAATGTAAAGGTCGTCATGTGCGTAATGCGACCCATCATGTACCCACGAGCAGAGTGACTTGCAGATAATCTTCTCTCTTCCTTCGAACATTGCACACAGATGATCAAAATCAATACCCCCTAGAATTTTGAAGTAGTTTTCGAGAATACGGCGAAGCGTGTTTTGTATTGCCAGATTTGAGCGTCCAGATTTTCGAACTTCTGCCCACAGCAACTCATATGACGTTTTGATGGGGTTGGTCGAGTGCTTCTCGACCTTTGAAGCCAACCCTGGCTTGCGGACGATCCAAAATGTTTCTTCGTTCATGGCTACATCTTTTCGCTTAGGATTGTAGGTGACTTCCTTGTGGAAGTAGACATTGTGCGTGAGAACGAATATTTGCTTGATGTGACCGCTTCCTGATCGAACCTCGTCGAAAAGCCCTTTGATAAGGCTACCGACAATAAAGAGGATGTCACTATCGAGACTGGAAACTGGATCGTCGAAGACTACAACTCGGTCAGTTGTCATCCCGCTGTCAGACATGCTGCCTTTAAGCAAATGGTAAAAATAGAGGAAGGTAACAAAGGTCTTCTCACCCTCGCTCAATGTTGCCTTGGCATCGGAGCCATCCGAGCGCACGAGCTTGTAGGACGTACCGTTAGCCGCTTTCGCGAGCTTGAAGCCTTGGAATCCAAACGATGACAGTAGACTGTTAATGCCGTCAATCGTAGGCTGGACGCTTGTAGTTTGTTTTTCCAGCTCGCTAATCTGCGTTGCCTTTTTCGCCTTATCCGTTTTCGCCGTTATTAACTGCGTCGTCATCGCCGAAATGGCTTTGTCCAAGCTATCTTTCGCCATCTTGTACGCAGTGAGATCAGTTTTCAGTTCTTCAAGGACGAACTTCCAAACCTGTGCGGTCAGCGTCGCGCGCTCGGCAGCGAGGTTCGCAACCATATTGTTGTGCATTGCCACTTGGGTATTGGCCGTGTCAATCAGGGTCTTGATCGCCGCGAAGACGTTACTCAGCGAGTCCAGCTCGATCACCTGGCTTGCCTCCCTTTTCTTTTCAGCAAGGCGCTGGTTATTCAGCGTGATTTTCGTGTCAAGAAGCTCCTTCTCTGCTTTCAACTTCTCAACATCAAGGAACTTAGGCGGTGATGCAATGATTCCAGCAAGTTGTTGCTGAATTCGGGCAGCTTCGGTAGCGTAGTTCGTGACGAGGTCGTCAATTGCCTTGCTGTCTGTCAGAAAGGTCTCGTCAAAATACTCGTTCAGGCTTTGAGCAAATGCGTCAGTCGTATCTTGTTGGCAGAATGGACACACTCCATCATTTACGTCGAAATATCCTATACCTCCTCGAACCCAGTCGCTGTTTCCGAGCTTCTTAATCATTGCTGCGATATCGACATCTTCTTTACCGATAACCCGCTTCTGCAGAATTGGTGCTGTTTCATACGCGAGGAGTTTGCTTGTATCGAAAGCTGGGATTGATGCCTCTTTAGTGGGGGCAGGTCCGAAGACGCTTTCCGCTTTCTTCTCCAACTCTGCCAAGGTGATGAGTGCTGCAACATTGGATGCTTGCTCCTGAAGCACTTTGCCTTTGAACTTTTCCGAACTGTTCCGGTACCCCTCGAATCCGCCTTGCAGTTTCTCATCGTACTTCTGCTTTTGCACCCAACACTTGTCCTTCAGTCCCGCCTCAAGCGTCGCCAATTCTCCTTTCTTGCCACCATTCCCTTCCGCACCCTGAAGTCCCTGAGTTAGAGTTTCGATCTTGTTTGTCAGCGCATCCAATTCACTCTTTGCCGCTGCAATCTTTGCCAGCGTATCACTTTGCTTTTCACCTAAAGTGAACACCCCTTTCAATTCTGCCGATTGTGTAAAGTTCCGTTCCACGAAATCGTGGTTGTAAACCATCGGCTGGAGTTTCGTTCCCGCTCGCCAAATGATCTTGCACGCTGGAAATTTAGTTTCTTCCGAAATTATGCGACTGATAGTGGTTTTCCCTGTGCCGTTTGAACCGAACAAATAATTGAACGCGGATAAGCCAGCCAATATCTGCGGCTCATCCCCATAAGTTGCGACCCCTTTGATTTCTATTGATTCAATCAACTTTTGTCCTTCTAAATCATTTCACCTGGTGATCACGCTTTACTTCGAATCGTAGTGATTCATTGACCGCTGTTTCCAAGAGCCGGCAATTCGAGCCCTTCAATCTCCTGCAACGATTTGCCCGCAATTCCCTGCAAGTCGCCATACATCCCAACTGTAGCCCCCATCACACGCTCAATCTGCTCTTCACGTTTGGCCCACTGTTTCATAATTGCTTTACGTTCTTTATCAAGATCTTCCTGCATAGTGGAAAACGCTTCAACAATGGCTTCCACACGCTGGCGGAAACGTGGGCCGGTGAGGTATTGATAGACCATTTCGGTTTTGGTTTGTTGGCCTTCGGATGACTGGCGTGCCAGAGCAACTTCCAGCAATGATTGGCGTAATATCATAGCTACCGGTAGAGCAGCACGCGGATGTGTGACCCAGACACCTTCGACCAATTCGAAGGTTTCAACGCCTTTCGGCAAAATCTGACTCACGATCACAGCGATTTCTGCCTTTGCAGTTCGCTGATCATCGCGCAGTTTTACCAGCCACGCGTCGCTCCAGTTCTTGGTGCGCTTGAATTCCCACAGAATGGTGCCCCCAGTTTGACCACCTGTGCCGACAACACGGTGCAGCACATCTCCGCCGTATTCTCCCTTGGGCACTGGCTCAATCGCATCGAAAGGAAATTTGCTACGCAGCAGATTCTCCAGCTCAAGTTCCTGTACTTCACCTTGTAGTTGCTGAGAACCCTGTTCAGCCCTACGCTTTAGATCTTCGATCTGCTTCTGCATCGCGGTAATGGTTTGTTCCTTTTCCATCACTTTCAGTTTCTGCTCGTCTTCAGCTTCTTTTTTGGCGAGAGTGCGGACTTCGATCAATCCGTCCTGCACTCGCTTTTCTACGGTGAGTTCCAGTTCGCGCTTGGCATCATCGAGTTCACGCTGTTTCTTGATGAGCTCAGCTTGTGCTTTCTGCGCTTCCGCCAACTTTTCGTCGCGGGATTTAAGCACTTCTTGTAATTCGGTCAGTTCACGCGCTTTGTTTTCCAGCTCGGCAGCGCTGGCCAGTTTAGCCTTCTTAGATTCTTCCGCAATCACGCGAGCACGCTCTACTTTCAACTGTTCTGCTACTTGATTGGCCACTTGGTCTTCAAGCCTGCGCTTGTCTTCTGCCAGTTGCTTTTCTTTTTCACGCATGGCTTGTTCACGCTGGATAATTTCGCTGTCTTTTTGCGCCAGTCGTTGCTCAAACTGCCTACGCGTGGATTCAATCAGCGGAGCTGCCAATGATTCGGTTAGCTTAATTTCTGTTTTGCAGTTAGGGCAGGTGATCGTTGGCTCTGTCATAACAATATTTCTCCTGTTTATAGCTATGGCTATGAAATAGTCCAGCGTATTAAAAATAATTGATCAGATCGTATACTTTGGTTCATTTTCCCTTCAATCACCGAAATCAATTCTTCACGCTGCTTGTCTACCTGATCCTGTGCATCAAAGAGTGAGCGTCGCTTCAGATTGCGCTGCGCCTCTAACGATTTGATCAGTTTTTGTCCGGAGAGCTTTTCTTCCAGAGTCAGTGCAGTTACCGCAATACGGCGCGCTTCCTTGATTTGGCGGTCAATTTCTTTAATTTCTCTTTCCAAGCCAACCTTCAAATCATCTGCCCAGCCATCCAGTTTGTCAGCTTCAGCTTCGAAGAAACGGGCATTGCGTTCTGAAATGTTGCGCTGTATTTCTAATTGGCGCTTTTGGGTTTGTGCTTCCAGAGATGTGTTCTCTAAACTAACCTGAACTTGGTTAACCACATTCCCAGGAAGTGTCAGTAGTCGTGCAGCAATTTCCTCATCCAATATTTGGCCATCATCGGTTTCCGCTGCCAAAATAAGATGATCTTCCGCTTGATCGAGTGATACAACGCTAAAAAGCGAGAGAGTTAACCAGCCGGACTTGCCAATGAACTCTTCCAGTAATGTAACCTTGCCATCGTACTGTTGATAATCAAAATGAATTTCTGCTGGAGGCAGGGTACGCATTTTGGCCTGTGCAATGAGTGTTTCAGCGAGTGGGTGATTGAGGCGATAAAGATGCGCTTCACCTGATCGCCGTGGCAGTTCATATAATCCAACTGGGATTGTTGCAGCCTGTTCCGGGAAAGGCTGTTTCTCCAGGAGGAACGAGGAATCATCCAGAAACTCGGCATGGCCGTTGAGTTCATATTGGGTAAGCTGCATCAGCAAGCGTTCGTAATGATTGAGGTAAGCTTTAGATGCCTCGTCTCGCACTTTGAGCTTTTCACGCACTTCGTCATCAAAATTATCCAATAATTGTTGGCGCGTGCGTGTCATGGATTCATTGATTTCCAAGCTCAATTCGAGCTGGAGCTGATCAAAAGCTGTTTGAATTTCTTCCTGCATACGACAGTGCTGATAGATGGCAGCAATGCGTTTCTCAAAATCCACACCCGATTCAATAGCTCCCAGCACTTCATCGCTGGCACCAAAAACACCTTCAAATAGCTTGAATTTTTCTGCCAATAATTCGAAAACCCGTTTATCGGCAGCATTCTTGCGGTTAAGGAAGTTTACAACCACTACGTCATGTTTTTGGCCATAGCGGTGACAGCGGCCAATTCGCTGTTCGATCCGTTGTGGATTCCATGGCAAATCATAATTAACGACCAATGAGCAGAATTGAAGGTTGATACCTTCGGCACCGGCTTCCGTTGCGATCATGATACGTCCCGTTTCGCGGAAATAATCGACCAGTGCCGAGCGCATATCTGCGGTACGTGATCCTGTCACTCGATCTGTACCTTTGTGACGATCAAGCCACTGATTGTAGATAACTTTGGATTGATCGTCGGTATTAGTGCCATTGAAAAGTACAATACCTTCAGAAAAAGGACTGTCTGCCAGCAAGCGCAATAAATAGTTTTGTGTACGGCGTGATTCGGTGAAGATGATTGCTTTCTCAGCTGCGCCAAGTTCTTTTGCCTTGGCAAATGCAATACCCAGCGCTTCTAGCAGCGCCTTACCCTTAGCATTATGATCGATTGAAATCGCAAGTGCGGCAAAGGCATCAAGCTCGGCAATTTCCTGTTCGAGAGCCTTACGATCATCCTCGGTGAGCAATTCGGCAGGTTCTTCTTCTGTCCATTCCTCGGCGGTTTCATCAAGTGCCTCATAGTCCTGATCCAGCTCATCTTCAAGCGATTCTGCGGATTCCTGTTTGCCCAGCTTGCGTTTGAGTCGAGTTGAAATGGAAGTCAGCGCACCCGCAATGGCAAAGGTGGATGAGGCCAATAACTTGCGTAACACCAGTGTCATCAGGGAACGTTGGCTTGATGGCAGCGCTTGTAGGTTGTCACGTTGCAGATATTCTGAAACAAGATGGTAAAGACGATCTTCGCTTTCTTCCGGAGTAAACTCTTCCACCAGCGGCAGGCGCTTGGTGTATGGGATATAGGCAGTAACCTGGCGGCGTAGCGTTCGATGGCAAACCGGCTTGAGCCGAGCCTTGAGGGTTTGAAATACTTGATCCTGATTTAGATTAGCAAATTGTTCGCGGAAACTTTTTAAATCACCGAAAGTATGCTCATCAATAAAACTCACCAATCCATAGAGTTCCAGCAGTGAATTTTGTAGTGGTGTAGCTGTAAGCAGTAGCTTATGTTTACCCGCTAATGCCAGCTTCAGCGTATTTGCTATCACATTTGATGGCTTATAAACATTGCGCAGCCTATGCGCCTCATCAATAACAACCAAATCCCAGGGTATTGCATGAACATCTGTGGCCTTACTTTTTGCAAATTGGTATGAGCAAATGATGATTTCGGATAATTCGAATGGACGAAACTTACCTTGTTTGATTGCAGCGTTATAGGATTTGGCTTCGAGAATACAGCAGGGAAGAAAGAATTTTTCAGTCAGCTCCTGATGCCACTGTTTACGCAGGTTTGAAGGTGTGATGATCAAGATACGCCGTTTACGCTCTGCCCACTTTTGGGACAGCACCAATCCGGCTTCAATGGTTTTTCCTAATCCCACTTCATCAGCCAGTAGCGCACCCTTAGAAAGCGGTGAGTTAAAAGCAAACAAGGCTGCATCGACCTGGTGCGGGTTGATATCCACTTGAGCGCTGGCTACTGCGCCTGCTAATTTCTCGGCGCTATCTGTTGAGAAACGGCGCGTTAATTCGTATGCAAAGTATTTTGCCTGGAAAGCTGTAATCATTAGCCGAAGTCCATCACCAGTTATTCCAATTCATATCGGCCAGAATGATTTAAAAGACTTTCGACTATTTCAAATATGTAGAAATGTACTGTATATCATCTAAATAATCAAATTGTTGAAGTTTATACTTGAATCTGCCAAGACAGGATGTTTGGATCATCAGCAAAAATATTTCTCTGCCATCATACCCAGACGCAACAGTTGTTCGTCGTGCTGGCTTAATACCGAAAAGTTTGATGTCGCCATTGCTATTGATTTTCCAAATACTTGGCAAATTGAGGATTCTAGTACATTTCGCACGCTATTCTCCGGCCAGTCAATTGAATACTAGGGATGGCCCTTGAGTTCATTTCATAAGAATTTGTGCCGTTATAGAGGGATAGTTTAACCACACAGCCTTCCTCAATGAACCAAGAAGAAGCCTTGCCACCACAAAAGCTACAAGATGAAGTGCTCCGCAAGGTTGGCAGAAATTTGCTGATATTTCAGCAAATCGAGGGCCTGCTTAAAATGATTCTGGGAAAATCGAAAGTGCAAGGTTATGCACGTGAATTAGCAATTAAACAGGAGCAACGAATTAACGGGATACAGAAAGACATGATGGGACAACTCATCAAGCAGTATTTTGACGAAGTATTATCTTCATCCGATGAAGAACTGCCGGGGCCGCGCGCTATGGCCGAGCCGTGGTTATCTTGCTCATTCAAAATTACCGTTGATGCTACTTTCGCTGAGAATCAGCTCGAAGCCTCTGAAATAATGCGTGAAGAGCGCAATCGACTGGTTCATCATTTCTTGTCTGATTGGCAATCCCATTCTCCTGAAGATTTACCCCTGGCCAGTAATTATCTCGATAAGCAGAGAGAAAAGATTTTGCCTGTCTGGGTGCATTTGAAATCCGTAGCCGAGACAATGCAACAAGCTAGGCGGATGCAAGCGGAGTATATGGCTTCAGATGAATTTACCCAGCAATTCGAATTATTATGCCTTCAACAAAGCCAGCTAATTCAATTGTTTTGCGACATTGCAATGCAGATTGGTCGTTCTGACGGGTGGGCTTGCCTTGCACATGCAGGGAAACTGGTGCATATGCAATTGGCCGATGATGAAGCTCATATGAAAGCAAGATATGGTCATCATTCCTTCAAAAATCAATTGATTGCACCCGGTCTGTTCGAGATGTGGGATAAACCATTGCTAAACAGAAGATCCAGGACATTCTATCGAATACGTAAATCTTGATCACAATTGAAATCGAATTGATGGGAGGAACCAATGGCTAGAAGAAAAAATGGCATTGCTGAAGACATATTCAAAATAACTGCGGCACTGCCTTGGTGGATGGGAATCGTTCTTGCTGTTGCGGTTTACGTTCTTTTGCAACCTTATGCTGTTCTTGAGACGTCACTCCAGGCAACTCCTGGACAAATCAGCCGCGCGGTTGCCGGGCAAATGAGCAGAACGTTTGCTTATTACGGCCAATATATTTTGCCGCTACTATTTTTATCCGGTGCGCTGGCTTCTTTTTTCAAACAACGTAAACGTAAGAATCTTGTCCGGATTGCCGGTAGCGGAAAAACAGATGACCCGTTGCACGATATCAATTGGAGAGATTTCGAGTTACTTGTAGGCGAGGTTTTCCGGATGCGGGGCTTTACGGTTATTGAAAATGACGGTGGCGGAGCGGATGGGGGAATTGACTTGGTACTGAAAAAAGAGGGCGAAGTATTTCTTGTGCAGTGCAAGCAATGGCGCGCCTATAAAGTATCGGTCAGTGTCGTGCGTGAGCTATTGGGTGTGATGGTTACAAAAGGGGCAGTGGGAGGATTTCTCGTCACTTCGGGCATTTTTACAGCGGAAGCACAATCTTTTGCAAAAGAGCAGAATATCGAATTGATTGATGGACCTATGCTGACGGCGATGATTGAAAAAACGCATTGGATGTTTTCAAATAAGGTAGACAGAACCAAAAAGAATATCTCGGAATCGACACCTTCTACAGCTAGTGCGGAACCGATTTGTCCTCAGTGCGGAAATTCTATGGTTAAGCGTGTTGCAAGGAAGGGAGCAAATTCAGGTAAAAACTTCTGGGGTTGTGTTGAGTTTCCAAGATGCCGAGGTGTTAGGGCAATTGGTTTGACTAGTTAAATTCCGCACTCTGCGGGTGAGCCAATTGCGTAGATTTTATTAATTTGGTATTCAAAAGAAAGGTGCCCGACAAGCAGGTTTAGCAGAAATACAACGGCCCATGGTTGATCCGGAAGAAATCCTGTCGGGTTTTAAAAAGTAAAAGCCCATTGAATCGGCTTGATGAATTGATTAAGAAATAATGGTTATGCGTGAGATGAAAGAAACCCAGCACGCAAAGGAGGAAGAAATGTGCTGGGCTGTAAGCAAGGAATGGGAAAAAGTACATTAGTAGGAGCTACCATCCGTCTACGCAAGAATTAATGCGCTGGTAGCCGCGGTCTGCAACTACGAAGATACGTAAGTGCAAATGAATCATACTCTTTACTCTTACTAGATGCAAATAATAATGATTCTCATTAAAGGGGTCTGAAGTCCAACGGTACGGAAACGTACGCTAAGGCTCCGTATTTTCAAAT